>JBAQPU010000013.1:0-20633 GCA_049306095.1 Cyclobacteriaceae bacterium
GATTGAAGTTACGGGAACATACCCTTCTGCACAAAATGATGTCTTCGAAGCAGAAAATCCGGGATACCTGGTTGAATATGATGGCGTGTTAGCCCCTGAGATAAAGAACAAAACGCTGCTTTCAAAAAGTGATTTTCAGCCTGTTCAAATCTTTGGAGGCATTGGCTTCCGATCCGACTGGGACATAACCGAGGCGTGGCGCATTTCGTTTGACCTTCGCGCCAACATTGGAGCGTTGGAACCACGACAAGACGACTACATTAAAAAGGTAAAGGCTTACGAGGCTATCTATGATATTTATGGAACCCGGAGAGACTTATTTTTGTCGGTTAACCTTGGGGTAGCCCGCACCATCGAAATCGAACCAAAAGAAAAGGAAAAGAAAATAAAGAAACGTCAGGCCAGTAAGCCTTATCGCCCGTCAAAATATCCGTGGCCGGGACCAAGAAAAAGCAAACCAAAAGGTTAACGGTTTTTCAGGTTGGGGATCTCAACAATAAAAACAGTGCTCTTCCCAAATTCAGATTGAACCTGAATGGTGCCCTGCAATTTCTCAACTGCGCTCTTAACAATGTACAATCCTAAACCCGATCCTTTACTCTCGGTAGTAGCCCGATAAAACATTTTAAAAACATTGCCGATATACTCTTTAGCAATGCCGATCCCATTATCAGAAAATGTAATACAGGCCTTCTTCTCATCTGCCTGAATATCGATTTGCAGAAATGAATCTTCCTTCCACTTATCGCGGTAACGCACCGCATTGGAGATAATATTATTAAATACCATCAGCAAACGGCTTGGATCTGAATAAAACAAGGTTTGAGCATTAATGTGTTTTATGCTCCTCACCTTATCGGCACCCTCCATAAACCGAAGCGATGCGATTGATTCTTCCAGCAATTCATGAAAATCAATTTCGCGAATCAACAGGTCCATGCGCGAATTTTTAGAGTAATGGATGATATCTGAAATAAAGCTATCCAACTTGTGGACACTCTTTTCAATCAACTCGAGATAACGGGTTGTGCTTCCTTTTTCGGGATCAACCTTAATCATATTCAGTAAACCTTTCACCGACATGAGGGGTGCGCGCAAATCGTGCGAGGCACTGTACACGAACCGGTCAAGTTCGTTGTTGATTTTGGTCAGCTCCTCATTTTGTTCTTTTAGAATATCTTCCGTTTTCTTCTGCTGTGTAATGTCACGGGAATAAATTGTAAGACCGGTCACTTTTCCATTTTCAACAATGGGATAGGTTTTTATCTCATACGTTTTAAGGTCTTCTCCTACTGTGTAGGAATCGAAATATTTTCCGGGCCTTCCTCTTAATCCATTTTCATAACGCTCACGCCACTGATCGACCAGTTCGGGTTTGTCTGGCGGAATCAACTCCAGAATATTACGCCCTTTTTCGAGCCTGATCCCAAAGGCTTGTTTGTAACTCCTGTAAAATTCTTTGTTGAAATCGATCAGCTCAAATCGCGCATTAACAAGCCAGATGCTGCTGTCGATGGTGTTTAGAATTGACCGGAGATTTGCTTCATTTTCCAGAATTCTTTTTTGATATGCATTGCGTACCGTTATATCACGGCTAAAAACTGAAATAATGGAACGGCTGTTATGGCGGATGGTTTTGAAATAAACTTCCCAGTGAAATTTCCTCCCATCGATTTCAAATGTTTCTTCTACCCGGAAAGATTCTCCATGAAACGCACTCAGGCATCGCTCACGCCAAACCTTTGCCAGCATTGGGTTAACCATCTCCATCGAATCTAACATGGAGCTACCCTTTTTCAGGTCGATACCATAGTTCTCAAGAAAAATCCAATAGAACCCCGGGTTCAGTGAAAGAATCCGGAAATCTTCGTTAAGCAACAGAATGTTGGCATCCGCATCTTCAATAATTGAAGTAAAAATATCCTGTAATTCGTTGGTCTCTACCTGCTCCAGCATACCCCTTTAAAGTAATTTCCCCGCTCCATTCACCTTCTTTTCAATTTTCTCACCCACCCTTGTACGCAAAACCACGCTACAGGTATACAAACTGTTATAAAAAAAATGTCGGTGATACGACTTTCAACTACGTATCCCTTTTAAACTGTGCGCAAATAGAACAAAAAAAGGCCTCTAAAAAAGGGCCTTGAAATTTTGAAGAATATGAAAGCCTAATTTAGCATCCACTCTACGCGCTTCATGGTTTCATTGTGGTTTTGCCCATGCTGAATGTTGCTTTTTATGGTTTCAATTAACTCACGCACTTTTTCACGGTTATATCCAAACTTGATTGCAAACAGGTTACATAACTTCAACTCCTCATCATGAATGGACTTATCAACAGTCATCATATGAACGAGGTCATACAACTGATGAAACTTAATTTTCTTGTCGGCTGGAATTTCAAATTTCACACCTCCTGGGTTTTGGCGAATCTGCTTGAGCTGACTTTCAGAAATACTGTTTCGTTTTGCAATTGTTTTTAAGAGGTCATACTCGATGTCTTCGAAATTTCCATCCACAGCCGCCATTTCGATGAGGTTTTTCATGTGGCTTTTGGCTGTTGCCTTTCCCTGGTTAAAGAGGTTGAGAATTTCAGATATATTCATAAGGCATCGGTTTTGATCCGATGAATTTAGGGATTATTCCCGGAGATAGAACTCCCATCAGTCTTTAATTTATATCCCCTTCCAGGAAAATGGGTTCCACACTGAATACCCGTAATCAAACAGCCATTTTTTCATAGGTAGCCTTACCCAGCAGCGTGAACTCCACCACAATTTTATTCTGGTTATAATTTGAATAAAGCATTTTCACCAGGTCCCGGTTCTGCATCTCATTGGCCAAATCAAACCCTGTTTGGAAATCTTTTTGAGTATAGCCAAGAACCTCCATCACATTTCCCATTCTTCCTGCCGAGCCAATACCCGCAATAACGTTATTGATTTTCGCTTCGATATCCATGAAGTAAATGTATGGTTGAGCTTCGGAAAGGCATAAAAAAACCCTTTAATTCACTGATTAAAGGGTTTCAAGTAGTCCGTACGGGAATCGAACCCGTGTTACCAGAATGAAAATCTGGTGTCCTAACCCCTAGACGAACGGACCGTCTGAAAAATTGAGTCGCAAAGATATATTCCTGAACTTGATTTACAAACGTGCCCCGTAAAAAATACCAAACCATTCTGGTGTTTAGTTGGTTTTAGAAGGTGTGTTATTATATTTTTGCCGCTTCAAAATAACCCGGTATAGAATGACAAAAATTGGAATTAACGGTTTTGGCCGTATCGGTCGCCTGGCATTCAGGGCTGCCGTCAACCGCAAAGACATTGAAGTTGTGGGCATTAATGATATTGTAGACCCAGAATACATGGCCTACATGCTGAAGTACGACTCAACCCATGGAAAGTTTGAAGGAACAGTTGAAGTGAAGGATGGGAACCTGGTCGTTAACGGAAAAAAAATCAGGGTAACGGCCGAAAGAGATCCTGCTAATTTAAAGTGGTCGGAAGTTGGCGCTGAAATCGTTATTGAGTCAACCGGTTTGTTTCTAACACAAGCCGATGCGCAAAAGCATATTACAGCCGGAGCTAAGAAGGTAGTGATGTCGGCTCCTGCTAAAGACGATACCCCCACATTTGTAATGGGTGTTAACCATAAGAAACTTACCGCAGAGCATACAATTGTTTCTAACGCTTCATGCACCACCAACTGCCTTGCGCCAATTGCCAAGGTTTTACACGATAAGTTTGGTATTGTTGAAGGCTTGATGAGCACCGTACACGCTGTTACAGCTACTCAAAAAACTGTTGATAGCCCCTCAGCGAAAGACTGGCGTGGTGGCCGTGGCGGATATCAAAATATTATCCCCTCCTCAACAGGAGCAGCGAAAGCGGTTGGGCTGGTGTTGCCTGAATTAAAAGGAAAACTTACTGGCATGTCCTTCCGTGTTCCTGTTGCTGATGTATCGGTTGTTGACTTAACCGTTCGCCTTCAAAAAGGAGCAACTTACGAACAGGTAAAAGCCGCCATGAAAGAAGCTTCTGAAGGCGAGTTGAAGGGAATTCTTGGCTATACGGAAGAGGAAGTGGTTTCACAAGATTTTGTGGGCGACACGCGCACCTCCATTTTTGATGCAAAGGCCGGTATCGCGTTGAACGAAAACTTTGTTAAAGTAGTATCGTGGTATGATAACGAATGGGGTTATTCGAATAAGATTATTGACCTGGTTCAGGAGCTTGCCAAAGTTTAAATACCCTGAGAAGAATAAAACCAAAAAGGACGCCTGCCAGCGTCCTTTTTTAGTTTAAAAAAATAAGCGAAAAAGCAGGTAAATTCGTTGTATCGCATACCATACCCTATGGCCGATTTCTACGATATACTGGGTTTACCCCGATCGGCAGATTCTACTCAGATCCGCACAGCATACAAACGGCTTGCCATGCAATGGCACCCCGATAGGAATCCGGGAAATCCAAAGGCAGAAGAACTGTTCAAAGCCATCAACGAAGCCTATCACATACTCTCCGACCCGCTCAAAAAATCACGGTACGATTCGAGATTCAATTCTCATGCTGCTGTCCACAACGAAGTGTTGTGGCGGGAGGTGCAGCGGCAACACTATGCACGGTGGCAGCGGGCCAAAAAGAAAGAGTATGTCTTCGACAGCCATTACTTCAAAATTCAGGGCCTGGCCTTTCTGGTGTTTCTGATTATGTCGGGGGTTTGTTTTGGCATCATTCATACCGCCAACTATTTTATTGACGCGAAGTATGAAAAAATACAGGCGCAGAATCGGCAGTTAATCAACGAGGTTAATGCTTTGTTCGGATCAGGAAAAATTGATGAAGCCATTAACCGGATAATTTCCCTGCACGAAAAACAACCGCTTGACTTTCAATTCATCCACGCGCGCGACAGCCTTATCACGGAAGTCAGGAACAGGGCTGAAAATAATTTTGATACACAACTTTATCAGGAGGCCTTGCCTTACTTCAGGTATTTGAAAAAATATGAATACCCGTCCCGTACAGAAACCCTGCGAAAAATTGGAGTATGCGAATATAATACGGGTGCTTATCCGGAAGCACTTCAATCGTTCAAGCAACTGCATGCACTGCAACCCTGGAACCTGGAACTTGTTTACCAGATAAGCATGGTAAACGCAACCCACCTCAACAACCCACAGGAAGCGTTGGATTACCTGACGATGGGAACAAAACTATTCAAAGAAAATCTCACCGAAATCTATGGCGAAGCTTTTACGGTAGTGATGAACCCTGCCGATATTCCTGATCTATACGCTTCAATTTTTTTAGAACGCGCCAGGATTTACCTCAACAACAAAAATTACAAAGCTGCAGTGAAAGACTTAAACTGGGTCATATTCCTTCGTCCGTTGTGGGCACAGCCCTATGCCCTTCGGGCAATGGCTCATGTTAGATTAAGAGCTTTCTTGACCGTTTGCTCCGATATAGACCGGGCTAAAAAGCTTGGCGTCAATGGAATTTCCGATCTTCAGGATAAATATTGTCGCTAACATCCTATTAAACGTAAAATTTTTACGACCTTGAATAACAACCCCCACGATCATGTTTGATGAGCTTACCACCGATCAGCTAAACTCAGTCAAAAAAAGCTACTTTAACATTCTTTCTCTTTTTCTGGAAAAAGAAAAAATAGAAAGCAGATACCTCCGTTGCCTCCTTAAATGGGGGTTTCAACTGCATTTGAACCCGAACGATTTACATTACGCACAGGTGGATGTTTCAAACCTGGCGTTTTCTCAACGCGAAGATAAAATTGACAAGCTTGAGTCGATTTACCACCTGGTATTTATGATTTACCTCGATCAGGTGGTGGAAGATGCAGAACTTGAGGTTGCCACGATCTACGCGGAAAAACTTGGCTTCAAGCCCTTTGTGGTGAATGAATTATTTAAGTCGATTGCCACAGCCGCTTATGATGAAAACCGGTCCAACAGCGTGCGCGAAGAGATTATGGAATTCCTGAAAATGCACAATACCTAGAGGGGCGATGTAAGATATCTCCATAAAAAGATACCGTAAAGTCAATTTTTTGATAATCTGCACAATAGGCCTCAATACCTCAAGTATTTAAAAACATCTAAAATAGCCCAATTTCAACAATTCAATTTCTACAACTGTCACCGCAAACGATTGCACTGTGGGTATTGTATCCCATTCGTGGTATGGGTAGCCAATCATGGTTAGAAAGACACAGATGTATGGTTTGATGGCTGTTTAGGAAGTACGCTCCCGCCAAATGCCGCACCTTTGTAAGACCAAAGACCGGAGCCATGATGAAAGAAATAGATTTAAAAGAAATAACCAACGCCCGTATTGCTTCAAGAATTAAGCAGGTGCTCGTGTTGGTCGCCATTATTGTCATCGGTATTTTAATTTCCATTGCCACCCAGGCGTAGCCGTGATACACGTCAATGATTAGTACGCCTCGTGTAGTAAAAGTTGATAAAGACTAATACTCAGGAGAAACCGTAAGATATTTTTTTAAGGGTTGTCAGAAAAGGTCATCTCATCCGGGATGGCCTTTCTGCTTTTTAATACTTCACCCATATCAAACCAATGTAGGATTTGCCGATAAAACGAAAAAATAATCGCCAAACGATCACTGATCTTTACTCCAGAATTTAAAACGATCCTCATGTTTACGATTCAACCAGAAAAACACATCAAAAAAGGAGATGCGCGCAGCATTACCGCGCTGGCTTCTTTGGGTTTCCTGATTATTACTATTCTGCTATCCACACCAGAAGGTAAAGCGCAGAGTGCCTATCAGAAAAACAAGGCAAAGCATTTCAAATCGGTTTATAAATCTCAGATCAACTATTACGCGAACGCCTGCAACTTGCTCGATAAGAAAAAGCACGAAGGCCCAAGGCATAACGCACGCCTGGCTCATCTTAAAAAAGCTAAAAGTCGGCCTGACCACGATGTTGAGCCAGTTGATACAACTCCAGTCTATGCCACCGCCAAAACGGAAGTTAAACCAGTGCCTGTAAATCCAACGCCTGAACCGCAGGTTAAGCCTGTGCAAGCCCTGACAACAACGGAGGATGAAACTAAAAAAGAAGATTTGTTGCCCGCCCCTACCTCAGCAAAGCAACAAAAAATTCGTAACCAGGTTGCCCAACAACTCCAGGAAAAGAAAGATGAACAGCCATTAGTACTCGCACCCCTGTATTTTAATTTTAATGAAGATGAGTTTTCAGTTGTTGACATGGATCCGTTTCTGGTTGCTGTGGAGTATGCGTTGCAGGGAAAACATGTTTTAATTGAAGGGCATACCGACAGCCGCGGTGCCGATACCTACAACGTGCAGCTTTCCATCAAGCGGGTTCAGAAAATCCGTCAACTCATGATCGACATGGGTGTACCGGACGAACAAATTTCGGTGGTTGGATATGGCGAAGAGCAATCGGCCAAGGCAGAGGTAAAAAATGACAACGAACATCAGAATCATCGCAGGGTAGATTTTAAAGTATTCTGACATTCCCTTTTTTGCGTTCCTCTTCATAGTTTTAGGCTATGAATTTCAGTCATGAGGTTTTCCTGCAGCATCTTGCTCAAACCAACAACCATCCATTTCTTATTTCGATTGAACGGGCAGAGGGAATTTATTTGTATTCACCCGAAGGAAAACGCTACACCGATTTAATTTCCGGTATTTCCGTCAGCAACATTGGTCATCGACACCCAAAAGTTATTCGGGCCATTAAAGACCAACTCGATAAGCACATGCATGTAATGGTGTTTGGCGAATACATTCAGTCTGCGTCCAATTTATTGGCGAAAAAACTGGCTGAACTACTTCCCCCTTCCCTGAACTCAACATACCTTGTGAACTCGGGAACTGAAGCAAACGAAGGCGCCATAAAACTTGCCAAGCGCTCCACCGGGCGAACAGAAATTATTTCCTGCCGAAAATCCTATCATGGCAGCACGCACGGGTCGCTGAGTGTTTCAGGAAATGAAATAAAGAAATCGGCCTTCAGGCCATTACTACCCGATGTGAAGTTTATCAATTTCAATTCCATTGAAGATCTTGAACAAATCACCACGAAAACAGCTTGCGTGATAATGGAAACGATACAGGGAGATGCCGGTGTAAGAATTCCAACCAAACAATATATGAAAGCCGTTCGCCAGCGGTGCAACGAAACCGGAACGCTGTTGATCCTGGATGAAATACAATGCGGAATGGGAAGAACGGGAACGTTGTTCGCCTTTGAGCAGTTTGGTATTGTGCCCGATATACTCACCATCGCCAAGGCATTTGGTGGTGGTTTACCCATTGGCGCTTTTATAGCCAACCGGGAAATCATGCAAACCCTTACGCACGATCCGATGCTTGGCCACATCACCACTTTCGGAGGCAATCCTGTGTGCTGTGCTTCGGCTTTAGCCACCCTGCACGTGATTGAAGATGAAAACTTGTTAGCCTCAGTTGAAGAAAAAGGAAAACTATTCGAAAAACTCCTGAAGCATCCTCATATCAAGGAAATCAGAAGGTTTGGATTTATGTTTGCGGTCGACTTTGATTCAGCCGAACGTGTAAACCGCATTGTAGAATACGCTAAGCAGAAGGGCGTAATTTGTTACTGGTTTTTATCGCACCCCTATAGTTTTAGAATTGCCCCTCCGCTTACCATCACAGAAGAGCAAATCAGAGAATCATGCGAAGTGATTCTGGAGGCCATTAAACATTCTTAGCTGGATTTTTAACACGCCCAAATTCACTTACGCTAAATTGTGAGTAAAGTTTGAATACACAGTCACGTTCAATCCCAGTCGCAATCTGATGGTTGAAATGATGAGGAATACTTAAAACTTAGGCAAGAAAAAATAGTAAGGTGCCCTACATCTTAAGATGTAGGGCACCTTAAAACCTAATTCCCCATCGTGTTAAACGAATACACGTAATAGTTTTTATCGACTACAACATTCGCTTCACTTACTTCCAGTTTTTGCGATTGAGGGCGTGTTGTTGGTTTCAGTTCCATTTCCTTTCCATTAACATAAATTTTCACCGGCATGTCAAACGACCGGATGCAATTCGACCAATGGTACGTAAGCTCTCCATCTTTCACTAAATATTCAAATACCGGAACGCGACTATCGCGAAGGTACTGGTCAAAAAATCCTTTCAACTCCAGGTTAAGCGTTTTTGCCATGTATTCTTCCACTTGTTTGGTAGTTACGGTTTGGTGATAGAACTCTTTATTTAACCCACGCAGCATGGATTTCCATAACGCATCGTTATTCACCACCTGGCGCAACGTATGCAACATGTTATTTCCTTTGTTGTACATATCACTGGAACCCTCTGAATTCACCTCGTAATTTCCAATGAGTGGCGACCGGTTATCAATTCCGAACCGCACACCGCGGCTATACTCCGCCCCTGCTTCTTTGCCGTAAAAATATTCCACGAACAGGCTTTCGGAATACATCGTAAACCCTTCGTGTATCCACATATCAGCAATGTCTTGGTAGGTAATATTGTTGGCAAACCACTCATGACCCGACTCATGTACAATGATGTAATCCCACTTCAATCCCCAGCCGGTGTCGCTAAGGTCATACCCCAGATAACCTTTCTTAAACTGATTGCCATAGGTTACCGAACTCTGATGCTCCATACCCAGGTACGGAACCTCAACCAGTTTATAGCTGTCTTCATAAAACGGATAAGGTCCAAACCAACTTTCGAATGCTTCCATCGTTCTGGCGGCATCTTTAAAATGTTCCTTTGCTTTTACCAGATTTGATTTGAGCACCCAAAAATCCATGTCAAGTAACCCCTTCTCTCCTTTGTATTTTTCTGTATAGTTTG
The DNA here is from genome assembly GCA_049306095.1 of Cyclobacteriaceae bacterium. GTDB lineage: Bacteria > Bacteroidota > Bacteroidia > Cytophagales > Cyclobacteriaceae > UBA2336. Next base: position 9,874 of record JBAQPU010000013.1, read on the forward strand.
CGTAATCACCGATGTTGAGGTTCACCCCATAATTATTGATGGGATTAACAACTGCCCAGGTAAATGTTTTGGAGCCATCCTTTTCGGTTTTTTGTTTCTTTAACCTTCCGTTAGAAACACCTGTCAGATCACCGGGAACATTAAGATTAATGATCATCCCATTATCAGGCTCATCGTACATATGATCTTTGCATGGCCACCATAAACTGGCACCTATACCCTGGCATGATGTGGCAATGAAATGTTTGCCATTACCGTCCTTCGACCAAGAAAATCCGCCATCCCACGGTGCGTTTTTAGCAACCGTTGGCTTTCCTGAAAACTCGACAACAATCGTCAGCTCCGTACCTGGGAGTTGCTTTTTGGCAAGCAAAATAAAGTGCGCATTGCCATCATGCTTTACTTCCAGTACCTGACCATCTTGCGTAACGCGATCAAGGTTCATGGGCGACTGCAAATCAATTTGCATAACCTGGTTTTCTTTCAACACCTTATAGCGGATCACATTGCTCCCTTTAATTGATTGCTCGGCTGGGTTTACCGATACAGATAACTCATAGTGCAGCAAATCCCACCAGGCACGTTCTTTTGTCACGGAACCACGCAAGGTATCCTGACGTGTATATGTTCTTTTCGAAAACAATTGCTGGCTGTTCGCTGCTACTGCCATGGAAATAAATAGGGCAACGATGAGGTACTTTTTCATAATTATCGGTGTACTTTTATAATCGTCTAAAAGTAATTTTAAGCATGCAAGTTTCAAAACCGTTCAACCGACTCGATTACATTTATAAACTATCGGTAATCATTGCGTTGATGATCGTGGCGGCTTGGGTAGCATCCGATATCATCATTCCCATCCTGATTTCGGCATTCCTGTCTGTAATTCTCCTTCCGGCAGTAAACTGGCTTGAGAAAAAACTATCCCTAACGGTATCGGTTATAATTGTACTGTTTTTTACGTTTCTGATTTTTTCAGGTATTCTCTGGCTCATTGGCGATCAACTCACTCAACTGGTAAAGGATTTACCCGACCTGGAAAGTAAATTCACCTTATTGATCGATCAGGTCAGTAACAGGCTACACAGTATGCTTGGACTAAGCATCGCAGATCAATCCATGATGGTGAGGGATGCTCTGAAGGTGGTAAGCAGCTATGCTACCAACCTGCTGGTATCCACCACCAATACATTGTCCCTGCTGATTCAAATTCCCATTTACATTTTCCTGTTTTTAATTTACCGCGATCGCTTCAAAGCATTTTTTATAAGCCTGATCCCTAAAAACTTTGAATCAACCTGGAAGAAAGACATTGAATCTGTTTTACAAGGATACATTTCCGGATTGCTGATTGTAACTGTAATTATTGCTGCCCTGAATACTACCGGCCTTTTCTTATTGGGAATTGAACACGCCATCTTCTTTGGTATGCTGTCCGGAATTCTCACCATCATTCCTTACGTAGGTATCTTCATCGGTGCCACCTTGCCTGCCATTTTTGCCTTGTTAACGAAAGACAGCATCTGGTATTCGATTGGTGTGGTGGCAATTTTTTCGTTTGTTCAATTCCTGGAAGGAAACTTTATTACACCACGGATCACAGGATCGAAAGTGAGCATTAATGCATTGGCAGCGATCATTGCTTTGGTGATAGGCGGCAAAATTCTGGGAATTGCCGGAATGATTTTGGCCGTACCGTTAACGGGTGTTCTGAAAGTGATTCTATTGCACACCACTCACCTTAAACCGTTTGTTATTCTGCTGGAAGATTCAAACGGGCAGGAAGAGAAGGAACCAGAACCCGAGAGGCCAACCGAACCGGCTTAAAGCTTCTCAACCACCAGGTTGTGGTTTGTGTAAATGCAGATGTCTGCTGCAATATTCAGACTTTCCTTTACAATTTCTTCGGCTGACAAATGAGCCGCATGCTTTTTTAATGCCAGTGCCGCAGACTGCGCATACATGGCGCCCGACCCGATAGCCGCTACTTCATTATCCGGCTCCAGCACATCGCCTGTTCCTGAGAGAATTAGAATTTCCTCTTTGCTGATGGTGATGAGCATCGCCTCCAGCCGTCTTAAATAACGATCCATGCGCCAGTCTTTCGCTAATTCAATGGCAGCACGCTTCATGTTGCCTCCATAGCTATTGAGCTTTTCTTCAAACCGATCCAGCAAGGTGAACGCATCGGCTGTTGATCCGGCAAAACCGGTCACAACTTTCCCTTCTTGAAGCTTCCGGATTTTTTTTACGTTGCTTTTTGCAACATAGTTATTCATGGTGGCTTGCCCATCGGCACCAATAGCAACATGCCCGTTGTGCTTTACCGCCAGTACGGTGGTGGAGTGTATTTTTGTCATATCTAAAAAAGAAGAAAGTCATTCCGAGGAACGAGGAGTCTTCACAACTCAATACTTCAAACTAAGTAAGAAGATTTCTCGCTAACGCTCGAAATGACGATCTATTTTACTTTAATCAAATGAGGATTCGTACCGGATCTTCCAACAGCCCTTTCAAGGTTTTCAGGAATGCTGATCCAACAGCACCATCTACAGCACGGTGATCGCACGACAAGGTTACCTTCATCACATTACCTGGAACAATCTGCCCGTTTTTCACAATTGGCGTTTCTTTGATACCACCCACCGCTAAGATACACGCATCCGGAGGGTTGATGATGGCTGTAAATTCTTCTATTCCAAACATACCGAGGTTGGAAATCGTGAAGGTGCTTCCCTCCCAGTCTGAAGGTTGCAATTTTTTATCGTGTGCCTTCTGCGCGAGGTCTTTTACTTCAACCGCTATGTGTGACAACGATTTATTATCGGCAAACCGAACCACCGGAACCAATAAGCCGTCTTTCACCGCTACTGCCACACCAATGTGAACGTGATGGTTCTTGCGCATGGTATCGCCCAGCCAGCTTACATTCACATCCGGATGCTGACGTAATGCGGCCGCGGTTGCCTTAATCACCATATCGTTAAATGAAATCTTAACAGGGCTCACTTCATTCATGCTCTTACGTGCATCCATGGCCTTGTCCATGTTTATTTCCATGGTAAGGTAGAAGTGAGGTGCAGAGAATTTACTTTCCGCTAAACGTCTGGCAATAGTTTTACGCATTTGAGATACCGGTATCTCTTCAAAGCTTTCTTTGCCAACAACCTGGGGTAATACAACAGGTGCACTTGCATGTCCTTTTGCAGGAGCCGATGCCGCACCCGGTTTATAACTTTCCACATCGCGCCTGGTAACCCGACCGTTTTCTCCTGTGCCACTGATCTTGCTGATGTCGTACCCTTTATCTTTCGCCAATTTTTTAGCCAACGGAGACGCCTTCACTCTTCCGTTCGATGTATGTTCTTCTTTTGTAACAGGAACCGATGTTGATACAGTTGGTGTTGCGGCACTTGTTTGTTGGGTGGTTGAACTTCCTGAACCCTTCGCCTGATGCGCTTTCAAAAGTGTTTGCCAGTCGGCACCCTTTTCACCAATAATAGCCAGCACCCCATTTACCGGCACTGACTTGCCCGCCTCAGCACCCATGTAAAGTAATGTTCCTGTATTGTACGATTCGTACTCCATGGTGGCTTTATCGGTCTCTACTTCTGCCAATAACTCGCCCGACTTCACCGCATCGCCAATTTTTTTATGCCAGGCGGCAATCACGCCATCCGTCATGGTATCGCTCATTTTTGGCATGAGCACAATCTCAGCTTTAATGCCCGAGGTATCAATCGTTTGTACAGGAGCTGCGGCAACCTCTGCTTTGGGTGCCTCTGCTTTGCTGCCTCCACTGCCTGCCGATTGTCCCGCACTTTGCAACAAAGCCTGGTAATCTTCACCCTTCTTTCCTACCACCGCCAGCACATCATTAACTTTAACGGCTTGCCCTTCTTTGGCACCTAAGTATAGAACGGTTCCTTCGTTGAATGATTCGTAGTCCATGGTAGCCTTATCGGTTTCTATTTCTGCCATCAGCTCACCCGACTTTACCTGGTCGCCTACCTTCTTGTGCCATTTGGCAATGACCCCCTCAGACATGGTATCACTCATCTTGGGCATTCTTACAATCTCAGCCATTCGGTATTCAAGTTTTAAATGAAGGTCAAAAATAGGGTTTAAAACCTCGAAATTCAAGGGTTTAAAAACCGATGTTTCCAATCAGGAATTCAAAAACGGTACCTGCATTTTTGTAGGCATTAGCCGTAACATAGGTTGCCCGAAATCCTAACTCAAATTTGGGAAGAAACCGCATGATGTTGATATCGAAGGTTGCTTCAACCCCGTAAGATTTATAAACCGCATCGGTATAGGAAAGCAAAACGAGTCCCGGATAGTTTACGGAGTAATAGTAATTCGTTCCTTTACCTGATCCATAATCATAAAAGAGATTTGCCTTAACGCGTTGAATATTCAAAACCGGCCCCAGCGCTATATCCGGATACCAAAGTGGAAGGCTATAGTTCATTGAAAATGAATAAAACGTTTCATCAGTAGGGTAACTATATCCGCGTGGCTTAAATAATCTGTTTCTGAATGTATACAAATCCGTTTCTATACCCTGGTTACTAACCTGATATCCAATTCGTGAGTATAAGGAATGATGCTTCGCTACGCCAGGAAAATAAAAGGTACCCCGTAAAGTCCAAAGCTGACCACGAAAATCTCCACCATAGGGAGTTGAATAAAGTTCATATTCTAAAACCTGTCCGAACCGTGAATAAATGTCTCTTCTATTTTGCTTTAGCAACCTGTAAAAAGATACGTAAAATCTGTTATAGAGGAGTTGACCATTATTGAGTTGATCTTTAAAAACATAGGCAAGTTCAATATCGGCTGTATCGGGATCAGGATGATAGATGAACGTGGCGTATCTTCCCGGGCCTTCATAAACCGTACTATCCCCAAACGTAATTTTATTTACAAATGAAGATACCTTTGTAAGACCAACATAATTGCCAATTTCAAAACCGGTATGATATTTCGACCGGGTTAATATTAATGGAATTCTTGCCCCCGTTTCGAAAGTGGTTTCATCCCAGGTGAATTTAAGCTGATTACCAAATGCATTCAACTTGTCGGCTCGATTTCCAAAAAGCACCTGCGCATCAATGATGGGGTATAATCCCTGATAGCTGACACCAAACCGCCACGCTCCCGTGCGTTCATTAATATCATAGAGATAACCTGCCTTTAAAGAAGTTGTACTTAGAATATCCTGCGAAGAAATTCCAATATCAGCTTGTGTAAAGCTTGAATTAAAATACGCCCCCCAACTATACGGATTAAAAACTCCCGACAATTTTGAATACTTCTTTGTTTCGAAATGTTGCTGAGGAATGCTATCGAAAAGCGTTGGACGTCCCTCCTGTTCTTCCAGAACCTGATAAAGTTCAGCCGCCTCTTGTTTTGCTTCTAACGGCTTCCATGAACCAGGATCAAACGGAATTGAAACAACATCCAGTCCATCGCGCGATTGTTCGTTGTAATAAATCATTTTTCCATCGGGCGATACCGAAGGATTGTACGCTCCGTATTTACTGGTGGTTACCTGTAGCTTTCGCTGAGATGTAATTTCCAACACATAAATATTATCGATACCACTAGCCGGAGAGTTGTAAAAAAGATAATTTCCATACAATACCGGATGGCCTATATTTTCTTTTGTTGATGGAATCAATGCCTGTTCAAGTCCCGAATCGACATCGATAGAAACCACACTCCGGTCGCCATCCTTCGTCTTTAACGAAACTATTCGCTTTCCATCATTTGACCACCGAGGCATAGAATAAAATGCATTGGTTGGATTATCGAACCTTTTTAAAACTTCATGGCTATCTCGGTCAATAATCAGCAACGCGTTTTGATACTCCGTGTTGCTTTCGGTTGTAACAATCTTAGCGGCATCCGGAGAAAGGGAAGCACCGGCATAACGGGTTTTATGGGTGATGGTTTTGTATTCGTTCGTGGCAATATTGTATATCTTGATGAGGGAATATGTTTTTACCCGCCAACGCGGATCAAACCCATATTCGGTCCAGGCAATTGTCTCTCCGGCAACACTCAGCATGCCGGTATCATTGATCAAACCCGGTGTAAAAATCCGGTTTACCTTTCCGTTCGGTTCGATCCGAACAAACTGGGCGATGTCGCCAATACCACTTTTCAACGCTACCAGGCTTCCGTCAGGCAAGGTCTGCGGATATTTGTAATCGGTATAGGCCTTGGTATCACGCTTCGTTACCGGCTGAAAGGAAGTAATTGATAATTTATTAATTTCTTCTTCCCATGTTTTTTTCAGGTCTGTTGCCATCTCGCGGTAAAGCCGCGTAACATATAACCCGCTTTCCTTTTTTATCGCGTTCGAAAACGTAAAGGGTACAAAGGAAACATTAAAGGCACGCTTACTGATTTTCCCCCAGATATCGGGGTCACCTGTTCGCTTCCGCAGGTAGCTGATCATATGGTAACCCAGCACATAATGATCGGGTATGTTATGTTTGTAGGAACGCAGGTATTGCTTATGGTAATTGAACGTTCGGCCCTCTAAAAAATTAGTACGAAACACCAAATCAAAATTTGGAATACGGCCACGGCCACTATGGGTGAATGCCGTTTCGGTAGCCACGGCATCTCCTTCCCAAAACCATTGCGGGGCCGACACCATCGCCATTGCCGATAATGTGGCCGGCCCGAAGAGATAGTACACCATTTTGTTAAAGCCTGTATTGGCCTTTTCAAATTGCACGATGTGCCGATATTCATGTGTGGCCAGCTGATTGAGCCAATCATTTGTTCCGCCAAAATTATAATTCTGTGGCGGCATGGTGTAGAATTCCGACCGCTTTGGAATCAGACTTACAAACCCGTTGGATTCAGCCGATTGATTTTGAAGGATAATAGAAATTTTTTTTGGGCGCACACCCAACGACCTCGCCTCAGGCTCCCGAATATGTTCAAGCGTGTTGGCTACACGCTGAGCCTGCTCTTCAAACCCTTTTGGGTACAGCACCTTAAAATGAGGTGTATTAACCCGATACCACTTTACAGAGGGCGGGTTGTTTTCCAAAACATCCTGTCCGTGGGCCAGGAAACAAATTGCAAGACAGACAAGGACAAGAAAAAGGTGCTTCATCCGCGGTATGTAAAGATGAAATATTCAATTCCATTCGCGGAAAAGCAAACTTCCGGCTAACTTTTACTCTTCTTTAATTTTTACCCCGGAAATGGCAACTGCGCTCACCTGAAAGAATCCAAGTGCTCCGTTCGAAAGATTGTTGCGCGAATTGGCCGGTGGTGGACTGAACATTCCACCATCATTATTAAGCAGGTTGAATAAATCGCTGTAGAACACAAAACCTGTTCGTGAAAGGCTGTACATCTCAATTCGGGCCGAATCACCCGGGGCATAATAAACCGGGGAAGGAACTCCATTTATCTCTTCGCCCAGGGTTTTATCATCGGCAAAATAAATATCCGTTGGACTGTAAATTTTAAGGGAGTCGTTCCTGAAAAATTTAAACAGGTAATAATCCTCGCTTGATTGTGGCTCTACCGCATACATCAACACCTCGTAAAACTTCCCATTGTCCTTGGGGTCATCCTGTTCATCGGGGTTAATCCGGTATTGCAGGGAGTCGATGGCCGTAACCGGAAACATGGTGTCTTCGGCCTGGTAGGTTTCTCCATCAACCATAACAGTTAATGTGTACGACCTTCCTATTTCTCCCGTAAAGGGTGTTACCGGAAAATAATAACCGGCTGAATCGGCATCATGACTGAACAGGATCTCATTTCCCAGGTCATCTTCAACCGAAACAACTGCGTCTGTTACACGCGGGGTCAATCCTGAATCATAAAAATCAACCGTGCGGGAAACTTTTACAAACTGGTATCCCGATTGATCGGTGACCACACCTTCAATCACCACTTTTGCAGGCATCTGGGTAAGGTCAAGCAACACCGTTTTTTCGCACGACCAAAAGATACCACCCGAAAGAAATAAAAATACGAATCGAAATTTCATTTGTTTAAAACTTAAAGTTATAGGTAATAGAAGGAAGAATCGGGAACAGGTAAACTAACCTGGCTTCTTTTTGTGTGCCATCGCCAATCACGTTTCCGTCTTCATCCTGCTTAGTGCGTGTGTAGATCGTAAACGGATTTTGCTTGTTGTAAACATTGTATACCGAAAACACCCAGTGCCCCTGCCATTTCCTGTTCTTGTTTTTACGCGGAGAGAATGTTGCCGACACATCCATTCGATGGTAGGCTGGCAACAGGTAGCCATTTCGTTCAGTAATCACATCGGGATTGTAACCATCAAATTCATATTTGCCGGCAGGCAGGGTGATGGGTCGACCGGTGCTGTAGGAAAAATTTGCACCGAATGTCCATGAATCATTCAGGTCGTACACGGCATTTACGTTCACCACGTTGCGCCTGTCGTAATTCGCTTTGAACACTTCCCCCTGATTCACCCCGGGAATATCACGCATAGTTTTCGACCAGGTATAGCTCACCATACCGGTTAGTTTGCCTTCCTTTTTGTTTATCATGAGTTCAGCACCGTACGACCATGATTTGCCTTGCCGGAATTCTGTGGAGAGGTCTTCATTAAAAAAGATTGCCGCGTTGTCGGCAAAATCGGTAACATTTTCCATGTCTTTGTAATAGGCTTCAATGGAAGCTTCATACTGGTTTTCTTTCAGATTCCGGAAATAGCCAACCGCAACCTGGTCGGCCAGTTGAGGTTTGAGATAGTACCCGCTTGGATTCCAGGTATTAAATGGAATGGGAACTGTGCCGCTTGAAATCAGGTGTGTATTTTGAACCATGCGGTTATACGAAACCTTAATGGATTGATCTGCGCGAAGCACATACAGCAACGCTAGTCGGGGTTCTGCGTTCACATACGTTTTGATTGTTTCGAACGCATCGTAGTGGAGTGTATCCGTTCGGGTGATCGTTGTATTATCCTGAGGGTCGTCATACACATACACATCGCCCTCTCCTACGTTTTGAAAAATCGATAGTCGCAATCCGTAATCCAGGATAATGTGGTCGCCCACCCGCTGTTTATTGCTAAAATAAAGTGCGTGATCGATGGCATACATGTGGCTTAGCTCAAGAGTTTGAAAAATAGAACCATCGGTATTTGGGGAAATCTTTCCCGGTGAAAATCTTCTTCCTGTAAGATGGTAGCCAAACGAAAGTTCATTCTTCAGATTGATGAAATAGGTGAGATCATTTTTCAGGCTAAGCTCTTGCAGGTTGGATGTCCAATCCAATCCCTGAACAGGATCATTCACCTCCAGTTTATAATCGAAGTTGCTGAGAATTAACGTTGTGTTCGAAAACAGGCGTTCATTAAAGAGGTGGTTCCACCGGAAGGTGCCGGTGGCATTTCCCCAGCCAAAGCCAAAATCGTCCTGGAATTTAAAATTATCGCGGCCGTTATAGAAGGCGACATAAAACCGGTTGTTGTTATTGTAACGCCAGCTTGCTTTTGCGTTGACATCATAAAAATATACGATGTTGTCCTGATCGGCAGCGCGTAAAAACAAATCGACATACGAGCGCCTGGCCGATACAATGAACGAGCTTTTCTCTTTCCTGAAGGGGCCCTCGATCGCCACCCTGCTGGCCATGGTGCCGATGCCACCCGAAACACCCAAATTTTTATTGTTACCGTCTTTTGTTCGTACTTCCAGTATAGAAGAAAGCCGGCCACCAAAGCGCGAGGGAATTCCCCCTTTGTAAAGTTCAGAGTCTTTAATCACATCGGCATTGAATACAGAGAATAGCCCAAACAAATGTGACGGATCGTAAATGGGTGCTTCATCGATCAGAATAAGGTTTTGATCGGCACTGCCTCCGCGAACAAAAAAACTGGAAGTTCCTTCGCCTGCCGAAATCACTCCGGGTAACATCTGAATGTTTTTGATGATGTCCACTTCTCCGAACAAAGCCGGTAATTTCCTTGCCTGGTTAATGTTCAGGGTGTTGCGGCTCATTTGCACGCTGGTAATATTTTCGTCTACCGCTTTGTCAGTGACAACAACCTCGCGAATGACCGTTGCTTCTATTGAAAGTTCAATATTTTTCGACAGATCAGCCGAAACTTCAACAGGAACCACCAATGTTTTATATCCAATAAAACTGAACGTTACCTCATACGTGCCTGCCGGTACGGTAAGCGCGTAAAAACCGTACGCATTCGTCATCGTTCCCGATTGAAGTGAATGAATGTAAACACTCGCGCCAATCAGTTCTTCCCCATTAAGGGCATCTTTAACATAGCCGTTTAGTGTGTATTTTTGTTGGGCTTTTGCCGAAAACAGGAGAAGCAGCAACACGAAAACCTGTAAAAATCGAATCATGGAATATTTATTCTCGCCTTATGAACGGGAATTCACTCAACCGGTTTTATATTTTGCCTCAATTATTTTACAGATATATACGCCATGTTCAAACGACTGAAGGATCTCTACAATGAATATAAACCCTACATACGGGTAGACCTGATCATGTATGGCGTACTGATCCTGATGATTATCCTTTACTTTATTATCAGCGTACTGACTGCCTGACAGAGGCTACAGGCTTTTACAGCAGGATTTCACGAACGTTGTCACGGATCTTTGTAGACAACTCATCGGTTGGCAAGTCGTTCACATCCTTGCCGAAAGGGTCTTCAATTTCCTCGGCAATCAATTCAACACTTAACAACACAAACGAAATCAGCAATACGG
>JBAQPU010000014.1:0-12674 GCA_049306095.1 Cyclobacteriaceae bacterium
ATTTGAGCCTGATTTAACAACTTTTTTGATTTGGTCTCAAAGTTGTATTACTGGAGGTAGCATTAAATTTTTATGGTTATGAAAAAGCTACTCTACCTTTTCTTGCTCATTGGATTATCGTCTTGTGAATTTTATTACCTGGAGCCACGGTACGATGCGGTCAACCGGATAACAGGCCGCTACAATATGCAGGAATACAGTGAAACTTACAGCGAGTATACTACCTATTCGATTTGGATTGAGAAGGCCGGTCGGTACAATGAACTGACTATTGAAAATTTTTATGGTGCCGATATTCGGGTATGTGCCAGTTTGTTAAACGATAAAATTACGATCCACAGACAGGTTGTTAACGGATTTGAAATTGAAGGAGTGGGTACCGTGTATGGAGACGAGATTGAGTTTAGTTATAGTGTACAAGATCTTTACTCAGGAACGCGCACCGATTTTTGTGAAGCAACGGCATGGTGAGATACTTGAATTTGTTGTGCGCCCGGCAAAAATGTCGGGCGCTTTTTGTTTATTAGATGTGAAATAGCTTCCTATGAAAAGAATAGTCCTCTTCATTACGATCCCGGTTATACTGTTGTTAGTCGGTTATCTTTCCGGGCCCCAACCCGCAACTCCCGTATTCAATCATGAAATGCCTGTTGTTCCAACTGATGCCGCTGCTTTAGAGCAATATATTTCTCTTAATGAAGCTAAACATAAAATCAAACCCGATAACGAGGCGAAAATCGTTTGGGCTGATTCGTCCAGGCGTAAAACCTCTTATAGTATCGTGTACCTTCATGGATTTTCGGCCAGTCAAATGGAGGGTGACCCGATACACAGAAGGATAGCGAAGAAGTTTGGATGTAATTTATTTCTTGCCAGACTGGCTGATCATGGTATTGATACCACCGAAGCTTTGCTTCAGTTTACAGCTGACCGATTCTGGGAAACATCAAAAGAAGCGTTGGCCATCGGAAGGGCGATTGGAGATAAGGTGATTCTGATGAGCACTTCAACGGGTGGTACAACAGCGCTGATGCTGGCAGCCGAATATCCGGATAATGTGGCGGCACTCATCAACATGTCGCCCAATATTGCCATTAATGATCCTGCGGCATTTTTATTAAATGATCCATGGGGGCTGCAAATTGCAAGAACCGTTTTGGGGAGTAACTATCGGGAGTGGGTGCCGAACGAAGAGCGCGCAAAGTATTGGACCAGCAAATACCGGATTGAGGCCCTCGTTCAACTGGAGGAGTTGGTGGAAAGTGCCATGAATACTGAAACATTTTCTAAGGTTAAGCAGCCCTCGCTTACGCTTTATTATTATAGAAATGAAAATGAACAGGATCCCGAAGTGAAGGTAAGTGCTATGCTGAAGATGAATGATCAACTGAGTACACCTGATTCATTAAAATCCGCGATTGCTATACCAAATGCCGGAGCGCACGTGATTGGCTCTTCACTGGTTTCCAAAGATGTAGAAGGTGTGTATGCTGAAATTGAAACGTTTATGATTAAAAAACTTCGTCTCAAGCCGGTTAATTGATTATTCTAAAATCAAAGCTCAATTTTTTTTACACGAAGCGAAGTGGTTTCCTCTTCAATTACTTCAATTGGTTGTCCTCTTTCAATATACTCACCACGGGTATAGGCGTCAAAGAGTTGCCCATCAATCATTACCTTTCCTCCCGGTCGTAATACCGTGTGGGCGATTCCCCTTTTACCGCTCATATCTTCTTTAACCGTGCTGGATGTAAACCCTTGTTCACGCGACTGGGTATCGGTGAGTGCTACTTTTTTAAAGAATGCCGTGTTAATCAATTTGGGTCCGGCAACAAACAGTAAAACAATCCCACCCAGCATACCGCCAAAAGTGGCGGCAAAGGCGTACAGTAATTCATTGGCAGGAACAAATTCAAAATCAAAAACATTGTTATTGATCATCACGAGAATAAGCGATCCTAACGTAAGGGTAATTCCTGTAATGCCCGCAACGCCAAAACCCGGAATAACAAATATTTCAACCCCCAGTAAAGCTAATCCTACAAACAAAGTAATAATCTCCCAGTTTTCAGCTAATCCATTCAGGTAATAGGGTACCAGGTATAACACCATGGCTACTACCGAGGCCAGCAACGCAAATCCTATTCCGGGCGATTGCATTTCAAAATAGATACCTCCGATAATAATCAGAATTAAAATTCCGCTGATAAAGGGGTTGATGAAGATGGAGATGATCTTTTCGGTATTACTTAACTCAAATCGTTCCGATTCATAATTGGTGACATGGTTCCGTCTTAAAATTTCATCAATGGATTCCACCTTGGCTTCACAAAAGCCATGTTGAAGTGCTTCTGAAGTTGAAAATGAAATCACCTGGCCTTCTTTTTTAATACTGTCAATCGCAAAACTTTCATCTACCATACCTTCAGCAATACGTGGATCGCGTCCATTTTCTTCGGCTGTCGAACGCATGATGGAACGCATGTAGGACTGGTATTTATCGGGGGCCTTTTCACCCGTCTCATTCACCACAGTAGCCGCTCCAATACTTGCACCCGGTGACATATAAATGCTGTCGCACGCGATGGAGATTAACGCGCCAGCAGAGGCCGCATCGGAATTGATGTAAACCCAAATCGGCTTCTTAAAATCCATGATCCTGTCAACAATTTCCTTTGCATCGGTCAATACACCGCCATAGGTATCCATCTCAATAATCACGATATCGACCTTTGTAGTTTCGGCATGATCAAGCGCCAGCGTAACGTACCGGTTCGTGCGTGGGTCAATCTCACTCTTAATTTCCATAATCATCACCTTCGTTTGTTGACTGAACAGACTGAACGGAAGGGTAAGGAAGAGGGCAATAAAAAGAAATCGTCTCATTGTTTGAAATTCAGTCATCGTCATGGTAAATACGCATAAAATTAACCATTTAACTCCTTGTCAGCGGTACCAGCGTTTAAATTTTCAAAACACTTTCCGGGGATCATCTGGAATACCTTATCGGTGCCCGGCAGAAATCTCTTAGTACTGGAGTTACGTGATGACAAGAATTTTCAGGTTTATTTTTCGGCCCTTAATTTTTTAACCGGGAAATTCCTGTGGGAGAATGTTCAATTGAAAGAAGCCTGGTGGGCTGGTTTTACTGCAGCCAACAGCGACATCATCCTGTTTCATACCTATATCAGCAAAGGCAACCCCGACCATAAAAACCTGATTGGTTACGACATTTTTAGTCAAAAAGTTCGTTGGGAAGTAGAGGAGTTCTCATTTTTTGACTGGGATCATGAGCGGGTATATGGGTATTTAACAAAGGATGAACCGGTGCCGGCAACCATTAATATTCCAAATGGAACGGTCACGCTTCAACCATGGACGGTTGCTACACCAACAGTTGAAAGTACAGAAAAGCCGGTCCTGTATCTTGAAGGCAGTCCATACTTTAAAACACTTAAAGAATTTGTTGAACGAAGAACATCCCATACAATTGAAAGAGGGGTGGAATACCTGGAGTTTAAAGAATGGATTTTAATGAGCCTCTATCGTAAGGAAAATGACAAGTTGGCCAACTATTTGTTAGTGTTTAACCGTGATGGCACCCTGTTAATGGAAGAAAAATTAGGTGAAAACCTGTCAGGTTTAGGAACGGATACTTTTTTCATCCTTGCAGGATGTTTATTTTTAGTAAAAAATAGGACGGAGTTAGTAGTATATACCTATGGTTAAATTTTTGATACTGGTAAGTGTCTCATTTTTTAACCCCGAAGTAAGAATAGATTCTATTGGGGTTGAGACGATCAACGGAAAGGTTTTTGTTGTGCACAAGGTTGATGCAGGGGAAACCTTGTATGCTATTTCCAAACGCTACGGTGCGACAGTTGATCAAATTCTTGAATTTAATTCAACAGCAGACGCAGGCCTTGAAATTGGGCAAATTCTTAAAGTACCGTATGTGCCCCGGGTAAAAAGAAAGGCATCCAATGGAAATATACACGTGGTGGCGGAGAAGGAAACCCTCTTTTCAATATCACGGTTATATGGAGTTTCTGTCGATGAAATTAAACAATGGAATGGTTTAAGTGACGATGCGCTTTCGCTGGGCCAGGAGCTAACGATTAAAAAGAAAGCAGCGATACCAACAGCAAATCCTGTTGAGGTAAAGTCTGCTAAGGGGGTTCATACTGTTGCAGCTAAAGAAACCCTGTATTCCATTACACGCCAATATGGAATTTCGGTTCAACAACTTAAGGATTGGAATAATCTGCAAAATGATGAGTTAAAAATCGGGCAAGTGCTGTATGTGACCCAACCGATGTATAGTCAGTCAACGGCAACCGTAAATCCGGCAACGCAAAATCAACCACCTGTGGTTCAAACGCAGCCGGTTGTTGCGGTGGTAGCGCCTGTGGTGGCACCAGTGGCCGAAACACCTGCGCCTACAATTAAGATTTCGGAAAATGTACGCGGCAGCGATGAAATTATTGAATCGGGTTTGGCTGAGTTAATTGAAGGCACCGAAGGTAACCGTAAATATCTGGCGTTACATCGTACAGCGCCTACCGGCACAATTCTTAAAATCAGAAACGAAATGAACGGACGAGAAGTGTTTGTTCGTGTGATGGGGCCACTGCCCAACACCGCGTTGACAGATAAAATCATTATCAGAATTTCAAAGTCGGCCTACGACCGACTGGGAGCCATCGATCAGCGTTTTCGGGTAGAAGTCACCTACTATAAGTGATTCGTTGCTGTTTAGTTGTCCTTCTCACGGCATTTGTTGCGGGTTTGTCAGCACAAAACCTGGTTCCTAACCCCAGCTTTGAAGAGTTATCCCGTTGCCCGCACAGCTTCAGCACCGATAAAAAAGATTTTATTGTACCGGGTTGGGAGTCGCCAACCAACGGTACTCCTGATCATTTTCATGGATGCAGTTGGGGCGAGGCTGATGTGCCTTTTAATTGGGCAGGTTCTGCCAATGCTCATTCCGGCAAGGGGTATGCGGGTATTTATGTGTGGAGCAATGAACCTGACCGAAATTATCGTGAATATTTACAATGTGAACTTGCGGAACCACTTCAGTCTGGCGAACGGTATAGCATTGAGTTTTACTATAAACTAGCATCAAATGCAGTATATACCGTAAATAGAATGGGATTGGCCTTAACGGAAGCTCCCGTTAATCTTGCTCATGACAGACTGATTGAGGTTGAACCGGTTATTTCCATCGAACATGATTCAGCGGTGGTCACCTCAACCGGAGGATGGGAGCACGCAAAACAAATTTATCGGGCTAACGGTGGAGAGCGTTTTGTGATTATTGGCAATTTTTTTGATAACCGAAGTACTAAGTATACGCGGTTGCCGTATCGGATAGGAAAGAACACCATGCTCACGGGTAGTGCCTATTATTTTATTGATGATGTTTCCGTAAAGCCCGTTGATTCTCTTAAACAGAAAGTAGTACCCGTTGCCACTAAATTTAGAAGAGACACCATTGAACTTAACACCGATTATATTCTGAAAAATATTCAGTTTGAATTTGACAGCTATGTGCTGCTACGGTCGTCATTTGTTGAGCTTGACAAGGTAGTGGAATACTTAAAGCTTCATCCGGAAGTTCAGGTGCGGCTATCAGGCCATACCGATTTTATCGGAGGTGAGGAATATAATATTGCGCTATCAAGGAGCAGAGCCAGGAGTGTGGCGGAATATTTCATCGCAAAGGACATCAACTCACACCGAATTGTCAGCTATGGGTTTGGTAAAACACGACCGATCGTACCGGATAAAACCGATGAGGCCAGAAAAATTAACCGCAGAGTAGAAATACGGTTTGTGACTGAACCTGAACTGTAATTAATAATAACAGAAATATTTCGAAATGCTTATTGATCGGCAGTTACCTGAAACAAAGGCTTTTTATCGAGAGAGGTGCTATCGGAAATTTCTTTTAGCAGGTTCCAGTTTTCATCAATGAATTGATTGTAGCGGAGTGCCACTGCATCGTAATCGGAACGATACGTTTCAACCCGTAGGTCTGCCGCACGAATTTCTTCTACCAGTTTTTGCATGGTGGTATTGTAGGAAAAGGCCGTGTAGGATTCTGCCAGGGCAATCAATTCAGACACCAGGGAAGAGGAAGCAAAATCGTACTCTTCTACGACATCGGCATTCGACAGAGTTTTAGGTGTATAACGGATGCGAATAAGCTGGTCAACGCGTTGTTCGTAGGCTTTCAGATCGCCCGCTGTGTACTGTCCGCCAATCTGCAATTCGTGGACCAGGCTCTTCATTGATTTTATTTTCTGATTATCATCTTTGATCATCATGTTCCAGGTATCCAGCATACTGTCCTGCAATACCAGGTATATGTCGGTGAGGGAATCAATACGGGTAAACGAAGGTGAGTCAGTTTCTTTCTTGGAGGTACAGGCAACGGTTGCCATCAGGGCAGTGAGGGCAAGAGGAGCAAAAAGGATACGAATACTCATTAAAAAGCGCTTTCTATTGAACAAAGTACGGGATAATGGATTGAAATGTTTGTTCTGAATGAGGGCGTTTTCCTATGGATGTATGAAATCATGGCAATTAGGTGCTTTACAACGGTTTAAATTGCTCGAAAGCCTCCCTGCAATGATTACAATAATAAATTGACCGGCACAAGGTCGGGCCAAATGCGCTTTTCAATTCTGTATCTATACCATCGCAGCGTGGGCAGGTGGCATATTCCAGTACTTCCAGTTCAGTAAAGATCTCGCGGGCTGGTGGCGGGGCAAGGCCGAACTTTTTAAGAGCTTGTTTACCCTTCTCTGAAATCATATCCGAATTCCAGGCTTGCTTGAAAGAGACATCGATTGAAATTTCCTTAACCCCTTTTTTAGTCAGTACTTCCGCGATTTCATTTTTCATAAAATCCAATGCAGGGCAGCCTACAAAAGTTGGGGTCATTTCAATTTTAACATGTGAACGGTCAATCTGAACATCGGTTATAACGCCCAAATCAACGAGAGATAATACCGGTATTTCAGGATCTTTCACTTCATCGAGCCACGTGAGTACCTGGTCTTTCGTCATGATCATGTGCGTAAAAGTTTCATTGTGTCACCACTCAGCTGATGGGTCAGTCCTAAACACTTCACTCATTTCATCGAGCAGGGGTTGAAGGTGCTCGCTGTGTTTTCCTATTCGTCCTCCGGTAACCGGTTGAACAACCTTCCATTCTGGGAGCGTAAGGTTTGTTTGGCCAATCAGTTCTTCTACCTTTTTCATCCATCTTTCTTTGCGTACCTGTTCGCCACCAAAAATTCCGGACTCAATTAATTCCTTTTCGTAAGCCGATTCCTCAAACATACCCAGTGCAAAGGGTATTGCCTGGTTCAAAGATTTTTGTAACCTCGAAATGCTTTCCTCGGTAGCGGTACCCAATTGTTTTATCCAGGTATTGGCGTGAAGGGTGTGATACCGCAACTCGGCTCTTATCTTTTTTGAAAGATCGGCCAGGGACTGAAAAGAAGAGGTGCTGAGCATCTCAAATCGAATAGCCTCGGCCGTATCAAATAAAAAATGCCGGATCAAACTAAAGTCATATTCCCCGTTGGGCAATTCAACGAATACACAATTATGAAACTGACTGGTGTTTCGG
The DNA here is from genome assembly GCA_049306095.1 of Cyclobacteriaceae bacterium. Classification (GTDB taxonomy): domain Bacteria; phylum Bacteroidota; class Bacteroidia; order Cytophagales; family Cyclobacteriaceae; genus UBA2336. Next base: position 7,646 of record JBAQPU010000014.1, read on the forward strand.
GTAAAAGCTACCGTGTCGGGCTCGCCTTCGCCCAACGTGTGAAGAATGGAATAAATAGCATGGCTTTGCCCAATTTTATCCTGCGCCATGGAAGAAAATGCGATATCTTCTTCTAACAAAGGGCCCAGTCCCGTCCATTCTGAATTACGATGCCCGATGATCAACAGGTCATCAGCAATTTTATAGAGCAGTTCTTTTAAAGCAGTTTCGTTCATCTTACTCGTTCTAAAAACTCTTTTAATTTATCTCCACCCTTATAGTCTGAAGCATCCCTGAATTTCTTTTCCGGTAAGGTAAGCCAAAGGTCTTTTTCGTTAGCGTCTGTAAACCGGATATCGCTGGTGCGGATGACCCAAATGTTAAAAACTGTTTTGTCACCGGAATATTTTTTTTTCGCTTCCGCCATCGCTTCTTGCGGTGTAACGGCCTGCACTGTTCCAACATGCTGATGTTGCTTTCCGCGTTTTAATAAGTGGTAGAGTTCGAATGACACCTTCTCACCGGCTTGCGGAGGTATATCGTTAACAAAATCGTAGGCATTGGAGGTTCCGTCTGTCATGGCCGAAACGAACACATTTCGGGTATCGGTCACATACAACGATGTACACAAAAATCTGCGGGTGAAGGCTTCTTTAGCTAACACAAAAGCCATTTCCAGGTTGGGTGCATGAACAATTCCTTCATGCTGAAATGCTTTTCCTTCTTTCGGCTGAACAAATACCTCGTACGTTCCAAATTGGTCGAGGGGTGCTTTAGGTGAAATTTGTCCGGGTTGCCCAACTACCGGAAGCCTGTTAACACGGGGATCGAGCGATTTCATCAGGCGAGCGGAGTAACGTAGTTGGCTTTTGGCGACTTTAGGGCTTCGCGTACCCAACGGCCGCGCTCCTCGGCAATTCTTCTCACTTCCAGTCGCTCTTTATTACAAGGGCCGTCACCGTTGATCACCCGTTTAAACTCTTCCCAATCGGGTTCGGTATATTCCCAGCGATTGGTTTCAGTATTCTTCTTCAGTTTTGGATCGGGAATAGTAAAACCAAGTTCCCAAATTTTCGGAACGTACATATCGAGGAACTGATTGCGCATATCATCGTTGGTTCCCATTTTAACTTTCCACTTCATCAGCACTTCTGTGTGTACCGAAATTTTATCAGAAGGCCCGAAGAAATGCATCATGGGTGGCCACCACCGGTTGATGGCTTGCTGAAACATGTCGCGTTGTTTTGGCGTGCCCGATGCCAGGTAAATAACACAATGATGCCCGTATTTCAAGTGAAAAGATTCTTCCGCACAAATCCGGTCGAGGGCACGGCAGTATGGTCCGTAGCTGCCTTTGGCATTGGCAAGTTGATTCACGATTGCGCCTGCATCTACCAGCCAGGAGATGAAACAGCAATCGGCCCATGTGAAAGTGGGGTAGTTGAAAATGTTTGAATATTTTGATTTACCGGTTACCAGGTCGTCCAGCATTTGTTCGCGCGGTTTGCCAAGTGTTTCTGCGGCACTGTACAATAATTGCGCATGGCCAACCTCATCCTGCACTTTTGCCATCAGCGACAGTTTTCTTTTAAAGCCGGGCGCACGCGTTATCCATGTTCCTTCGGGCAAGGCACCAATAATTTCGCTGTGCGCATGCTGTTCGATCATCCGGATGAGTTGCTTCCGGTACAGGGCTGGCATCCAATCGGTAGGTTCAATTTTTTCGCCCCGCTCAATGCGGGCTTCAAAATCAGCAAGCTTAACCGGATCTTCCTGGGCAACACTGTCAGTCTTAATGCCTTCAAAAGTATTTCCTCCACCGTACATAATGTGTGTTCAGAAGTTTAGTGATCAAAGTTCGAGGTTTAGGCTTTACGGATCAAATCAATTTTTTGAGCTGTGACCTTTCGGGAAACCTCTGAAGAACAGACCTAACTGGTTTGTTTCAGTCCGTTTACCAGCATATCAGCCAGTTGCTGGCCTAACTCGGTTGGATCAATAGAGCCTTTGGGACTGTACCACAGGGGCATCCAGTTAAGGGATGAGAACAAGGTCATCACAGCAAGTTTCGTATCGATGTTTTTTTTGAATTCGCCTAATTTCACACCTTCCTCAATAATGGCTTTAAAGCGATTGATATAGTTGATCCTTAATAAGAGAAAGTCTCGGAGATACGGCTGGCTCAAATGACGGTGTTCATTCATAAAAACTGCCGATGCAGTCAGGTCTTTTGCCATGACGTTTACATGGCCAATAATACCCAAACTTAATTTTTGACTGGCGTTTACGTTTTGCTTTTCGACCTGGTTAAGTGAGGTTCTGAATTCAGCCGCCATATCAAAACACAAGGTTTGGAGGATCTCTTCCTTTGATTTAATGTGGGAATAAAGGCTGGCAGCTTCAATGCCGAGTTTCTGGGCCAGGTCGCGCATAGAGGATGCCGCATAGCCTTTTTCTTTGAATAATTCAGCCGCGCTGCGAATGACCTGTTCCTTCCTCGACAAATTCACGATTCCTTCCATTAACTTTGATTAGATTGACCTCAAAAATATACTAAAATTGTTGTAGCCTGAAGCACGTTTTCTAAAATTAAATGAAAATATAATTGGTTTGATACGCTACAGTTCTTTACAGGAGTATTTTTATAAACTTCACAATCTGCTTTATGCGATTGTGCTGGTGCCGTTAATTACCTTTCTTGTTTTGTACTGGCAAATGTACCGGGGTCATATAACCGGAACTTTTAAAGATGATGAATTCCTAAGTCAGCTATTGTTAATGGTGTTCAGTTTCCTGGTTTTAACAGACTGGAGTGTCTCCATGTACCTCTTCAACCGGGGCGTAAAGGCCACCCGAACACTTGATAGCCTGGGTAAGAAGCTCGATCGGTATTTCACGTTTACCCTACTTCGGTTTGCTTTGATTGGTTCGGGTTCGCTGGGGCTGGCGATTGGTTTCTACCTCACCGAAAGCCAGGTTTTCACGGTGGTGTTTGCAAGCAGTTTTGTCTTGTTGCTGTTATTTTGGCCTACATCCACGAAAGTGTGCGATGATTTGCAATTGAAAGGTGACGAACGAACTCTGGTGTTGTACAGGCAAGACCGATTAAGCTAAAGGTGGTCAATCAAAATTTTACTTCCGGCCACTAAAATGAGGATGGCCGTTATTCGCTTAACATAAATGGGGTTAAACTTTTGGGCGCCCAAACGCGAGCCAATTTGCCCACCAACTAAAACCGCCAGCAGGAGAGGTAGTGTGAAAGTCCACTCAAACGTACCATGCTGTTGGAGTTGCCCGGCCAGTCCGCTGACGGAATTTACCAGAATAAAAAAACTGGCAATGGCCGATATCTTTTTTGCTTCGTCCCAGCGAATGAAATGAAGAATGGGCGACAGAAAAATACCGCCACCAATTCCTACCAAGCCGTATAATAATCCAAGAAACCCCCCGACTCCAATTTTAAAAAAAAGTGTGTTGAATTTCTGATTATTGTGGGTCGAATTTTTTTCTGGCTGCAACCAAAGCAGCAGAGACACCACAACCAGGATAACACCAAGCAAAATAAAAAAAGCCTCTTGTTTGATCGGCCACAGTCCGCCCACATACGCCATAGGAACACTGCTGAATACAAGCGGCCACGATTTTTTCAAATCAAGTTTTCCTTCTTTGTAGAAAATATAAACGCCACCTGTAACGACTACAATATTGCAAAGCAGGGCAGTTGATCGCATGAGATGAAAGTCAACCGTGAGGAGTGCAAGAATGGCAAGGTAGCTCGAACCACCACCAAAGCCAACAGACGAGTAGGTTAACGCAATAAAAAAAAACGAAACAAGAAGAATTGAAAGTGGAGAATTGAAATTGAATATTTCGAAGTTGTTCATGGTGTTCTTAATCTTTAAAAAATTCTCAATTCTCAATTCTCAATTCTATTTACCCTCCAATAGTTGACATTGACTCTGATGCGGATGTGCGGCCTCTTCTTTTCTGTTCGGCCTCCACGCCATCTTTGGGTCGGCTGCTGAAGGCGGTAAGCAGGCTAGCCTTGATTTCATTATTTGATAAACCCTGTCGCATGAGGTTTCGAATGTTTAGAACGCCATCGTCATACAAGCAGGTTTTCAACATGCCCTGTGAGGTAATGCGAATTCGGTTACAGGTACCGCAAAATGTACGGCTAAAAGCTGCAATCACTCCAATGTTTCCTGTAAAACCCGGTATGGCATAATGATAGGCTGTTGAATGTTGAGGATCTGAAATTTTATAAAGAGCAGGATAATGCTGCAGAATGTGCTCTACAATTTTCTTGTGCGTCCAGTTAAGTTGCGGGTAATGGCCACCCTCACCATTGAAGGGCATCTCTTCAATAAAGCGGACCGAAACCTGGCGATTCCTTGCCAGTTCAACCAACGGAATGATGTCTTCGATGTTTTTACCTTCCATCACTACAGCATTGATTTTTAATGGAATACCATGTTCCAGTGTGGTGTCAAACGTTCGCATCGCATTTTCAAATTCATCACGAAAGGTAATTTTTAAAAATCGGTCACGATCCAGAGTATCCAAACTCAGATTGATAGAACTGATGAGGTCTTTTAATTCGGGAATGTACTTTGCTGTCAGCACACCATTGGTGGTGAGGTGTACCTCGTGGATACCGGGTATATTTTTAATTTTACGAATGAGTTCCAGAATATCTGTTCTCAAAAAAGGTTCACCGCCTGTCAGCCGTATTTTGCTGATGCCCATTTGGGCCAACATGGTTACGAGGCGCTCAATTTCTTCAAAGGTCAGTAATTCTTGTTTTGGTAAATACTTGATGCCCGATTGCGGCATGCAGTAAAAGCAGCGCAGGTTACACCGGTCGGTAATGGCCAGTCTCAGGTACGTAAGGGGCCGGCCATGGTTATCGTAAAGTATTTGAGTCATGATATTGCCATTGATTGATACAATGACTTTGTTTGTGAAAGATAGAAATTCATTGTTGGTTTCTATAATTTCATTTTTGAATTATTAAGTGCAGAATAAAAGCCTTTGGCATTAGCAAGGA
>JBAQPU010000015.1:0-24772 GCA_049306095.1 Cyclobacteriaceae bacterium
GGCAATCATGATGCGGAAATAGTAGTACACACCAATGAGTGATGTGATCACCGCAACAATAACAAGCCCTGTAAAACCATGTTCAATGGCCAGCGCAAAAACCAGGTATTTACCAAAGAAACCCGGAAGCGGAGGAATTCCTGCTAATGACAACAGTGCAATGGCCATCGTAATGGACAAGAATGGATTGCGCTTATACAATCCATTGAATCCTTCAATTGAAACGCTCTTATTCTCGCGCTCAATAATGCCGAGAACAGCAAAAGCAACAAGCGATGATACTGCGTATGCAGCTAAATAGTAGAATACGACAGGTGATGAGGCGATGGGATCGGCCAGGAAGCCAAGTAAAATGTATCCCACATGGCCAACACTGGAGTAGGCCAGCAAACGTTTTACATCAACCTGATAGACCGCGGTGATGTTGGCTACCAGTAGAGTAAGCACACACACAACCTGAATCATCAGAAGCCACGAAGCTTCAATTTGTCCAAATGCAAGAGAAAATATCTTATAAAAGGCTCCAACGGCTGCAATCTTCACCACGGTTGACATGAATGCTGTGATGGATGTTGGTGATCCACCGTACACGTCTGGCGCCCAAAAGTGAAAGGGTACAGCCGAAATCTTAAAGGATAGGCCAATGAACATAAGAATAATGCCCGCGTAGAAAAAGGTTGGCATACCTTCTTTGTGAATTTGAATAAAATCAGCAATAATATCGAGCTGGAACGACCCTGTAGCACCATAGACTAACGCAATGCCCAGTAGCAGAAATCCTGTTGCGAACGAACCCATTAAAAAATACTTGAAAGATGCTTCGTTAGAAAACAGGCTTCCCTTTTTGCTTCCTGCCAGGGCGTACAACGCAATGGAGAGAATTTCGATGCCCAGGAAGAGCATAGCCATATTATTAAAGGCCACCATCACGGCAGCACCCGCAATAGCAAAAAGCACCAAAGCCGATTTGTCTGTTTGATGCTGGTCGTTAAAATATTCACCACACATCCAGAACCAGGCAACTGAAACTACTGAGATGAGTGCAATAAAGGCAAGTGAAAATTTATCGAACACCACCATGTTGCTGAAATAGGCTGAGTTGGTTCCCCAATCAAAAACAACCAGAACAGCCGCAACCGACAACCCCATCATCAAAAAGGCCGTCAGCCGCTTTCTCATGTTGAGGATTTCGGCCAACAGCGAGGCAATTCCTAAACCACAAATGACGTATAACGAATTCATAATTACTTCAGTGATGTGATTGAATCAGAAAACAGGGTCAACAAATTATTGACAGCCGATTCTGAAATACTGAGAACCGGATCAGGATAAATTCCCAAAAGAATGATCAAGGCAACAATGGGATACAATACCCGTTTTTCATGCTGGGTAAGGTCGGCAAAAGTTTTAGTCAGGTTATTGGCTTCTCCCGACATGGATTTTTGGAAAGTTCGTAACATATAAACCGCACCCAAAATCATTGTTAGGCCTGCTATACTTCCAATAATAATTTTGTATTGTACGAGTGAGTTGATCAGTAAAAATTCACCTACGAATCCGCTGGTTAATGGCAACGCCACGCTTCCAAGCATGACCACCGTAAAGATGGTGGCTAAAACAGGAGCAGCATTTTTGATTCCTCCCAGCTCGGCAAGCGCATGGGTTTTTGTGCGTTGAAAAATAATATCAACGATATAGAACAGCGCAAATACAATTATTCCATGGCTAATCATTTGAACCATGGCACCCTGCATACCAATTCTATTCAGTGTTAGCAGCCCGGCAGCAATCAACCCAACGTGTGCGATGGATGAATAGGCGATCAATCGTTTAATATCTTTCTGAACAATGGCAATGCACGAAGCATAGATTATTCCGATTACTGACAAAATGATAGCAGTATTGCCCCACTCCTGCACTCCGGCTGGCACCAGTGGTACAAGCCAGCGGATCAGTCCGTAAATACCCATCTTTAGCATGATACCTGAAAGCAGCATGGTTCCTTGTGCAGGAGCTGTTGTGTAGGTATCGGGTTGCCATGTATGAAATGGAAACACCGGCATCTTAATAGCAAAGGCAACAAACATTGCCCAGAAAATCCATCCTTGTTCTGCCACCGGCAAAGCTCTTCCTGCTTCATAAAGGGCCTGAATGGCAAATGAATGTGTGCCCGGAGTTTGGAAATACAGGTACACCAATGCTACCAGCATGAATAAACTTCCGGCCAACGTATAAACAAAGAATTTGAACGTTATTTGTCCGCGATTTTCTCCACCCCAAATCAGACAAATAAAATAGATGGGGATAAGAGCCAGTTCCCAGAAAATGTAGAATAGCAACCCGTCCATTGAAACAAATACTCCAACCAGTGACATTTGCATCATCAGGATGAGCCCGTAGAAAATAGAAGGCCGTTTATAGTCCGTTGCGAATGAAGAATAAATGATGAATGGAACCAGCACGGTTGTCAGCAGCACCAACAATAAACTGATGCCATCGATGCCGAGTGATAGATTTAATCCCAGGGAAGTTATCCACGGAGTATTGAACGAAAATTGAAGAAGCGGGTACTGCTTATCAAACTGGAATACTACCACCAGGGAAGCCACCAACTCAATTAAGGATGCCGTGAGAGCCCAATGTTTTACGTGTTGCGGACGAGCCAGTAACAACACCAACGATGAAAGCAGAGGAAAAAATATCAAGAACAATGTCAGCATATTTCAGGGCCTGCCTGTTAGCAGGCAGATTAAATAAGAACCGTTAATGTTAATAACACAATAATGCCAATAACCATGGCGAAAATGTAAAACCCTATTCTTCCGCTTTGCAGCAGCCTGAACGTTTTACTTCCTTCTTCAACCGAGCTTCCTAATCCGTTTATCACCCTGTCGATACCCAACTTCTCGATGAAAATATCAAAGGCGTGTGACAGCCAGTACAACGGTTTTACAACGATGGCATGATAAATCTCATCGATAAAATATTTTCTGTAAATCGTGTTGTGCAATCCTCCCAGTTTAGTGTCTTCCGGTGCCGGCACGGAATTCTTACGTACATAGATGGCGTATGCCATGCCAATCATCACAAGCGTTAGTACTACAATCGTTCCCATTAGCGCGTACTCTGTTGCGTGATCTAAATGATGGTGTTCGATAAGGGATGCCGATCCGGCAAACACAGGAGATAAAAATTCAGATAGCCAGTGGGAACCGCCTAATGCTTCCGGTACTCCCATAAATCCACCGGCAAATGATAGTACTGCCAGCGCAATTAATGGTAGTGTAATGCTGTATGGCGATTCATGAATGTGCGCCATCGCATGCTCTCCTGCCCGGGGGGTTCCGTAAAATGTGAGGAACAGCAAGCGGAACATATAGAACGAAGTAAGCAAAGAGGCAAATGCAGCTACACCCCAAACGAGGTAACTATGCCCAAAGGCATTGGCCAGTATTTCATCTTTCGAAAAGAATCCGGCAAAAGGCGGAATACCAGAAATGGCCAGTACACCTATTAAAAAGGTAATGAATGTGATGGGCAGATACTTTCTTAGTCCTCCCATCTTTCGTATGTCTTGTTCGTGGTGCAGGGCATGAATCACACTCCCCGCTCCTAAGAAAAGCAACGCTTTAAAGAAGGCATGTGTTGCCATGTGAAAGATGCCCGTGGCATAAGCACCCAGCCCGAGTGCAACAAACATTAACCCAAGCTGACTTACGGTTGAGTAGGCTAATACTTTTTTAATATCATTCTGAGCGATAGCAATTGTTGCTGCAAACAATGCTGTGATCAAACCGGTGTATAAAACAAGATCCAAAGCAATTGGCGACAAGCTATACAACACGTTATTACGTGCCACCATATAAATACCGGCAGTTACCATGGTTGCCGCATGTATTAATGCCGATACGGGAGTTGGGCCGGCCATCGCATCGGGCAGCCAGGTGTACAATGGAATTTGTGCACTCTTTCCCATAGCACCAATAAAGAGTAACACGGTAATAAGTGTTATGACTGTTGTATCGATGGAGGTTGCCTTAGCGAACACATCGCCATATTGCAAACTTCCAGCATTGACAAAGATGAGGATCACCCCAATGATCAACCCAAGGTCGCCAATACGATTCATGATAAATGCTTTATTCGCAGCATTGTTGTAGTCCTGATTTTTGAACCAGAAGCCGATCAATAGGTAAGAACACAAGCCAACACCCTCCCATCCTACAAACATTAACAGGTAATTTGAACCCATGACCAGCAGCAGCATGAAAAATACAAACAGGTTCAGGTAAGAGAAGAACCGGTTGTATCCTTCATCGCCATGCATGTAACCAATTGAATATACATGAATGAGAAACCCAACGCCAGTAATGATCAATAACATTAAAGACGATAGTGGATCAACCAAAAAACTAAAACTTGCAGAAAATCCGCCAGCGCTAATCCAGTTGAAAAGGGTAACCTCAAAAAGTGTTCCTTCCGGTGAGGTGAGTAGAATGATAAAAAGGGCAAGTGAAATGGCGAAGGAGGCAAACACCGATCCGCACGCAATCACAGAGGTAACACCCGGAACAAACCGCTTCACATTAAGTGAAACAAGCAGGAACCCTAAGAGGGGTAATATTGGAACGAGCGCTATAAGGAGCTTGATGTCTACCATTTTAAACGATTCAAAACATTAATGTCGGTTGTTTGTGTATTGCGGTACATCACAATTAAAATTGCCAATCCTACTGCAACCTCGGCTGCGGCTACGGCCATGATAAAGAAAACAAATACTTGCCCGGCAGCATCATTCAAATAAGTGGAGAATGCGACCATCACCAGGTTTACCGCATTCAACATTAATTCAATACACATGAAGATGATGATGGCATTTCTGCGGAAGAGAACTCCCAGCACACCAATGGTAAAAAGTACGGCCGCCAGCCATAAATAGTAATTGATCGGAATCATTTCACATGAATTTTAGTGTCATCAGGTTTTTCAGCTTTTCCGAGCATCACTGCGCCAACCATTGCTGCTAATAATAAAATGGAGGCAATCTCAAACGGCAGTAAGAAATCAGTAAACAATACCTGCCCTAAATTTTTTACGTATCCAATATCAGAGGGTGCTTGCTGTACCAGCATCTCGGTTCCTTTTAAGGAACCAACCAGTACAACCAGCAGCAGTCCTGCGCAAATAGCCGCTGCTATTTTTAACAGGTTGCTTTTATGCGGCTCGGATTCTTTGTTGAGGTTTAACAACATAATCACATACAGGAACAGCACCATAATGGCACCGGCATACACGATCACATGTACAACAGCAAGAAACTGCGCATTGAGTAAAACATAATGGCCGGCAATTGAAAAGAAGGTGATAATGAGGTAGAGTACGCTATGCACCGGACTCCTGGAAAGCACCACGAGCAGGGCCGAGAGGACAGCCACAAAGGAAAGAAAGTAGAACAGGTTTAGGGTCACTGGTAATTATTTGTTATGACTTAATTGTTTTAGTTGTTTAAACTCATGAACAGCACTGGTTTGTCTTTTTGAAACATCTATACGAGCATCAACGCGCTCCACCAGCTTATCTTTTCCGAAAACAAATTCCTTCCTTCCATAATCCGTTTCAATAATTCGGTCGGTAAGGAAAATGGCTTCCTTCGGGCACGCTTCTTCGCAAAGCCCGCAGAAAATACACCGTAGCATGTTTATCTCATAGGTCGCTGCATATTTCTCCTCGCGATATAAATGTTCCTCGCCCTTTTTCCTTTCGGCTGCCACCATGGTAATGGCTTCGGCCGGGCAAGCCACTGCGCACAAACCGCATGCAGTACACCGCTCAGCCCCTTTATCATCGCGCTTTAACACATGCTGACCCCTCCAAACCGCACTTACCTCTCGTTTCTTTTCAGGATAACGCACGGTAGGAGCTTTCTTGAAAAGGTGTTTGAAGGTAATGGCAATACCGCCCAGAATTGCCGGGAGGTAAATACGCTCCAGAAAATTCATTTCCTTCTTAACAACAACTTTCGATCGGTTCGTTAACATTCCTATAGTTATCAGTTAATTGTTAACCGTTAATAGTTTTTCTCTTTCCCTATTAACCGTTACCTGTTCGTTTATGTTAAAATCTTTATTAAGCCCGTTACAAAAATATTAAAGACTGCAAGCGGAATCAATATCTTCCACCCCAGGTGCATAAGCTGATCATAACGGAATCGCGGAATCGTCCAGCGAATCCACATGAAAAAGAAAATGAAGAATACAATCTTCAGGAAAAACACCCCGATGCCGATAATCGTAATGGTGTTAGGCTCCAGCCCCAGGTTATTCATGAATGGGAAATTGTATCCACCAAAATATAGTGTAGAGATCACAGCTGACGAAACAAACATATTGATGTACTCGGCAAACAAATAGAAGCCAAGTTTCATACTGCTGTATTCGGTGTGGTATCCTCCTACCAATTCTGTTTCACATTCAGGCAAATCGAATGGTGTTCTGTTACACTCTGCGAAAGCACAGATCAGGAAAATCAAGAATCCAAGCGGTTGATACACCACATTCCAGAAGTTCCAGGTGCTGCCTTCTCCACCCGCCTGTATCGCACTAATTTCACCCAGACTTAACGTTCCGGTGGTTATAATAAATGCAATGATGGATAAACCCATGGCTATTTCGTAGCTGATCATTTGGGCAGATGCGCGAATAGCCCCCAACAACGAAAATTTATTGTTGGATGCCCAGCCACCAATCATGATACCGTACACACCGATTGAAACCACTCCAAAAACGTAGAGTATACCAATGTTCAGGTCAGCAATCTGAAGGGAATAATGTTCTCCATTTATCGTGAGGGTCCCGCCCCATGGGATGATCACTCCGGCCATAAGTGCCGTCATCATAGCGATACAGGGGCCGAGGATAAATAGGAATTTGTTGGAAACATTCGGGATGATCTCTTCTTTCATGATGAATTTTAATCCATCCGCCAACGGTTGAAGAATTCCAAATGGACCAGCGCGATCTGGACCGATGCGGTCTTGCAGAAAAGCAGCAACTTTTCGCTCAGCATAGGTTGAATACGCAGCTACCAGCAGGGTAATCAGAAAGATTACCACCACCAGAATAAGTTTATATGCAAGAAGAGAAGAAATCATGCGTTCAGTGAGTTGTTATTTTGTTCGAGTTGCTTTCCCTTCTCAAATTCTATTTGCCTGTTAACTTCTTTTTGAAGTTTTACCAGATCGGTACGTTCATAATGGTTCTGTCCTATCACCGAGTGACGCTCGATGTGACGTGGTCCCTCAATAACCCAATCCGTCATATTTTTATGATCATACCGGCATTCGTTACAGATAAACTCGGAGACTTCACCATACTTATCTTTACGTGCTGATACTCGCAATACCTCTTCCCCTTTCGTCCAGAGAATTACTTTTCCACAACATTTTTTGCAATCGCGATGGGCATCCAATGGCTTGGTAAACCATACCCTGCTCTTGAAACGGAAAGTCTTATCGGTGAGCGCTCCTACCGGGCACACATCAATCATGTTTCCGGAGAAGTCGTTGTCAATTGCCTTTTCGATATGGGTACTGATTTCAGAGAGATCGCCACGATTCAACACACCATGAACACGGTTATCGGTCAGTTGGTTGGCAACCAGGGTGCAACGGTAGCACAAGATGCAGCGTGTCATGTGCAGTTTGATCTTGTCGCCAATATCAATTTTTTCAAAAGTCCTTCGCTCTTCAATTGACCGAGTATTGGAGGTTCCATGTTCATACGACAAGTCTTGCAAATCACACTCACCCGCCTGATCGCATATGGGGCAATCCAACGGATGGTTTAATAGCAAGAACTCAACAACCCCTTTTCGTGCCTCCAACACTTCCTGTGAGGTAACATTTTGAACAACCATGCCATCCATAATGGGTGTCCGGCACGAGGCCACAAGCTTAGGCATGGGGCGGGGGTCTTTGGCAGAACCCTGTGCAACTTTCACCAAGCATACCCGACACTTGCCACCACTATCTTTTAAAGATGTGTAGTAGCACATAGCTGGTGGAACAACAGAACCACCAATTTGTCGTGCTGCGTTCAGAATAGTGGTTCCATCCGGAACCTCAATCTCTACACCATCTATCGTTACTTTTGCCATTTCCTATTTCGTTGTTCGTTGTTCATTGTTCGTTGGCAGGTAGCTTTCGAATAACGAACAACCACCAACGAATAACAATTAATTTAAACTAACACAGTATTCTTCTCCCATACAAACGGTTCAATCTCAAAATGCTTCGGGTTCTTTACTTTTTCAGGATATTTCACATGATACTCAAACTCTTCGCGGAAATGACGGATCGCACTAGCTACCGGCCAGGCGGCTGCATCGCCCAACGGACAAATTGTATTTCCTTCTATCTTCTTGGCAACATCTACTAATAAATCGATATCACTCATCTTCCCATCTCCGTGTTCAATGCGATGCAATACTTTTTCCATCCACCCCGTTCCTTCACGGCATGGACTGCATTGTCCGCACGATTCATGGTGATAGAAACGCGAGAACGTCCATAGATTGCGAACAATACAGGCCGTTTCGTCCATCACAATAAATCCGCCTGAGCCAAGCATGGTGCCCGTGGCAAAACCACCTTCGGCCATTGATTCATAGGTCATCAACCGTGGCGCACCTTTAGCGGTTTTTAAAATCAACTCTGCAGGAAGTATGGGTACAGATGACCCCCCGGCCACTACGGCCTTTAGCTTTCTTCCTTTCCAAATTCCACCACAGTATTCATCTGAATAAATAAATTCTTCAACGGGCAAGCCCAGTTCAATTTCATAAACACCCGGTTTATTGATGTGTCCACTGGCTGAAATCAGTTTTGTACCGGCACTTTTTCCAATACCAACATCGTTGTATTTGTCGGCCGTTATGTTGATGATGGTTGGAACCGATGCAATGGACTCAACATTGTTTACCACAGTTGGGCATGCATACAATCCGGCTACAGCCGGAAACGGGGGTTTAATCCGTGGATTGCCGCGTTTACCTTCCAACGATTCGAGCAGGGCTGTTTCCTCACCACAGATGTACGCACCTGCACCCGGCTGAACATATAAATCGAGAGAGAAGTCTGTACCTAAAATATTTTTCCCCAAATATCCGGCTGCATATGCTTCATCAATTGCCTTTTCGAGAATGCGAAGTACATACATGTACTCGCCCCGGATATAGATGTAGGCGGTCTTCGCTCCGAGTGTGTAGCTGGACACAATCATCCCCTCAATCAACAAGTGCGGTATCTTTTCCATTAAATACCGGTCTTTGAACGTACCAGGCTCGCTCTCATCTGCATTGCATACGAGGTAGCGCGGCTTATCTGATTTTTTATCGAGGAAACTCCATTTCAAACCGGTTGGAAAACCTGCACCACCCCGGCCGCGCAAATCTGAAAACTTTACTTCTTCCAGTATCTGATCAGTGGTCATGGTTTTCAGTGCCTTCTCAACAGAAGCATAGCCACCTTTCTCGCGATAGACTTTTAGAGTTTCTATTCCGGGAACGTTAACGTGTTCTAATAAAAATTTCTTTCCCATTCTATTTCGTTTATGGTTTATCGTTAATAGTTAATCGTAGTTGAATTCACGATTTACGAATAACGATTAACGCATATATGAGCTTCTTTTATTCTCAGCCTTCAATTTATCTAACAAGGCATCAACTTTATCATTGGTAAGATCCTCATGATAGTTGGCACCACATTGTAACATGGGTGCAGTTCCACATGAGCCTAAACACTCAACCGCTTTGAGTGTAAACATGCCATCGGAGGTTGTCTCTCCTACCTTAATACCAAGTTTGTGTTCAAGGTGCTCGATAATATCATCTGATCCGCGCAACCAGCATGGCCCTGTTTGGCATACTTCCAGTAAACACTTGCCAACCGGTTCGAGGTTGTACATCGAATAGAAAGAGGCGACTTCATACACCTCAATCGGCTTGATGCTGAGTAACGAAGCCACGTAATCCATTACCGGTGTGCTTAACCAACCGTCAAATTCGGCTTGTGCTAAATGTAATACCGGTAGCAAGGCCGACTTCTGCCTTCCTTCCGGGTAACGCTTGATGATCTTATTCACCAGCGCAAGTGTTTCGTTTGAAAATTTTACTTCCAACTCAGTTGTAAAGTTATCCGTTAGCAGTTAACAGTTTAGTTTGTTTACAATTATCAGTCTGTTAACTATTTACTGATAATTGTTTTGTTCATCTAAGCGTCCAATTCACCGGCAATCACGTTCATGCTACTCATGGTAAGAATAGCATCCGACAACATCGAACCCTTAATGATTTCAGGATATGCCTGATAATAAATAAAACATGGTCTGCGCATGTGCAACCGAAAAGGTGTTCGGCCACCATCGCTGATCAAATAAAATCCAAGCTCGCCATTTCCGCCTTCAACACAATGGTAGACCTCACCTTTCGGAACGTCCGTCTCTCCCATTACAATCTTAAAGTGATAGATCAGGGCCTCCATATTATTATAAACTTCTTCCTTTGGTGGCAGGTAAAAGTCAGGAACTTTTGCATGGAAAGGCCCTTCCGGCATTTTTTCAATAGCCTGCCGTATGATGCTGAGGCTCTGCCACATTTCTTCCTGGCGAACCATGAACCGATCATACACATCGCCACTCTTTCCAATCGGAATGATGAAATCAAAATCTTCGTATGAAGAATAGGGCTTTGCCACGCGTACATCATAGTCCACTCCGGCTGCCCGGAGGTTCACACCCGAAAAACTATAGTTCAGGGCACGCTCGGCAGAAATTCCACCGCAGCCAATGGTTCTGTCCATGAAAATCCTGTTCCGTTTCAACAGATCCTCAAATTCTTTCAATACCACCGGAAACTCTTGTAAGAAGCGATGAATTTTTTCCCAGGTTTTGGGCGTCCATTCACGCTCGAAACCACCAATGCGCCCTATGTTTGATGTTAACCGGGCACCGCAAATCTCTTCATAGATTTCGTAAACCAATTCGCGCTGTTGAAACATGTAAACGAACCCGGTTAACGCGCCCGTGTCCACTCCGATAACGGCATTGCAAACCAGGTGGTCGGTAATCCGGGCAAGTTCCATGATGATGACGCGCATGTACTGAACGCGTTTGGGTATTTCAACACCCAGTAATTTTTCTACTGTCATGTGCCACCCAAAATTGTTAATGGGTGCCGAGCAATAGTTCATGCGATCGGTAATTGGAGTTATTTGGTAAAAGGGTCTCCTTTCGGCAAGTTTTTCAAATGCACGATGAATGTAGCCAATAGTAGGTGTTGCCTCTACGATCATTTCACCATCCATCTTCAACACGTTTTGGAAAATACCATGTGTAGCAGGGTGCGTAGGCCCGAGGTTCAGATAGGTATACTGCTTCTCGCTCGGCTGGTAAAATTGGTCGGTGGCGGGTTCTTTTACTTCCATCTCTTATCGTCCAAACATCAAATCATTTTTATCTTCACGCACCTGATCTTCCAGCGGATATTCTTTGCGTAACGGGAAGATGAGCATGTCTTCCACATTTAAAATTCGCTTCAGATTCGGATGGCCTTCGAAAATCACACCAAAAAAATCGTACGCTTCACGCTCCATCCAGTTGGCAGCGGCAAACAAACCGGTAAGGGTTGGCACTGTTGGATTCTCGATAGGCAAATAGATTTTTAACCGGATACGAAGGTTTGTAACCAGGTTATGCAATTGGTACACCATTGCGATCTGGTTTTGGTCGGAATAGTGAACTGCAAACAGGGTTGTCAGGTACTGGAATTTTGTATCGGTATGATGATAGAGATGCGTGATGATCTCGATAATTTTTTCTTGCTTAAGCGTGATGGTCAGAAAATCATACAGCATTTCAGTTTGAAGAATTTCTCCTTCAAATTTTGCCTGAATGGTTTCAATGATTTTTTCCTGATCTTCCGGTTCCATGTTATTCTATTCCGTATTTATTCAATAAAGCTTTGTACTCGTCCGAATCCCTTCTTCTGAGTGATTCAGTTTCTACTAACTTCTGAATTTTCATCACGCCATCAATAATTTGTTCGGGCCGTGGGGGGCATCCCGGTACATAAACATCTACCGGTATTATTCTGTCGATGCCCTGCAAAACGCTGTAAGTGTCAAAAATCCCACCGCTCGAGGCGCACGCTCCTACCGACAGCACCCAACGTGGTTCTGCCATTTGCTCATACACATGTCGCAATACAGGTCCCATTTTTTTTGCGATAGTTCCCATCACCATTAATAGGTCGGCCTGCCGGGGTGAAAAACTTAATCGTTCGGAACCGAAACGTGCCAGGTCGTAATGTGCCCCCATGGTGGCCATAAATTCAATTCCGCAGCAGGAAGTTGCAAATGGCAATGGCCAGATAGAATTTTTTCTTGCCAAACCCACAACCTTCTCAAGGCTTGTAGCAAAAAAGCCGGGACCCTCTACTCCTTCGGGTTTTGTTCCCAGTTTTATACCACTTGCCGTTGTAGCCTCCATACTCATTTATTATAATGTTAGTCTTCCCAGGTTAAAGCACCTTTCTTTTTTATGTAATAATATCCGATCAACAGGGTTGAAATAAACAAAATCATCTCAATAAAGCCGGTCATGCCCAACTCCTCAAAATTCACTGCCCACGGATACATAAAGATTACTTCCACATCAAACAAGACAAACATAATTGCAATCAGGAAGTATTTGATATTGAACGGGATACGGGCATTTCCAATGGATGGGATGCCGGATTCAAAAGCCTGAAGCTTGATTTGTGTTTTTCGCTTAGGGCCTAACAGGTGTGTTGCCAGCATAGTAGTAGCAACAAAACCCACTGCCACTATAAACATCAAACCGATAGGGATATATTGATTAAGAGGATTTATTTCTTCCATAAAAATGCAGTGCTAAAGTATCGCTTTCCAACATATTTTTGCACCAAATAGTTGAATATTTCATTGCAATCGATGTCGCTAACCATCGCTGTTGACGGAAGATTTCAACTAGAAAGTTTATCCCAATCAATTTATTCTGATCTATATCTGGTGTAATATTACAATTATCTTATTTTCTGATAGTTACCTATCAACAACTGATTTTTTAGTTTGCTCTATCTCTGAGTTTTGAATAACCTGATCATTTCCGAATTCCTAAATGACATTTCACTTCGGAAGCCTTAAGTTTTAGAGCGCAGTCAATTTTTATAAATATGTTCGTTGGATTGCCGGTAGCTCCTTTCAACGGTACTGAATACAGCAACAGTTTGTTTGTTGATAGCGTTATAGAAGTAGCTTAATTCAAGCAGGTTAGGGATAAGGGGTTTGAAACCGCCTCGGTATTATCGGGGCGGTTTCTATTTTTCTTCACCTAAGTTTGGTAATGATTGAAACAAAAAAGGATGGCTCACACCATCCTCTTTATTGTTGTTTGGACGATTTTGAAATTATCCCAGATAAGCTTTCAATGCTTTGCTTCTTGAACTGTGGCTCAGCCTGCGGGTTGCTTTCTCTTTAATCTGACGAACACGCTCGCGGGTCAATCCAAACTTCTCACCGATTTCCTCTAGGGTTAACGCCTGACTTCCATTTAATCCGAAATAGTATGACATCACATCGGCTTCCCGCTGTGTTAAAGTAGCCAGTGCCCGCTGAACTTCCCTGCGCAACGAATCCTGAATCAACCCTGAGTCAGGGGTTTCTTCACTCTCATCGCTGAGCACATCCAGCAAACTATTTTCTTCTCCGTTTGCAAAAGGTGCATCCATTGATACATGGCGGCCGCTTACTTTTAAGTTATCGGCAATTTCTTCTACTGAAATATCCAGCACTTCCGCTAATTCTTCAGGGGAAGGTTCGCGTTGAAACTTTTGCTCAAGATCTGAGAAGGTTTTAGATATCTTATTCAGGGAACCAACACGGTTTAACGGCAAACGAACAATGCGTGACTGTTCGGCTAATGCCTGCATAATCGACTGGCGAATCCACCAAACGGCATACGAAATAAACTTAAATCCACGTGTCTCATCAAAACGTTTGGCCGCTTTGATCAGCCCCAGGTTTCCTTCATTAATCAGGTCGCCCAGTGTAAGTCCATTGTTCTGGTATTGTTTTGCAACCGACACCACAAAGCGAAGATTCGCTTTGGTTAATTTTTCAAGCGCAATCTGATCGCCTTCCCGAATGCGTTTGGCCAACTCCACTTCCATATCGGAGGTAATCAAATCTACCTTTCCGATTTCCTGCAGATACTTGTCCAGGGATTGGCTCTCCCGGTTCGTAATTTGTTTCGTGATTTTTAATTGTCTCATCGGCTATCAAAACGAGTTTTTTCGAAATAAGTTCAATATCATCTGCCGTTAGTCATGCTCAAAAGTGGGCGAAAAGAGGATAAAGGAGCCTCTGATTTCAACTTAAAGCACCTGGACGGCAACCAGAATCCGCAAAGATAGCGAAAATCTTCATTTTTGGAGCTTTTGAATATAGCTGATAGTCAAAAAAACTTACATTGGAGGCCTCAAAATACAGATGGCATGGTTCGTTTCCTGTTTCTTCTAACGCTCACTTGCAGCACTCCGGCCTACGGGCAAACCGACTCTGCCAGGATGGATATTTCAACATTCCAAAACGAATTGAATGAAGAATACAAAAACCCAAAGACTTCTCCTCTCAAAGGCAAAGACCTGAAGCGTTTTAAACAACATACTTTTTTTCCTGTTGACCTGCGTTACCGGGTTATGGCAATCCTTGAGGTGATACCTTCATCCGCTTTTTTTCAAATGCCGACTTCTTCGGCTGACATGAAGGATTACCGTATTTATGGGACCATCACCTTTGAATTACTTGGGAAAAAATTTCAAGTGCCGGTTTATCAATCGAAAATGCTCATGAGTGTACCCAAGTATAAAAGCTATCTGTTTTTTCCATTTACCGACTTAACAAATGGAACCCTTACGTATGGGGCAGGCCGGTATATAGCATTATCCATTCCTGACGCAGGTAATGCTCTTATTTTAGATTTTAACAAAGCGTATAATCCATATTGTGCCTACAGTGATGGTTATTCATGCCCGCTGGTTCCCGCTGAGAATAACCTCGATGTAGAGATTATGGCTGGTGTAAAATATGCTGGTAAAAAGAAAAGGCATTGAATTCGGTTAAGCATCAACTTTACGCTTTGTGTCTTTCCAGCGTAACAGAAAAAATCATTTTGCTACTGGAAATTATCCGTAGCGCCCAACTTTCTGCAAATGCAGAAACAAAGAGCAGCATGGGCGATAAATATGAGACAGGAAGGGCTATGGCACAATTGGAAATTGAAAAGAACAGTGCACAACTCGCGGAGGTACTGAAGTCCAAAGACGTACTCGAGCGACTTTCTCCAGATACGATTACGTCTACCGCACAGGTGGGCAGTTTGGTTATAACAAATCAGGGTAACTACTACCTTGCTGTGGCGGCAGGAAGAATAGAACTAAATGGTAGGACTTTTTATATCATCTCCCCTGCTTCTCCACTTGCACAAAAGTTGCTGGGTTGTAAAGTGTCTGATGCCCCTGCATTCCGTGACAAAAGCTTTGTCATTCAGGAAATTTTGTAAAGAATTGGCGTTCCATTCTGGATCAACCCAAAAATCTCTATTTTTAAACAAGATTCTTATTATGAAAAAGCTCGTTATCAATAGCCATGCTGAGTTTGAAAAGTATATAGGGCAAGAACTGGGAGTTTCTGAGTACCTGAAAGTTACCCAGGATCAAATTAACCTTTTTGCCGATGCCACTTTGGATCACCAATGGATTCACATCGATCCGAAGCGTGCAGCAACTGAAAGTCAATTCAAAACTACCATTGCTCACGGTTACTTAACCTTATCGCTGGTCCCCTATTTGTGGGAGCAAATCGCAGAGGTAAATAATTTTAAAATGCTGGTAAACTATGGCATTGAGAATTTGAAATTTAATCAGGCGGTATTGGTTAATCAGGAAGTTAGACTTCGGGTGGTATTGAAAGCGATTACCAACTTGCGGGGAATTTCAAAAACAGAAATGAATGTGACGTTGGAAATTAAAGATAACCCTAAGCCTGCCTTTACAGCTACAATTATTTTTTTATATCACTTTATTTAGGCTTAACAACCAGATATCCCGCTCCCAGGAAACAAGCCATAACAGCGGATGCAACCATTGCGAATTTAGGCATAGCGCAAAGTACAGCGAGGAATGGCCATAGGTGATCGCCAGAACCTGCGATTATTTTATAGAGTGCCAGATTTTCGATTGCATCGAACAAGGCAGCAATTGGTTGAATGAATGATAATCCAAGGAATACTTTTGATAACGTACCCGTGAATACTGGCGCCAACATCGCACAGGCCAGCCAAAGAAAGGCTGAGTAGGTAACCATAAAGAGGTAATCAAACCCAATCAAAAAGTATACGGAATCCAAGACACCATTTCTGCTCCAGGTAGATACAATTTGATTCGACTTCTCTACCGAACCCGCAAATTCAAATGCAATAATGCTATACGGTTCTAATGATGAGCCGAAGGATTGCATGGTTGCGATCACAATCAGGTTGAGCAAAGCCAAAAAAATCAGCCAGGTAGTTTTCTTTTTCATTGGGGTCATGCTGAACGAAGTGGATTCATTTTTAACGGCCACTTTACCAAGTGAATGTTTTTTAGTTACTTTAAATAAATCTAAATTTTGAGTTATGGCAAAAGGTCAGGACAAAAGAAAGGAAACTAAAAAGGCACCTCAGAAAACACTGAAAGAAAAGCGTGCAGAAAAAAGAGCCAAAAAAGGCTAACTAGTAATCCTTGAATTATTTCACCCCGATTTGAAGGGGTGAAATAGTTACTTTACGCGAGAGCGACACTGTATTTATTGAGCGAAACTCCATTCTTATGGTTGACGGCTCCTTACTATTGTGTTGCAGAGATACCGGAAAATAAGTATCCGGTGTATTTCAAATTTGTAGCGATAACGGAATCAGGATTTTACATGTGAAAACCCGCAACACGATTTTCCTAAAATGATTTCCAATCAACTGGATGGCTAAACCTGAAAGCCCGAATTTCAGGCAATGAAAAAACCATTGACTATTTCTTTATAAAGTGCAGGTAACTACTACCATGGGCACCTGACTACTACTTTGATTCTCAGATGTCAGGCGATAATAATTACTTATTCATTTTTTAGATCGCGTAAATCATTGCATTTTGGAGATTCGATCTTAACCCCATGCTGGAAGAAATTCTAATATTCATCGATGTATTTAACCCGGAGGCCTTAATACAGTGGGGTGGCCTGACGGTTTTATTGTTGATTATTTTTATTGAAACCGGTGTGTTCTTTGGATTTTTCCTTCCGGGTGATTCTCTGGTGTTTACTGCGGGCCTCCTGGCGAACAGTAAGTTCATTGATATGCCGATTTTCGTGTTATTGTTATTGTTGGTTGTTGCTGCGGTGGCAGGATCGACCGTAGGTTACTATACTGGCCGATGGGCGGAAAGCTATTTAAAAACAAGGCCTGAAAATTTCTTCTATCGGAGAAAATTCATTGATATTGCACGTGATTTCTATGCCAAACATGGTATGTTGGCATTCGTTTTTGGACGCTTCCTACCGATCGTTCGGACATTTACCCCAATCGTAGCGGGCCTGATCAGGATTGATGCTTCTAAATTTTTTATCCTAAATATTACAGGTGCCACCATTTGGATTGGTTCAATGGGTTTGGCCGGCTATTACCTGGGAAAGTTGTTTCCGGCTATTACAAACAGCCTGGATTTAATCGTTCCGGCTCTGATTATCATTACGGCCGTACCGGTTTATATGCTTTGGAGAAAACAAAGAAGTGAGAGGCTTTAATGTTCTCAATATTAGCATCTTATAGGTTTAATGTAGTATGACCTGTAATACAACAAAATTTTCTTAAGGTTTTTCGTGTCTTATTCTGACGATACGAATTGTACTAACAAATTTGGTGTAGAATAAAGTTTTGTAGGGAACAGGAATACCCAAATGTTGGGGATTAAATGTGTTAATCTGAAGAGTTTTATGACATTATTTTTTTTCACTTTCGAGATTAAATTTTGTTATACAAACTCAAACCCATTAGTTTAGCGCCCTGCTGGTAAGGTTAATGTTCTTATCAGCTACTATAACTAACTAAAAACACAAACTTTAACACCTAAATCTAACTATGAAAACTTCAAATTCGTTGTCGGATAGCCTGAAGTCAGTTTTCGCTGCTGTCGTGATTCCGTTAGAAATTGTAATCGCTATTTTGTTCTATGTCTATGTTTTAGGCGATCCCTCCAATTTCCAGGGAAACAACCCTGACAATCATCCTCTTCAAGGCAACTATTTTGGTATTGTTTACAAGGGCGGGTATATCGTGCCCATTTTGATTTCGATGCTAATGATGACGATTACATTTGGTATTGAGCGTTTCATTACCATTACCCGTGCAAAAGGAAAAGGAAGCGTTAGAAAATTTGTTCAAAGGATTGTACACTTACTTCCGAGCAACAATATCGCACAGGCCATTGCAGAGTGTGACAAACAAAAAGGATCTGTCGCCAATGTGGTGAAAGCCGGCCTTGTTAAATACAATGAGCTTCAAAACAACCACACCATTGAACCTGACAAGAAGGTTATTTTGGTTCAAAAGGATATTGAGGAAACTACTCAGCTTGAGATGCCCATGTTAGAACGTAACCTGGTAATTCTGGCAACCCTGGTGTCCATCGCAACGCTATTGGGTTTGTTAGGTACTGTTATGGGTATGATCAAAGCCTTTGCCGCGCTGGCAACTGCGGGGGCTCCTGACTCAGTTGGTCTTGCCAATGGTATTTCTGAAGCCTTGATTAACACAGCGTTGGGTATTGGTACATCAGCGATTGCAATTATTTTGTATAACTACTTTACAAGCGCCATTGACTCATTGACTCATGCTATTGATGAAACTAGCTTTAGCATCATTCAGAATTTCAGTGCGAGCGCTAAAAAGTAATTAATTATTTAAAGAACTGAATTATGGCTGGTTTTAGAAGCGCCCCCCCAATAGACATGACGCCAATGGTGGATTTGGCCTTCCTTCTTGTTACTTTCTTTATGCTAACGGCAACGGCTATTCCCGATGAACCTGTTAGTGTGGATACTCCATCTTCAGTTTCGGAGATTAAATTGCCTGAAACCAATGTAATGACAATTACCATCGGTAAAGATGGTAAGGTATTCTTCAATGTTGATGGTCAGCATACCCGCGCTAAGCTTCTTGAACGCATTGGTACGCAGTACGGAATCGCTTTTGACGAAAAAGAAATCCGAACATTTGCCATCATGTCAAGTATTGGGGTACCTATTGGAAGTTTGAAACAGTTTCTCGCATTAAATCCTGAACAGCGTAAGGAAATTCCCCAACCCGGTATTCCTTGCGATTCGGCTCAAAATGAACTTGCCTCATGGGTGTTAGAGGCTCGTCTTTCAAACCCGAAATTAAGGATTGCCATTAAAGGCGACAGGGATGTGAACTACCCGGTAGTAAAGAAGGTGATCGATACCATGATTGACAGAAAAGTGAACAGATTTAATCTGATCACCAATATGGAAAAAGGTCCTATTTAAGCATCATAATAGAAAAATAGTTAAACCGTAAAAGAAAAGGATTATGGCAGAATTAGGCGGTGGCGGTGGTGGTGGTAAGAAAAAAGGTGGCAAGGTAAGAGCCAAGAAAAGCTCGACCAGAATTGACATGACTCCAATGGTTGATTTGGCGTTTTTGCTGCTGACCTTCTTTGTAATGACCACAACATTGAATAAACCTCAGACCATGGAAATTACCATGCCGGAAAAACCGAAGCCTGGTGATGAAATGCCCGAGATTAATGAAAAGAATGTATTAACCCTGGTGTTAGGAGAAGATGATAAAGTTTATTGGTATATGGGTATTACAAACCCTGAAGTAAAGGTTTCCAATTTTTCGGCAACCGGCATCAGAAAAGTATTGCTTGCCAAAAAAGCTGAACTCCCCAAACTCGTGGTATTGATTAAAGCCATGGATGAATCGAAATACAAAAACATGGTGGATATTATGGATGAAATGAATATTAGTGCGATGCAGCGTTTTGCGTTGGTTGATATTACAGATACGGATGTTCAAATGGTTAAAGAATCACAGCTATGAAAACAGCAGTTACAACCACAGAGCAATCGTGGGAAGATATAGTATTTGCGCACCGGAATAAAGAGTACGGAGCATATTATAATCGAAAGTCGTATTCAAAGTCTGTTATTATTGCAACGCTGATTACGTTTCTGATTTTGATTTTCGTATTGGCGTTCCCGGCTATTAAAGAATTTTTCGGATCGTTAGGTGAAAAGGAAGAAGTGGTTATTAAGAATACCACCGTTGTAAGTCTTGATCAGCCGCCACCGATTACTCCGAACCAACCTCCGCCACCTGATATCCGCATTCCGCCTCCGGTAAAAACCATTATTAAATTCCTTCCGCCAAAAGTAACGGAGAAGGAAGTGGTGGAAGAGGAAGAAATGCCAACTATTGAGGAGATCAAGCAAAACGAAACAGGATCAGTAGCGGTGGAAGGCACAGGTGAGGTAATTTTCGAAGAGCCTGTAGAAGAAGTAAAAGAAGTTGAAGATGTGAACAAAGTATTTTTAGTAGTAGAACAACCACCCGAATTTGAAGGTGGCCTCGAGGCTATGTATAAGTTCATACGCAAAAACATGAAGTATCCTGCATCGGCCAGAAGGATGAATATCGAAGGATCGGTGTTTGTTGGATTCGTGGTAGATGCCGATGGTAAAATCAGTGAAGCTGGTGTGATCAAGGGTATTAGTGCCGATTGCGATAAAGAGGCTTTGCGCGTTGTTCAAATGATGCCCAAGTGGAGACCTGGTAAACAGAGCGGACGTCCTGTTCGGGTAAAGTTCGTGTTGCCAATTAAGTTTGCGTTAGAATAAGAAAAGCATTCACCATCCATACGGCATGACCGCTTTCGAAACATTTTTAAAATATTTTGGAGCAGTCATGCCGTTAGGTTATGTGGCGTTGGGAGCTTTGATCTTGTTGCGTTCCGATAACTTCCCCAACCTCTCCCCTTCGTATGCTCTTATATTGGGAGGAATTATGATTCTTTACGGTGTCTACAGGTGTTACCGTGCTTATCAAAAAACATTTGTCAATAAACCATGAGATTGTTGTGTTGTCTGGCCGTTGCAACGGCCTTAGTGTTGGGTGGGTGCCGTGATCGTGATAAAAGCGAAAAATTACTTGACACCACTACCTCCGGATCTATTAAAATTGCGGTGGACGAATCACTTAAGCCGTTACTGGCTGCTGAAGTTGATGCCTTTCAGGGAATTTATAAGGATGCCCACATTGAAGCGATCTATACGTCCGAATCAGATGCAATTCAGTTGATGCTGAAAGATAGTGTTCGACTGGCGGTTGTAACCCGAAAGTTAACACCAGATGAACAAGCAGAATTGGATAAAGTTAAAATTCAAGGAAGACAAATGACGGTTGCCAAAGATGGTATTGCCCTGATCCTCCATAACGACAATCGCGATACCCTTTTTAGCTGGAATCAGGTTCATGAAATTTTTGAGGGCAAAATATCCAAGTGGGACCAAATTAACCCGTCATCAGGCACAGCTGGAATTGAGATTGTGTTTGATCACCCAAACTCCGGAATACTCCGATATCTACGCGACACGCTAAAGAATGTAACAACGATACCCTCCAATTTTTTCGCGGTAGAAAGCAATGAAGCGGTTATCGATTATGTATCGAAAAAGAAGAATGCAATCGGCTTAATTGGCGTGGCATGGGTAAGTGATGCAGAAGACTCTACGGCCAACCATTTCTTGAAATCTGTTCGGGTGGCAGGGATTTCATTGAAGGAGGACTATCATCAACCGTACCAGGCATACATTGCCCAGAAACTATACCCGCTTACCCGTGAAGTGGTTGTTATTTCCCGTGAAGCCCGTTCGGGTCTAGGCAGTGGATTTTTAACATTTGTAGCAAGCGATAAAGGGCAACGTGTTGTGCTAAAAGCCGGACTGGTGCCTGCTACAATGCCCGTTCGTATTGTTGAAATTACCTACGATCAAAATTAGCTGATAAAAAATCTGCAGTACGTATATTCGCTGAAATTACACAGACCACGATTGGTCTGTTATTTGCTTTTATGGATAAAAGCGTAATTCCACTGATAAAACGCAAGAATTACGCTACATTTGAGGTTTTTAATTTGAGAGAAATGAAAACAAAATTTGAATTGATGAAAAAGGCCCTGTTTCTGTTTTGTGCTTTAACCCTTACACTACCGGTTAGTGCCCAGGATGCTGAGGTAAAGAAGGCTATCCGTTACCTGGATATCAGTCAGCCAAGTAAGGCAATTGAAACAATGAATCAGGCGATTAAGTCATACCCTGAAAACAATGAATTGTATTACTATCTCGGATACATTTATTTGAAAACAGGCGACAAAGGCCAAGCGCTCAAGACATTTGAAAAAGGTATAGCTGCTAACCCTGAAAAGGCGATCAATCACGTAGGGTTGGGCGCCATCCGTATGGCAGAGGGAAAAGCCAATGAAGCTAAGCCTTTTTTTGATAAGGCGCTGTCCATGAGCAAATCGAAAGATGCCAAAGTATTACAAGCCGTTGCGGAAGCCAGCCTGGTAGATGTAAAGTATGCGGAGGGTGCATTGAAGTATCTAGAAAAAGCCAAAGCTTTAAACCCAACCGATCCTAAAACCTTTATGCTGATGGGTGAAGCCGACTTATTGCAAAATAAAGGCGGGCCATCCATTACCAATTGCGAGAATGCAGCACGATTGGATCCTTCTAACGGAAAGCCATGGTATAACATTGCCTTGGTGTATCAGCGCTCACAAAATTTTCCATTAGCAGAAGAAAATTTTAAGAAGGCAATCAATGTCGATCCTGAGTATACACTTGCCTATAAAGAACTTGGCGAATCGTATTATTCCATGAAGGAAGGTGAAAAGGCTGCCAAGATGTATGAATCCTATCTGAAGCTGAAAGAGAATCCAACGGATCAGGATCAATTACGGTATGCGTTCTTCTTGTTCATGGCTAAGGATTATGCCAAAGCCAATTCGATCTTTAAAACATTGGCCGATAAACCCAATGCCACCCCTACTACATTAAAATATTATGCGTACTCACTGGTGGAGGCCGGAGACTTACCGGGTGCTCAGAAAATGTTTGAAAAGTATTTCTCTGTAAATGCTGATAAGGTTGAAGCAAGTGATTACAATTACTTTGGTAAGTTATTACAGAAGATGAAAAATGATTCCTTGGCAGTGGTTAATTACAAAAAGAGCCTTACACTTACCCCGGAACAACCCGAAATTGCAGAGTTGGTTGCTGAAACATTATTCAAGCTTAGAAAATACAACGAAACAATTGAAGCTTATAAAGTATTGTTCAAACTAAGAGAAAGCCCATTGTCAGGAGACTATTACAGACTCGGACAATCATACTATAACCTCGAACAATATGCTCAGGCTGATACAATTTTTACAAAATTTGTTGAGAAGCAATCTACCATTAGTGTGAGTTATTTATGGTTGGGAAGGACAAAAGCTGCTCTTGACCCTGATGCTAAATTGGAGTTGGCAAAAACTGCCTATGACAAAGTCATTGAGATCGCTTCCACCAACCTGGAGAACAATGGTAACAAAAGTTATGTGATTGAGGCGTACAAATACATGGGATTCTACTTTTCACAACGTGATAACCTGGATCAGGCTAAAGCATATATGGAAAAGGTGCTGACACTCAATCCAACTGATCAGCAGGCGTTGGATTTTTTGAAAGCTTTAAAGGCTCCTAAATAAATCGATACGTTATCACAAATTTCAGAATCAATCGTTAAAGTCAGGCAGGGTTTTGATACCACGCCTGACTTTTCTATTTTAATGAATAAATTTAGCCAATGAATAACCTTCTACAGATAACCGAAGCACCTGATTCCCTCACCTGGTTTGAATTGCTTTCAAAGGGTGGTGTTATTATGATACCTATTTTTTTGCTGTCGCTTGCGGCACTGTATGTTTTTATTGAACGCTACCTCTTTCTATCCAAAGCTACTAAGCATAAGCGCGAGTTTATGACCAATATTAAATCGGCTCTGCAATCGGGCGATATTGCCAGTGCTAAATCTTTTGCTAAGATGGAACCATCCTCTACAGGTGTTATTATTTTAAGTGGCTTGAACAGTATAGGTAAACCTACGCGTGACATTGAATCTACACTCGAATCTTCCACCAACATTCAGATTGCCGAGATGGAAAACCATACCGGTTACCTGGGAATTATAGCAGGGGTAGCTCCGATGTTGGGATTCATCGGCACCATATCCGGTATTATTCAGATTTTCTACAATATCTCGCTATCCGACAATATCAGTATTGGAATTATTGCAGGCGGATTGTATGAAAAGATGATTACCAGCGGATCGGGCCTTGTGGTAGGAGTTCTCGCCTACTCGGCTTATCATTTATTGCACTTGAAGATCCACCGGTTCACCTTGCAAATCCAAAAGGATGTATTTGATTTTTTACATGCCATCACAAACCCTGGTAAAAATTGAAACTTAAAAGAACCAAATCGTTTCATGCCGAGGTTGCAACCTCATCGCTGAATGACATCATGTTTTTCCTGTTGTTGTTC
>JBAQPU010000016.1:0-20298 GCA_049306095.1 Cyclobacteriaceae bacterium
CCAGTCGGTAAATCTTATTGCTGGCAAGTTGCTCTCCAGCAGAGCTTGCTTCCTCTTCAGATTTAGGTACGGAATAAATGAAATTTCCAATTAAATGTCACCAACCATTTTTGGCACCATTACCAAAAAGCGAGAAGAAAAAAACTAGGAACGCTCAAAATCCAGGCTGAATCCGGTGTTTCCTGGTCGAGCACGAATTCTAACGTTCGTTTCTGATCCTCTGCCTACCCCGTTACAATTGTTTTGGCGTTCATAAACTCCTTTATTCCCAATTCAGATAACTCGCGGCCATAACCCGATTTCTTAACTCCACCAAAAGGCAATCGCATATCGGATTTCACCAATGCGTTAATAAAAACAGAACCCGAATTAATTTCACGTGCAAGCCTTGTTGCCTTCTCTACATCGCGGCTCCAAATAGAGGCACCCAAGCCGTAGCGGGTATTGTTCGCATAAGCAATCGCTTCAACTTCTGTTTTAACTGTTGTGATGCACGCCAGCGGCCCGAAGGTTTCCTGGTCGAAAGCCGGCATGCCGGGAAGTACATTGTCCAGCAAGGCTGGTGTAAAATTGCAACCAGTTCGTTCGCCTCCGGCTAAAAGGATGGCTCCCGCTTTCATTGAATCACGCATCTGCTTTTCTAACTTCTCTGCCAGGTCAAGCCTTGCCATCGGGCCGGTGGTTATGCTGGATTCCAACGGATTGCCTTGTCGCAACGCCATAACGTTTTGTTTGAATGTGTCAATAAATTTTCCTTTTACCTGCTCTACCACAATGAAACGCTTGGCGCATATACAGCTTTGTCCCGCATTTTGCATACGCGAACGTGTGGCAGTAGCAACAGCGGCCGTCACATCGGCATCGGGCAAAACAATGAACGGATCGCTGCCACCCAATTCAAGAACCGATTTTTTGATATTGCGACCGGCAATTGAGGCTACTTGCGAACCCGCATACTCGCTTCCGGTAAGGGTAACGGCCTGAACAACATCTGACTGAATAATTTTCTCAACGGTATCAACTTTTACCAATAACGTTTGAAACACACCCTCCGGAAAACCAGCCTCACGAAACAGCGACACGATAGTCAACGCTGCCCGGCAAACATTTGGCGCATGCTTCAACAGTGCTACATTTCCTGCCATGATGGTGGGGATGGCAAACCGAAGCACCTGCCAAAAAGGAAAATTCCAGGGCATAATGGCCAACACTGCACCAACCGGTTGCAAGGCCACCATACTTTTCCGTGCATCGGTTATGATTTCCTGGTCTTGTAAAAATTTTTCAGCATGGATTGCATAGAACTCACACGTGTTGGCGCACCGGTCAATTTCCGGCTGCGCTTCATGAAAGACCTTGCCCATCTCCACAGAAATCATCTGCGCATACGTATCTCTGTTTTGCCGCAGGAGTTGAGCAAGCTTATTAAATCGCTCAGCGCGACTGGCAAAACTTTCCTTTCTCCAGTGTTGAAACGCTTTGGCTGATAAGTCTAATTTCTTTTGAAGAGTCGCGCTATCAATGGTGGGAAATTCTTCAATTACAGACTGATCGTAAGGATTAATGGATTTAAACATAGTGGCTTAATCAATTTGAAATATGAGCTAGATCCAAAACAAAATATATGTAAATAAAGATCAAAATTTATGAGATTGTTCGATTGTATCATAACCGTAAAGAAAGAAGCCGTTAAACCGATGTGGAAACATTGACCGGTTGAACGGCTTCATTCGTTTAATGATATTAAATCTTAACTGACTTCCACCTACCTTGCCGGAAAATCAGAATGGAAGCAACGGCCATTAAGGATTCAGCAATGGCAATTGCCCAATACAATCCTACCGGGCCGGTTTTTAATGTGTTCGCTAAAAAATAGGCCAGCGGTATTTGAAACACCCAAAAGCCAACCAGACTAATATAAATTGGTGTGCGGGTATCTCCTGCTCCGTTAAACGATTGACTCACCACCATTCCGTATGAATAAAAAATATACCCTAACGAAACAATTTGCAAACACCGCACACCATTCTGCAATGTTTGCTGCTCATCGGTAAAGAAGCCAAGCAACGGCTCTGCCAAGGTAAATGATAGCACCGTAACCAGGCCCATGAACAACATATTAAAAAACGATGCTCTCCACACCGATTTCTCCGCACGATCGGGCTGACCGGCTCCCAGGTTTTGGCCCACCAACGTTGCCGCAGCATTGGCCATGCCCCAGGCAGGAAGAATGGCAAACACAATAATGCGTATTGCTATTACATAGCCGGCTTGTGCATCACTTCCGAAATCAGACATGATTCGCATCAGGAAAATCCAGCTGGCTGAGCCAATCAGGAACTGTCCAGTACCTCCGGCTGAAACTTTAACCAGTGTGCCAATGATATTCCATTTCACAATCAAATCATCTAAATACAACTTGATGATTCCTTTACCTTTCAACAAGTGATAGACCTGGTAAATCACACCACAGCTTCTTCCAATGGTGGTGGCAATTGCTGCCCCCTCCACTCCATACGCAGGAACAGGCCCGAATCCAAAAATGAAAATGGGCCCCAACAAAATATTCATCCCATTCGATACCAGAAGAGAACGGAGCGCTATGGAAGCATCGCCTGCCCCTCTGAAAATACCGTTGATGAGAAAAAGTAACATGATCGGAAGATTGCCGATCAGCATCCAACGGGTGTACCCAACATTGTTGGCAACCAGCTGTTCGCTCCCTCCCATTAACCTGAGCAAATCGGCTGAGAAGAAAATTCCAACGATACTTATCAGTATCGAAAGGCCAAAGCCAATGTAAAGCGATTGCATGGCGGCTACTTCAGCCGCTTTGATATCTTTCTCACCTACCCTGCGCGCTACCATGGCGGTGGCGCCCATGCTAAGGCCCATAGCAAGCGAATACACGAGCGTTAACATGGATTCGGTGAGTCCAACTGTAGCAATGGCATCATTATCGTGCAGGCGGCTGATGTAGATCATATCCACCACAGCAAACACTCCCTCCATAGACATTTCCAAAATCATTGGAACGGATAATAGAAAGATAGCCCGATCGATACTGCCGGAAGTATACTCCTGTTCCTGACCGAGGATTGCTTGTTTAAAAAGACGTAAAAATTTAGTTGCTTTTGTAGAAAAAGACATACCTATGAATAAATTAAATGAATACTGAAACAAAAAAGACAGCCTCTGCGGAGGCAACTTGCTGCGGAAGCAAATGAAATTCAACGAGATTCCCTGTCACAGGAATCAGCGTTGAATGTTAGATGATCAGCTTCATAGGCATTAAAATCAAAGAGCTTGGTCAGCTCACAGGTCAAATATCACGAAAAACCAGATGATAGGGTTGCATTTTTCCTATAATTTTTTTTCGTGATGCCGCTTTAAGTTAAACTTTGTACTTGTTTATTAGTCTAAGCGCCATGGTTACACCCACCCAGCTAAAACATCTTTACAACCGCGCTGCATTTGGTCTCTCCCCTTCAACGAAGGAAATATCAAAACCGAGTGTACCTGCCCTGCTCAAAAGCGCTGTTACCGATAAGCCAATACAAGTCATTGAAAAACCGGATGGCGATTACGAAGGAATAAAACAAAATGCCGAGACTGCAAAACTACTGCTGAAGAAGAATAAGGAGGCGCAAATTAAACTGAACACCGCCTGGTTCTCTCAACTCACTCACCCGGATGCCGCCTTGCGCGAGAAAATGACTTTTTTCTGGCACGATCACTTTGCCTGCAG
The DNA here is from genome assembly GCA_049306095.1 of Cyclobacteriaceae bacterium. GTDB lineage: Bacteria > Bacteroidota > Bacteroidia > Cytophagales > Cyclobacteriaceae > UBA2336. The sequence continues at coordinate 3,749 of JBAQPU010000016.1, forward strand.
GGTACGTAACGCGTACTTAGGTCAACAACAAATCAACACCATTCGAACACATGCCCTTGGAAAATTTGGTGATCTACTGTTGGCCGTTTCGAAAGATCCCGGCATGCTTCAGTTTCTGAACAATCAGCAAAACAAAAAGGACAGTCCGAATGAAAATTTTGCACGGGAGGTCATGGAGTTGTTTACACTGGGCAGAGGAAATTACTCCGAACAAGACATTAAAAATGCAGCACGCGCTTTTACAGGATGGGCTTTTAACCCGTTAACAGGTGAGTTTATTTTTCGGCAACGGCAACACGATTTTGGATCGAAAACATTCAGAGGCAAAACCGGAAATTTTTCAGGCGAGGATATTATTAACATGATCCTGGAAGACAAACAAACCGCTTGCTTCATCACCACTAAAATCATCAATTTTTTTGTTGGCAGCGAAATTGAAAAACCTTTACTGGACGAACTCACCCGTACCTTTTATCAATCAGAATACGATATCAGCAAGCTGATGCTAACCATCTATTCAAGCGATTGGTTTTACGATGAAAAATATAAAGGGAACCGAATCAAGTCTCCGGTAGAACTAATTGCCGGAATGCAGGTGCACACCAATGGCGCATTCAACAACCCGCTCAATATGATATTTCTTCAAAAAGCATTGGGACAGGTGTTACTTCAACCACCCAATGTGGGCGGTTGGCCAAACGGAAGAGAATGGATCGACAGTTCCAGTCTCACTTTCAGAATGTCGCTCCCAACCCTGATGCTTCGAAACGCCTCCAGCAACTTTGAAGCAAAAGATGATGGCGATGCAAATGATGCAACGAACAGCGCCTCCAAGCCAGGGCAAATGTCTTACTCGGTTGATTGGGTGGCCCTTACTAAAATTTTTCATCCATCGAATTCTGAAAAAACTCTTGCGAAGGTTGAAAACTTTTTATTAGTCCAACCAACTACAGACGAAAACCGAAAAATAATTGCTGCTTTCGCGGAATCTGGTAAAACAGAACCCGAGTTTTTGAAGAATTCTTTTATCGGTTACATGTCGTTACCTGAATATCAATTGAGTTAACATGACTTCAAGAAGAACATTCCTCAAACAATCAGCACTGGCAACTGCCGGAACTATGTTGTTGCCAAACTTTCTTAAAGCCCTTGAAAGCAATACCCGGATTCAGGCGAATGCGCAGAAAATTTTGGTCGTGATTCAGCTTTCGGGTGGCAATGATGGGCTGAACACGGTTGTTCCATATGGAAATGATCTGTATTATCAGTTAAGACCTCAGCTTGCACTGGCTTCTGATAAAATTTTAAAAGCCAGTGATACGCTTGGATTTCATCCTGCACTTACAAAACTGAACGAACTTTATGACCAGGGCTATCTGGCAGTGATTAACAATGTTGGTTACCCCAACCCCGATCGTTCGCATTTCCGCTCAATGGATATCTGGCAAACGGCCAGCGATGCAACTGAATACCTACATACTGGTTGGATCGGGCGGTATCTTGATTCAAGTTGCAACGATTGTAACGTGGCTCATCAGGCTATTGAAATTGATGACACTCTGAGTCTTGCATTAAAGGGAGAATCCATTAAAGGACTTGCAGTTAAGAATCCAAAAAAATTGTACGATATACTCCACAACCAGTTTTTTCAGAAAGTAAGCCAAAATATCCCGCAAGCATCAGCAGATCCTACCCTACACTACCTGTACAAAACACTGGCTGAAACAACTTCTTCAGCAGATTATATCTACGATAAGTCAAAAGTGTATCGAACTTCCGTGACGTATCCCAACCATGAATTTGCGGGGCAATTGAAAACGGTGGCCGAATTGATTACCTCAGGCATTGAAACAAAAGTGTACTATGTTTCTCTTTCAGGATTTGACACTCATGTACGGCAACAACCCGTTCATGAACGCCTGCTGGCCCAGTATGCGGAGTCGGTCTATGCTTTTATTTCAGACCTGGAGAAAGTCAACCGATTTCAGGATGTGATGATCATGACCTTCTCGGAATTTGGAAGGCGCGTAGCACAGAATGCCAGCAATGGAACCGATCATGGTACCGCGAACAACTTGTTTATCATGGGCAAGAATCTGAAGCAGAAAGGATTTATCAACGAAACACCTGATTTATCGAAACTGGACGATGGCGATCTCATTCACCAAATTGATTTCAGGAGTGTGTATGCAACATTGCTTAGCAAATGGCTGACAAGCAATGATTCGGCAATTTTAAACGGATCGTTTAAAGTACTCGATTTTATTTAATAAAAAAGGAGCCTCACAGCTCCTTTTCTAACAAAATACCGGAACAGGTCCGGTAAAAAATTTAATTATCCAATTGCCACACGCTTGAACTCAGCAACAGTCAATCCTTTTGACACGCTGTCAAGGTATTGGGCCACTGTCTTAGAATTATCTTTCACAAAAGCCTGCGGTAACAATGTACTTTCCTTGAAGAATTTGTTCAGCTTACCGGCAGCGATTTTCTCAACCATGTTTTCAGGCTTACCTTCAGCTAAAATCTGAGCTTTCGCAATCTCCAGTTCTTTTTCAATAACCGTCTTGTCAACTGAAGTTTCGTCAACCGCCACAGGATTCATGGCCGCGATTTGCATACCTACATCTTTACCGGCATCGGTCACATCTTTTCCGTTTACACCTTTCAATGAAACCAATACACCCAACTTCGCACCCGCGTGGATATAGGCAACAACGGCTTCACCTTTCATGTAAATGTATTCGCTCACCTCAATCTTCTCACCGATTTTACCAACGAGTTCAACAATCTTGTCGTTGATCGATAGACCCCCTACGCTAATGGCAAGAAGAGCTTCTTTGGTTGCAGGTTTGTTTGCAAACGCTGTTTCAGCAATTAACTTACCCAGACTTTGAAACTCTTCGTTCTTCCCTACGAAATCAGTTTCGCAATTCAACGCGATTAATACCGCTTCCTTCTTATCATCGCTGGTCTTTACAAATACAGAACCTTCTTTTGCATCGCGATCGGAACGGGACGCAGAAACTTTCTGACCTTTCTTTCTTAATATCTCAATGGCTTTTTCAAAATCACCTGCTGCTTCGGTCAGGGCTTTTTTACAGTCCATCATACCGGCACCGGTCATCTGCCTTAATTTGTTTACATCTGCTGCTGAAATTGTTGACATAATAGTATTTTTTAAAAATGAAAAAGGCATCAGGTATTGGGCATTAGGTGGTTGCCTTTTGCCCGATGCCTAATGCCCTTATGTTTAGTATTCGATTAAGCTACCGCTTCGTCTACTTTTCTCTTTTCCTCCTCGTCTTTCTTCTGCGTAGCTTCTTCCTTGTCTTTCTTACGCTCCGCCAATGCTTCTTCAATTATCTCACCAATGTGTTTGGTGATCAATGAAATTGACTTGAAAGCATCATCGTTAGCAGGGATCGGGAAATCAACCACTGAAGGATCTGAGTTGGTATCGACCATTGCAAACACCGGGATGTTCAGTTTTTGAGCTTCCGCTACGGCAATGTGTTCACGCTTCACATCGATTACAAACAATGCTGCAGGAAGACGGTTCAGGTCAACGATACCGCCTAATTGTTTCTCCAGTTTCGCCTTCTCACGAGAAAGGGTTAAACGCTCTTTCTTCTGAAGATTAGCATACGCTTCGTCCTTCTGCAACTTCTCGATCTGAGAAAGTTTTTTCAACGACTTACGGATGGTGGCGAAGTTGGTGAGCATACCACCTAACCAACGCTCCGTTACATACGGCATGTTCAGGCGTTTTGCCTCATCTGATACGATGTCTTTCGCCTGTTTTTTTGTTGCCACGAACATGATCTTACGACCAGAACGCACAATGTTTTTCATTGCGAACGATGCCTCCTCAAGACACGTCAATGTCTTGTTCAGGTCGATCAGGTGAATACCGTTATTTTCCATGAAGATGTACTCGGCCATCTTCGGGTTCCATTTGCGGGTAAGGTGACCGAAGTGTACACCTGCATCCAGCAAATCTTGATAGGTAAGTTTTTTAGCCATGTTTTTTCGAGTTTGGGATTAACGTTTAGAGAACTGGAATCTTCTTCTCGCCTTTCTTCTTCCTGGCTTCTTACGTTCCACCATACGGGAGTCACGTGTTACAAAGCCTTCTTTTCTCAAAGGAGCTTTGTTTTCGCCATTGAATTGAACAAGCGCGCGGGCAATGCCTAAGCGTACTGCTTCGGCCTGGCCTTTGATACCGCCACCTTCAACGTTAATTGTTACATCATACTGGTTCTCGGCTTTAAGCGCCACAAGGGGCTGCTTAACCAATGTCTGGTGAATCTCAGATAGGAAGTATTCCTTGAGATCACGGGCGTTTACTCGAATGTCACCTTTCCCCGGAGTTACGTAAACTCTGGCTACTGAAGTTTTCCTTCTACCCGTTGCGTTGAAAATTTCCATTAATTAATTATAGTTTAAACTTTAGTTCCTTTGGTTGTTGCGCTGTGTGAGGGTGCTCAGTACCAACGTACACGTGCAGGCTTCTGTACAACTCATTACCCAGTCTGTTCTTCGGTAACATGCCACGCACGGCCCACTCGACCAGTCTTTCAGGGTGCTTCTCGCGCATGCCTGCTGGGGTGTGCTCGCGCTGTCCGCCCGGATAACCAGAGTGGGTGAAAAGCACACGGTCTGTCCACTTCTTACCGGTCAGCTTAATCTTTTCGGCATTGATCACGATTACATGATCGCCACAGTCTACATTAGGGGTGTAGCTTGTCTTATGCTTACCGCGAATAATTTTCGCAACCTGGCTGGCGATACGGCCTAATACCTGGTCTTTAGCATCTACAATTACCCAGTTTTTCTCAACCGTTGCCTTGTTGGCATGAGCGGTCTTGTAACTTAAATGATCCACGTTTTCTTAGTTAAAATCGATGAAATTGACCCTTTCTTTTGAAAAGGGACACAAAAGTAACTGTCTGGGGCTGTAATTCCAAAGGTGTTGGAAAAGTTAATGCCTAATAGTTACTCGTTATTCGGGTGTCAAAAAAAACCAATATCAAGGATTAACGCATTAAAAATTAGCCCATTAACAATTAACTATTAACGGATAACTGGCGGAGCAGAGCCAGCATATCTTTGGGATAAGGTGCTGTAACAACCACCTTTTCCCCTGTCAGGGGTTGAAATTTCAGGGCGTAGGCATGGAGGGCCATCCGGTTCATAATGGGTTTTTCTTCTGTTTCCTTTTTCAGGTTAAACCCTCTTTTCACGCTGGAAAGAAAAAACGGTTTCCCCCCATATTGTTCATCTCCTGTTATAGGGGCTTTTAAATAGGCTAAGTGAACCCTGATCTGGTGCATACGTCCGGTAATAGGCCTGCATTCGATAAGGGTATGAAGCCGAAATGACTTCAGGGAAGTGAAATAGGTTTGAGCTTCCTTCCCCTCTCTCTTACTAATTTTAGCAATTCCGTCATCCATTTTTAAGATGGGTGCATCCAGCAGTTGGTCTTTAAAGTTATGGATACCATCTGCCACAGCATGGTATATCTTGGAAACCTCCCTGTGTTCAAATTGCATACTTAAATGGCGGTATGCTTCGGGGTTCTTGGCAAAGGCAATGGCACCTGACGTGTCTTTATCCAGCCGGTGGCACGCCTGAGCATCACTCGAATAATTTCTTGCCAGCGCTAACAAGTTGGTTGGCTCGGCACGGTCTTGCAGGGTAGAAACAAACGGGGGTTTGTTCAACACAAAATAGTCTGAGTCTTCCCAGAGGATGAGTTCTTCGAATTTGAGTTTGGGATGTTTCACTGGGATGTTAAAGGCGCAAAAGTACGTAATCTACTCAACAGCCTATACTCTACTCGTTTTTACCTACGCTACGCCTTCGACCTGGGCAACTTAAAACTAAAGTCGGAACCTTTACCAGGTGTACTTTCCACTTCCGCTTTTGTATTATGGTTTTCGAGAATATGCTTCACAATAGCAAGTCCTAAACCAGTCCCCCCTTTTTCCCTGCTGCGGCTTTTGTCAATGCGGTAAAAACGTTCAAAGATGCGCGATACATGCTCTGCCGAAATACCTTCACCGCAGTCCTTCACATGTACAGTCACATTTCTTTTTGTGGTTTCGAAATAAACCGATACAACGTCATTCTCATAGGAATGTTTAATCGCATTGGAGACCAGGTTGGTCATCACCTGTGAAATCCGCTGCCAGTCGGCAAACACCATTACTTTATTTTTATCAACTTCAATCTGCAATTTGATGTTGCGGTTCTCGGCCTTGTCTTCTAACTGCTCAAACACTTCTTCAGTCAGCTCAAACAAATCAAAAGTTTCGAAATGCATTTTGATCTGACCGGTCTCGATATGCGACAGTGTTACCAGGTCTTGCACCAGGGCATCCAGGCCATCCAGACTTTTAGCTGCTTTCTTTAAAAATTTTCCACGTACCGCTTTATCATCCATCGCCCCATCGAGCAGGGTGTGCACAAATCCCTGTGCGGCAAAAATGGGTGTCTTCAGTTCGTGCGATACATCCGCGATGAACTCCCTTCGGAATACTTCCAGTTTTTTCAGCTCGTCAATTTCTTTTTGTTTCAGCTCTGCAAACGAGAAAATTTCTTCATTGATTTTTTCAAGCGGATTGAGTACACCGGGCTTTTGTTTTTCCAGTCGGTTCAGTTCTTTCTTCCTGAGTTTATCCATGAGTTTGTAGATTTTATTAATCTCACGAAAAATCAAAAACTCCAGAACGAAATAAGCCAGGATATACGAAACTGAAAAGCTGATTACGCCCGCCACGATGAGCGCTGTCGTATCAACACTTTCAACAAGAGAAAGAAAGAGAGACGTGATAATAGCGATGCACAGGGCGAGGATGAGAGCCAATACGCGGGAACTGTACACCATTCAATTTGAAGATTTGAAAATTTGATGATTAGCCAATGCTTTCATTAACGAATTAACAAATTACCGAATTATCGAATCAATTTAAACTGAACTTATAGCCAACACCCTTTACAGTAGTAATGTAATCCTCTCCGATCTTCTCACGCACTTTGCGGATGTGAACATCTACTGTACGCGCCAACACATATACATCCGAACCCCAGATGTTGTGCAATAAATCTTCACGGCTGTAAACCTTGTTTGGATTTTGCGCCAAAAAGTAAAGCAATTCAAATTCTTTCTTCGGCAGGTTGATCTCACGATCTTTTACCTTAATGGTATAACTCGTTCTGTCGATCGTTAAATCACCCGTTGTGATGATATTGGAGGGGCTCGCCTTTTTAAAATCTCTTCTGAATAACGCGCTGATGCGGCTCATAAGCGCCCGTGGTTTGATAGGCTTATTAATATAATCGTCTGCACCTACATCAAAGGCAGCTATCTCTGAGTATTCTTCTGAACGGGCTGTGAGAAATACAATAAACGTTTTTTGAAGTTCAGGAATTTCGCGCAACTGGCGGCACGCTTCCACACCGTCCATCTTGGGCATCATAATGTCGAGCAACACCAGGTCGGGTTGAAATTTTTTAGCAATATCAACAGCTTTAAAGCCGTCACTCGCAGTTTTTACATCATATCCGTCTTTTTCAAGATTATATTTCAGAAGCTCCCGAATGGGTTCTTCGTCATCCACGACAAGCACTTTATAAGGCTTGTTTGCCATACGTTTTCAATTTTACTTCAAAAGTAGCCAGAAAACAGAGGCTTTCTTAACCTTGAGCCTATTCTTAACAATTCCTTAATCTCCATAGTGTCTAACCAATTCGAGTGGCCTGCCGACAATTAAAGGAAGGGGTACTTTTCACTCAAAAAGCGAATGTATTCTTTCAGATCTCCATGAAAGACCTTTTTAAAGTCGTCCCAAAAAACATCTTGTTTCTCCTGGTAGCGTTTCATGTTCATGAAATACGTATTGTTGGGCAGGCGTTCTTTAAAGCGCTCCGATGGTTTTGTGTGAAGCAACAGCGTAAGGGTATCAAGCGCATGGACAATTTTTTGAATTGCTTCTGTTTTTAGTTTTTGTTTTAGCTGCACCAAGTCGCTTTCCTGCATGCTGTTGTACAATGAATCAAGAAATTGTGCACCCCGAAGCATGTGGTTGCTGTAGCGGGTAAAGTCTATATCCAGGTTGGTGTAATGCACTAGTTCTTTTGATTGAACCCCATACCGCGCTGCTAAAAATCGTTCTGCACCCCGGTCGCCAATAAAGGTGGCCAGGTTTTCATTAAAGTCGATGCTGTCTTTCACAAAAATAGTAGCATGAACCATTTCATGGATGATGAGATTGGCCAGGTCGCCCTCGGAACGTTCGAGCATGTTGCTGAGAATCGGATCGGTAAACCAACCGAGCGTAGACCACCCGCCAGGATTTCGGATGCTGGTGTCCCAGCCTTCCTTATCAAGCGCATTGCGAAGTTCAATTGCTCTTTCCTTATTGAAAAATCCTTTGTACGGAACGGCACCCAGGATAGGAAATTTCCATTCCTTCGGTTTGAAGCGAAAGGGCTCGCAGGCGGTTACCACCCACATGATCTCCTCACCTTTCTGATCGTACAGTGTTTTGTAATTCTCGGTATCCTTCAATCCGAGTGAATCAATCGCAAATTTACGAACCTCTGCAATCAGGTGGAGTTTGGCTTTCAGTGAGTCGGGGAATGTCGGGTCGGTCATTACTTCTTCTACCGGCCTGGCATTCCAAATAATATTTAATTGTCCCCTCCCCTGTCTGATGCCATACACGATCAATTCCCAATACACGGCCATTAGCGCAATGATGATCACCAGCAAGCCCAGCAGTATTCGTTTGAAAATTTTACCTGTTCTTTTTTGCATTCAGGAGAAAGAATCGATCTGAAAAATTGAGGTACAACCCGAATGAATATTCAAACGCTTCGGCATATGTATCATAAAACGGTTCTGCACGGGCAGTCAGTATCAAGCCATCGGTAATTTTTACATCGTATAAGAATCGAAGCATAAAAAAGTCGCGCACTTCATCGATGCGGGCCGGATAATGTTCTGTAATGGAGGGATATATCGATCCGCCCTGCACTGTAAGGAATTTATTTGCTCTCCAGTAACTTCCCATCAGGGTCAAACCAAACTTAGTTGTAATGTAAGGATTTATAAAAACTCCTCTTCCATCCTTATAAGGAAGGTTGTCAGATGAAGTATTAAAGGTTACTAAATACGATTTCAGGCCCCATTTGGATATCAAACCCTCCGACTTAACCTCTAAAATTAAACCAGTAGCAGCATTATACGATGTTATTACCGGATTACTAACAGTATCAATTTGTCCTCCCTGATGGCTCCCGATTAATTGCATTGGTAAACCGAGGCGAAACTGCTTATCCTGAAATAGCGTCATCTCTGCTGATACCCCAAATAAAAACCGTTCTGGTTCCGTATCATTAAAATAGATCATGTTCTGCCAATCGATCCAGGCATCCATAAAAAAATTATCGTCCATAAAAAATACTTGCAGCCCATTTTCAAGGCGGTCATTGAGTACCCTCTCAAAATCGTACAGCGGTTCAATCAACCGATGGTGAACACTGCCCTCGAGTGTACCGAAAATGAAATTGAAGTTACGCCTACCATTGGTAATCTTTAATGAAAGGGTAGGCTGAACTACGGTATAGTCATCGTTACCAAAATCTTTTTGCGCATATAAACCGGCATCCAACCGTACATTTTTGGCAAGGTGATAGGACAGGTATGGATTGAACTGGTATCCGAAAAGGGTGTAGCCTTCCACGGTGGTGTCGAAATATTCGTTGTCTTTGAAAAAGCCGAGCATGTTAAGTCCCAGAAAAAGTTTGCCCGAATCTGCCTGCTGCACCTGCATCCGTTGTTCAAAAGCTGTATTGTTCAACTGTGCAACTGCACTTGCAGCGATCAATAAAAACAAAATACTTAACCCGCTATGCTTCATTCCAGTATGCAATATAGGCCATCCGGTTATGCCCTACAATGATTCTGACAATATGTGTCACGGTTTAGCCAATCCCTTTTTATCTGGCAACCGATCGCTTACATTTGATTAAGTTTTTAACCTGGTAACTACAAACAACAACGAATAGCCATGAGTGACGCGAAAGAAAAATTAAAAGCACTTCAACTGACCATCGACAAGCTGGAGAAGACATACGGAAAAGGAACCGTGATGAAACTGAGCGATGAAAAAATATCGGATGTTCCCTCGATTTCAACCGGATCGCTTGGATTAGACATTGCCCTGGGTATTGGAGGCATTCCGCGCGGCAGAATAACGGAAATTTACGGTCCGGAATCATCCGGTAAAACCACACTGACGATGCACATGATTGCCGAAGCACAACGGAAGGGTGGCCTTGCGGCTTTTATTGATGCAGAACACGCATTCGATAAAGCCTATGCTGAAAAACTCGGCATCGACACAGAAAATTTACTCATCTCTCAGCCTGATAACGGTGAGCAAGCCCTGGAAATTGCTGATCACCTGATCCGGTCTGGCGCCATCGATATTATTGTAATTGACTCGGTTGCCGCCCTGGTTCCCAAGAGTGAACTCGAAGGTGAAATGGGCGACAGTAAAATGGGTTTACATGCGCGGTTGATGTCACAGGCGTTGCGTAAACTTACCGGAACCATCAGCAAAACCGGATGCGCCTGCGTGTTCATTAACCAATTGCGCGAAAAAATTGGCGTGATGTTCGGCAACCCCGAAACTACCACCGGTGGTAACGCCTTGAAATTTTATGCGTCTGTCCGACTGGATATCCGAAGAATCGGGCAAATCAAAGAAGCTGCAGACGATATTACCGGTAACCGTGTGAAGGTAAAAGTGGTGAAGAACAAGGTAGCCCCTCCTTTTAAAATTGTGGAGTTCGACATCATGTATGGAAGAGGTATTTCAAAATCAGGTGAGATTGTCGACCTGGGTGTTGAATTGAATGTGGTTCAAAAAGCAGGCTCGTGGTTCTCGTATAGCGGCAACAAACTCGGTCAGGGCCGCGATGCCGTGAAACAATTAATAGAAGATACGCCTGAGTTGATGGAAGAACTGGAGAAGAAAATAAAGGAGTCGCTCGGTACACCTGATAGCAAGAAAGTGCTGGAAGGAAAGATGATGGAGGAGAAAGCTTAATAGACCTAAGACTTAAGTAGTAAGACGCAAGATTTAATTAATTAGTAAGACTTAAGTTTTAATTAGCATGGAGAACAAGACAAAGGCATTGAGGTACTCAATGCCTTACTTTTTCTTACTACCTGTTACTTGTGTCTTAAGTATTAATTAGCGCGAATCGCGGCAACAGGATCCATCCTTGCAGCCATTGCAGCGGGAACAATTCCTGAAACCAATCCAATCATACTCGATACGCCAAGGCCCAGCACAATATTCTTTACCGATAACGTGACCACCAAACTTCCAAAAGGAATAAGCGTTACCAGGTACACGAAGAATAATCCCACCAACCCACCAATTAAACTCAGGAAAACGGCTTCAAACAAAAACTGGAACAGGATAAAATAATTCTTGGCTCCCAACGATTTCTGCAAACCAATAATGGAGGTGCGTTCCTTCACCGACACGAACATAATATTGGCAATTCCGAATCCTCCAACCAACATTGAAAATCCTCCAATCACCCAGCCCGCCAAACCCACAACATCAAATACTCCGCTGATCATGTTCATAAAAGCTTCGGGCCGGTTCAGTGCAAAGTTGTCTTTCTCCCGGGGGCGAACACCACGCTTACCCCGAAGCATACCTTTTACTTCATTTTCAAGCTCAATCAATCCAACATCACTATCAAACCCTTTTACTCCAATAGACGACTCCAGTTCATTCCATCGTCCGGTTCCTGTCTGATATAACTTCCTGAAAGCATTGTACGGCACAATCACCGTAAAATCGTTGGAAGTACTACCGATAAAACTCGCCCCTTCTTTTTTAACCGTACCCACCACATTAAACTTCATGTTTTTGATTTTGATGGATTGACCAACAGGATTTTCACCATTTGAAAAGAGCTTGGTTGCTACTTCATAACCAATCACCGCCACATTTCTTCCTCCTCCAATTTCATCCGGTGTGAAATAGCGACCCTGCTCTACGTTTACCTCAAAAATTTTATCGTATCCTTCGCTCCCGCCCATTAGCCTCACCTGACCGATACTACTATTATCGCGTTTTATCAGGGAGTTTCCTCTTTCGGCCAGGATGGCAATGTTACTGCAATGCTTGAGGTTCTCCTGAAGCATTTTGTACTCAGAATAAGACGGTGTAGGCCTGCGCAGGAATTCCCACCATTTGTATTCACCGTTATTATCGGCCAGCCAGGGCCACTTCTCAACATAGATTACACTACTTCCAATAAAATTGAGACTGTCTTTAATATTCTTCTCGAGAGAGTCAACCAGGGTGAGTACCGTAATAATGGCGAAGATACCAATGGTAACACCCAATAGCGACAATACAGTACGAAGTATGTTGGATTTAAGCGCCCTGCCTGCGAAACGAAAACTCTCAAAAATCTGACGAAGGGTATACATGAAGAGAACTATACGTTAGGTTTAGGTTATGGGGCATAAAGGTATAAGGTATATTGGTGAAAATTAATATACCTAATACCCTTATGAACTAAGAAGCCCTGATAGCTACAACCGGATCAAGTCTGGCAGCCATTGCCGCAGGAACAATTCCTGAAACTAATCCAATCACCGATGAGACAACAAGACCCAACACAATATTGTTGACGGTTAGAGTAACAACCAAATCGCCCATTGGGATAAAGGTTATCAGGTACACGAAAAACAATCCGGCCAAGCCACCGATTAAACTCAAGAAGATGGCTTCAAATAAAAACTGAAACAGGATAAAATAGTTTTTCGCACCCAACGATTTTTGCAAACCAATGATGCTGGTACGTTCTTTCACCGATACAAACATAATGTTGGCAATGCCAAACCCGCCTACCAGCATGGAAAACCCTCCGATCACCCAGCCGGCTAACCCAACAATATCAAACACACCACTGATTGCATTGGCGATTGCTTCCGGGCGGTTCATCACAAAATTGTCCTTATCGGTAGGCCTCAGGCCTCGCTTGGTACGCAACATGCCACGTGCTTCATTTTCAAGTTCAACCAAACCTACATCATAATCCTGGCCCTTCAACCCAATGCGCGATGAAATTTCATTCCACATTCCGGTGCCGGTCTGATATAGTCTTCTAAAATTGTTGTAAGGGATTAACACCAGATAATCGCTGCTGGTAAAGCCCATGAAACTTTGACCTTCCCGTTTTGTTACACCAATAACCTTGTACTTAAGATTTTTTACTTTGATATCTTTTCCCAACGGATCTTCATCATTTGGAAATAAAGCCTGTGCAACTTCATACCCAATGATGGCTACACTTCTACCCCCCTCAATTTCTTCCGGAATGAAATAACGGCCCTTCTCAATATTCACTTCAAAAATGCTATTGTATCCATCGCTTCCACCCACCAGTCGTACCTGGCCAACACTGTTGCTCTCTCGTTTAATCAATTGATTTCCACGCCCGGCAAAAATGGCTATGGCACTTTGATTTTTTAGGTTGGCCTGTAAAAACCTGTATTCATTATAGGAAGCCTGAGGCCTGCGCATGTATTCCCACCATTTCCATTCCCCATCTGTAATGAAAGGCCATTTCTCGACATAAATCACACTGCTCCCCAAAAAATTAAGACTATCCTTAATATTCTTTTCCAGTGAATCAACTATGGTAAGCACCGAAATGATTGCAAAAATCCCGATGGTTACACCCAGAAGCGAAAGGACTGTGCGCAGGATATTAGACTTAAGAGCCTTGCCGGCAAACCTGAAACTCTCAAAAATTTGTCTGATGGTATACATTAGGGCATTATACGCAGTTTGAAATCACAGGGTTAGTCGGCATTGACCGGCCTGAATTACGGATTTTAGACTCAAAAGCAGGGTTAATTGTTACAGTACTAAAATCGGCCCGTAGCTTCTTATTTCTCAACTATTGCCTTATTTTTGCAGCCTTAAAAAAATTAATTGTTCATTGGGCATACTTTGCATTAAAAAATATGAAGCTATCTGAGTTTAAGTTCGACCTCCCCAACAACCTGATTGCCTTACGACCTGCCGAAAACCGGGACGAGTCTCGTTTGATGGTGGTTCATAAGGATACCGGTAAAATTGAACACAAGGTCTTTAAGGATGTTGTAAACTACTTTAATGACGGTGATGTGCTGGTGGGCAACGACACCATGGTTTTTCCGGCAAGGTTATACGGTCGTAAAGAAAAAACAGGTGCTAAGATTGAAGTATTCCTGTTGCGCGAACTCAATGCAGAAATGCACCTGTGGGATGTGTTGGTTGATCCGGCCCGTAAAATCCGGGTGGGAAACAAACTTTACTTTGGCAATGGCGACCTGGTAGCAGAAGTCATTGATAACACAACATCACGCGGAAGGACTATTCGTTTTTTATTTGACGGTGATGCCGAAGCTTTCAACAAAGTTATTGAGACCCTGGGTGAAACACCCCTTCCAAAATACATCAAGCGTAAAATTGAAGTGGAAGACAAAGAAAGATTTCAAACAATTTACGCTAAGAATAAAGGAGCTGTTTCTGCGCCCACTGCCGGCTTGCACTTTACACGCCAACTGATGAAGCGTTTGCAAATTAAAGGGGTAGACATGGCCTTCATTACGCTTCATATTGGATTGGGAACTTTCCGCCAGGTAGATGTGGAAGACCTGACCAAACATAAAATGGATTCAGAAAATTTTATTGTTGGGCCGGAAGTTGTTGAGAAGGTAAACAAAGCACTCGATAACAAAAACCGGGTGTGCGCCATTGGTACCACCGCCATGCGTTCGTTGGAGTCTGCTGTTTCGGCTGGTAATCGTTTAAAGGTAAAAGATGGCTGGACGGATAAGTTTATTTTTCCTCCTTACGATTTTAAAATCTGCAATGCCATGATTACCAATTTCCAAATGCCGGAGTCAACACTACTGATGATGGCTGCAGCGTTTGGCGGATTTGATTTGATTATGGAAGCCTACAAAGTTGCCAAAAAGGAAAAGTATAAGTTCCTGACATACGGTGACGCGATGCTCATTCTTTAGTATTGAGTATTGAGATATACCGCGAAGTCTCAATACTAAGTGCTCAATACTCAGTACTCATTCGTTTCTCGAATGAGGTAGATAAAAAGTGAAACTGCTACCGGATATACAAGGAAATAGATTGGTGCAAGAGGAATAATCCGAAATACGAAAGCAAAAGGAACGATCAATAAAAAAATACCGGCTGTGAGTATCACGGCCTTTTTCGTTTTTGGGATAGGCTGCTTAATAACCCCAAACATTCTGTAAACAAGAAAGGTAACAACCGCCACATTAAAGAACAGGATTAAAAATCGAAGAATGCCCACGGAACTTGTATTTTAGCAAAAATATGCATTCTCAGGAATACGCACTTATTGTTGCGGGCGGAAAAGGAACCCGGATCAAAAGCAAGCTTCCAAAACAGTTTTTAGAACTGAACGGGTTGCCCATTCTGATGCATACCATCAATGCCTTCTACCGCTATTCCGAAAACATACAGGTTATCCTTGTATTGCCAGAAGATGATTTTGAAACATGGAAATCTCTGTGTACTAAACACAATTTCAACAAAAAACTAGTTCTTCAAAAAGGAGGCGACACCCGTTTTCAATCGGTAAAAAATGGATTGGAAAAAATTGAAGGGAGCGGACTGGTGGCAATTCATGATGGAGTCAGGCCGTTGGTAAGTGAAGATATCATTGGGGCATCTTACCGGCTTGCAGCAGTTCATCAATCGGCCGTGGCGGCTGTTCGCTTAAAAGAATCCATCCGTATGACCGATCAGGATAACACCAAAGCGATGGATCGCTCTAAGTTCAGATTAATTCAAACACCGCAAACCTTTGATGTAAACCTGATCAAAAAAGCTTATCAAATTAAAGATGAGCCAAACTTAACCGATGATGCCAGCGTGGCAGAACGCGCGGGGCACATCATTTCATTGTTTGAAGGAAGCTACGACAACATCAAAATCACAACACCTGAAGATTTGGTTGTAGCTGAAGCGTTGCTTAATTCAAGACTCAAGATTCAAAATTAGAACAAACAAAAAAGTCCCGAATACCGGGACCTAATTTCGAATTTTAAATTTTGAACCTTGAATTAATATTCATCTTCATTAAAGAAGAAGTCTTCCTTGGTCGGGTAATCCGGCCAGATTTCTTCAATGCTCTCATAAGGTTGTCCGTCATCCTCCAATTCCTGCAAATTTTCTACTACTTCCAGCGGAGCGCCAGATCGGATTGAGTAATCAATCAGTTCGTCTTTGGTTGCCGGCCAGGGCGCGTCCTCCAGGTAAGAGGCAAGTTCAAGGGTCCAATACATAGTTCTAACTCCTTATAAAATTTCCCGCAAAAATAGGATTAAAAGTTACAATGTCAATACCTGCCTGCCGGCAGGCACGGGTCGGGAGTCGATAGCCGGAAATTTAAAAAAGTAACCTCTC
>JBAQPU010000017.1:0-50845 GCA_049306095.1 Cyclobacteriaceae bacterium
GCGTGGGACTCATTGCATACTTATCGGAATTACTTTCTTCCAACGGGAAAAAGAAACCTGTTTCGGGTTCGATCTATGATTTCAAAATAAAATCCCTCGAAGGAAAAGAAATAGATTTTGCTCAATATAAGGGAAAGAACATGCTGATTGTTAATACCGCTTCAAAATGCGGATACACCTATCAGTATGAAGATCTTCAGAAACTGCATGAGCAATATGGCGATCAGGTAACAGTGCTGGGTTTCCCAGCCAATAATTTCTTATGGCAAGAGCCGGGAACCAACGGAGAGATTGCTGAATTTTGCCAACGTAATTATGGTGTAGATTTTCAGATGTTCGAAAAAATTTCTGTGAAAGGAAGTGACAAGCATCCGTTGTACAAATGGCTCGAAGCGAAATCCGGAAAGTCACCTTCCTGGAATTTCTGCAAGTATATTATTAATCGTGATGGCGAAGTGGTTGGTTTTTTTCTGCCTGCAGTAAAACCATTGGATACGGTTATTGTTAATAAAATAACTCGGTAGCCGTACTCACGCTCAACATGACATGTTGGGATATGACGGGGAATCATTTAGAATTGATCAGTCAATATTTATAAATTGCGTCCATGGTAAAGCCCTGGATCAAAGCCTTTCGCCTGCGCACGTTGCCATTGGCACTTTCCTGTATCGCCATGGGCGGATTTTTAGCTGCATCATCGGGATATTTTCAATGGAGTATTTTTTTATTCTGTGTTATTACCACTGTTTTCCTGCAGGTTCTTTCGAACCTGGCAAACGATTATGGTGATTCGATTCATGGTGCTGATAGTACTGATCGCAAAGGTCCTACTCGTGCTGTACAGAGCGGAGCCATTTCACCCGCTCAGATGAAAGCGGCCATTATCATTTTTATCTTGTTGTGCCTGGCTAGTGGTGTATCATTATTATTGATTTCTTTCGGATGGAACTGGAACGCAATTCTTTTCTTTTTTGGATTGGGAGTGTTAAGCATTCTGGCCGCCATTGCGTATACCGTTGGAAAGAAACCGTATGGCTACGCAGGCCTTGGAGATTTCTCGGTTTTGATTTTCTTCGGATTGATAGGTGTGATGGGATCGAACTACCTTTTTACCAAACAACTAAATTGGACACAGGTGTTACCTGCCATGAGCTGCGGCTTCTTCTCGATGGGTGTGTTGAACATTAACAACATTCGTGATATTGAGTCCGACAGAAAAGCTGGAAAGTTTTCGATACCCGTACGTATCGGTCGCGAAAGCGCTATCAAATATCATTGGTTTTTGCTGGCAGGCGGCATGGTAAGTGTCATCATCTTTGCATTGCTCACGTATGATTCACCGCTGCAGCTTTTATTTTTACTGAGCTTCCCCTTCTTTCTCGTTAACGGAATATCTGTTCAACATAAATCATCTGATCAGCTCGACCCTTATTTGAAGCAACTGGCTTTGTCAACGCTTTTGTTTGTTTTGCTTTTTGGAGCTGGTCAGGTTTTATAGCGTTAGGTCGTCTTCCGGTACTTCATAACAGCCCACGTATTTAGCACAATAGCAAACCCGGCAATCTTTAATAAGTGAAATTGTATGTCGGCAAAACCGCTTCCTTTCATCATCACCATTCGCATCACTTCAATCATGTAAGAAACAGGGTTGAACCTGGCAACTACTTTGGCCCATTCGGGCATGCTGTCAATGGAAGTAAAAAGGCCTCCCATTAAAATGAAAATCGTCATAAAGAAGAAGGCAATCAACATGGCTTGTTGTTGTGTATCGGTAAAGGTTGAAATGAGTAAGCCAAAGCCCAGCACGGCTAATAAATAAACGGCAATGAATCCATACAGCAGCAGTAAGCTGCCCTCGGTGGTGATGCCATAAAATATCCGGGCCACCAGTAGTCCTATTGAAAACACCACAAGACCGAGTACCCAAAACGGAATGAGTTTTCCTAAAATGAAATGATGTTTTTTAATAGGCGTTACGTTGATTTGTTCAATCGTTCCGATTTCTTTCTCTTTGACAATGTTCAATGCCGATAAAAATCCCCCCACCATCGTCAGCAGAATTGCAAGAATTGCCGGTACCATGAAGTTCCGGTAATTCATCAATGGATTGTACCAGTTAGCCGAGACTACATCAATCGTTAATGGAAGATTGGTTGACAGCGCTGTTGACTCAACAATAATTTCAGAATTGAAATCGCGCACGATGGAAGCGAGGTAGGCTCCGCCCACGCCTGCTTTTGTTCCGTTAATAGCGTTTACGGCAATAAAAAGTTTCTGACGATTTTCACGTACCAGGCTCTTCTCAAAACCGGACAGAATTTCCAGAATAAGATCAGCCTTATCTGACTCTACCGCTCCCAGCGCTTCTTTGTAGGATGCATTGTAACCGGTGAGTTTAAAGTAGCCTGAAGCGGTAATTTTTGAAATGAGTTTTTGCGAGTATGACGAGTGGTCCTGATCAACAATGGCCAGGTTAATGTTTTTAACTTCATAATTGGCAGCCAACGGAAGAATCAATAGCTGTATGACAGGCATCACCAGGATCATAGCAACAATAGCTTTGTTTCTGAATATCTGACTGAATTCTTTTCTTAACAGGAAGCGTAACGTTCTCATGCCAACCGGATTTTAAAATTTTTAATAGCAACTACCATAAACAGGAGAGTTGAGCCCAGGAGAATCAACGTCTCTTTCCATACTGCGGAAAAACCTAACCCCTTGATCATGATATTTTTTACAATGATGTAAAACCATTTGGCCGGTATCACATTCGAAATCGCCTGCAGCGGCCAGGGCATATTTTCAACCGGAAACATGAAGCCGCTGAAGATCATGGTCGGCAATAACATCCCCATTAATGAAATGAGCATAGCCACCTGCTGCGATTGTGTTTTCACAGAAATTAAGAGGCCAAGCGAAAGAGAAGTAATGATGAACAGGGTACTTTCTGCAAAAAGCAAAACCACACTTCCTTTGATTGGCAAGTCCATCACATAAACACTGAGCAATAAAATGGTGACAACATTTACGAGTGATAGAATGAGGTAGGGAACTGCTTTAGAAAGCACTACCAGGATGGGCTTAAAAGGAGATACGAGCAATATCTCCATCGTTCCGGTTTCCTTTTCCCGTACGATCGAAATGGCCGTCATCATCACACACACGAGCATCAGAACCAATGCCATTACACCGGGCACAAAGTTGTGAATGCCCTTGAGCTGCGGATTGTAGAGCATTCTCGTTTCTGGTTGGATGATCATCGGAACAGCATTTCCCAGGTTTAATTCAAGCTGGTAATCGGCAACGATGGATGAAACATAATTGTTTAACGTGGTAGCCTGGTTAGGATCGGTGGCATCTAAGATAATTCGTAATTGAGTTTTGCGTTCGTGCGATAAATTGTAATCGAAGTTTTCAGGAAAAGTAATGGCCATTTTTATCTTTCCTGTTTTGAAGGCATCTTCAATTTCGCGTTGACTTATCAATGCCTTTTCAATTTCGAAATACCGGCTGGCTTCAATTTTGGTGATGAGCTTTTGTGAAGCCGCATCTTTCGCATAATCAACAATTACGATTTTGGAATTTTTAACTTCGTTGGTCAGGGCGAATCCAAAAATCAGAATCTGTACAATGGGCAACCCAAATAGGATAAGCAGGGTTTTCCTGTCGCGCAGCACATGTGCGAATTCTTTTTTTACGAAGGTTAGGAATTGTCTCATAATCAATCTCCCCGCTTAGCTCCTCTCGCCAACTCATAAAATACCTCATCCATCGAATCAACCGAAAATTGTTTCTTTAGATTGCCTGGTGAATCCAATGCTTTGATGCTGCCATCCACCATAATGGAAAGCCGATTACAATATTCGGCTTCGTCCATATAATGGGTTGTTACAAAAATGGTAATACTTTTTTCTGCAGTCGCGTAAATCAAATCCCAGAACTGCCTGCGCGTTACGGGGTCAACACCACCGGTGGGTTCATCTAGAAATACAATTTTGGGTTCATGCAGAACAGCCACAGAAAACGATAATTTTTGTTTCCACCCGAGTGGGAGGGAACCGACTAATTTCTTGACTTCGCTTTGAAGGCTGAGTTGGTTGATCAGTTCATCACTTTTTGATTTTAATTGTTTATCTGATAGTCCATAGATGCCTCCAAAGAATTGGATGTTTTCGATCACCGTCATATCTTCATATAATGAGAACTTCTGACTCATGTAGCCAATGTTCTTCTTGATCTCTTCTGTTTCTTTGTACACATCAAAACCTGCGATGGTTGCGTTACCTGATGACGGGGTAGAAAGTCCGCATAGCATGCGCATGGCCGTTGTTTTACCGGCACCATTAGCGCCCAGAAAACCGAAGATCTCGCCTTTGTTTACTTCCAGTGTTATTTCATTGGCGGCAATGAAATCGCCAAAGCGTTTGGTGAGCTTTTCTGTTTTTATTACGACTTCCATATCAGTTTTTTAAAAGTTTGATGAAGCAATCTTCAATCGTTGGTGTGATAGAGTCAATCTCAACATTACTGTGCCCTTTTGTTTTCAGGTGATTATGTAAATCAGCTCTTGTTTTATCACTATCCTGCTTCAGCGACAAGTGGAGGTATTCTCCAAAAGCATAACAGCTTGCTGTTTCGCGGTATGTTTCAAGATCACGCAGCAGGCTGTACATTTTGCTTGCGCGGATTTTGTACAAATTTCCATCGAACGATTTCACAATGTTGTCAGGCGTATCAATGCCCAGAATTTTTCCATTCTGAATCAAAGCGATTCTGTCGCACAAAGTTGCTTCATCCATGTAAGGTGTTGAAACAACAATGGTAATGTTCTGAGCTTTCAGCCGTTTCAGCATTTCCCAAAATTCTTTTCTGGAAACCGGATCAACCCCGGTGGTGGGCTCATCTAAAAACAATACGGTTGGTTTATGAATAAGAGCGCAGCACAGAGCCAACTTTTGCTTCATGCCACCCGATAATTTTCCGGCCCTGCGTGTTTTAAATGGCTCAATCTGAACATAGATGTCGCGGATCAAGTCGTAGTTTTCTTCTACGGTTGTTCCGAATACTGTAGCGAAGAAATTGAGATTCTCTTCTACGGTTAAATCCTGATACAGCGAAAACTTTCCGGGCATATAACCAACCGTGTTTCTGATTTCAATGTAATCTTTCACTACATCAAGGCCGTCTACGGTTGCTGTGCCGCCATCCGGAAGCAGGAGGGTAGTTAACATCCGGAAGATGCTGCTCTTACCCGCGCCATCGGGCCCGATCAATCCGAATAATTCTCCCTGATTAACCGAGAACGATACGTTATCGACAGCAACGGTTTTTTCTTTGCCGTATGTTTTGGTGATATGTTGAAGCGTAACGGCTTGCATATAGCTTACAGTTTTACATCTGCGTACATTCCTATTTTTAAAAGCCCGTTATTCTTCACCCGAATTTTCACGGCATATACCAGGTTGGCGCGTTCATCTTTTGTTTGGATGGTTTTGGGTGTGAACTCTGCTTTATTGCTGATCCATTCAACAACGCCTTCATATTCTCTGTACTCATTTTCATTTTTATCGACCAGTACTTTTACTTTTTGATTTAGCTTCAGTGCAGCAAATTGATCGCCTGTTACATAAGCTCTCAAGGTAAGCGTTGATAAGTCGGCAATTTTGTAAAGTGGACGGCCTACTATAGTCATTTCATTGGCTTCCGCATACTTTGTAAGTACTGTTCCATTCACCTGGTTGGTGATGGTGCATTTCTTTAGCTGGTCATTAATTTGAGCCAACTGCACCTGAACGGTATTGCTTTGCTCATGAATGCTGGAAGTACGTGTCCCAAATTCGCTGCGCATGGCTGTGATCTTAGATTGAATTAACGCAATCTTTGAGTTGATATCATCCAATTGTTTTTGTGATGCCACCTCACCCTTTACCAGGTTTTCAATTCGTTTTTTGTCAGCTTGCGTGGTTTCCAGTTCTCTTTCAAGTACCTGAATTTGTGGATTAACATCCGGACTGCCGGAAAGAATGGCCTTTTTGTTTTGTAACAATTGCAAGCGTTGCAAGTAAAGTTGTGTGCTGTCAATATAGCCCACGCGCGCGCCTTGCTTCAACTCATCGCCTTCGTTAATATTCAACTGTAGAATTTTTCCGGAAGCTTCCGCAGAAACGATCGTTTCAACCGCTTCGAACGTTCCGGAAGCATCGTGTTCATTCGCATTATTGTTACACGCTGCCAATAGTGCGCTGAAAGAAAGTATTTGGAGTGTTACCTTTTTCATATCTGAATATTTTTATTTGTCTTTTTAGTTTCCGCTGATGGTTTTGTAGTTGTAAATACTCAAGAGAAGCTGAACGTTGTGTAAAGCTTGGTTGCTTTTAGCTTCACTCTCCCGGTTCATAGATGTGAGCAAGTCATTCATAGACGCCAGCCCATTATCGTATTTTAACTGGTATGATTTGGTGATGCCTTCTTTCAGCGAAACAATTTCGTTGTCTTTGGTGATAACCGCCTGTTGTTTTTCAATTTCTGCCGTTGTTTGTTTCAACTGAAGATTAGTGTTGAATTCAAAAGTTTCCTGTTGGTTGCTGATGATGTCCTGTTGAATTTTGTCAAGCTGCTTGTTATTGGATGTTTTGTACAGATTGCCGGTGTTCCAGGAAACGCTTACTCCGGCCAGTGTCAGGTGATCAAAGGTAGTTGGACCAAAACTCACTCCGGGTTGCATCATCATGCCAATGCCCATCAGGCCGATCTTTGGCATGTTGCCAACATTGTTGAAAGATGATCTCGCATCAATCAGACTACGCTGATTTGAGTAATACTTTAATTCCTGACGGTTGTTGATAAGGCTTGAGTAGGCTTCAAGAGCAACGGGTTTGGTAAGCTGAACATTTTCATGGAGAGGCTGACCAATCAAATAGGAAAGCATCTCAACATATCCTTTGCGCGTGTACCTGAATTCGATTTTCTTCTGCTCGATGTTCAGTACCTCAGCTTTTACTTCATCTACATCACTTTGAAAAGCGTAGCCATTGTCTTTTGTGAGCTGAATTTTGTTGAGGTTGCGCTGCAGAGTTTCGCTCAGAAGTTCCAGGTGCTTCGTCTGCTCATCGATGACCAATATTCCAAAGAAGATTTGATTCAGCCGCTCACGAAGGGTTCGGAGGTTCACTTCAACATTGGATTTGTCAACTTCTGCTGTTGCCTTGATTACTTTTTTTTGTGCGCGGGTTGCACCACCATCCCAGAGGGTTTGGTTGATTTGAGCGATCCCGATGAATTGTGTGTTTTCCTCTTTTGCCTCCGAGCCCGGCATACTAATGGAGGGCATCCCATCCAGGTAAGCACCAATGGCTGTTAAACTTACTTGTGGCAAGTATGCCTTGTTAGCATTGGAGATGGAATACTCTTTCGATTTTTCAATCAGGTTGAATTGTTTGGTAAGCGGATAGTTTCGTTTTGCTAATGCATAGCAACTGTCCAGATTTAACTGCTGTGCCTGGCTAAGTTGTGGTGCCATCAAAAGCATCCCGAACAACCAGATGCTTACTTTTCTTTTAATCGGTTTCATTGGTCATAATTGTTAATTGAAACTATTCGCTTTCAGCGCAAGACTTTGAGTTTCTAAAGGTATTCTTATGTCACCCTGAACTCGTTTCAGGGTCTTTTGTGGTACAGATGCTGAAACAAGCTTGTCTGAGGTAGGCAGGTTCAGCATAATCGCAAAAAAATTGATTTGGTATTTATAAGGAATTTCATTCTTCATTGAGATAAGTTTTAAAGTGCTTTGATGACGGAGTCAAACCAGATGGGGATCAATTTCTTTCGATCTTCCATCATGTTTTCATAGTCGGCTTGAGTCATGTTCCCTGCATTTTGAATCAGCGGTCTTGCCACAAAAGGAAACACCGTCATACCCAGTAGGTTCATGAGTAAATGCAGGGGATGAATTTTCCCTTTTGTTGCTTCCATGAGTTGTTTGAAGAAGACAGATTCGAGGAGTAAACTTTTTATATTCATGTTGCTGATGAGTTTCTCTGGATTCGCCCTGATTTCGGATAATACAAACACGGGCAAATCAGGATTTGACTTCAGCATGTTGATGTAGTTATCTACGATTAATTTTATTTTTTCATTCAATGAGCTTTCTTCATCCCGCAAGGCAGCACCCAGTCCCATCAGAAACTGTTGGAGATTTTCCAACATCACGATGTCAAATAATTTTTCTTTGCTGCGGAAGTAATAATTCAAAAGAGCCAGGTTAATGCCCGCTTCTTCCGCGATGTCGCGCGTGCGGGCTGCCGCAAAGCCTTTTTTCGTGAATACGTTGCGTGCTGCCTCTTTTATTTTCTCTTCGGTGGAACTATCGTTCTGAGGTTTCTTCTTCGCCATCATTTTAGAGTTTCCTTTTGCAAAGGTAGAAGTCATTTTTGAATTTAAACGAAAGATTTAAACAAATGTTTAAATTTTGTAAAGTATTGTGTAACTACCTGATTGTCAGAAGTAAATTATCAGAATTTACTAAATCCTTATTTTAAGGCATGGATATTTTCTGGACTGTCTTAGGAGTTTTACTGATTCTGGGTGGAATTGTGGGCAGTGTGGCACCGTTGCTGCCCGGCCCTCCTTTATCGTATCTCGGATTTCTTGTTGTTCAATTAAGAAGTGATCCTCCTTTTACTTTAAAGTTTATGCTGGTCTGGGCAGGTATTGCGATCGCTGTTTCAGTTCTTGAAAATGTGATTCCGGTTTATGGAACAAAGAAATTTGGAGGAAGTAAGTACGGTTTATGGGGTTGCACCCTTGGTTTGTTTGCCGGATTGTTCTTTGGTCCATGGGGAATTATCCTGGGACCCTTTGTTGGAGCTTTTATTGGCGAACTGGTAGCCAACAATCAGTCCAATCAGGCGTTGAAAGCAGCGTTAGGATCGTTTATCGGATTTTTATTCAGCACACTTTTGAAGTTGATTGTGTGCGTAGTAATGGCATGGTACTTTGTCGTGGCGATTTGGTGATTAATCTGGCAACTCCTCGCAAGTAAATCCGTGCAGGTGCAGAAGCGCAATGATTTTCTCATCAATGTTTACGGTCGACTCAACTCTGAAAATCTTGTCACAATCTTCCAGGTCAAAATTAGCCCGCTGCACAGTAACCTCAGTTTGAACCAGATCGCATAGCATGCCGGCATGTGATGGATCATTCACATTGGTTTTAAAAACCTGTATAACGTTTGTTACTCTTTCAGTCTTCATAAGTCAAACATACATTACCAAATCTTACCCAAGGGGTATAAATCCAGCAATTCACGAGGTTAATTGCGACAACACTCTATACGGGATGAGGGGGCTTAAAGTTTTCATTTTTGGTTATCTATATCAGTAGATTGATAGTGTTAATAGTTAAGAGTTCTCATCGAAGCGGTGCAGAAATGCTTCCAGTTTGTCCATCATCTGTTTGTTTCCTTCAATCGCTCCGTATTTCTCGACCACTTCGTCTTTAACAGCTTTTGACTGGAAAATCATTTTCATTGTAATCAAAGTCACCTTCCCTTTTGCTTCGAAGGTTACCGTTACAGCAAATGTTCTCGGATCGCTTTTTATATCATCTACATCCCAACCGTGATCGAAGGTGAGCAAACTGGGTTTCACCACTTCTTTAAATATGATCTTGTTAGGATAATCCGTTCCATCTGGCCCGTGCATGATAAAGCGCCACACACCGCCAGGCTTTACTTCCATGGAATGAAAGGTATTGGTGAAACCAGCCGGCCCCCACCATTGAACAACATGTTTTGGGTTTGTCCATACTTCAAAGACCAGTTCACGTGGGGCATTGAAAGTGCGGCTGGTAATAACTTCACGGTCAGTTGTGCTCATAAATCAATTTGCTTTTTCGTAATGAAGACACATCACACCATTTTTGAAGGCGTGACTTTTAATCAAATTTAATTGGATACGGTTTTGAATTCCCTTGAACAATGGAATTCCTTGTCCGACCAAAACAGGATTTAGAAATACCCAAAGCTCATCAATGAAGCCAGTGGCCATCAATGAATGCGAAGCGCCCGGACTTCCGAAAATGACAATTTCCTTTCCCGGCTTTTGTTTCAGGTTTTGAATTTCTGTTTCTACATTGTCGGAAATGATCCTGGTATTCTTAAACGTTTTTCCTTTCAGCGTTTTTGATAATACTACTTTATCTACCTTATTATACCAGGCCGCATGATGGATATCGTGTTTGGATGCATGGGGTTGCTCGGCAGCGGTGGGCCAGTAAGCCTCCATCATGCCAAATGTTGTGCGGCCATACAAAGCTGTGTCGGAATGGTCGGCACGGTCACCGGCATAATCAAATATTTCATCATCCACTTTGATCCAGTCCATTTCTCCGTTTGACCCTGCCACGAATCCGTCAAGCGATACGTGCATGAATTGAACAATTTTTCTCATAACTTTTTATTTTGGTTCAGTCCTCAGGCGACTATTTGAAATTACTGTTTCAAGCCTATCGAGATTTTGCTCATTGGCTTCAGAGATGAATTTTCCGAGGCGCTCCACCTCTTCAGCATTTTCAAATAATTGGCGGAAAGTGAGTTTGGTTTTATTACCCTGCGATTCGAAAGTTGCGGTCAGGTAAAACACGTGTACCGGCAATAGGTGCTTAAAAGTAATGCGTTCGGGTTTTACAATTTCTTCAAAGATGCACGTGTTAAGGAATTCCATCCCACCCGGACTGTGCATGGTAAACTTCCAGTTGCCACCGGGCCTGAAATCAAATTCATGAAATGTGTTTTTGAAGTCTTTAGGGCCCCACCACAGCGCCAGCAATTCAGGATTTGCCCAGGCATTGAATAGTACTTCACGCGGAGTATCAAATACCCGAACGTTCACAATCTCTCTTTCTTTTTCGTTCATTTTTTTCATTGAGAAACTAATTTGGACAGATAAGTATCAAGCTGATCGAAAGTCGCGCCAAAGCCTTTGTTCATGTTCGGGAATTCCTGTACAAATCTCTTGATTTCAGCTTCAGTAGCTTCAAATGGTTCTCCGCGAAGTTTAAGTATTGTTTTGCCGTTCTTCTCATCGAAGGTCCATGTGTTGAGTACTTTGATTGGCCAATCACTACCGAAGGGAGCACGCGTATGATTTCCTTGTTCGTCAGAGAATGAGTTAGTGAAAACTATTTTTTCAGGGGCCTGAATTTTAATGTAATCAAAACGACCATACATGGCTGAACCATTGGCGGCTTTCATGGCATAATGAAACATTCCACCGTTGCGTAGATCCAGCTTTAGCACTTCAAGCTTCAGGCCAACCGGCCCCCACCAGTGTTGAAGATGTTCTGCTTCAGTAAATGTTTTCCAGACAAGCGACCGGGGCGCGTTGATCACGCGTTCAATTATTAATTCTTTTTTAGCTTCAGTTGTCATAATTTTTTCTTTTTAGAGGTTGATTTCTTTTTTGATTTTTCTTTTGATTGAAGTTGGTGCAGGTAATCCTCCAATGCATCTAACCGGGCACTCCAGAATTTCCGGTATTGTTCTATCCAGTCGGATACTTCGTTGAGTTTTTGCAGGCGTGCCTCACAGTAACGTTCACGACCTTGCTGGTTAATGACCAGAAGACCGCATTCCATCAAAATTTTGATGTGTTTGGAAATAGCGGGGCGGCTTACATCGAAATTCTCTGCCACCGCATTCAAATTCAGTTGTTTGTGGGCAATCAAATTGATGATTTCCCTGCGCGTAGGATCAGCAATAGCCTGAAATACGTCTCGTCTCATATATGTAACTAATCGGTTACAAATGTAATGTAACCTTTCGGTTACGCAAGTGTTTAGGTGATTTTTTTGAGCTTTTTAGAAGTAATTATTTGTCAACGCGTTAGCAAAGGCTTAGAGTGGCCCTGATGACTAAAATGATTTGGTAATGTATTAAGCAATAATGTATTGGTTTTTATTCCGTTTTTCAGCTGACACAACGTTGTCAGCAGCAGACCGCAGTTTTGTTCCCGGCCAACAATTATTGGCTTCAATCCTACAATAAAAACTGTACTATTGCGTCTTGATCGGTGACCCCGACAAACTTTTTTAACATGAATAAAACCTTCAGCCGCTACCAGACATTTGTGATTATCGCTTTTGTCATTCTTCAGTTTACCATAATCCTCGATTTTATGGTACTCTCTCCCTTGAGTGCTTTTTTACTTCCCGCATTAAAGATTACAACGGGGCAGTTTGGGATGGTGGTTTCGGCTTATGCATGGAGTGCCGGTATCTCAGGCTTGTTGGCAGCCGGGTTTGCCGATAAGTATGATCGAAAAAAGTTGTTGCTCATCTTTTATGTTGGTTTCCTCGTTGGCACATTGCTTTGCGGTATTGCTCCAACCTACGAAACGTTGCTGGCGGCCCGCGTTGTCACGGGGATTTTCGGAGGCGTGATTGGCTCTGTTGTATTCGCCATTGTTACCGATTTGTTTCCCATGGAAGTACGTGGCCGCGTAATGGGATTTTTGCAGATGGCCTTCGCTGGGGCGCAGGTATTGGGCTTGCCCATCGGGCTTTACCTTAATAATGTGTACGGTTGGCATTCTCCTTTTTTGATGATCGTTGGAATTGGAATTCCAATAGGCGTTGTCATTGCCATGTATTTAAAACCGGTGAATCAACACTTGGCCAATAGCACAGATAAGCGAGCCTTAACCCACCTGGCGCATACATTTGTAAAATCAGACTATCTCAAAACTTTTGCTGCTACTACCTTGCTGGCAACAGGCGGGTTTATGCTGATGCCTTTCGGAAGTGCATTCGCCATCAATAATCTGAAGTTAACTGCCGATCAGTTACCCACGCTGTATATGATTACGGGAATTTTTTCGATGGTATCTGCGCCCATTATTGGTAAGCTGGCCGACTCGTGGGGTAAATACACGGTGTTCAGCATGTGTTCTTTTCTGGTGATGATTACGGTGGTCTTGTATTGTAATCTGGAAGTAACGCCTTTCTGGGTTGTAGTTTGTTTCAGTGTGTTCATGTTCATTAACGTTTCGGGCCGTATCATTTCATCGTCAGCATTGTTTTCAGGAATACCAACTCCAATGGACAGGGGCGCGTTCATGGCCATCAATTCAGCGGTGCAAATGGTTTCGGGCGGAATTGCTTCCATGGTAGCAGGTATGATTGTTCATCAAACTGCAACGGGGTACATCGAACATTATCCAATTCTCGGGTATGTGGTAGCAGGCGCCACACTCATCACCATCATTATGATGTATTTTATCAATCAGATGGTGATGAAGCGGGTGAATATAGTGCCAGCGCCTGTTCCGGTGAAGGCTTCCAACCCATAAGGCAAGTCACCCTTGTAAAGTCGAAGTCCATTACCGATATGCGAAGATTTCTCGGTCGCTTCCCTCTCTATCGCGCTTTTTTCCTTACCGGAATTTTGCCGGAAGATTTCTTGCTTTGCTTTGCTAACACTTTTGCTTTGTTTTGTTTCATCCTCGCCTTAACAATCTTCTTTACCAAGGTCACCGGGAGCGGCTTATCAACGGTGAATTGAAGTGTGCCCTTTGAAGTTTTATATTTCTCTACTCCCTTGCCGAGTTGTTTCAGCAAGCTGCTTCCGGGGAAGAAACTACAATGATTTTTGAATGCCGCAAAATAAACCAACATGCCGTAGTATTTATAACCCGGCATTCCGTAACTGATTACTTCTTCAGCTTTAGGTGCGGTGCTCTGAATGGTCTTCCGAAGATTTGATAATACCTCAGATTCTTTTTCCGGAAGACTAGCCAGGTACTCGTCAACAGTGGCTGGTGTTTTTTTTAATTTTTTCATACGATTCTTAAAACCTTAGATTTCTAAATAATGAACGGTAGCCGTCTCCTCTTTCGACAAGCCATTCAGTCTTCGGTTTTTACTGGCTCTATTCCACTTCGCCCGAAAGCTTCCATCAGACCAATCGGAAAGAATTTGAGGATGGATGTAGCTGGATCGACATACCGTAGGCGTGTTGCCTAAATCAGAAGCCACGGTTTTAACCACCGCGTTAGAAACTCGCTTCCTTCCGGTGATCGTATCAGGATCGAGTATTTTCGAAAGCCGGTGCGCGGTTTTCCAGGTGGCCGCCCAGGTTCGGAAATCTTTCGCGGTTACTTTTTCAACTTTTGATGTGATGGAATCCAGGTATTCGTTGATGTGATTGGCTTTCACATCATAGTCGATTCCATTTTTATCTTCGTACCGAAACAGGTCCTGATGTTTTTTATTACCGCCCAGTTCACCTGATTTTTTTATGAGCATGACCAACTCATCTTCCCATATTCTTCTCTTCCACAGTTGCCCCGATTTTCCTTTAAACTCGAAAACCGCATCCATGCTTCCTTCCGCAGATTTAGAACGGTCGATGATCATGTGCCCCTCTTTCAAGGTGGTTAATCCGTACGACTTATTCTTTTTGGCATATTCATCGTTGCCTACCCTAAAATGATAGAGATCAATTAGTTTGATTATTAACGCAACCACTTTGTTTTTGGGCATGCCGGGTAGTTTCAGGTCGGCCTGTACCTTTTTTCGGATGGAAGGAAGTATATGGGCAAACTCCGTCATGCTGGCGAACTTTTCGGCAGCACGTGCGGCTGTCCAGTTTGCGTGGTATTTGTACTGGAGTCTGCCTTTTGAATCTTTTCCGGTAGCCTGAAGGTCAGCCGTAGCGCTCACCGAAATCCAAACATCTACCCAGGCAGGAGGGAGAACCAGTTTGTTGCAACGTTCAATTATTTTTTGATCGCGGATGATCTTGCCGCCATGATCAAAGAAGTCCCAGCTTACCTTGTTACCTTTTTTTCTTTTTCGTGTGATGCCTTTTTTGCTCATGGTTAGGAATACCAGAATACGGGCGAATGCGTAGCCTAATTTAGGTATTTGTTCCTAAAAGTCAGAGCAGGGTAGCAGGTAAGTGTTTCTATTGGAGCTGTTTCAATACTTCTTCTTTTCCAATATAGCCGGTATTGGTCCAGGTGAGCTGTTTGTTCTTGTATACCTGAAGAACAGGAATGGCATCAATTTTCAGTTGACTGATCAGTTGCTGATTGTCGTCTGTATTAATCCGAACCAGTTCAACACGGTCAGCCATGTCTCTGGAGATTTCTTTCAAATAGGGCTCCATCTTCTTGCAAGGCCCGCACCAGTCGGCATAAAAGTCGATGAGAACAATTTTATCATGTACAATGAGTGCGTTAAAATCCTGAAGCGACATTCCTGAGGACTTCACCGACAGTTCAGATGTTGTTGGTAAATTGGCGCCCGTCCATTTTAATAAACCACCTTTTAAATCATACACTTCTTCAAATCCGTTAGCCCGCATCAGGGCAGCTGCCTCTGCGCTTCGGCTGCCGCTCAGGCAATACACCAATACAGGTTTTGTTTTGTCGAGAGAGGCAACCTCCTGCTCGAAGGTGCTTTTGTACAAATCAATATTAAGCGCATTGTGAATATGGCCTTTTGAAAATTCGCCTGCAGTTCGCACATCAACCAGCTGGGCAGTTGGCTGCTCCTTCAACTTGTTGGCAAATTCGTTTGCAGTAAGGGCTCCCTTCACCTGCCCGGTTGTGCAGGCGCCCATGGAAAAAAGGAATACAATTAGTAGTACGATAGATTTCATTGTGCTGATACGTATTGATTGATAATTTTTTCAAGGTCGTTGGCTAACACCACGCCTGCTTGTCGCCACTTAATTTCACCATTCTTAAACAGGATGAGGGTTGGTACACCCTGAATGTTATAGGTGTGCATAACCTGCGGGGTTCTGTCAACATCAATTTTAAGTATGGTGGCGTTTTCGCCTATCCGGGATTTTACATCTTCCAGAATGGGCTTCATCATTTTGCAAGGGCCGCACCAGTCGGCATAGAAGTCAACCAGGGTGGGCTTTTCTTGTTTAACAATTTCTGAAAATGTTTGAGCCATTTTATTTTGGTTTTACTTCTTCAAAATAAATATCATCCGTTTGTGGTGGGTTGGTTTTTGTTTCGGGTGTCGGGCATGTATAGGTTCCGCAACACCCAGTGTTTGAAACAGCAAGCCAAAGTAAAAAACCTCCCATGAATCCAAGCAACACATCGGATGACCGGATTCCCTCCACACTTATCCAGATGCCAAGCCCTAACCTCACCAGCCTGATGAAATTCCAGTTTGTTAACAGAAGTTGCTTCATTTTAGTTTGTAGCGCAAGCTGCCCCATCCGCCTCCGTTAAATACCTGTGAATAGCCGTTCGATTGTAGTATTCTTTTGGCGGTTGCGCTTCGCATTCCTGAAGCACAACACGTAATTATGGGTTTGTTTTTGTCCTTTAGCTGAGACAGACTACTGCCTAACCGATCGACCGGAATATTGATTGAGCCGTTAATGTGGCCGTCTGCATACTCACTTTTAGTCCGTACATCAAGGATAACGGCACCTTGTTTAGCAAGCGCGGCCAAATCTACCCCGGGCCCAATGCCCAAAAATTTTTTTATTGCATCAATCATATCTCTTAAACATTTTGTGATTGAAAGTACTCAACATCAAACCAGGAACCGCCATTGACACACACGATGCCTTGTTGTGAAAGGTATTGATAGGCCTGCCCGCTGCGGTTGCCCGATGCGCAACACAACACCAGGGGCGATTTTAGATTTTTTATTTCCTGAATTTTTTGTGGGATATCCTGCAATGGAATATTAATGGAACCCTCTACGTGTCCACTTTTGTATTCACCAACTGAACGCACATCCACAATAGTGCCTTTTCTTTCTTTAATAATTTGTTCTGTGTTCATCGTTATTCGTTTTTCTTTTCTTCTTTTTTGAACGTGTTGAGTAATAAACCGCCCATTAATCCGCCATAGAGCGTACTGTTAACCGGATTTGAGGTGATGGCGCAGGAACCACTGTTGCATCCAACAAAGTAGTAATACAGGTATCCGCCAACGGCACCGATCACTACACCGAGTATGGCAAGCTTATGTTTTAGTATGAAATTCATTTGACAAATGACTTTATTTCATCACTTAAATCGAACACGGGCACAGAATGGTGTAATTTCGATTTTAATATACTACTTCCTGCAGCACTGCGATACCCTCCGGCACAATGTACCACAATGGGCTTGTGAACGGGTATTTCATTGGTGCGTTCGCGTAGTTCGTGCAAGGGTATATGCAACGCGCTTTCAAAAATTCTATTGGCTTTAACTTCTGAGTCGTTGCGAATATCAAGTATTGTAAATGCATTTTCATTGTCGCGCAACAAGCTACTGTCAAACGGAGTCATGTGTGTGGTGCCAAAGTCAGAAACGAATGCAAGTTTGATTTGCTTTTCATACCCGATTTTTGCGGTTCGCTCAATAAGGTGATCAAGTACATCCTTATTTTCAGCCACCAGGTAAAAAGGTTCACCCGGATTGACAACACTTCCAAGCCACGTTTCAAACCTGGTATCGTTCATCAGGTTGATGGCGTTCTTGAGATGTGCCTTTTTAAATTGAACTTGCGGACGGGTATCAATAAGTACCACATTGGCATCTAAAGAGTCGGCACAACTGGAACAGGTAACAGGTTCTCGTTTGGTTACGTTAGCTATGCTTGCTGCAAAAGGTGACGCTCCCTTTTTATTTACCCCTACGTCAAAGGGAAAATATTTTGGAATAAATGGCTGGTCGGTAAGTAGTTCATTTACAAAAATTTCTTCCGACATGTCTTGTAAACTCCAGTTGCTTAGTTTTTCGGCTCCAATGGTGCTGCTGTTTAACTGACTCAGTCCTTTTCCGCATAAACTACCTGCGCCATGGGCAGGATAAACGTAAACATGATCAGGAAGGGTCATGAGTTTGTTGCGAAGGGAATGATACATCTGTTTTGCCAGGTCAGTTCGGGCAGCAGTAATAGCGCCTGCTTTTTCGCGTAAGTCCGGACGACCGCAATCCCCTATAAACAGGGTATCGCCTGTAAAGACAGCCTGCTCCTTTCCATTTTCATCTATAGCAACAATGCTGATGCTATCGGGCGAATGCCCGGGCGTATTTAATGATTTAAGAATCACACGGCCCAATACAATGGCATCACCCTCGTCAAAAGATTGGTGCGGATATTCAGCGCCCAATAGTTTGCTCACATAAATTGTAGCGCCTGTTGTTTGGCTGATTTCCAGGTGACTGCTAACAAAGTCGGCATGCGGATGCGTTTCGATAACCGCTGTGATGTTTGCATTTTTTTCTCTGGCAAAATTATAGTAAGGTTCGGGGTTACGGGCGGGGTCAATCAATGCCATTTCTCCATTGCTCACAATAGCATAAGAGTAGTGTGCCAGATTTTTATCTTCAAATTGTTTGATTTCCATAAGCATGAGCCTTTAATTTCAATGCAAAGATGAGTATGTGGGGTTTCCCACACAGTTACTTTTGTTACAGAGCTTAATTACTTTTCAAAAAACCACATTTTCACGGCAATACCCGTCAGCAAAATCGCAAAAACTTTCTTTAGTATTTCCTGCGGAACGTAGGCAGCATATTTGGCTCCTGCATAGCCTCCGGCAAAGAAGAATACTGCTAATAGAATTGCTGTTTTCATTTCTACCCAGCCGTTTTGATAATATTGATAGGCGGCCAATGCGCCTACAGGTAAAACCATCATCATCAATGCAGTTCCTTGGGCTGCTTGCTGAGAATAACCCAGTATCATTACCAGGGCTGGGATGATAACAATGGCGCCACCCAACCCTAACAAACCGCTTAGTAAACCGGCAACTGCGCCAATTAGGGCAACCGCGGCCAACTGTGCCCACTCCATACTATTTTTCTTTTTTCTGCGTGCTGATTCCAAATGGTAAATACAAGGGGCAGAAACTGATGAAGCTGGTGATGATGAGGATGGCGGCAAATATTAATAAGATTATGGCCAATGTACCGGAAATGACATTTGTCAGGTACAGCACAATAACTACAAGCGCCAGTAAAATTCGCACGGCCTTGTCGGAAGTTCCCATGTTTGGTTTCATGATCAGATTATTTTAGTGTTAACTAATTGCACCGCAAAGGTGGGCATGGCCCGAAAGAATTACCGCTACTTTTGTTACACAAGCGTAATTTTATTTCGGCCTAGCTGTACCAGGCCGGTTTCTTCCATTTGTTTCAACAGTCGCGACACCACTACGCGGGCCGTTCCCAGTTCGTTGGCCAGTTGTTCGTGCGTTACGTACAGGGTTTGACTGTTGGTGAGATTGCATTTCTTCTTAATGAAGTCAAGAAGCCGTTCGTCCATTTTTTTGAAGGCAACCGCGTTTACTACTTCCAGTAATTCTTCAAAGCGTTTGTGGTACAGGCGAAAAATATAGTCGAGCCATTCAGGAAATTCTTTGATGAGCGCGTTTACCTGGTCGATTGGAATGAACATAATTTCGGTTTCCTCCTCAGCTATGGCCTTAACCTTGCTGGTGTCGTGGTGCATGCCACCCAGAAAAGACATGATGCAGCTTTCACCGCTTTTAATATAGTAGAGTAGAATTTCACGGCCATCGGCATCGGTCCGAAGTACGCGTATGCTTCCGCTGATGACCAGCGGTATCGACTTGATGTAAACGTTTTCGTTCAGGATGGTATCGCCTTCATTAAATTTTTTGGTAATACCGTAGACCTCCAGTTTTTTCCGGATTTCGGGGAACGATTTAAAATCAGCAAGGTTTTCAGTGGAATTCATCGTTAAAAATAACTTTGGAAGTTATTTTTATTTCAGCGCTTTTCAAAAAAGCTGAAGTGGGCAAAAAAAAAACGGGAAAGGCAATTGCTTGCTTTTTCCCGTCTTGCTGATCACCAGGCCGTAGCCAATGCCCAACACTAAACATCTCTCTTCAACATAAAATCGCATTAATCACCTTACGATAACGAACTTGATTTCGTATGCGAGTCAGGTTTTCCCTGAGGCTCCTTGCTCACGCACACAACCATTCCTTTCCGGCTTTTTTGTTAACTGTCTTTCCGTAGAAATCAGTCTTTTGTTTTTCCGGCAGGTTTGATCCTGTTGTTGAAATTAACTTAGTGATATGAAAGTATTATACAGATTGTTCCCTACAAAATATTTCACTATAAAGTAGTCAACAACTTTTCAACCAGGTTATGCACATGGTCGTAGCTTTTCTGAAACAAGCGTGTTTGAAAGGAAGTGAAGCAAAGCCTTTATTTTCTTTTTAACTGATAAAAATCAGTATTACGCAGCAGATAAATTAGTTGCCGCTTACCGGTAAAGTGTTAATTTCAGGAAATTTTAATCGTTATGAAAAAAATCCTTGTTCCTACTGATTTTTCGAAACCGGCCCAGGTTGCCACAGAAGTTGCACGTGATATTGCTAAAAAAGCGGGCTCTGAATTGATTTTGCTCCATGTAATTGAAGGTGCATCCGGAGGCTCCTTTAATGTTGAAGGCGAAGCCAAGTATGGTGGTAATATCGAGGATAAGCTTTTTAACCTTGCGCTGATCAAGAAAGCCAGGAAGCAGATGGAAAACCTGCTAGGCAGTGCCATGTTTGATGGAGTAAAAGTGAAAGGTGAATTGAGAATGGGAACGCCTTTCCACGGGATGCGAACCATCATTACAGAAAAGAAGGTTGATTTAGTGGTAATGGGAACTGCCGGCCAAACCAAAGTGGCTGAAATGATTATTGGAACCAATACCGAGAAAGTGGTTCGTCATGCCAAATGCCCGGTGTTAACCGTTCAGAAAAAACCCATAACTACCGACTTCAAGAATATCGTGTATGCTACTGCTATGAGCAAGGATGAGGAAGTTTTTGCAGCCATTGTAAAACGTGCTCAACACATGTACGATGCTACGGTGCATCTGGTGCGTATTAATACACCCGGTAATTTTCAGCGCGATGCGGTCGTTCGTAAATACATGCAAGACTTTGCCAAAAAACTGATGCTGAAGAATTACACCATCAATATTTTCAATGATCTGACGGAAGAAGAAGGTGTGATCTATTTTGCCGACAGCATTAATGCCGACATGATTGCTATGGCTACACACGGCCGCACAGGTTTTGCGCATGTTTTGGCAGGCAGCATTGCTGAAGATGTGGTAAGCCACAGCAAACGCCCGGTGCTAACGTTTGTCGTGAAGAAGTAATTTCCCTCACCCCGCCCTTCGGGCACCCCTCTCTCACAGGGGAGAGGGGAATGGTGCAACATGAAAGACTACTACCAGATTTTAGGCATCAGGCGTGGAGCGAGTGCGGCTGAAGTCAGGCGGGCATACCGTGTGCTCGTACAAAAACTTCATCCGGATGTGAACCCTGATCCAACAGCCCATGAATTGATTAAAGAAGTGAATGAGGCGTACGATGTGCTGGGTGATGAAACTAAGAAAAGAGATTATGATTACCGGCTTGTAAATCCGTATGTTGAGTTTGAGACGCCCCAGCAGCCTGCCCATCGTGATCCCGCCTACAAAAGAAGAAGCAGATCGCATGTTCACGTAAACCACGGCCCCACGCAACAGGACATGATGAACCGGTATGTTCATGTAGCAGTCAAAGTATTTTGGGCAAGTGCTTTGCTTGCCGCTTTCCTGTTGATTGATTTTGTTTTGCCGCACCGGGTGTCCACAGAAACCATTGTCGCCTTCGAGAATACCGGCAGACGAAGGTACGAAGCGTACTACCTGGTAACAGCTTCCGGTCAACGAATAAAATTCAGCCGGGATGATATTCTGCTGTTCGAAGAGGATCAACAAATTGAAGTTGTACAGTCATGCATTTTGTCCAAGCTTATTGAAATGCGCATCGTTGAAACCGATACGGTGATCAATAACCTGAGTACGATTTATGCCAATTTTCAATTTGTTCCCTGGTTGTTGGGAATATTCTCATTCATTGGACTGGCAGCAAAAGAGAGGGTTGAGTTCAGGTTCAACCTGGGGATTATAACAATCTTTGTTCTTATTTTTACCGTGTTCTTATTAATCAAATAATTAATGGCAAAAAACAACGACTGGAAGAAACGGGAAGGGGTGGTGTACTCAACCAATACTGACTTTAACTACGAGTATCAGCAAAACCAGACCGAAAATACGTTGCCTGCACAGCAACAGCAACTTCGCGTACAGCTTGATAAAAGCATGCGGGCAGGAAAACAGGTAACGCTGGTCACCGGGTTTGTTGGAAAGACCGGGGATATTGAAGCGCTTGGAAAATTGTTAAAAATGAAGTGTGGCGTAGGTGGCTCGGTGAAAGACAGGGAAATTATTATTCAGGGTGATCATCGTGATAAGATTGTTCAGATACTCACGAAAGAAGGATATAAAGTGAAAAGAGTGGGAGGTTAATTCAAGGTTCAAAAGCCGGAATATTGAATCCAAACCTTGAATCTTTTGAATTTATGAAATGAATTACCAAGTATCGACTCCGAACGATACTAACCCTCGGGTAGGCCGATTCCCTGAAGTGCAAGCCGATCAATCACATAAGAATCACAGCTTATGACAGTCAATAACCTTCCATGTATTTCCATTGATGGTATGAAAGAATCCTCATTATATTAACCCCATTATTCAAAGTCTAACCTATTACCTATGAAGAAAGCAATAGCTATACTGTTTTTTGCCTCTCTCCTTATTCTTACAGAAGAGGGGTTAGCACAGGAAACCTTCCCCAGAAATGATGTGAAGGATGTGCGTTCCGGGGCTGTCGCATTTACGAATGCTACCATTTTTGTGAATGCCACTACCAAAATTGAGGGGGCAACCTTGTTGATCCGCGATGGAAAAGTTGAGAAGACCGGTAAAGGTCTTGCTGTTCCTGCCGGATACGCGGTTGTTGATGTAAAAGGAAAATTTATTTACCCATCTTTCATTGATTTGCACACCAGCTATGGCTTACCAAAGGTGGAGATGGCACCGGGTGGCGGGTTTGGTAGTGCAGAACAAATTCAGACAAAAACAAAAGGAGCCTTTAGCGGCAACCAGGCGATTAAAGCTGAGTACAATGCGTATTCGGAATTTACCGCTGATAGCAAAACCGCTGAAAAATTGCGTGCTGCCGGCTTTGGTAGTGTGCTTACCTTTCGGGCCGATGGATTGGCCAGGGGAACATCTGCGTTGGTAACACTGGGTGAAGAGCGCGATAACGTGTTGGTTTTGAAAGATAAGGCTGCCGCCCATTATTCTTTTAACCGGGGTACTTCGCGCCAGAACTATCCCGTTTCGCTAATGGGCTTTATTGCCGTATTGCGTCAAACCTATCTGGATGCCGATTGGTATGCTAAACAATCCAATAAAACGTTCAGGGATTTGAGCCTCGAAGGATGGACTGCCTCACAAAACCTTCCGCAAATTTTTGAAGCTAACAGTTGGGCTAATGATTTACGGGCCGATAAACTCGGTGACGAGTTTGGCAAGCAATACATCATCCGCGGAGGAGGTGACGAATACCAACGCATTGCTGAAGTAAAAGCTACCAACGCACCTCTTATCATTCCGGTAAATTTTCCTGATGCATTTGATGTGGAAGATCCGCTTGATGCCGACCGTACCAGTCTGTCAGAAATGAAGCACTGGGAATTGGCACCTACCAATCCTGCTGCGTTAGAAAAAGCAGGTATTGAATTTGCGATTACCTCCGACAGGCTAAAAGAAAAAAGTGATTTACTTAAAAATATAAGAAAAGCAATCCTGTATGGGTTATCAGAAACCGCAGCATTAAAGTCGTTAACCGAAACACCGGCACGGTTGCTGGGCATTCAAAACCGGGTCGGAAATTTAAATGCCGGAGCGGAAGCAAATTTTTTAATTACGTCCGGGAATATTTTTGATGAAGATGCCATCATTCATGAAAACTGGGTTCAGGGAAAACGTTTCGGATTGAAAGAACTTAATCCGGTTGATCACAGCGGTAAGTACAACCTTTCGGTAGATGGAAAAAATTATGAGATGGAAGTAAGCGGTAAACCCGGAAGCCACAAATTCAAGATTAAGGTTACCGATAGTTTAAGCGTAGACGGAAAATCAAAACTGGAAGAAAATCTGATAACCCTCAGTTTCAACCCCGTTAAAACCGGAGATGAAACGGTACGACTTTCCGGATGGAAGCAAGGTACCGGCTGGACAGGTAAAGGTCAGTTGGTAAATGGCACCTGGGTTAGTTGGAAAGCAGACCTCACCGGTCCACTGGATAAAAAGGACGATAAGAAGTCCGAGAAGAAAACTACCAAGCCGGAAGTGGGCGATGTGATTTATCCGTTTATCGCTTTTGGATCGAAAGACAAAATAAAGTCGGAAGAAATCCTGATTAAGAACGCTACCGTTTGGACTAATGAAAAAGACGGAATCCTTCAAAATACAGATGTGTTGCTTAAGGGCGGAAAGATCAGTGCCATTGGAAAAAACCTGACCACCACCGGAAGAACCATCGATGGAACCGGTAAACACCTCACGCCCGGCATTATTGATGAGCACTCGCACATTGCCGCAGTATCCATCAATGATGTAGCCACCAACTCAGGCATGGTTCGGATGGGCGATGTTTTGAATTCAGAAGACATCAGCATCTATCGGACGCTTTCGGGTGGTGTAGTTGGCCTTCAGGTGTTGCATGGTTCGGCAAACCCCATTGGCGGACAGTCGGCAATTATCAAACTCAAATGGGGTGAAAGCCCGGAAGAATTAAAGATCAAGGGTGCTGATCCGTTTATCAAATTTGCGTTAGGCGAAAATGTAAAACGTTCCAGCAGCAATTCCAGCATTCGTTACCCACAAACCCGCATGGGTGTGGAAC
This sequence comes from Cyclobacteriaceae bacterium, assembly GCA_049306095.1. GTDB lineage: Bacteria > Bacteroidota > Bacteroidia > Cytophagales > Cyclobacteriaceae > UBA2336. Next base: position 24,799 of record JBAQPU010000017.1, read on the forward strand.
AGGTTTATGTCGATGCCTTTACCAATGCGCTGGAGTACGAAAAGAAATGGAATGCATACCGTGCACTTCCTGAGAAAACGCGGGCAGCTACTGCGGCACCAAGGCGCGACCTGGCAGATGAAACCATGTTGGAAATTGTGCGGGGGAAACGATTCATCACCTGTCACTCGTATGTGCAATCAGAAATTAATATGATGATGGAAGTTGCCGAGCAGTTTGGATTCCGCATGAATACGTTCACACATATTTTGGAAGGATACAAAGTGGCCGATAAAATGAAGGCCCACGGGGTGGGGGGCTCTACGTTTTCCGATTGGTGGAATTATAAGTGGGAAGTACACTATGCCATTCCTTATAATGCAGCCATTATGCACAAGGAAGGTATCGTAACGGCCATCAATTCAGACGATGCCGATATGGGACGCAGACTGAATCAGGAGGCAGCCAAAATAGTACGCTATGGCGATGTATCGGAAGAGGATGCCCTGAAAATGGTGACGCTGAACCCTGCTAAACTTCTTCATCTCGACAATCAAATGGGTAGCATTAAGATTGGCAAATCTGCCGATGTTACATTATGGACAGGCCATCCGTTATCGGTGTATTCAAAAGCAGACAAGACCATTATTGAAGGTGGAGTTTATTTTGATTTAGAAAAAGATCAGCAGCTTCGTAATGCCGTTCGCGAAGAACGTGCCCGGTTGATCAGCAAAATGCTGAACGAGAAAAAAGAAGGTGCGCCTACTCAGAAATCAGCCGGTCGTCAACGGCAGGATTTCCATTGCGATGATATGGTGTGGCAAGATGTGGCCTTTGAAGCAGAACAGCACTAACATTTAACATGACATTTATTATGAAAACTATATTCTCAATCTTTTGTGCTTTCGTGTTCCTGGGTGAAACGGTTGCACAGGTTCCAACACCGGCACAGCCTCAGCAAAAACCAATGATGATTACGAATGCGACCGTACACGTGGGCAATGGCCAAACTATTGAAAACGGTGCAGTGGCATTTGAAAACGGTAAAATCACCTTTGTAGGTGCAACTGCCTCAGCTCCGGACCAATCCCGATACGAAGTCATCAATGCAACAGGAAAGCAGGTGTATCCCGGTTTTATCTTAACCAACTCACATATAGGGCTGGAGGAAGTTTCATCTTTTCGGGCCACGCTGGATTATGATGAGACAGGTGACCTGAATCCGAATGTGCGGTCGCAGGTTGCGTACAACACCGATAGCGAACTTACGCCAACGTACAGGTTTAATGGCATCTTGTTGGCCGAAGTTGCTCCGGCAGGTGGAATCATTTCCGGAACTTCAAGCGTGATGCAGTTGGATGGATGGAATTGGGAAGATGCCACCCACACAAAAGATGTAGCGGTTCACATTCACTGGCCGGGTAAGTCCAGACGAAGATTTGATTTTGAAACATTTTCGTCTGTTACAGAAGCCAATCCCGAATACGAAAGTACACTTGCTAATATTTCAAATTTGTTTAACGAAGCCATCGGGTACAGCAAGCTGGCCGCTAAGCCGGTTAACCTGAAACTGGATGCCATGCAAGGATTGTTCACGGGTTCAAAAGCGCTGATTATACATGCTAATACCGGTAAGGAAATTGTGGAGGGAGTGAAGTTTGCACAAGCACATGGTGTGAAGCGCATGGCAATATTTGCCGATGACGAGGCGCTTAAAGTGGCTCCATTTCTGAAAGAAAACGGTATCCCGGTAATTGTTCAACTGGTACATGATTTACCGGCCAGAACCGATGATGATGTTGACTTGCCGTATGCCTTACCCGGATTGTTATCCAAAGCAGGTGTTGAGGTTGCGTTTTCACATACCGGCATGATTGCACGGGGAAGAAACCTTCCGTTTTATGCGGGAACAGCTATTGCTTATGGTATGGATAAAGATGAAGCGTTGAAAGGCCTTACTTTATATCCGGCAAAAATTTTAGGTATCGATAAGGTGACAGGAACATTAGAAACAGGTAAAGATGCAACGCTCTTTATTTCAGAGGGCGATGCGCTTGACTTCCGGACCAATCGAGTTAACGAAGCCTTCATTGTTGGAAAACGGATCGTTCTGAAAAATAAGCAACAGGATTTATATGAAAGGTATTCGAAAAAGTATGGACAAATGAAGTGACGGTTAAAAGTTGATTGGTTGAACAGATCGAGTGAAAAGCCCTGGTGAACAGCCGGGGCTTTTTTGTATCTTACCAACCTATGAGTACCCAACAACGATTTCTTCAGTTGAATGCCCTTCGCATTCGCAGGATTAATATAAGGCGGATGATTAAAGATACCCTGTTCATTTCCATCGGGGTTATGGCGGCAGCCTTCGGATTAGGGAGTTTTCTGTTACCGAATAAGTTCTTGGATGGAGGAGTGGTGGGTATATCTCTTCTTGCCAATGTACTTACAGGGATAGATTTATCGTACCTGATCGTGCTCATTAACTTGCCTTTTATTTATATCGGCTATACACAAATTTCGAAATTGTTTGCCATTAAAACGTTAACGGCCATCATCCTCCTGGCGATGTGCCTGGCGTTTTTTCAATTCCCCGTAATTACGCATGATAAATTGTTGATCTCATTCTTTGGAGGCTTCTTTCTGGGTCTTGGAATCGGGTTGTCAATCAGGGGCGGCAGTGTGATTGACGGAACAGAAGTGCTGGCCATTTATACCAGTCGCAAAACAGCCCTAACGGTAGGCGATATTATTTTAATCTTGAACATCATTATTTTTTCTGTTGCTGCTTACCTCATTAATATAGAAACAGCCTTGTATGCTATCCTCACCTACCTGGTTGCCTCCAAAACGGTCGACTTTGTGGTGCATGGTATTGAAGAATACACCAGCGTGATGATTGTCTCGGAACACAGCGAAGAAGTAAAAAAGGCCATAGCCGAAAAAATGGGCCGCGGTGTTACGGTCTTAAGAGGAAGAGGAGGATATGGAAAGCGGGGTCACAAGACTGAAGATTACGATGTTATCTATTCTGTGATTACCCGGTTGGAATTGCAAAAGTTAAAAACCGAGATAGCGAAAATTGATGAGAATGCCTTTATGGTAGAAAATAGTGTGAACGACATCAAGGGCGGCATGATTAAAAAAAGACCCTTGCATGATGAATAGCCAGTTGCCATTGTAAAAATTAAAAAATGAGATCTCTTTCTTTATCTTTGATTCCATGGAGCAACCTGTGAATCAGGGATCAATTTCAGAATTTGGTGAAGTTCTGCTGTATTTCATCGGAGGAATTCTCTTCCTGGTATCAGCCCTGTTTGTATCAAAATTAATTCGTCCGCATCGCCCCAATGCACAGAAACTTTCAACGTATGAAAGTGGGGAGCAGCCGATCAGTACCGCCTGGACTCAGTTTAACATACGGTTTTATATTGTTGCCCTCATTTTTATTTTGTTTGAAGTCGAACTGGTCTTTCTTTTTCCATGGGCAACGGTCTTTTCCAGGAAAGAATTCATTCAGGAAACCAATGGCTTGTGGGGATGGTTTTCTTTTGCAGAGATGCTGATCTTTATTTTTATCCTGGCGCTTGGGTTGGCCTACGCCTGGGTAAACGGTTTGTTGGATTGGGTAAAACCGGAACAGAAGCACACCGACTATAAAGCTGTAGTGCCCAAAGCACTTTATGATAGCATTAATGATAAGTTTAAATAATTGAGAATTGATAATTAAATGGAATGGGATTATTAGACCATCGGTTTGAGCATGGCGGAGTGATCATCACCAAAGTAGACGACTTGCTCAATTGGGCGCGCCTTTCGTCTATGTGGCCGATGACCTTCGGTATTGCCTGTTGTGCGATCGAATTCATGAGCACTGGAACAACCGTGTACGACATGGATCGTTTTGGTATGGCACCACGTTCCTCTCCACGCCAGGCCGATGTGATGATCGTGGCGGGGACCGTAACCTTTAAAATGGCCGACCGGATTAAAAGATTGTATGAGCAAATGGCCGAACCTCGCTATGTCATTTCCATGGGTTCCTGTTCTAATTGCGGAGGGCCTTACTGGCAACATGGTTATCATGTGGTGAAAGGCGTGGATAGAATTATTCCGGTTGATGTGTATGTACCGGGTTGCCCGCCCCGGCCGGAAGCACTCATTGGCGGATTTTTGAAACTTCAGGAAAAAATTCGAAACGAAAGTTTAGTCGCCCCGAAAGCCATAGAACGTTTACTGGAAAAAGAAAAACAACATGCTTGATTTTCAACAGCTCGTTGATATAGTAAAACCCATAGCCGGTGAGATCGGTACAGACGAGAATTCTTCACCAAAGGCTATCTTACTTGCTCCTTCACAGTTGAAAAAAATTTGCCACGAACTCTATTGTAACCCAACCACGTATTTTGATATGCTTTCCTGTTTAACAGGAATTGACAACGGTCCGGAAGCAAATACACTGGAGGTAGCATACAACCTGTATTCTATTCCTTTCAATCATTCGTTGATGTTGAAAGTAAAACTTCTGAGAGAAAGCGCTGAGGTTGATTCAGTATCCGACATCTGGCGTACAGCCAACTGGCACGAACGTGAAACGGCCGAAATGTTTGGAATAACATTCATCAACCACCCGGATCCGAGAAGATTGTTGCTTCCCGCAGACTGGGTGGGCCATCCGCTTCGAAAAGATTATCAGCACCAGGAAAAATATCGTGACGTCACCGTCAAATACTGAGTCAAATTGAAAATAGAAAATTAAGAATGGAAAATAACGATAAAAAACGACCTAATGTGTTGAAGGAAAAAACCTATCAGAATGATTCTCCATTCACAACTTTCAATTTTCCATTTTGAATAAGATCCAATATACCTACAAGGAAACTAATTTAGTGGAGTCTGAACCGAACAAGTTCAGAGCAGACGGACTGCGTTCGGAAGAAATGATCATTAACCTGGGTCCGCAACACCCCTCTACACATGGTGTATTGCGACTGGAGGTATTGATGGATGGCGAAATCATCAAAGAAGTAGTTCCGCACCTCGGATATTTGCATCGTTGTTTTGAGAAGCATGCAGAAAACCTTCCTTATAACCAGGTGATTCCTTTTGTCGACCGGTTGGATTATGTGGCTGCCATGAACTCCGAGCATGTGTATGCCATGGGTGTTGAACGCATGCTGGGTATTGCCGGTCAAATTCCGAAACGAATTGAATATATCCGGGTACTGGTGGCAGAACTCAACCGAATTGCTTCGCACTTTATAGCTATTGGAACGTACGGAATGGACATTGGCGCTTTCACGCCTTTTTTCTGGGTGATGCGTGATCGCGAACATATTCTCCGGTTATTGGAATGGACGTGCGGTGCCCGGTTGTTATACAATTATATCTGGATTGGCGGTTTGTATTATGATACGCCCGTTGGGTTTGAAGAACGTTGCCGCGAATTCGTGAGCTATATAAAACCCAAACTCCGGGAACTGGAAACCGTGTTGATTGAAAACGAAATTTTTGTACAACGTACGGCAAACGTTGGGGTGTTGCCGCTAGACCTCGCGATTAATTATGGCGTAACCGGCCCGATGCTGCGAGGCTCCGGTCTTCGTTTCGATTTAAGAAAAGTAGATGCCTATTCGGTTTACCCGGAGTTGGACTTCGCTGTTCCCATTGGAGAAGGTAAGAAAGGAACGGTGGGCGACTGTTGGGACAGAACCTGGGTGCGCATGCAGGAAATTCATGAGTCGGTGAAAATTATTGAACAGTGCCTCGAAAAATTATTGAAGGAGCATAGACGAACAAAAGAGTTCGACCCGCATGCTATCTTGCCGAAGAAGATCAGACCACAAGCGCAGGATTTTTACGTGCGAGGCGAAACCCCCAAAGGCGAACTGGGTTTCTTTTTCCGGGCCGATGGAAAAAATGATGTTCCGTTCCGCTGCAAAGCGCGTTCGTGCAGTTTTTCTAACCTTTCTGTCTTGCCCGAAATCAGCCGCGGAGTTTTGGTGGCCGATCTTATTGCTGCCATCGGTTCTGTTGACATGGTGATGGGAGAAGTTGACCGGTGACTTGGTAATGTAAAGTTATTCAACGGTACATTTGGTGAAATCCAGATCAATACGCCAGAGATGATTTATGCGAAAGAAAAGCCAAACATTGCCAAGTCAATTATTGGAACTCATAAATGGGATGAGATAAACAAAAAGACAGGTGGGTTAGGCCATAAATATTACGAGGAATCAAGAGTACTTAATAAGAAAGATAAGGATTATGAGTTGAAATTGGGGGTAATTGAAAATAAGTCAAGAGCATATTACAGCAAATTTTATTACAGTTATCCTAAAGCCTGGCCTTAGAAATTTTTATACTCCTCTTGAGTAATCTCTTCTCCCTCAAGCCAAGCATCAGTAGCAAAGTTGCTCTGCTCGTCTACTGAGTATTCGTCACCTTTAGGTATTGATTTTGCAAATACGTATATCTTTTCATCCTTAGGAATGAATTTAAATACAGCCTCCTCGATTGGATGCTTTACATAGACTATTTCACCGTTGTATATTTTTTTTCTCATTTTAAAATGACTCGTATCGCTCTTTGGTTATAATCTTCCCAGCGTGGATCGCATCTAAAACAATGTTTGAATTACGTTTGATACGGTATTGATCCCTTCCTTTGTACTTGGTTAGGCAGTAGTCTTCGTTAGGTATCAGGTGAAAGACCCGTTCGTCCATTAGATCAATCAAATAAACTGGATTGCCTTCACTTAGTGCTTGATATATGTTGCTCATTTTTTTCTATAAAGAAAATCAGAATTGTTTCTTTTAGATTGGTTGCTGTTCTATTTTCTTTTTCTGCTATTTTTTGGATAACAGAAATTACCCCCTTCTTAAATCGAAAGGAGTAATTTTTTTTGCTTGGCTCATTTCTTGTATTTTATTGTTGGCTTTACTTCGTTCCCATCACGGTCAATTACTTGGACAACGTAACCACATTCCATTGATTTTATCAGATCAAATTTGAATTTCCATGTAAATTTAGCTATTCCAAGCCAGTTTAAAACTGTTACTGTATCACGGTTAATGCTTTTTAGTGGCCACCACTTACCCTGAACTTTCACATACAAAGGTTTAGCATCTTTAAGTCTTTCGGCTGTTATTGTTCCGCCATCAATATCGTGAAGTTTTATTTTATAGAAGTCAAGTTTTTCCAGAATTTCAGCTTTTCTTGATTTAATTTTAGCCTTGTTCTTTACGTATATTTCATAACCGACCTCATAAGGCTTAGCGTGATTTCGTAACTTACATTGTCAGCCTGAGCTTGTCGAAGGCTGACCTCACAACATGCTCAAAATTCTTAACACCTCTCAAACAAAAGCCCTTGATGAACATACCATCACACATGAGCCTGTTGCATCAATTGATTTAATGGAGCGAGCCTGCCACGCCTTTGTTTCGTGGTTCACACTGCATGTTGATGCCGCGAAGTGGGTTGGGGTTGTATGCGGCACGGGCAATAATGGAGGCGATGGATTGGGCATTGCACGCTTATTGAAAGAATGGGGTTATTCGGTAAAAGTTTGGATTGTGCGGGGGTCAACTCCTGAATCGCCTGACTTCAAAATCAATCTTCAAAAACTTAGTGGGAAAGTTGAAGTCGTTGAAATCAACCAAGAAGCGCATCAAGACCTTTTTAAGGAATGCGATGTATTGATTGACGCAATTTTTGGTTCCGGATTTTCGCGGCCCGCAGAAGGAATTTATGCCCACACGATTGCATGCATGAATCAATCGGGCGCCATGCGGATAGCGGTTGATGTTCCATCGGGCTTAATGGCCGATAAAATTTCGGAAGGTGAAATCGTAAAGGCCCACTACACTATAACTTTTCAGTTGCCCAAACTTTCTTTTTTGCTGCCGGCCAGCGGAACGTATGCAGGCCAATGGCATGTAGTTAACATAGGCCTGAACCAGAAATTTATTGAACAGTCCGAATCGGCCTTTTTTCTACTCGAAACAAGTGACATTAAATCGATATTGCGTGAGCGTTCAAAATTTAATCATAAAGGAAATTTTGGCCATGCGTTGTTGATAGCCGGCAGCTACGGAAAAATGGGAGCAGCCGTATTGGGTGCACGGGCAGCCTTGCGCTCGGGCGTGGGTCTGCTAACCGCACATGTTCCTTCTTGCGGCTACGCGATTATGCAAACCGCTGTACCTGAGGCGATGGTAAATGTTGACTCCTCAGATATTTTATTTTCACAACATCCTGGTCTGGATGGCTACTCTTCCATAGGTATTGGACCAGGCATTGGTCAGGATCAAAAAACCATCAAGGCTTTGAATGCATTGCTTGAAGCGTGCGACAAACCAATTGTGCTGGATGCCGATGCTATTAATATTGTGGGGGCGAACCGTGAGTTGATTCACCTGCTTCCGAAAGGCAGCATTCTGACACCGCACCCGAAAGAGCTCGAGCGATTGGTTGGCCGTTGGACAACCGACTTTGACAGGCTCCACAAGCAAATGGAATTTTCACAAAAGACGGGTACTGTTTTGCTCGTAAAAGGCGCTCATACGGCAATTGCGGTGCCGGAAGGAAAACTTTATTTTAACAATACAGGAAACCCGGGTATGGCAACAGGCGGAAGCGGTGATGTGCTTACCGGATTGATTACCGGGTTGTTGGCCCAGGGCTATCGTTCAGTCGAATCGGCTATTCTTGGGGCATGGATTCACGGATTGGCAGGCGATTGTGCCGCAACCGGCCTGGGGGAGGAAGCCCTTATAGCGTCAGATGTTGTGGAGTCCATACCCGAGGCATTTGCAAGTTTTCGTTGATTTTTTTGAGCTCTTTTAAACCTTTTTATGCTTTGGAGCATCTAAACAGGCAATAACGAACGAACTTTTGGATTGGTATTTGCGTATACAACTTTAGTTATGCGACCCCTAAACCTCATATTTCTGCTTCTTCTTATGCTTTTTAGCGGAGTCTGCGCTGCGCAGGAACTTGAGGCTGGCCGCCCCGAGAAAACTGATCTCTCTAAATCCGTTTCAATTTATCCTAACCCTGCCATTGATTTTATCAATGTTAAATTAGCCGAGTTCAACGCACACGAGGCCAAGGTAACGCTGTACAATATTCTTGGAAACGAAATCTCATCGGAAACCGAAGTGGTGGATGATCACATGGTTCGTGTGAGGGTAAAAGAATTAGCAACCGGATATTACCTGGTGGCTGTGCATGACGAGCAAACAAAATTCAAAGGAACCTTTAAATTTCTGAAGCGCTGATCAGATCAACTCCAGGATCTTTTTTACAAAGCGGTCAATTTCTTCTTCTTTCGTATCAAAGGCGCACATGAGTCTGACCTCATTGGTACGGTCGTTCCAAACGTAGAAGAAAACCTCCTTCTGAAGTTCCGCAATAATTTCTTTTGGAAAAATGGCGAACACACCGTTTCCGTCAACCGATTGGGTGATGGAAATACCCGGAATGGATCGCAAACCTGCTTCCAGCTTTTTAGCCATGTAGTTTGCGTGTGTTGCATTACGCCTCCACAACTCGTTGGATAACAAGGCTTCAAATTGTGCGCTGATGAAACGCATTTTAGAATGCAGCTGCATGCCTTGTTTTCTTCGGTAATAAAAATCGCTGGCGAGCGCAGGGTTGAAAATCAATATCGCCTCACCAAACATCATCCCGTTTTTGGTTCCGCCAAAGGAGAGGATATCCACACCGGCATTCACGGTAAAATCACGGAAATCTTTTTTCAGGCTAACCGCTGCATTGCTGATGCGCGAGCCGTCCATGTGCAGGTAAAGGTTGTGTTTCCTGGCAACGGATGAAAGCGCTTTGATCTCTTCAACGCTGTATACCGTTCCGTATTCGGTTGATTGTGAAATGGAGATGACTTTCGCCTGTGGGTGGTGCTGGTCACCAATGCGCTGAATTTTATTTTCTATATCGTGCGGGTTTATTTTTCCATCGGTGGTAGGAATTCCGATCAGTTTACACCCTGTAAATTTTTCCGGTGCCGTAGATTCATCTACATTAATGTGGGCAAGGTCCGAACACAGTATTGCATTAAATGATTGAGTAAGTGCACTTAGTCCCAGCACATTGGCAGCCGTGCCGTTGTACACAAAAAATATTTCGGTACTATTGCCGAAGTAGTGTTTGAAAAGCTTGTTGGCTCGTTCGGTAAATTCATCGCCTCCGTACGAACCCTGGTGTTCGTGGTTGGCCTTTATCAGGGCGTCCATGATTTCAGGGTGAACGCCCGAGTAGTTATCACTGGCAAATGTTTTCATGCGATTAAAAGAAAAAGCGCGTATGATCGCGCTTCTAAAAATAAGAAGGAACCTGAATTTAATCTAACCCAATCATGATAAAGGCTCCCCAGTAAATCGGGTCGGGGTATTCGGTTCGTAATTCAAGTTTGGCATCAATGAAACTTTTTCTGATGTTACCGGAGTTCAGCCATTTTTGATAGAATTTCAGCATCAGTTTTTGAGTGGCTTCATCATCCACTTTAAACATACTCATGATCAGGATTTTGGCGCCCGCTACCAGGAAAGCCCGCTGCAAGCCGTACACACCTTCACCTGACTGCAGTTCGCCTAACCCCGTTTCACAGGCACTAAGCACCACCAGGTCAGTCTTATCAAGGTTCAGGTTCATGGCTTCATAGGCGGTGAGAATTCCGTTTTCTATGTTGTAGTTGTATTCCGTTTTATCCAACAGGTCACCTGCCCCTTTCAGCAACAAGCCTGTTCGCATCAGGGGGTTTTGGGCAAGTTGGGCTTCATTGCCTTCTATTTCGCTTTCTGCAGTTATTTCTTCGGTAGGCTTATAAAACCCGTGCGTAGCCACATGAAAAATTTTCGGATTATTCAATTCTTTCACGCGCTCTTCTGTCGCGGTTTTTTCAACATACTCTTTCGTGTCCCATCCTTTTTGTTTCAGCAGAAACTGAAGTTGAGTAATTTCTTTTTCTGTTCCCGGAAGGGCAGAAACATCATTGCTGGCGGAGGCGGTCAGGTAGAAGGAAGGATTTCCAAACATGGATGCTGTGTTCTCGGCAGCATTGCGTGATTTAATTTTGCGCAGGTAAATGTCCTTGGTATTGCTCACTAACACAATATTGGAATTGTCGATGACGTATTTCCCATCGGGTGTTGGTATGGCCTCCAGGTTGATTTGATTGTACACGCCATCGGCCGACAAATAGATGGTTGAGGCTGCCCCAATTTCTTTTTGGATTGGCTCCCAGTAAACCGGATACGAGTTTTGGTCGTGAATAAACCCGGTGATCGCATTCCGATAGTACTTGAAGTTTCGGGTTTCCATTGCCCGTCCATCATTCAGCGTAAGCGCTTTGGGCCTGTTAAACTCGTTCTTAAGATACAACACAGCATAAACAACCGAATCGGTAAAGGAATGATCGAAGTACCGGAAGCGCACCATTTCCATGGCCACCTCGTTTGGTTTCAGGGTTTTTCGAACATCCTCGAAGGTGATTCGTTTATCATCAAAATTTTGCCCGAACAATTCCGATTTCTGGCTCAATTCTTTTTCCAGGCGTTCAACCTCCTGTGTTAACGCGGCCGGATCAATTTCATTCTCTAAAAGTTGAGCCGGGCTCATGGAAAGAGCAAGCGTCAGGAGTTCTTTTTTCTGTACCCAGTTATTGTATTGATCCTTCAGGTTGTCATCAGTACTGTTTAAAATCCGTTCCCTGATTTTAATGGAAGAGTTCAGCAGTAGCGCCTTCGTGAGCAATTGGTAGTTGTAAACTTTTCCGGAGAGGTCTTTAAAGTCATCAAGCTTACTAAAGGCGAGCGTATTGTAAAATTCAAAGTCTCCCTTGATGGTATTCCAGTATTTTGCTTTTTCACGTTCACTCAGGGCCGGGAAGTAACTCTTAATAAAGTTTTCGTAGTTGTTCAGCGACTCTTCAATGAGTTTTTTAGATTTTTTGTAATCCTTCTGCATGTAGTAAACCTTACTGAGCTTGGAGAGCACTTTTACGTACTCGGGGTGTGTGGCACTGAAGAATTTTTCATACAGGTCTTTTGATTTGGTATAGAACTCATCGGCTTTTTTGTAATTTTTTTGTTGATAGTATACATCACCGGTAAGGGTGTAAATGCTGGCAGCGTTGATATTATTTTTTGTTCCGGTTTTAGCCCGCCAGATACTTTCTGCCACCGTTAACGAGCTGAAGGCGATATCGTATTTCTTTTCTGAGATATAGAGTACCGATAGATTCTTTAAAATATCAGCGTATTGTGGGTTATCTTTCCCCAGTCTGTCACCGGTAATATTGCGGGCCTCAATCATCAGTTTCTCCACCTCCTGCTTATCGGCACCTTTATGGAACATGATTAACGCCAGTTGCGAAAGCGACCGGGCAACTTCAACGTGGTTTCTGCCAAATTGTTTTTCCTGGCTGGTCACCGCCTTCTTAATGTTATCTTCAGCTTTATCGTAGTCGCCAAGGGTGTAGTAGATGTCGCTGAGCAGGCGTTGTGTAGCGGCTGTTTTGGTGGAGATGTCGGTATAGGTTTTAACGGCAATCTGGTAGGCGCGCTGGGCAGTTTTTTCTGCTTCGGTATAGTCGCCCTTTGCCAGCAGAATGCGCCCCTTGTTGGTAAGCGGATCAATCAGCCGGATAGAAGTTGGGCCGAATAGTTTTTCGTTTTCGGTGATGAGGGTATTGAGCAAACGGTCGGTTTGAGAGTACTTGCCTAATTGAATGAGTAAGCTGGAGAGTTCCTCAGCGGTAGAGAGTTCGTTCCCGATGGGAATATCGGCTTTAATGATCATTTTGCGCGAGCGATCGAGGTTATCCTGTGCTTCATCAAACATCCCTTTAATGCCGTATAACTTTGCCTGTGTTTCAATGGCATGAATGTATTGAGGCAGTCTTCTGTTATCTTTTCTGTGTTCTTCTAATATTTTCAACGCATCGTTAATATTAGATTCTGCTTTTTCATACTGGCCTACTTTAATTTGAAGGGAGGCAACTTTATCCAACTCAACACCAAATTCCGGATCTTTATTATCGTATTTGATGTTGGCTATTTCACGGGCTTTATCCAGTGTGGCAATGGCAAGTTTGTATTGATCGGTTAGTTCATACAACGTGGCCAGGCTGTTTAAAATCGTCAGATGGTCTTTATGCTTAGGAGCAATTTCTTTGGCCAGCATGTTCGTATAGCTCTCTTCAAATATTTTTTTAGCATCGTCAATCTTATTGGTGTAATCAACATAGAAGCAGGCCTGCATGACCCGCGACAAGTGGTACTCAGGAGAATTTTCACCGTATAGCTCCTTTTTAATTTCCTGAATTTGATCGAGGTAGCCTTCGGCATTTACGTATTTCTTTGTTTGAATGGACATCTCAATTAAAAATTCAAGCGTGCGAACGGTCGTTTTATAATTACGTGGCAGCAATTTTGAATTGATGATTGCTAAAGCATCGGCCTCCAGGTTTTTAGTCTTCTCTTTTTTGAGCTTACCGTCAAATTCCACCGCCTGCAAATTGATATTCATTAAACTGGATTTGGTAAAATATTTACTAAGCATCCGGTCGTATTCAGCTTTTAAGCTGGCATAGCGGGCTGTACTTTCTTTCCGCTGAAGGTCATTGAGGTAGGACAAATAAATTTCGTGACCTAAAGGAGTAACGGGTGACGTACTCTTTTTTAATTCACTTAAGAGGTTGCTGTAATCGAGGTATTTTTCTTTCAGGTTGGATGGTACTTCACCGTTGTTGTTTTCCACAAACATTTCCAGGTACAGGTAATCATTTAAAACCAGTGCCAGGCTGGTTTCGCCCAGAAAGCGTTGTTTATCCCGTAACCAGTCATGCGCCCGTTTAAAGGATGCATCGGCCTGGTCGACATCTCCTTGCCTGGAATAGGCGAGGCCCGTGAGCGTGAGTAGTTTGCCGTAGCTTGTAAATCGTGGAGCAAGTTCTGCTTCCTCTACTCTGCGACTTTTGATTTTTCCGTCTTCCACGTAGGTTTCTTTTTCCACGGCACGTTCGAGGAAGAATTTCTCGTTGTCGCGAAGGAGTTGAAGCGCCTGATTACTAAAACCCTGACCGATCAGCGATTCGGCCAGTTCAAGATTAATTCTTCCTTTCAATACAGGATCTTCCGGGGTTGCTTTGCTTACGATGGCCAATGCTTTTTCAAGAAATTCGCGACCCAGGCGATAGTTGCCATATTGGTTATAAGTTTCAGCCACATCGGTAAGGGTGGCCGCATGGGCATTTGAAGCATCGCCATGCAGGGCGAAACTTGCATTAACGGCATTGGTGAGGCTGGCATCGAAGGTTGTAAGAATACCCGAATTAAGGTTGGTGCGGGCCTCGCGAATGTAGTACCCGGGCATGTATTTGTTATTCTGCCCGAGTTTGGCGGTTACACTTTTTTTAAACTTCGCCAGCGCCTTTTGTGCTTTTGAATAGTCACCCGCGTTGTAATACTTATCTGCTTTTGCTAAGGCCTTGTCAAATTTTTTCTGTCCGTACACAGAAAAGCTGATCATCACAATAATCCACACACCGGTCAACCGAATAAATTTCATGATTAAGAGGTTTTTGATTTGAGATTTGAATCTCTAATCTATGAATTTTATTCCTAAAAACGGGAGTGAAAGGATGATTGAAAATCAGGAATTCATCCGGATTAGTTTTTGGAGGATTTCCGTAGCAGATGCGGTGATTTTGGTGCCCGGCCCGAAAATAAAGGATACTCCTGAATCGTACAGAAAATCATAGTCCTGCGATGGAATCACACCACCCGCCACCACCATAATATCTTCGCGGTTGATTTTTTTCAGGGCATCAATTAATTCGGGTATTAAGGTTTTGTGCCCACCTGCCAGGCTGGATGCCCCAATAATGTGCACATCATTTTCAGCGGCCTGCATGGCTACTTCCTGAGGAGTTTGAAACAAAGGACCGATGTCAACATCAAAACCAAGGTCGGCAAAGCTGGTGGCAATTACTTTAGCACCACGGTCATGACCGTCTTGCCCCATTTTAGCAACCAGGATGCGCGGCCTGCGCCCATCCAGTTCGGCAAACGTGTCTGATAATTTTCGGGCTTCCTCAAATTCCGATTGATCCTTCATGGCACCCGAATATACACCGGAAATAGATTTGATGGTTGCTTTGTAGCGCCCAAATACTTTTTCCATGGCAGTAGAAATTTCACCTAAGGTTGCGCGTTTACGGGCAGCATCAATTGCTTTCTCTAAAAGATTTCCTTCTCCGGTTTGCGCAGCGTTGGTGAGCGCATTTAATGCTGTTTCTACTTCAATTGCATTTCTATCTCTTTTCAGTTGTTGAAGCCTTTCAATTTGTTCCTGCCGAACGGCTGCGTTGTCAACTTCCAAAATATCGAAATCGGGTTTTTCGTCTGATTCATATTTGTTGACACCAACAATGACATCGCGGCCTGAGTCTATGCGCGCTTGTTTTGCCGCAGCTGCCTGTTCGATGCGCATTTTTGGAATACCGCTTTCGATGGCTTTGGTCATGCCGCCCAGTTTTTCGACTTCTTCCATCAGTTCCCACGCTTTTTCTACCAGCGATGCCGTTAACGATTCGATGTAATACGAACCACCCAT
The DNA here is from genome assembly GCA_049306095.1 of Cyclobacteriaceae bacterium. Taxonomy (GTDB): domain Bacteria; phylum Bacteroidota; class Bacteroidia; order Cytophagales; family Cyclobacteriaceae; genus UBA2336. Next base: position 40,417 of record JBAQPU010000017.1, read on the forward strand.
CGGGTCAACCACACGGGTCACACCGGTTTCTTTCTCAATGTAGAGTTGTGTGTTGCGTGCGATGCGGGCAGAAAAATCTGTTGGCAAAGCAATGGCTTCGTCCAACGAATTGGTGTGAAGCGATTGTGTTCCGCCTAATACGGCAGCCATAGCTTCCACGCAGGTACGGGTAACGTTGTTGTACGGATCCTGTTCTGTTAAACTCCAGCCTGATGTTTGGCAATGCGTGCGCAACGCCATCGACTTCGGATTTTTTGGATTGAATTGCTTTACGATTTTCGACCACAGCAAACGGCCTGCCCGCATCTTGGCAATCTCCATGTAAAAATTCATGCCGATGCCCCAGAAGAAGGAGAGACGCGGTGCGAAATCGTCAATGGCAATTCCGGCTTTTATTCCCGAACGGATGTATTCCAATCCATCCGCCAGTGTATAGGCCAGTTCGATGTGTGCCGGTGCTCCGGCTTCGTGCATGTGATAGCCGCTGATGCTGATCGAATTGAACTTGGGCATGTGTTTGGATGTGTACGCAAAAATATCGGCCACGATGCGCATCGAAGGAGCAGGAGGGTAGATGTACGTGTTGCGCACCATGAACTCTTTTAAAATGTCGTTCTGAATGGTTCCGTTTAGTTGTGCCGGTTTTACTCCCTGTTCTTCTGCTGCAACAATGTAAAATGCAAGAATAGGAATCACCGCTCCGTTCATCGTCATTGACACCGACATTTTGTCGAGTGGTATTTGATCGAATAAAATCTTCATATCCAATACCGAGTCGATGGCCACACCGGCTTTTCCCACATCACCGGTTACCCGTTCATGATCTGAATCATAGCCACGATGGGTAGCTAAATCAAATGCAACCGACAACCCACGCTGACCGGCAGCCAGGTTTCTTCTGTAAAAAGCGTTTGAATCGCGCGCGGTTGAAAATCCTGCATACTGCCTTACCGTCCATGGCCTGGTGGTGTACATGGTGGCATACGGGCCGCGTAAGTAGGGGGGAAGGCCAGCGGTGAAGTTGAGGTGCGTAAAATTTTCAATATCCTTTTTTTGGTAGGATGATTTGATTTCAATTCCTTCGGGTGAGTTCCAGCTCAGGGTTCGAGGTTCAATGTTTGATGTTCGATGTTCGATGTTCGGTGAACTTTGAACTTTGAATTTTGAACTTTGAACCTCCAATTTCTTTTTAACCTGATCAACAATTTCCTTCACGAGTGCTTCAACGTAATAAGAACCTGCCGTGACATCGGCTACCTTATCGAAGTGTGATTCTTCACGCAGTACGTTCGAAACATTTCTCGCGATCCGGTTCATGTTTGAATCTTCTTCTTTTTCAGGAAGAACCGTTAATGCATTGCAACCACCGGAAATGGCCGCCATAGAAGCTGTTGTACTTTTCAGCATGTTGCTGTGGGGCTGAAAGGTTTCATTCACCCATGATGGAGATGTGGAATGAATAAAAATTTCTTCCGGATGAAGATTGATCCCTTTCGATTTAACCGCTTCGAGCCAACTCATCCGAAGGGCTTTTAGTTTAGCTGTTTCCAAAAAGAAGTCGGTAACGACAGGCAAGGAGAAAACAATTTTTGTTGTTCCTTTTTCAGTTTCGAGAAATCCGAGCCCTTTTTCAATGCAATCAGAAATTTGAGTAACGACATCCGCTGCCTCAGAAACCACCGAAAGAATTTTATATTGAGAAAGAGGTTCAAACGCATCAGAAACCTCTGCGATTTTTTTCGGGAATGAATCCCAAAACAAGAACCCTGTAATGGAACCCGCGTTCCAGTTCTTTTTTTGAATAAAGGCCGGGATGCTGGCTAATGCATCAACTTGGCTTTCGGTTACACGAAAGCTGATCATGCACGATGGCCAGTCGATTCCTTCCAGTAATTGATTGATGTCGAATGATTTGCTGGTGCGAAGGTCAAACAAAATTCCATCGGCACCGTGTTGTAAATGATTCAGAGCAAGTTCGTTAGCTTTTTTTGCTGACTGAACGGTTATCGAAGGTAGGTTATGCCAGGCCCGGTTACCGAGGAATGAATTTTTGTCAGTACTTAATTGAAAGCTTGAAGGGGGAAGATCATTTTTATCGTAATACGCCTTTCCGGTTATGGTTCCGACTTTCCAGGAAAGTGAGTCATCAGGGTTTTTGCCATCAATCTCTAAAGAAGCTGCCTTGCTCCAGTCTTCCCGGCTATGGTTTGCAAAATCCTGAAGTAAATCGTTCTTCAATGGCTTATCGGTTATGCTGCAAGGTAAGAAATCGTCACGCTCAAATGTTTGCATGGTTATTTTTTGAAAATTATTAGTTTTTTCTTGGAAGTAATTGTCTCCTATACATGTCTGTATTTTTTTTAATAAAAACAAGCAAAGAACCTATTGATTTGTTAAATCCTTTTTTCACATCTTTGCTTCCCTTTCCCTAAAAAGTCAGGGCTCACTCACCCAAATTAACTACTCATGGAAGTTGCAACCGGAACCGTATGGACTGACTGCCTCGAAATCGTAAAAGAGAGCGTTGGTGAAGAAAATTTCAACACCTGGTTCAAGCCCATCGTTCCATTAGCCGTAGAAGGTGACGTATTAACCATTCAGGTTCCTTCGCAATTCTTTTATGAGTGGTTGGAAGACAATTATGTACCTGTTTTAAAGAAGGCTATTACCACTGTTTTAGGCCCAACCGGCCGCCTGGAGTACTCGGTAATTGTTGACAGCGGGAATAACCAAAACCCGCCTGTGGCGGTACATTACCCCAATGGCATGGGTGCCAAACGGAATCATTCCAATGGAGTGGGAGATGAGTATTCGCCCTTTTCGTTTAAGGCGCTGAACCCTCAAACCGTTAATTCAAGACTTAACCCAAGCTATACGTTCGATAATTTTGTCGAGGGCGATTGTAACCGTCTGGCCCGTTCGGCCGGGGTGGCGGTTGCCAAAAAACCCGGTATTACTTCGTTTAATCCGTTGATGCTGTATGGTGGCGTAGGGGTGGGAAAAACCCACCTGGTGCAGGCCATCGGTAACGAAATTCGCAACAACATGCCCAACAAAATTGTGTTGTATGTCGATCAGAATGATTTTACCACGCAATTCCTGAATGCCCTGCAAAATCATAAACTTCAGGATTTCCAGAACTTTTATTTGCAGGTTGACTTGCTGATTCTGGACGATGTGCAATTCCTGGCGGGTCGCGAAAAAACACAGGAGATATTCTTTCATATTTTTAACCAGCTTCATCAATCGGGCAAGCAGATTATCATGACCAGCGATTGCCCTCCGCGTGATATGAAGGGCTTCCAGGAAAGATTGTTGTCGCGCTTCAAGTGGGGGCTAACAGCCGATTTACAGGAGCCTGATTTTGAAACCAAGCTGGCGATCATTCACCGGAAGATGCAGGCCGATGGAATTGATATTCCAACCGAGGTAGCAGAATACCTGGCGTACAGTGTGGATACCAACCTGCGCGATATGGAAGGCGTGCTGAATTCATTAATCTTCCACGCAACGTTGTTGAAGAAAAACATCGATCTGGATCTGGCGAAAGAAGTGTTGAAAAACATTATCAAAGAAATTCAATCGGACGTTAGTGTTGACTTTATTCAGAAAACCGTTGCGGAATATTTCAAGGTTGATCTTGAGTCGTTGAAAAGCAAAGTAAAAAAGCGTGAGATTGTGATACCGCGCCAGGTAGCGATGTATTTCTGTAAACGCTATACACAATTAACGCTGGCACTGATTGGTAATAATTTTGGCGGCCGCGATCACAGCACGGTCATTCATGCGCTTGAATCGGTTGAAGATATGATGAAGACTGATGCTAATTTTAAATCATCCGTGGAAGAACTTGGCAAGAAACTGAAGCTGAGGATGAATTAAGGTTTTCCTGTTTGCCGCAGGCTGGGACTTTGCTCAACCTTATGTTAGGCTGAGAGCCTACCAGTCAGCAGGGAGTCGAAGACTTGCTAACACTAAGTTTAAATAGAAGACCTGTTCTTGGACGGGTCTTTTTGTTTTTAGGTTTCAGACTAATACCCTGGTCTGTGTCAACACAGACCAGAGAGCGTACAAATAACTTCCTACTTCAAAATAAAATTATACGGTATAGCCTGTCGTGAGCTGTTCATGCCGTACAAGTTTACCCTGCCTTTAAATTTTTCAAAAAAGTCAATTACTTCCTGCGGATCGTTTACGCGCACACGGTTAATTGAAATAATGGTGTAATTTTCAGGAACGCCCAGTTTTTTCAGATAGCCGTCTGAAATTTTGAAAACTTTTACACCGTAGTCTGTTGCTTCTAACCGGGCACCCATCACATCAGAAGAGAATATTTTACGCTTCACTTTTTCTGTAGTCCCCGCCTTGTTCACCAGTATAATTGGAATGGTGGTGGTATTGTTGTTGCGCGTGTAGGTGATGTTTACTTTATCGCCAGGGTAACGGTAGCTCAATTCTTCTTCGAAAGCGCTGACGCTGTTAATATTTTTGTCGTTGATCTTGGTAATAATATCTCCCTGTTGTAGTCCTGCTTCAGAAGCTGGGCCAACCTCGTCCAAGCGTTCAAGCAACACACCGTTAAAGTTTTTTCCGTTCACGTTTAGCTTGTATTTCTTGGCATTCTGAAAATCATAATCAACCACATTACCGCCAAACAATGCCTTCTGTACAATGCCATATTTAATCAGGTCATCAACAACTTTTTTGGCAATATCAACCGGAACAGCAAACGCATACCCGGTGTAGCTTCCTGTTCTTGATAAAATGGCGGTATTAATTCCTACCAATTCACCGGCTTTGTTCACGAGTGCGCCACCGCTGTTTCCGGGATTGATAGCGGCATCGGTTTGAATAAACGATTCAATCGGGAATTTATCTTCCAGTATTCCGATGCGTCTGCCTTTGGCACTCACTATTCCTGCCGTAACGGTTGAAGAAAGCGAGAAAGGATTTCCGACAGCCACTACCCACTCGCCAACCTGCAGGGTGCTGGAGTTTCCGATGGCAACAGCAGGTAAGCCGGTTTCATTTATTTTTAGTACTGCTAAGTCGGTAGAAGGATCTGTGCCTACAAGTTCTGCGCTGTATACATTTTTGTTATAGATCACTTCAATTTTTTCCGCGCCACCCACTACGTGATTGTTCGTTACGATATATCCATCTGCCGAGAAGATTACACCCGAACCGCTGCTTACCTGTGTTTGCTGACCACCACCACCAAACATCAAATCCCAATAGGAATAGGAAACACCTTGAGAAATACTGTTGATGTACACTACACTTGGAATGGCACGCGAGGCCGCGGTGCTGAAGTCTACTCCTTCAACAGCGTTTTCTGTAGAGGTAACACCCGGTTGATAAGCGTGAGGGGCATCGTAGGATAACGTATTATAGTTTACCTCCGCTGGAGTGGTTTGTTTTTCGATGAATACTTTAAAGCAAACGAACGCCCCCGCAAACCCTGCTATAAACGCGATCGCGATAATTTTTACTGTCTTCATAATTTTCTTTATCGACTGTTGATGAATGAAATGTGAAAATAGTTTGAGGCCTTGAGTGAGCTTGGCGGTACGAACCTTTAAACTCAAATCTCACAACCAAAGACTCAATACTATTATTTACCTTGCAAATCTATGGGAATACGGTCGATACTGGCAAAGCCTTTTGCAGCATTTATTGCCGCAGAGACAAAAAGATGGTCGCTTGAGCCGGAAGTGCACCAGGCAAAAATCATGGAGCACTTGATTGACCAGGCACGGTCAACAGCTTTTGGGAAGGATCATTCCTTTGGATCAATTACGAATTATTATGATTTTAAAAAGAACATCCCTATTCGCGACTACGAACAACTACGACCCTATGTGGATAGAGTAGTGGCAGGCGAAGCAGATGTGTTATGGACGGGCAAGCCAGCCTATTTTGCTAAAACTTCGGGCACTACGTCCGGTACGAAGTACATACCATTATCGAAAGAGTCAGTTCCGTATCATATCAACAGCGCACGCAATGCATTGCTGAGTTATGTACATGAAACCGGTAAATCACTTTTTTTGGATGGCAGTTTAATTTTTCTTTCGGGTAGCCCCGAGATGGATGAACATGCGGGAATAAAAACAGGAAGGCTTTCCGGAATTGTGAATCATCATGTGCCCGGTTATTTACGCACCAATCAGAAACCCAGCTATGAAACCAATTGTATTGAAGATTGGGAGCAGAAGCTCGATAAGATTATTGACGAGACCTTGCATGCCGACATGACCCTGATCTCAGGCATACCACCGTGGGTACAGATGTATTTCGATAAGATTCATGAGCGCACAGGAAAGAAGATCAAAGATGTGTTTCCGAATTTTGAAATGTTCGTGTATGGAGGTGTGAATTTTGAACCGTATCGTGCCAAACTGTTCGAAACCATTGGCAGGAAAATTGATTCGATCGAAACCTATCCTGCCTCGGAAGGATTTATTGCCTACCAGGATTCACAAAAAGAACACGGTTTATTAATGCTGCTGAATCATGGAATATTTTATGAGTTCATTCCTGCCGATGAATATTTTAATGATAATCCAACACGCGTATGCATCGAGGAAGTTGAATTAGGAAAAAACTATGCCCTCATTATCAACAGCAATGCCGGATTGTGGGGATACTCCATTGGCGATACAATAAAATTCGTTTCTAAAAATCCGTATCGCATAGTGGTTACCGGTCGTATTAAACATTTTATTTCAGCGTTTGGTGAACACGTAATAGGTGAAGAAGTAGAGAAAGCCATGAAGTTTACGATGGAAAAATTTCCGGGTGTTGAGTTAGTAGAATTTACGGTAGCACCTCAGGTAACCCCGGCTGAGGGCTTGCCGCACCATGAGTGGTTGGTGGAATTTGCGAAAGCACCTGAAAATATGCACGCCTTTGGCCTCGAGCTGGATAAACAACTGCGTCAACTCAATGTTTATTACGATGATTTGATTTCTGGAAATATTTTACAACCACTAAAAGTTTCCAGTTTGCGAAAAAATGGCTTTATTGATTACATGAAATCGCTGGGTAAACTGGGCGGGCAAAACAAGGTTCCCCGGCTATCCAACGACCGAAAAATTGCAGAGGCCCTCGCACCCTTTAAGGTTTAAACTTTTTCATGCGTACACCCTCCTTGTTTAAACCTGAAAACTGCCGGAGATGCGTACTCATTTCCTCCCTGATACTGTTGACGTTGATTTCAGCGATTGGGCAAGATGGGGTGATGCCCCTTCAGCCTGATGTGATGATGAAATTGGTGCCCGATAAAATTGAAGGATTTAATCGTACCGACCAGAACAAGGGAAGAATGATTAAAATCGGTACGCTGGCCTACTCCATCGTAGAACGGAATTTCAGTAAACAAAAACGCAAGGTGGTTGTTCTGTTATTTGATTATAACAATGCCCCGATTATGTACAGTCAGGCCACAAAAAAATGGAAAGACCAACCGAATGTAGAGCATGACACGTTGGTTGACCGGTCGATCGTTTTTTCTGACTTTCCCGGGCGCGAGTCTTCTATGAAGTTCAACCAGTCGGCACAACTGGCACTAGGAATTAACGACCGCTTTTACCTGATTGTACGAGGCGAAGGCGTTGATCTCAATTCCTTGCGAGCTATTCTTGCCTTGTTTCCGTTATCCAACTACCCGCTTCTTCAACGGAATATCACCGAAGCAAAATATCGTTAATGACACTGTAGATTTTGCCCAATGAAATTTATTTACTTTGCACGATGCTAATTCTGTTTAACCAGCATTGAAAACGAAAAAATCCATTGCCATTCTTGGCTCGACAGGCTCCATAGGCACTCAGGCACTTGAGGTGATTGCTGCCCATCCCGAACACCTGGAGGTGGAGGTGTTAACTGCCCAGAATAATGCTGCGCTATTAATTGAACAAGCAAAGCGATTTAATCCGAATGCTGTCGTGATCGGTAACGATGCTGCTTACCATCAGGTAAAGGAAGCCCTCGACCCTCTCAACATTAAAGTCTTTGCCGGAGAAAAGGCCATAGCCTCTGTTGTTGAGATGGACTCCGTTGATCTGGTGCTGACTGCCCTGGTTGGCTATGCCGGGTTGAGACCTACCATTCACGCCATTCAGGCTGGAAAGAATATCGCGTTAGCCAACAAGGAAACACTGGTAGTGGCCGGTGAACTGATCACCAAACTGGCGAGTGAAAAAGGAGTGAATATTTACCCGGTTGACTCAGAGCATTCGGCCATCTTTCAATGCCTGGTGGGCGAGTTCCATAATAAAGTTGAAAAGATCATTCTTACCGCTTCGGGCGGCCCTTTTCGGGGAAAGAAAAAGGATGAGTTGAAGGCTGTCACAAAAGCACAAGCACTAAAACATCCTAACTGGACCATGGGCGCCAAAGTTACCATCGATTCGGCAACACTGATGAATAAAGGGCTAGAGGTAATTGAGGCGAAATGGTTGTTTGGACTAAAAACAGAGCAAGTTGAAGTAGTGGTGCATCCTCAGTCAATTATTCATTCCATGATTCAGTTTGAGGATGGTTCAATAAAGGCACAAATGGGATTGCCCGATATGAAACTGCCCATTCAATTTGCCATGACCTACCCCAATCGGCTTAAAACTAACTTTCCCCGATTTGATTTTACCAAATATCCATCCCTAACATTTGAAAAGCCTGATACAGAAACTTTTCGTAATCTTGCACTCGCTTTTGAGGCGCTGAACCGGGGCGGTAACATGCCCTGTGTGTTAAATGCAGCCAATGAAGTGGCGGTAGAGGCTTTTTTGAAGGATCGGATTGGTTTTTTAGAAATGTCCGCAGTGGTGGAACGATGTCTTGGAAAAATGGATTATATCGCTAATCCTGACTATGAGGATTACGTACACACCGATAACGAAACAAGAGTTAAAGCGAACGAATTAATAAAATAAGTAATGGAAGGATTGATTATGACGGCTCAGGTGTTGTTGAGCCTTTCTATTTTAATTGTCGTGCATGAGTGGGGCCATTTTATAGCCGCCCGGAAATTCAACATCAAGGTGGAGAAGTTTTACCTCTTCTTTGATTTCCTTTTTCCGATGGCGAATGTGTTGAATTTTTCTCTTTTCAAATTCAAAAAAGGAGATACCGAGTATGGTTTAGGATGGTTTCCGCTGGGTGGCTATGTAAAAATAGCCGGCATGGTGGATGAGAGCATGGACAAAGAGCAGATGAAGTCCGCACCCGAACCCTGGGAATTCCGTTCCAAGCCGGCCTGGCAGCGATTGATCGTCATGCTGGGGGGTATCATTGTTAATGTTATTGTTGGCGTGTTGATTTTTATCGGACTGGCTTTTTTCTTAGGAGAAACCTACCTGCCTAATAAATATGTGAACACGCATGGCGGCATTCAGGCCTTGGAACTTGCACAACAAATCGGATTAAAAACGGGCGACCAGATTATCAACATCAATGGAAAAACTTTTGAAGATTTCCTGGAGGTGTCGCAACCCGATGCCCTGTTGGCAGATGATGCGTACTATACCGTATTGCGCGATGGCAACGAAATGAAAATTTCCATTCCTGAAAATTTCATCGAGAATTTCAATTCGAAAGAATCAGCCATGAGTTTTGTGGCACCGCGAATGGAACCCGTGGTAGGAGAAGTGACCGAAAAATACCTGTTTAAAGACAGCGTGGAGGTTACCACCATTGCCCATAAAGTTGGCTTACAAAAAGGTGATCGTTTTCTGGAAGTGAATGGCCAGCCGATCCATTACCAGGATGAAATTAATACCGCTGTGCGCGGAAAAGCAATGGATACTCTTCACTTTAAAATTCAGCGGGGAGGCGAAGTACTAACCTTCAGCGAGAATTTTAAAGGACAGGAGCGGATAGGCTTCTTCCCGCAGGGTATTGATAAGAAAGAGTTTGCCTTTATTCAGTACGGTGTGGGGGCATCCATTCTGGTGGGAACGAAAAATGCTTTTGGTGTCATCATCAACCAGGTAAAAGCATTCGGAAAAATATTTACCGGCAAGCTGTCGCTGAGCAAATCGCTGTCGGGCCCTATTGGCATCGCCAAGGCGTATGGCGGTACGTGGGATTGGGAACGCTTCTGGCGCATGACAGGATTACTTTCTATGGTGTTGGCGTTTATGAACCTGTTGCCGATACCGGCACTCGATGGTGGTTATGTGATGTTTTTGCTGTATGAAATGATTACCGGTAAAGAAGCCTCCGAGAAATTTTTTGAAACCGCCCTTAAGATAGGTTTTGCCATTCTGATTGTGCTGATGGTGTTTGTTTTCTACAATGACATAGTGAAGGCCATCACAGGCGGGTAATAATGATTACTTTGTATTCCAGGAAGGGCCGGTTAGTTGAAACCGGCCTTTTTTATTTAAATTCAATCGCAGTAAGTTATTAATGTGGTGTCAGGTGT
>JBAQPU010000018.1:0-77840 GCA_049306095.1 Cyclobacteriaceae bacterium
CTTTTTCTTTAATCTCAACCTGCTTTTTATCACTCAACTTCTTCACAATTTGTTCAATCTCATCCCGCAGTTTGCCATCCATCGGAACAGCAGTAGTGATGGTTGCCCCTCCAATCCCTTTAAAGTCGTTATAAGCCTGATGGAACTCAATTGCAATGGCCGGTAAAAGTGGCTCACGGTTTTTCCGTGTGATGATATCAAAGATGGCTAGAGTAAGCGTTTGCACTTTCCCTTTGAATATCTGCTCCAGAATCTCTCTTTTTTTGTCGTGCTTGATGATGGGGTTGCGTAACATGAGCAGAAATGATCTGTTCTCTTCACAAACCTTTGAGAACAAGGTCATATCCTGGTGTACTTTATCAAGCACTCCTTTTTCTACCGCCAATCCCAGCAGCGACTTGACATAACGCGATGCTACACGTGAATCGGCCATGAATTAGTTCAATTTTAAATCGTTGATATATCCTTCTACAAGGGCCTTTTGATCCTTGTCTGATGACAGGTTTTTCTTAATCAATTTCTCAGCAACCTCAAGCGAGAACATAGCAACCTGCACTTTTACGTCTTTCAGGGCAGCTTCTTTTTCTACGTTGATGGCTGCGCGTGCATCAGCAATAATCTTGTCAGCAGCTTTCTTGGCATCTGCATGGGCATCATCCTTCAACCGATTGGCAACTTCGCGCGCTTCTTTCAACATTTTATCGCGCTCTTCACGCGCTTCCTTTAACAGCTTCTCGTTGTCGGAAGTAAGCCTGGCCATTTCTGCCCTGGCCTTCTCGGCTGTGTCTAATGCGTTTTGAATAGACTCTTCTCTTTCTTTAAGCGATCCCAAAATTGGCTTCCATGCAAATTTTGAAAGCACGATAACCAGCAGGATAAATATAATCGCCTGCCAAATGATCAGGCCTGAGCCGGGTGTTAGTAATTCCATATCTTCTTCAGATAAATTTCAGTGTGTTAGTGTAAAAAGAGCTTCCCGCCTATTGCAGGAAAACTCTTCTTAGTTTTTTCTGGACTCGATTAAAGTGCCACCATTAGGCAAATAACCAGTGCAAACAGGGCCGCAACTTCTATAAGAGCCGCGATTACCAGCATAGCACCTTGAATTTTGCCGGAAGCCTCTGGCTGACGAGCCATTCCTTCCATTGCAGAGCCACCGATACGACCGATACCAATTCCAGCGCCAATTACAGCCAGACCTGCACCGATACCAGCGCCCATGATTGCAAAACTCATGTCCTGTAACAATAATGCTAACATAGTGTTATGTATTTAAGTTAAAACGCCCCCGACTTTTGCCGGAGGATATCTTTAATTTTTTCTGAGTAGCTCAATGATGTTCGTGCTCTGCTGTTGCCATGCCAATGTACAATGCCGTAAATAACGCAAACACGTACGCCTGAATGGCCGCCACTAACAACTCAATCAAACTAATAAACAATACCATAAAGGAAGCACCCGCTCCCACATAAATGCTCTTGAATATAAACGCCAGGCTGATCAAGCTCAGCAACACAATGTGACCTGCCGTGATCGCCACAAACACACGAATGGTAAGCGAGAAGGGCTTTGTAAATAACCCGATAACTTCTACCAGGACAATGATCGGTCTTAAAACCAATGGTACACCGGGAGTCCAGAAAATATGACCCCAGTAGGCTCTGTTACCGCTGAAGTTGGTGATCAAAAATGTAAAGACGGCAAGCGTTAATGTTACGGCAATGTTGCCCGTCATGTTTCCTGCTCCCGGGAGCAGCCCCAGCAAGTTGCCGAACAAAATAAAAAAGAACAGTGTAAGGATGTAAGGCAAATATTTTTCGTAATGATGCCCGATGTTTGGCTTCACAATTTCATCGCGAACAAAAACAACAATCGGCTCGAAGAATGATTGAACACCTTTAGGAGCTTTCCCTTTGTTTTTCTTAAAGCCTCGGGCAACGGCAGTAAACACCAGTAACAGCACCGCAGCATTAATGAATAGCATGGCCACATTTTTGGTAATGGAAATATCCAACACCGACTGGCCGTTCAGGGTAATATGATTATGCTCCAGCTTGTACCCGTTAAATTCAATCACCTGGTGATGCTCATCATAAAACTTATGCGATGAAAAAACATCCAGTCCTTTCTCAGAAGAATAAACAATGATTGGAAGGTAAAGGGTACCGTAATGCCCGTCCCAAAAATGCCAGATATGATCATCCATCACATGGTGAAGGATCACCTCGCTGGCGTTAAACTCTGTTGGATCACTTTCCGATTCGGATGCCAGAACAGGAGTTGAAAATCCGCATAAAAACAGCAGGAAAATAAGAATAGAAAATCGGCTGATTTTATTGGAGAAAACGCTCATTTGGGCTATTTAAAGGGGTAAAAAATCCGACCGCAAAGGTATCAATTTACCTTTCACAAAGAAATTTTTTACTCTTTTTTCCCGTGAGAATCACCGGTTTACCTGGCGGTACAGGAAACCAATTTCAAGGGCTGTAAAAACGAAATACACAGCCATAAAAAACAGGACATCCGCCATGGCCCTTTGAGGTTGAGTCTTAACCAATACAAACAAGTAGGCGCCATAGGCTATTAGCTTAACCACCATGGTTGCCAAATAAAATTGAACAAAAAAATCAGGACGGTGCTCTTTTGTTTTTAACAGAAACCGGTACAATCCTGCCGTGCTTATGAAAAGGAGGGCTAGTGTCCTGTAAAAATACTCGGGTCGTGATTCAATTCCCCAGGTTCCTGCAACTAAAATTAACAGGGCTGTTCCGGCTAGTGTGATTATGAATTTCGTCAAAACTTATGGCCGGTTAAGCGATTTATAAACCTGGTACATCATGGCGCCAAAGGCAACCAAACCAAAGAGCAACATACATACAGGGAAATTGAATTGCAGGTATTGGTCAAGCTTATATCCCAGCCATCCAAAAACAATCATAGCAGCCAACAACTGGAATGCCAGGCCACTATACTTCAAATAGGTGTTGCTATGCTTTTTCCACTCCTCCGAATTTTGCTCTGACATTGAAATCAGATTTTGCCGAGTGGCTTATAGTTTTTGGGGTCAAGGCTGTCTGGAGACCAGTTCTGCAAAAACTCAAGAACTTTCGTTACACTGTGGCCTTTTCCTTCTTCCAGGTACGCGCTGTTTTGCGTGTGCAGGCGTTGGCCTTTGGCATTCAAAATCACAAAGACAGGAAATCCAAAGCGCTGCGGATAATCGAGCGATGCAAAAACCTCTTCATTGAAATTCTCTTTGCTGTAATTCACGTGAACAACCACATAGTTTTCCTTCATATAGTTCTTTAAGGTATCGTTGGTTGTTACCAGGTTATCGAACAAGATACACCATGAACACCAGTTACCACCTAATTGCAAAAAAACGTGCTTGTTCTCAGCTGATGCCTTGGTAACGGCTTGCGCAATTTCAGTTTTGGCATTTGCCTGTGGATTATACAACTGCGATTTAGTTTCCTGCGAATAGGAAAACATACTGAAGCTCAATACAAAAATCAGGCTCAGAAAAAATCGTTTCATGTAGAGATGCTGTTAGTTTGCTTTGGCCTCTTCCGGACGAACGAAAGCCCGTGAAGCAAGGGTGCCATTGCCTTCTCCTGCTTTAATGTCTTTCACGGCAGCACCCATTTTACAGGTTCCGTTGAAAACTGCCCCTGGCTCCACCACTAATTTGCCGGTTATAATGTCACCATTGATAACCGCTGTAGCCTTCAAAACCAAAAGCTCTGAAACTTCAAGCCTGCCTCTTACTTCTCCTTCAATATCTGCATTTTGGGCAATGATGTTGCCTTGCACATTGGATGAGTTACCCAACGCTACTTTTGATTTTGATTTTACATTGCCCACTACTTTACCCTCTACCCGGATGTTTCCGTGGGTTTCAATATTTCCTTCCAGGAAGGTTCCCTTCCCGATGGTATTGCTGGAGTTGCTGATTTCTTCTGCTACTCTTTTTTGTTCTTTAGTCGTAAGCATGTCTCTACTTTTTTAAAAGGTTACAAATTCTTCAGGGTTAAGAGGATTGCCGTTGTACCACAACTCGAAATGAAGGTGTGGCCCATTCGTCATTTCCCCACTATTGCCAACGATAGAGATGATTTCACCCGCGTTCACAAAAGTACCAACTTTTTTCAAGAGTTCCGCATTATGCTTGTAAACCGAAATCAGGTTGCCCCGATGCTGAATCATGATCACATAACCGGAGTCTTGTGTCCAGGAGGCAAACAACACTGTACCATCGGCCACATTCTTAACGGCCTCGTTCGTCTTTGCCACTACATCAACTCCGTAGTGTCCTGTTTTAATATCGAAGTGATCAGAAATAAATCCGGTGATGGGTGAAAAGAAAAATGTTTCCTGCAGTTCGCGATACTTCACACTGGTAAGGGTAATGAGGGAGAGATCGGTTTTTTCAAAATCTTTTCTGAATTGCGAATCAGCAGCAGCAAGTTTCATTTCTGCCGGTTTTGAAAGAGGTCTCTTTTCTCCTTTCAAAATTTGCTCGGGATCTTTGAAATCACTCGTGTCACCGCTTAATACCCGTTGAAAGTTCAGGATGAACTGATCTTTGCGATCTACTTCAATGGCCAGCGAGTCAAACTGCTCTTGCAAATCAACCAACTGTTTATTCATTTCAATTTGTGCGTGGCGCGGGTCAAACCATTTTGCCAGCAACGTTTTAGAGAGAAACAAACTGATCACGAAAACAGTGGTAAAGAGGATCACCGAAAAAAGAATTACCTTGGAGTAGGTAAACCCCAGGCTCGTCTTTTCAGCAAAGTTCTCCTCGTTTCGGATGATCAGCTGATACCGGCTGGTAAGCCAACTGGATAATGTTTTTTTCGGCTTCAAATTTTCCTGTTTTTTTGAGGGCAAAATTAGATATTCTGTACGATTATAATATGGAATGTATGATTTTTACGTTGTGGTATAACTAATGAAGTGCGTTTGAAAAACCTCTTTTTTAATATCGTTTTACTGATTTTTGTCCTTGGGTGCTCTTCTGAATCCACCACCTGGACGAGCAAGGCATTTCATAATACCACAGCCCATTATAATGGTTATTTCTACGCACTGGAAGAGATCACAAAAATTGAGAAAACCATATGGGATGCACGGATCGATAATTTCAACAACGTATTAAAACTCTATCCGGCCCTTGACTCTGCCCGGGCCAAAGGCTACGATAAAGAAATTCAGGAAGCCATTAAGATGGCCTCACTCGCTATTCAACGCCACCCAAACAGCAAGTGGGTTGACGACAGTTACATCCTCGTTGGCAAGGCACGATTGTACAGCCTTGATTGGGGAAACGCGGTTCAAACCTTTAAGTATGTAAACACAAAAAGTAAAAATCGCGATAAGCGACACGAAGCCATCATTCATCTCGCACGCACTTTCGTTGAGCACCGCGAATATAACAATGCCGAAGCTGCCTTTGATTTCCTGGAAAAAGAAAAGCTCAGCAAAAACAATCTTAAAAGATTTCATCTTGAAAGAGCATATTATTACCAACTGCGCGAAGATTATGACAATATGGTGAGGAACCTGATCAGCGCTGTTCCCCTGCTTAAAAAGAAAGACCGGCCCGGAAGAATCTACTTTATTATCGGGCAAGTATACCAGGAGCTGGGTTTTGACGCAGAAGCTTTCAACTATTACCGTGAATGTCTTTCCACGAATCCTGAATATGAAATTGATTTTTATGCCAGACTGTACATGGCTCAGGTTGCAGAGATTTCAAAAAACCGGGATGTGGCCAGTGCGCGCAAGTCTTTTAAGAAGCTTCTGAAGGATCCCAAGAACAGAGATTTCCGCGACAAAATTTATTATGAGATGGGCGTATTTGAATTCAAGCAAAAGAACCTTGCACAAGCCATTGACGATTATAAACGTTCTATTCGGGAGGGCACCAGTAAACTGATTGACGGACAAGCCTATCTTGAGTTAGGTGAAATATACTACGATACACTCAAGAACTTTCAACTGTCGCAGGCATACTACGACAGTGCCGTTGCTGCACTTCCTCCCGATTTCGAAAATTACAAAGCCATACAGGCCAGGCAGAAAATACTGAATGAGTTTGTTCAAAACCTGAATACAATCGCGTGGCAAGACAGTTTGTTAGTGATGGCAAAAATGGATACAGCCTCATTGCGTAAACACATTCAATCCGTCCTCGACAGTCAGAAAAAACCTGAAGTCAAAACAAAAAGAAAAAGGAAGGATCGCATCGAAATCAATGCTGTGAATACTTCCATTACTTCCGAAACAGGCCTGGATGTATCAAACTGGTATTTTGGAAACCCATCGGCTGTGGCGCTTGGCCAGACTGAATTTGCCCGTGTGTGGGGCGATCGGCCACTTGAAGATAACTGGAGGCGATCAAGCCGCACGACTACGATAGCACAGGCACAAACACAAAATGAAAATGATGGCTCGAAAAATAATACCGAAGTTGCTCCTGTTGCAGTGGTGAAAGACCCTGTGCAGGAAGAGTATGATCGTATCAGTAAACAACTGCCGCTCACAGAAGACCAGGTTGCAGAAGCTCATAAGAAAATTGAAGACGCTTATTTCCGTTTAGGTGACATCTACTACTTCGACCTGAAAGAAACAGACAATGCTGTTGCCTCCTACATCACCTTATTAGATCGTTACCCGGAATCAACCTATCGTCCTGAAATACTTTATAAACTCTACCTGATTTTTAAGGATTCAGATGTGACCCGTGCAGAACGGTATGCTGCAGAATTAAAGCAACAATATCCTGAATCTCCTTATGCAAAAATTCTTGTTAATCCCAACTATCAACAAGAGTCCGGCCTTGCCCTGGAAAAGCAGCAAAAGATTTATGCACTAGCCTATGAACGCTATCTGCAGGGCGATTACAAATCTGCCACCCAATTGATTGATGAAGCCCTTGGATTAGAAAAGACTCCTTTTCATGCCAACCTGAGCCTGTTAAAAGTCTTAATCATCGGGAAAACAGAAAACATCAGTCAGTATCAATTTTCACTGGAAACTTTTATTAAAAACTATCCCGAAAGCGAAACTATTCCGTATGCACAAAACCTGTTACAGGCTTCCCGCGATTACCAGACACGACAGGAAAAGCAAAAAGGAACTCAGTATATCCGTTCTTTTGAAGAGCCGCACTATTTCGTTTTCGTTTCGGCTAAAGAAAGTAAGTTAGTGGAAACTGTTTCCAGTACGCTTGAATCCTTTAACCATGCCTCGTTTAAAGAACTCGGACTGAAAGTGAGCACACTCATGTTGAACGATGCCTATACCCTCACCCTGGTATCCGACTTACCTCGACTTAGTTCTGCGCTTGAATACTATAAAACATTTACCGAAAAGCAGGCAACGTTTACCGGACTTAAAGACCATAAATTCAGTAGCTTTGTAATTACGAAAGACAATTTTGATATCTTTTACCGAACAAAAGGACTTGATGAGTACTTACAATTCTTTCAAAAAAACTATCACCCGGAAAACCCGTGAAATCCTTCTGATCGAACGCCCCTGGTTTAGGACTATTTTCAAAACCATCTGGATTCTCTTCTTCTGTTTCATTCTTGGTGTTCCGTTTTACATCTACTCTGTAAGCGTTGATCTTTTTGGGTGGTATGGCGGCATGCCCAGTTTAAAATCAATTGAAAATCCTGAGAATGACCTATCATCTGAATTGATTTCAGCTGATGGTGTTTCATTAGGAAAGTATTTTCGCTATAACCGTAGCCAGGTGGCTTACAAAGATCTTTCTCCTCATTTAATTAATACCCTAATCATTTCAGAAGACCACCGCTTCAACAGTCATTCAGGTATGGATTTCTGGGCATATATCCGTGTTGCAAAAGGATTGATCACGCTTAATCCCGCGGGTGGTGGAAGTACCATTACTCAACAACTTGCCAAAAATCTCTACACTCAAAACAGCGATCTTGGGCTTGACGGATCCATTGTGAAGTTGATTCCGGGACGTTACCCCAAACGTATTTTCGATAAAACGAAAGAATGGATTATCTCTGTTTATCTGGAAAAAAACTTTACCAAGGAAGAAATCATTGCGATGTATTTGAACACCGCCTCTTTTGGCAGTAATGCCTATGGCATACGTGTTGCTTCTGAGACATACTTCAGCAAAACAGCCGATAGTTTAAACATTCAGGAATCAGCCGTACTGGTTGGAATGCTTCAAGCTATCACGCGCTTCAATCCGAAAGAAAACCCTGAAAATTCATTAGCCAAACGAAATGAAGTTCTTGGCAAACTTTATACACATGGATACATTAAAACAAAGAAGGAATACGATTCAATCAAATCGCTTCCAATTGTGCTGCAGTATAAAGTTCAAAATCAAAACGTGGGGCTGGCCACATACTTCAGAAGAGTATTGGAACCCGAACTAATGGCGTGGTGTAAAGAACGTGGTATTGATTTATGGGAATCGGGATTAAGAATTTATACAACGATTGATAGCAGGATGCAACGTTATGCCGAGGAAGCTGTAAACGAGCACATGAAGGATCAGCAAAAGATTTTCGATGAACACTGGAAAGGGAGAAATCCATGGATTGATGAAGACTGGCACGAAATAAAAGGATTTCTTCAATCGCGGATAAAACAAACGGAAACCTACAAAAATCTGGTAGCGAAATATGGCGAACGCTCAGATTCTGTTAAGATTATGCTGAACCGGAAAAAACCGATGCGTGTCTTTTCATGGAAAGGTGAGCGCGACACGCTTTTCAGTTCGATGGATTCGCTTAACTACTACAAGCGGTTTTTACATACGGGTTTTATGTCTATGGATGCGCACACGGGGGCTATTAAAGCATGGGTTGGAGGAATTAACCATAAATATTTTAAATACGATCATGTAAAGCAGGGCAAACGTCAGCCGGGGTCCACCTTCAAACCTTTTGTTTATGGTACAGCAATAGAAGCTGGTTATAACCCCTGCGCCAAGTACCCGGATATTTCTCCGAGTTTTAAAGTGCCAGGGGGAACATGGAACCCACCGAACTCAGATGGCTCTTACGGTAACGGTGAAATGATGACATTACGCCAAGCCATGGCCCGTTCCATAAATTCCATTACCGCTCAAATGATGCAAAAAGTTGGGGAAGAAAATGTAGTGAAATTTGCCGAGCGTGTCGGCATCACCAGTCAGTTAGATGCTGTTCCATCATTGTGCCTGGGTGTAAGCGATGTTTCCTTATTCGAGTTGGTTGGCTCATACTGTACATTTGTCAATGAAGGCATCTATACCGAACCTTACTACATTACCCGTATTGAAGATAAAAACGGAAATGTATTGGAAAACCGGGTTCCTAAAACGCGGCAGGCCATTAGTGAACAAACTGCTTTTAAGATGATTTTCATGCTACGCGGTGGTGTGCAAGAAGAAGGAGGAACTTCATCGGGGCTTCCAATGGATTTAAAAATTGACAATGAAATTGGCGGTAAAACCGGAACGACCAACAATGCCTCAGATGGTTGGTACATGGGCGTAACCAACAACCTGGTTTCGGGGGCATGGGTAGGCGGTGACGAACGAAGCATCCATTACCGTAGCTGGGACATGGGGCAAGGTTCTCGTACAGCAAGGCCCATCTGGGTAAAATTTATGCGTAAAGTGTACGCGGATGAATCACTTGAATATAAAAAGGGTTCTTTTAAACAACCGGCTACCCGAATCGATACTATTCTGGATTGCGGTCAATATGATGATGTCGCGAGCGATACAACCGTCACACAAATTGAGCCTGCATGGGAAGTTGATCATCCCTAATCTGCTTTCATGGAAGATGGTGTAAAACTACAGGTACAGCATTTTCCTGAATCTCCAGGAGTCTATCAATTCTTCAACGCAGAGGATACGCTCATCTATGTAGGCAAAGCTAAAAATCTAAAAAAGCGAGTCTCCAGCTACTTCACAAAAAGCAGTGGACTTAGCCGCAAAACACTACGATTAGTATCAGAAATCAGGCGAATTGAGTACGTAATTTCAGGAACTGAATTTGACGCTCTCCTTCTTGAAAATACGCTCATCAAACAGAACCAGCCCAAGTATAATATTCTGTTAAAAGATGGCAAGACATTTCCATACTTGTGCATTATGAATGAACCTTTTCCAAGGATCATTTCCACGCGCAAATACATTGCAGAACAAGGCGAATTCTTTGGGCCCTATGCAGGCGTAACGGCCATGAAAAATATTCTTGAGCTTGTTCGTAAACTGTATACCATCCGAACCTGTAGCCTCGCCTTGACGAAACAAAATATTAAACAGAAAAAATTTAAAGTTTGTCTCGAATATCACATTGGTAACTGTAAGGGTCCTTGTGAAGGTTTGCAGTCGGAAGAAGAATACCTGAAGGATATCAGTCAGATCCGAACCATTTTTAAAGGTCAGGTAAGCATCGTTAAAAAATACTTTGAGGAGCAAATGAAAAAAGCTTCCGCTGACATGCAGTTTGAAAAAGCTCATATTTTCAAAGAAAAACTTAACCTGGTAGAAGGTTTTCAAAGTAAATCACTCGTAGTCAATCCATCTTTTACCGATATCGATGTTATCACCATCACCAGTGGAAAAGAATACGCCTATGTAAACTATCTGACTGTAAAAGAAGGGGCTGTTCTTTTTTCAAAATCACTTGAGTTAAAAAAGAAGTTGGAAGAAAGCGATGAGGAGTTAATCAGTTACGCCTTGTTGGAATTACGTACGCAGTCGCGCAGCACCAATGCCGAGGTGCTGAGCAACCTTCCCATCGGGCTCCTGCCAGCTGGTACAGAAAACAACATTCCAAAAATTGGAGATAAGAAAAAGCTGGTGCTGCTTTCCCTTAAAAATACATTGGAGTTACAGCGTGAAAAAGAATTGGCACGATCAGAGAAGAAAGAGAAAAAACCTGAGGTGCTTTCTATTCTTCAAAAGGATCTGCAGCTTCAAGCTTTACCGTCCGTTATTGAGTGCTTTGATAACTCAAACTTTCAGGGAACAACGCCAGTAGCATCCATGGTACGATTCGTGGATGGAAAGCCTGATAAAAACGGATATCGGCATTTTAATATTAAAACTGTAACCGGACCCAATGATTTTGCCTCTATGAAAGAGATTGTGCACAGAAGATATTACCGGTTGCTCCAGGAGACACATCTGCTCCCTGATCTTATTTTGGTAGATGGCGGCAAAGGGCAATTGAGCAGTGCCTGCGAGGCGCTGAAAGAACTGGGCATTTATGGTCGTGTACCCATTGCCGGTATTGCAAAAAAGCTGGAAGAGATTTACTATCCAGAAGATCCTCTCCCGCTTCATATTAATAAGAAATCACCAAGCCTGCGACTGTTACAGTTTATTCGTGATGAAGCCCATCGGTTTGCCATTACCTTCCATCGTCAAAAACGCAGTAAAGCTTTTATCAAAACCGAAATGGATGAGTTCAAGGGCATTGGTAAGCAGACGATTGAAAAACTGTTGAGCCATTTCAAATCGATGAAAAAAATTAAAGCGGCATCCTTTGAAGAGATTGAGCGGGTTGTAGGAAAGCAAAAAGCGATGTTGATTAAATCTGAGAAATAAAAAAGCCTTCCTGAAATCAGGAAGGCTTCCTCTGTATTCTGTCCTTTCTAGAATTCCCACAGGTTGTGCTCCTTCTCCATCAGCATCATCTCTGCCCATTCGCGAGCCCAAACAGATTCATAGTAGGGTCTTCCGTTGTTATTGTATACATCCACAATGGCGTCATCGTCAGGGTTCTCAATTTTATAGATCACACCTTTAAAGAATCTTAATAAAAAAGCATCTGCATAGTTCTTGTTCTCGGCAGTATTTTGTCTGTTAAACCAAACTGCCTTCTCCGGGTTATTCCGGAAAACTTTCTCTAAATCTTTATACTTAAAGAAGCCAAGGGGTCTGTACGTTCCTCTGTTATCATCAAATACCTGTAATTCAAGGCACTGAATGTCATAGTATAATCTTGACCTTCGCTTGTCAAAAATGACATCCTCTACCATGTTTAGGCGTGTTATTTGACCTGGTAAAAAATTAACAACTTTTCCCTGTGTAGAAACTATCCACTCTGTATCCTTGGCAGTACTTGGGTTGATGCCCACGTTATTATCCATTTGGCACTCATAATTTTTACCATTAAAGGAGCGAACATCCCCGATAAAATATGTACCGGCAGGATCCCAGGCTTCAAACGAAGTTCCTGCCTGAAAAACCAAGTTGTTAAGAAATTCTTCTTTGGTATATTTCGTGGTGAGGGAATCGGACTGATATATTTCCGCAATCTCTCCCGACTTGGCTGCTTCAATAATCAACTTCGTTATCTCTCCATTTCTGGCAAAGAAACCTTTGTTCTGTTTTTCTCTTAGGTCAATCTGACGCCATACTCTTAACTTATATAAGTGTTCATAACGAGCGATTGGATTCAATGAATTTGGGTTATACTGAACCTCCTCTGGTTGCGCCAGCGCTACAAAAGGGAGCAATCCCAACCCAAAAGCCACCAGGAAAAATTTCGTTATTCTCATCATAATCTTAATGTCTACTCTACTACTTAAGTTGCACCGTAACGATATCTCCGCCTGTCATGGTCACTGCTTCAGGTGTTCCTTTATATGTCATTCTCACAACACTTTTAGGCTCTATGATTAACCGGTCTCCGGGTCTCATTAATGAACGAACAGATGAAAGGTCAACCCCTTCAGAAGTAAGGGTAAGTTCTTTCACCTGAGCTGTGCCACGAGCAAGGATCACCGACATGTTACGAATCCGGAAATTAGCATCCTTCGGAACTTCTTGTTTGAAGTTAGCGTCAGACTCAGCCACAACCCGTATAGCCGTTGCTGCCGTAATGCTGATACCATTTTTCAAATCAATATCACGACCATTATTATCCTTTGCAATAATACGGGGGCGCGGAACCAACTTTACATCAAATGGCTCCGATCCCAGGGTTGAACCCGAGTTACTTACAGTCACATTTACTTTACGCTGGTTAGGAATAATAATTACCTGGCCAATCTTGGAGCCTTTAATAATCTCACCACCGGTTATGGAGAAAGAAGGGTTATAGCTGGTTCCCAATGCGGGCACTTCAATGTTTACAGTATTACCACAACCCATGTACAGGGTAGGAGCATTACCGGTAGTAACTTTAATTACCGGCTTGGCCACAAAGTATTCCACATCCTCAACATACGATGTGTCAGGCAATGCAATAACGGCTTTAAAAGTTTTTTTGGCCGTAAGAGTTTTAGGATCGTATGCGCCACCACTGGCAGTAAATTTAACGCGTCCCATTTTTAAGCCAGTTTCAGCATCATTTTCAACAACAATCGACCGGCCATCCACCGTCATCGTAGGATTCAATGAAGATGAAGACGCTGCCATGAACAAGTCTGCCTCATAAGGTGCACCTGCTGCAACCGTAGAAGATTTTGCACGCACCATAGGCACCACCTGATCCACTTTTAAAACTCGTGATCCGGCCTCTGCCGCTAAATAATTTAGCGCCAATTCTTCATTTCCTAAAATTTCGGTTTCAATCTGGTTTACGGATGCTAACGCTGCAATAGGAGGTGTATTTTCAAACGTAAATTCAAGAAAGGATTTACGAACATGATCTTCATCACCGGCAAAAATCTTGATGTCTTTAGGTGGTTTAGCCAGTGATTCATACTTCACCGTAGGGCTGGTCAATTGCTTTAACTGCTTTTCATAATCCTTCAGCTTAGCTTCAAAATCTGATCCCCACTTTGATTTCTTATCAATCATCATGGTGGCAACTTTTGAACTGTGGTCATTGATGAATTTTTCATCTACCTCAGTAGCACCGGCCGTCTTCATCATCTCCTGTTTAAGGTCTTCGGTAAACTTAATGGTAGCAGCCGTAAGCTCCCTTACTTTTTGAGCATTCGCAACCGCATTTTTTACCTTGGGGTCAGAGCTTTTACCCCCATCTTTCACAATGCCTTCGAGTTGTTCCACATTTTTGCTGGTACTGGTCGCGGTCATCGTGATCAGCGTTTCATTAATGATGGCAAATTTTTCCAATACCGCGTTACTTACCTGTAGCGCCAGAAGCGCGGTAAGCACGAGGTACATCATACCGATCATCTTCTGTCTGGGGGTTTCCTTACCACCTGCCATAATCTATTCGATTTAGGGTTGTCTTTTAACTACTAAAAAAAATTACTTGCCTGATCCTCTCATGGCGGTGAGCATGCTGCCATAGATGTTGTTCAGGGATGCCAGGTTATCAGACAGTTTACCAAGTTCTGAAGTGAACTTTGCGGTGTTGTCACCAACCTTTGTCAGCCCTTGCATAGCACCGGTCAGGCTCTCATAGAACTTATTCATGTTCTTCACATGGCTATCGGCATCTTTTAGTTCCATTTCATATACCGAGTTCAAGGCAGCAAGATTCTTTGTTACTTTTTGAACTTGAGAGTGATATTCCCCTGCATCCTTGGAAGCATTTGCCATCGATCCAACTGCTTCAATAGCAGTTTTGTACGACACATTCATATCAGCAAGTGCCTTAGAGGCTGTTTTCACATTTGTTGCATATTCGTTAGTGGCTACCGCTGCATTCGACAGGTTATTCATCTGCGATGCAGAGCTTGCCAGGTTATTTAATCCTTTGCCAAGGTTGTCGAGCAAGTTTTGATCAACCTTTGCGGTCTTCAGCATTTCGTCAACTTTTAAAAGCGGAGATTCGGAAGAATGACCAGCCTTACGAATGGTTGGAGCGGTTACCTGACCTTCAAAATCTTCAGCCAGTTCAGGATAAACTTTTGTCCAATCTGTTTCTTTTGCAGGTGGTTCGAAAGCACTCAGGAAGAAGATACCTGCTTCCACTGAAAGGCCGATCATCAGCATTTCGTCTGCACCGGTCAGGTGAAGAATTTTAAACAACGCACCGATGATAACAACTGCCGCACCGATACCATAGACCTTTGGCATTATGGTTTTGAAGAGGAGTTCGGCAAATCCGCCTTTTTTCTTGCTCATTTTAGTATTGGTTTAAGTTTTTATTTCAGTTAGTATTTTAAATATAAGTAGAGTTTTTCAATTATTTAAAATTCACGACCAGAGGAGCGTCCCAGGTGAGTCATAGCACAACGGAATCCAATGTAAGCCCGGGTAGAATCTCTGAACTCGTAGGTTCTGGTACCAGTTTCAAGATAATACGCCACATCCTTCCACGAACCTCCGCGCACAACTTTCTTAGGTTTAATCTTCTCATTGTACTTGGCACTTTCCGGATCGGTACGAGGATCGATGTACTGCGGGTTTAAGTCCCAAACGGTTGGAACAGACGCTGGATTGAAGTCATCCAAACACCATTCTGAAACGTTTCCGGCCATGTCATACAATCCATAGTCGTTGGGGAAGTACGCCATCACAAAAGATGTGTACGCAAAACCATCATCATAAAAATTACCACGGCCGGGTTTGAAATTTGCCAGCATACAGCCCTTTGCATTACGGATGTACGGGTTACCCCAAGGGTACTTCGCCAGGTCTCGTCCACCACGAGCCGCATATTCCCATTCCGCCTCTGACGGAAGCCGGAAATTTGGCATTGGGAAGTCGCCAATACTTTTGCGGTAATCATTCAAATAGGCAGTTCTCCATTGTGCAAAATAGCTGGCGGCATCCCAGTTCACCCCAACTACCGGGTAGTCATCATAGCCCGGGTGCCAGTAATAATAATCCTGTATTGGATCGCCCATGTGGTGGGCAAAATCTTTCACCCATGCAGTGGTATCAGGATAATAACGCTGACGAAATGTTTCAGCATCAATGGTTTCAAATCCTTCTATGCTTCCGTTATCGATCAGGTAGAAGTTGGTAAACTGACGATACTCATTATTGGTGATTTCAGTATCATCCATGAAGAATGAACCGATGGTAACTTGCTTGTTGTAGTTGATTTGCGTTGAAGCCGGATCTTCATCGGCCTGACCCATGTGGAATGTTCCGGCAGGAATTGGAACCATCCCAAAGGGTACGGTAAGCACCCAGCCTTCTCTTCCTGGTACTCCCACCAGTTCACCCGCGTCACCACCCTTGCCACCACCGCCCAGACCTAAAAGACCACACGCACTGGCAGCAAGGCCAGTAAGGATGAGGATAATTTTTGAAGAAGCCGATTTATTCATATGTATATAAAATCAAATTTTGATATCTCATTCTAAAGGTTCGAAAATAGCTTCCCGAACTCAATTTTTTAAAAAACTGTTGACCAAATTCCACAAAATCTTACGAAAACCAAAATAATTTATCGCTTAATGCCTGTAACGGGGGGTTCGAACGATTTTTTTGCCGCCCCCCACTGTTACTGGTAACTCATAGGTTAGCATGATTTCATGTGAAAAATTTTCTTTGGCCTGAACATCTTTCACAATAAAGTCAATAGAGTACCCAAGCTTCAGTGACTTATCCTTCAAAAAACTGTATCCAAGCAGAAGATTAGCCGCTTCTGACTGTCTAAACGCCAGCCCTCCCCACATCGTATTACGGAGAGTAGCAACTACTGCCAGGTCGAAGGAAAATTCGTTGAAATCTGTTTTTACGAGGACGCTTGGCTGAATTTGGAGGTCGAAATTCACATCATAGAAGTAGCCAGCGGTAAAGTTCATGTGTTGCTCCAGGGCACCGCGTGCTTCCTTTATCCAAAAATCAAAGGTTGCCTTAGTCAGGTGATTGAACCCTATTCCTGCATAGTATTTTTCAGCCCGGTACATAACACCTGCCCCTAAATCGGGCTTAATCTGTGTTTCCTTTCCCTCAATAATAACCGGGTCGCCCTCCTGAATAGGATTGTACTGGCCTCCATCAATGGTTTGTGAGTAAGCCCCAACCTTTAAACCAATGCTCAGTTTGCTGTCCTTTATTCCCAAATGATAGGCATACATCGCCTGGATTTCCAAATTATTTTGTGGGCCAAGCTGATCGTGCAAAACATAGGCACCAAAACCGCTCTTGAGCTTATGAACGGGAGTTGAAAATGTTAACAGTTGTGATGTAGGGGCGCCACGTCCACCAAAAGATGATTCATAACCTAACCATTGGCTCCTGTGAAGCATGGTCATGCGGGTAACACCATCTACACCGGCTGCAGCAGGTGTTAGGTATATGTTATTGAACATATACTGAGAGAACTGGGCATCCTGCTGCGCCCATACCTGGCTGACAGAACCTGTTAGGAGAAGGCAAAAAATGATATAAAAACCTTGTCTTAGCATTAAACTACAAAAAGCAGAATTTAAAGTAAGTGCTTTTTTACGACACTTTCAATGGGTGTGTAATTAAAGTGTAATAAAAAACACCACTTTGTAAAATACAAAGGATGAACCAGTTATTTAATGCCGTTAGCCTTCTTAATATATAGCTCCAGAGCCCCCGTCATAGAGGGTGCATTGGGCAACGGGGCCTCCACATCCAGCACCAATCCTGCGTCCCGTACGGCACCGGCTGTAGTAGAACCAAACGCTGCAATGCGGGTGTTATTTTGCTTAAACTCCGGGAAGTTTACGAACAGGGAGTTAATCCCTGAGGGGCTAAAAAATGCAAGGATATCATAGTAAACCTCACTCAGATCAGACAGATTGCTGGCCACTGTGTGATAAATAATAGCCTCGGTAAAGTGGAAATCATTATCGCGCAAAAAATCAGGGATGTCATTCTTGCGGATATCGGAACAGGGGAAAAGATACTTTTCGTTTTTATGCTTTTTCAATATCTCCAAAAGATCTTGTGTGGTTTTTAACCCTGTGAAAATCTTTCGCTTGCGGATGACAATATATTTCTGAAGATAGTTTGAGGTTTGTTCGGATATGCAGAAATACTTCATGTCAGCAGGTATTTCTATTTTCAACTCTTTGCAGATATGAAAAAAGTGATCTACGGCATTTCTGCTGGTGAAGATGACGGCTGAGTGTTGGAGAATTTCAACCTTCTGCTTTCTGAATTCCTTTACCGGAACAGGCTGTACTTCTATAAAAGGGCGAAAATCAATCTTGAGATTAAATTTTTCGGCAAGCTTTAAATACGGAGAGTTTGGATCGGTGGGGGCTTCTTGCGTTACAAGGATACTTTTCACCTTACGCAATCTGTCATTCACTTTTTCACTCATAAAATCAACACGTGGCGGATTCACCTTAATCGTTCAGTACTTTTACCAGTAACAGAAAGGGTATTATTTCGGTCGCACAAATGTACGAAAATATATGAAACACAGCGTAGCGCACCCGATTAGCCAACTTTAAAAAAAGTAATATCACCCACCCTCCTAAAATCCAGAGCAAGGATTGGTATAAGAAATTGTAGAATCCTTCAGACTGGCCATGAAGGATATAATAAAGAGTGAGCACAATCGTGAACAAGCCCATGAAAATTAAAACCAACCGGACGAAATTGAAAAAATGGAAGCCCGCAATATCCGTTACACCAAAAAGTGATGCTGCCAGGTACGTAATGCCAACCTTCAGGAACAGCACCAACAAAATGATGCTTCCTGATTTAACCCAAAGGAAAATCGTACTCGCATAACTACTTTCTACTGACTGACTCCCGGTACCCACCGTGATAAAGTGTTGAATTACCACCAGGTAAAAGCCAAGCATCAGGCTGACAAACACATAAAATAAAATTGAGCCGCTTGTTAGCCGGTAGACCTGCTCGTTCTCGTAATCGCGTAAAGAGAAAATCCGGGAAATCGCAAAATAGTCTGATGATAAGCGTGGGTTTAGTCGAACAATACCCACTAAGAAAATAACCATCACCAAAACTGCCGTAACAACAAAGTCACGAAAGGAACTGCTCTTTCTTTCCAGCTGGATATTTTCACCTTCCGGTCTCCCTGCCACAATTGTTTTTGATACGATGTACACTGTAAGGTTACTGAGGTCTATCGGTTGATCTTGATGAAGAGCAAACAGAAGAGATGGTGAAGATGACATTCCTGCCACACTGTCTATTGGAATCGTTATCCTCTTCACCTTGTCCACCAAAAGTTGATTGTTTAAAAAAAGAGAAAACGGTTTTGCGGCTGCAACAGAAAGATAATCGCCTTTGAATTGTTTGTGATCAAATTGAATATAGATAGTAGAATGGGACTTTTTAGATTCTTCAACCTTAGTAAATTCACCGGATGAGTAAAGAAGCAGACTTGGTTTCAAATCCTTTTTAATCACCTGACCATCCTGGCCATTGGCCATGATCCTCACTAAGAAAAATAAGACCGCAAACGCGAGACGTGCCATATTCTTTCAAAAATATCAGGATCGGCTGATAAAACAGTAGTTTTGCATTTATTTCATGGCTGGCATTTACATCCATATTCCTTTTTGCAAACAGGCCTGCTTCTATTGCGACTTCCACTTTTCTACTAATCAACAAGTTCGAACTGATCTGGTAGCGGCCATCTGTAAAGAAATCTATCTTCAGAAAAACTACCTGGATGGAGAACCCTTGCAAACAATATACATTGGCGGGGGAACACCTTCTCTGCTTCAGCAACATGAATTAGCTCAGATTTTTGAAGCCGTTCGGTCGACACACCGAATGGAACCTCTGCCCGAAATTACGTTGGAAGCAAACCCCGATGACCTTACACTTTTAAAACTGAAGGAGTTACATGAGCTCGGCATCAACCGTTTAAGCATTGGAATTCAATCATTTCATCAGGAGTTTCTCAGCTTTCTTAACCGGGCACACGATGCTTCAGCGGCACAAACCAGTTTTTATCTGGCACGAGAAGCAGGGTTCGACAACATCAGCATTGACTTAATGTATGCTATCCCCGGTGAAACCGAATTACAATGGAGAGCTGACATTCAGCAGGCAGTTGACTTACTTCCTGAACACATTTCCTGTTACTCCTTAACCATTGAGGAGAAAACTGTTTTTGGCCGATGGCACACTTCAGGCAAACTCAAGGCATCGACCGATGAAACTGCCGCTGCACAGTTAGAGACCTTGATGAAGGTGCTGGAACAACACGGCTATGAGCATTACGAAATATCGAATTTTGCCAGGCCCGGTTTTCAATCGAAACATAACAGCAATTACTGGAAGCAAAAAAAGTATCTCGGTGTTGGGCCGAGTGCTCACTCTTATGATGGTAATAGCCGCCAATATAATATCCACAACAACCACCTGTACCTGAAAGCCCTTGAGCAAGAACGTATTCCGTTTCAAAAAGAAACCCTGTCGCTCGAAAATAAGGTGAATGAATACATTCTTACCACACTTCGCACACATTGGGGCACAGACCTCAAAAAAATAAAACAAGATTTTGGCCACGATTTGCTTCAGCAAAACGCTGCGTACCTTTCAACGATTTTCGAAAACAAATTAGCTACTTTGAATGAGGGTATTTTGCGACTTACCAAAAAGGGTAAACTGTTGGCTGACAAAATATCTTCTGATTTATTCATGACGCCATGATTGTTTATTTTTCATTTAGTAACTCGAACTATAAAGCTGACCTTTCCAGGCCGTTAGATATTTCGTTGCCATTACGCGAAGGAGCTGACAATCCAAATTGTTACGGGGCTGACGCTGTAAAGTTTGAAACAATTAGGTCGGGAAGTTTTGTGGGAAGCGTACAGGCAGGCGGAAGTGTAAATTATCAAAAGCTTATCGTCACACCGCACGGCAACGGAACACACACGGAATGTTTCGGCCACATTTCTGCTGACACAACCGCTACCATTAACCGATCACTTACATCTTTCCATTTTATGGCTGAGTTGATTTCGGTGTTGCCGGAACAAGCTGGCAATGGAGATTGGATTATTACCTTGCAAAAGGTAAAAGAAAAAATCAATCGTCTGGGTGTAGAGGCCCTTGTTATTCGGACCCTTCCAAACCACGATTCAAAAAAAACACAACAATACACCGGCACCAACCCACCGTACCTCGAGCCTGCCGTTACTGAATACCTTGCAGCAAAAGGGGTTTGTCATTTGTTGATTGATTTGCCAAGCCTCGATCGTGAAGTTGACAATGGTCAACTGCTGGCACACAAGGCATTTTGGAATTTAGAAGGCCCTATCCGGAAAGGTTGCACCGTAACTGAATTGATTTTTGTTGACGATTCCATTCCCGATGGCTTGTATTTGCTTAACCTTCAAATTGCCAGTTTGGAAATGGATGCCAGTCCAAGCAAACCGGTATTGTATAAGCTGGAAGAAGTTTTGTAATTTCTCGCAATTTTTCAATGAGACCCTCCGAAGAAAAGAAAGTTTACATGCTATTGAAGTCGGTGATCTTTAACTATCACGGACTGGATGAGGCTGAGCGTATTGACCTGGAAAAAACTGCTGAGTCGATGGACGCGGCTGAAGAATATAAGTGGGCGCTGGATTTTATCGCCCGCGACTACATCACCGCCTTTGAACGTGCCCGCGAATTTCTGAATGAGATCATTGCTGACTATCCCAAGGATAAACGAATTGAGCTCATCAACATGGTGTGGCAGGCGAACAACCTGAAAGGATACGTTACCGAGATGGAGGCTACGGCTATGTTAAAGCTGGCCAAGGATTGGAATGTGCAGAAGGAATTGATTGAACTGGTTATGAAGTAATCATTTCAAATCAAAGAACCCCTTGTTGAATAAGATAGTCTTTCCTACAAACTCATCATATCCTTAAACTTCGCTGCCTGCCTGCGGCTGACTTCTACTTTATCTCCTCCCTTCAACTTCACCATCAAGCCTCCATTAAACCACTGTTCAATTCCCTCTACCCAGCTCAGGTTAATAATGTGTTTGCGGCTGGCGCGGAAGAAAGCGCGTTCGTCTAACTTTTCATCCAGCGCGTTCAACGATTTGTGTATCATGGGGCGGTTGGCATCGAAATAAACTTTGATGTAGTTGCCATCCGACTCAAACATGCGAACATTGGCCAGGCTCACAAACCAGCAACGGTCGCCATCTTTAACAAACACCTGGTCGTTGAGGCCAAGCTTTTTGTCGGGATTACGGGCAGCTACGGCTTTGCTTCGCTCCTTGTCCATAATTTTGGTTACCGCCTCCGAAAGGCGCTCCGGTTGGATAGGCTTCAGCAGGTAATCAAGCGCATTAACCTCAAAGGCTTTTAAGGCAAACTCGTCATACGCAGTTGTAAATACCACAATTGGAACCGAGTCAAGCTCTTCGAGTAATTGAAACCCGGTTTTCCCCGGCATCTGAATATCGAGGAAAAGCAAATCGGGATTTAGGTCGTTCGTCATTTGAATAGCTTCTTCGGCATTCATGGCTTCACCTATGATTTCAATACCCGGG
This sequence comes from Cyclobacteriaceae bacterium, assembly GCA_049306095.1. Lineage (GTDB taxonomy): Bacteria > Bacteroidota > Bacteroidia > Cytophagales > Cyclobacteriaceae > UBA2336. The sequence goes on from JBAQPU010000018.1 coordinate 22,338, forward strand.
TGATCCTCCAATAGTTTCATCAACTCTTTGCGGGCCAGGCGTTCGTCATCTACAATTAATGCTCTCATGTTGTTTGTGGTATTACTATTTCGGTTAGTACAAAATTATTATTCTCGTCAACAATTCTGAAAGATGCTTTCTCCCCATATAACAGCTTCAGGCGGTGTTTGGTATTCCGGATTCCCATGCCTCCTGTTTTTGTCTTTCGCGCGCCATTCAGCAAATGGCCACTGTTACGGATTTGAATTTTCAAACGGTTATCACTCACTAAGGTTTTGATCTGAATGATTCCTCCTTCCGTCAGCTTTGAAATGCCGTGTTTAATGCCGTTCTCGACCATTGTTTGAATCATTAAGGGAGGAACCATAAAACTGCCCGACTCCGGATGTATGTCAATTTCTGTTTTCAGACGTTCCTCAAACCGGATACTTTCAAGTCCGAGGTAATCTTTTACAATTTTCATCTCGTCATCAAATTTTGTCAGCCCCTTCTTTTCAAACGTCAGCGAGTTGCGTAAAATATTTGAAAGCTGGTTGATGGCCAGTTTAGACTTCAGCGGATTTTCATCAACCAGGGCGCGAATACTATTGAGCGCATTAAAAATAAAGTGCGGGTTCAGTTGATTTTTCAGATTATTGAGTTCAATCTCAATCATCGATGCCTCATATTTTAACGATTTATTGTAGCGTTCGATATAGTGATACGTGAAGTAAAACAACGACCACAGGAACAGCAAGAACACATAAAAGAATCCAAAGCCCAGTATTTGAGTGGTGTCAAATGCCAGGCGCTGCACATTCACTACCTTCAACATAATACTAACCGGCACACGCAGAAAATAAATCAAAAATCCCAACAGCGTAATGCTGACGAGAACACGGGGGATCATTTTCGGTACACTCAACCCCAGCCATTTTAACCGGTTAAGAAAGTATCGGAAAAAATGGGTGACTCCGAGGCAAATCAGTGCCTCCAAAATAAAAAAAATAACCCTGCGTAACGGTATCTCCTTTTCAAGACTAAACACAATAATTTGAAGCAGGGCATAACTCAGCCACCCAACAAGTTGTAACGTCCAGTATAATCGTTTTTTATTACTGACCATGATGCACTACAAAGTTACGGAATTGAACTCCTGCGTATTGGTCAATTACATAAACGGGTTTTACCTCATTAGAACCACTTGAATTGTATGAGGTACAAAAGCAACAAGCCCGTGGTGATGATCAATATCCAGGAAGCCATGACCAATGGTTTTTTGTACGCCACCAGTTTTGGCTCCAGGGTTAACCCATTGACAATAAACGAAAGCCCCGCAACACCATACAATGAAAACTCCAGGAAATCACCAATTGTAAGCTGGTAAATACCAACTCCGAAGAAAATCAACCCGAAGAGATACTGCCTTTTTCCGGAATCCATTTTACTAGTTTAGTTCTGCACGCAAAAATTTTCCTGTAAAGCTATCCGGATTTTTAGCAACTTCTTCCGGTGTTCCTTTTGCAATAATCTTTCCTCCTTTTTGTCCACCCTCCGGACCGAGGTCAACGATATAATCAGCTGACTTAATCACATCAAGATTATGTTCAATTACCAACACCGTATTTCCCTTGTCAACCAACTTTTGCAGCACGTCCAGCAAATGACTGATGTCCTGAAAATGAAGCCCTGTTGTTGGCTCATCTAAGATATACAATGTTTTTCCTGTATCGCGTTTCGAAAGTTCGGTGGCCAGTTTTACCCGCTGTGCCTCACCGCCTGAGAGCGTAGTAGCGTGCTGGCCCAACGAAATATATCCCAACCCTACCTCGTTCAGGGTTTGAATCTTTCTTAAAATCTTGGGTTGGTTTTCAAAAAACGTTACAGCCTCTTCTACCGTCATATCCAGCACATCAGCGATAGACTTCCCTTTGAACCGTACTTCTAATGTTTCGCGATTGTATCGCTTTCCTTTACACGTTTCGCAGGGAACATGAACATCGGGTAAAAATTCCATTTCAATCAACCTCAACCCGGCACCTTCGCAGGTTTCACATCGGCCGCCTTTTACATTAAAGGAGAACCTACCGGTTTTGTATCCACGAATTTTGGCTTCGGGCATCTGCGCAAACAAATCGCGGATGTCGGTGAAAACACCGGTGTATGTTGCCGGATTAGAGCGGGGCGTCCGCCCGATGGGAGATTGATCAACCTCAATAACTTTATCGATGTGTTCAAGCCCTTCAACCTTTTTATAGGTTAAGGGCTCCGTTCTGGAATGAAAGAAGTGTTTATTTAAGATGGGGAAAAGGGTTTCATGAATAAGCGTTGACTTCCCGCTGCCCGAAACCCCGGTAATACACATCAGCGTACCCAATGGAATGTGTACATCAATATTTTTTAAATTATTACCGGTGGCACCGGAAAGTGAAAGTTTCTGGCCGGTCCCTTTTCTGCGTTTCTTTAAATAAGGAATCGAAAGTTTCCCACTCAGGTACTGCGCTGTTGTGCTATTATTTTTCAGAAAAGCGCCCGGATTACCTTCCGCCACTACCTGTCCTCCGTGCCGTCCTGCACCGGGGCCTACGTCAATCACGTAATCTGATTCGAGCATCATGTCCTTATCATGCTCCACAACAATTACTGAATTGCCCAGGTCGCGTAAATCTTTTAGTGCCTTAATGAGCTTTACGTTATCGCGTGCATGAAGGCCAATGCTGGGTTCATCCAGAATATACAGCACACCCACCAGTTGTGTTCCGATTTGTGTTGCCAGTCGAATGCGTTGTGCTTCCCCTCCACTTAAGGTTCGCAGCGGCCGGTTCAGGTGCAGGTAGTCCAACCCAACATCCAGCAAAAAACCAATGCGCTTCCTGATTTCTTTAAGTACCTCAATCGCAATAATCCGTTGCTTCTCATTCAGCCTGTTCTCTAATCCTTCAAACCAATTCTGCAATTGCCGAATATCGAACAGGGCCAACTCGGCTATATTTTTTTGATCAATTTTAAAATGAAGCGATTCTTTTTTGAGCCGTGCTCCGTGGCACTCGGGACACGTTTTGATTACGGTAAAATCGCCAACCCATTTCTTGATGGCTTCCGAACCTTCATCCCGTTGCTTTATCAGAAAGTTGACAATGCCTTCAAATTTTGTGTTCCACTCCGTACCCGGATATTTAACGGAAGCCACAGCTACAGGAACGTCATCGCCATACAACAAAATTTTCAAAACATCTTTCGGAATATCGTTGATGGGTGTGGTAAGCGCCAGTTTATAACGCTTCAGGATGGCCTCCACTTTCTTGAATATCCAGATATCGCGGTATTCACCCAGTGGCAAAATACCTCCACGGCTAATGCTCAGGTTTCGATTGGGAATAACCGACTCTTCGGTGATCTCTTCAATCTGGCCCAAGCCGGTACACACCGGGCACGCCCCGTAAGGAGAATTAAATGAAAAAGAATTTGGCGCTGGCTCATCGTATGACAACCCTGTTTTAGGATCCATCAAAAATTTAGAAAAGTGGTGAACCTTACCGGTTTCTTCCATCACCATAATCACCCCTTTTCCTTCTTTCAGCGCTTTATTAATAGACTGGCCGATACGTACCCTGTCTTTTGAATCCGCCACAATGCGATCAACCACTATTTCAATATCGTGAATCTTGTAACGGTCTACCTGCATCTTAGCGGTAAGGTCAAGCACTTCACCATCTACGCGCACTTTGGTATAGCCCTGCTTTCGAATTTGCTGAAAAAGTTCGCGGTAATGTCCCTTCCGGCCTTTTATGATGGGCGCCAACACAATTAATTTTTTTGCTTTCAGGTTATTGAGAACGGTATCTAAAATCTGGTCTTCCGATTGGCGAATCATTTTTTCACCCGACAAGTATGAATATGCTTCTCCTGCCCGGGCGAACAACAAACGCATGAAATCGTAAATCTCTGTAACCGTTCCTACTGTTGATCGCGGATTGCGCGAGGTGGTTTTTTGTTCAATGGAAATAACCGGGCTCAGCCCGTTAATCTTATCTACATCCGGTCGTTCAAGGTTGCCGATAAAACTTCGCGCATAAGCGGAAAAACTTTCCATGTACCTACGTTGCCCTTCGGCATAAATAGTATCAAACGCCAGCGATGATTTGCCGCTTCCGCTGATGCCGGTGATCACGACCAGCTTATTTCTTGGAAAGCTTACGCTGATGTTTTTCAGGTTATGTTCACGGGCACCAATAATTTCAATGGATTCGTGACCCGTTTGATCCAACACTTTTTTCTCTGCAGAAGCCTTCGCCATGAATTTTTACAAGGAATACAAAAATGAAGGAATGAATGTTACAGGGCAAATGAAATTATGCATTGTTTCACTCAAGTTAAGCCACATCTCTTCCCGCTGTCAGTTTTAGCAATTCAAACCAATGCTGCCTTTCCAGATTTATATTCAATGCGTTTGCTCCATCCATAATCCGTTCAGGCTTTGAAGTACCCAGAATAGGAAACACCTGTGCGGGGTGTTTTAAGAGCCATGCCAGCAACAGTTGAGTAGATGAAACTCCATATTGAAGCGCCAGTTTTTCAATAGAGTGAGTGATTTGATTGTTAAAATACTTGCCTCCTCCAAGCGGTGACCATGCCATTGGGCTTACCCGATTCTTCACTAACTGATCAACAGTACCATCAAACAACGTTTGATGGTGAAACAACGAGAGCTCAATCTGGTTTGTTACGATCGGAAAAGTTAAATACGATTGCAGCATTTCAAATTGCGAGGAGGTGAAATTTGATACTCCGAAATGCAATACCTTGCCTTGCAGTTTAAGGGTTGAAAACGCCTCAGCTACCTCAACAGGATTTAATAATGGATCTGGTCGGTGTATCAACAACAACTCTATCCGATCTGTCGCCAACATAGTTAATGAATTTTCAACCGACCAGATAATGTGTTCTTTCGAAGTATCGTAGTGTTTGATCCTGTGAGTCGGGCGTTTATCTGAAAGAAGTTTTATTCCGCATTTGGTAACAAGCTCTATTTGATTGCGCAACGAGTAATTTCCACGTAACAGCTTTCCAAAAATTTCTTCGCAAGAATAGTTACCATAAATATCCGCGTGATCAAAGGATGAGATGCCGCAGGTTAATGATGTTTTAACCAATGCTTCCATTTGAGGAACGGACCGATCGTGCCAGCGCCAAACGCCTGCTACTATACGAGAGAGCAATGGACCTTCAGGGTGAGTCTTTATTTTATGCATAACCAAAAATACAAATGGTTCGAGGGCCCGAATTCATGATTGCAAAATACGTTTCTAAAACGTTTGCATTCTATGTTCTTCTGCTAACTTGGTGGTAAAATACTCCTATATGGCCCATTCTGAAATGCTCGAGTTTGTAAAACAACGCAATCCGAACGAACCTGAATTTATTCAGGCAGCGGAAGAAGTAATCCAATCGGTCTTGCCGGTTTTGGAAAGAAACCCCGAGTACAGAAAATTAAAAATACTGGAACGCATGCTCGAACCGGAACGCCTGATTTCATTCCGCGTAACATGGGTAGACGATCGCGGTGAGGTTCATATAAACCGGGGGTACCGTGTTCAAATGAATAGCGCTATTGGCCCTTATAAGGGAGGTCTTCGCTTTCATCCCTCTGTAAATCCCAGTGTGCTCAAGTTTTTGGCGTTCGAACAAATTTTTAAAAACGCACTTACCGGCATTCCTATGGGTGGTGGTAAAGGAGGTTCGGATTTTGACCCCAAAGGAAAATCTGAAACTGAAATCATGCGATTTTGCCAGGCTTTCATGAGTGAACTTTCACGACATATTAATCATCGGTTGGATGTTCCCGCTGGCGACATTGGAGTTGGCGGACGCGAAATCGGCTATTTGTTTGGTGCATACAAAAAAATTAAAAATGAATTTACCGGTGTGCTCACCGGAAAAGGTGTGGGTTGGGGAGGAAGCTTAATCAGGCCGGAAGCGACCGGTTACGGGTTAATCTACTTTGCTGAAAATATGTTGCAAAGCAAAGGCGACAGTCTGAAAGGAAAAACATGTTTGGTGTCGGGCTCAGGCAATGTGGCGCAGTATGCCATCGAAAAAATTATTCACCTGGGCGGCAAGGCGGTAACGGCTTCCGATTCAAATGGGTTTATTTACGATGAAGCGGGATTCACATTAGAAAAGCTCGCTTTCCTGATGGACTTGAAAAATAATCGCAGGGGCCGGATTAAAGAATATGCCGATAAATATAAATGTACGTATCAGGATATTGATCCGAACTCAGATCAAAATCCATTATGGAAAATAAAAGCCGACTGCGCTTTTCCATCGGCCACACAAAATGAAGTGAGTGGCAAGGATGCCAACAACCTTGTTAAGGGAGGAATAAAACTTTTAGGTGAAGGAGCGAATATGCCAACGACCATTGAGGGTATTAATATTCTGATGGATAATGGTGTGATGTATTCGCCCGGCAAAGCTTCCAATGCGGGTGGCGTGGCCACCTCCGGACTGGAGATGACTCAAAACTACATTGGCTCTAATTGGACGCGTGATGAAGTGGATCATAAACTTCGCAGCATCATGAAAAACATTCATGATACCGCCCTGGCTGCCGCGAAAGAATACGGGAAACCCGGTAATTATATGGACGGGGCAAACATTGCCGGATTTATTAAGGTTGCCAATGCCATGAAGGAACAGGGCGTGATATAACCTTCGGATGTCGGTTGCGTTATTAGTCGGAACAAGACTTTCGTTATGTACGTTTCAAAATCAGATACCATGTTAATTACTACCACCAACACCATTGAAGGGAGAAGAATAGTTGAGTATTATGGATTAGTTTCCGGAGAAACGATCATTGGTGCAAACCTGGTTAAAGATTTATTTGCCAGCATTACCGATATTGTAGGAGGCCGTTCCAGTGTGTATGAAAAGACCCTGCGCGAAGCAAAGGACACCGCAGTTACCGAAATGCGCGAAGAAGCACAACGCAAAGGGGCCAATGCCATTATTGGCGTTGACCTGGATTACGAAACACTGGGTTCAGGCGGCAGTATGCTCATGGTAACGGCCTGTGGTACGGCCGTAAGAATTGAATAACTCACAATTTACTTTCTTCTGTAAAACAACAGTTGTTGCGGTTGTTTCCCTAACGATTCATTGAGCGTGTAGTAACCCGATTTCTTTTCATTAAAGGTAATGGCCTCGCCCTGAGGTTCTGGTGTGTAGGGCAAAAGAGTTGGAACTCGTTGTATCATATCAACGATGCTTTCATTTTCCTGCCGACTCCAGTAATAGATAGCACTATAGCTTTTAATCAACATCTCGCGGCCATCGCCCGAAATGTCACAGCTAACCACCTGATTGTAATAGGCTGAATGGTACCCGTTAATAAGTGTTTGGCCGCCATCATTTGAAATAATTTTACCCTGGTACTGATTGAATTCCAGTTTCTTTAAAGCAAGCTCGGCTGTTATCACCTCTGAAGTTGACTGTGGGTATGGTAACCGGTACAGGTTTACCTTCTGCTCACGCTTGCTGATGATGTAGATATCGCGAGTTAACGGATCGATCATCATTGACTCAGCATCCCGGGATCCATCGGGTAATTGAAATTTAATGCAATCCACTTTCGTGACTGTTGTATCAGGCGAATTCAGGAGATCCACCTCCGGCTCCTCTATTCGATAAATAAACTTAAACTTATGCTTCGCATCGTTATCACCAATGTCGCCTACGTATATGTATTTCTTTCCTTCCTCCGGTCCCGGTCCGGATGCCATATCTTCCCAATCACGATTTTTAATGCCTTCGAGTAAGACCCTTGCTTTAATTTGAGCGGTTGTATCGATGAGGTAAATCCTGCCCTGATCGCCACCATCATTCAGCACCCACAATAATCCTCTGTTTTGAAAACTCTCCGTTAGTCCGGAGGACTCCTCCAACTCGCTGGTTTTTAATTCTCCGCTCACGCGGCCGTTTTCAAAAAGCTGTTCATTGATCACGACAGATCTCTCTTCACGTTTTTGGCATGCGACTAAACAAAAGGCTATAAGCCCCGATAAGAAAATCCTCATTTCAAAAAATTTGGTAAAGAAAGTGTTTCCTGTTCAAATCCAAAAACGATTTTCTTTGAAGGTTCTGCCGGGGGCACTGAAATTGAGTATACTTACAGGAGAATCCACAGTCATGATCGATGACCCTACCGATTTACGGGAAGACCAGGACGATGAACTGCTTTTTGAGCACCATCGCATTGTTGCCGATCGCGGGCAAAGTTTATTGCGCATCGATAAATTCCTGAATGCGCGCATGGGTCAGGTTTCACGATCCAAAATCCAGCAAGGAATTGAAAACGGTTTTGTTAAAGTAAATGACATAACGGTAAAATCGAATTACAAAGTTCATCCCGGAGATGTAATTACTGTTTCGCTGCCACAACCTCCGCGCGACACAGATGTTAAACCCGAAAACATTCCGCTAGACATTGTGTATGAAGATGATCACCTGCTCATCATCAACAAAACGGCAGGTATGGTGGTGCACCCAGCCTATAACAACTGGAGTGGAACCCTGGTAAATGCCCTTGCCTGGCATTTTCAAAATCTTCCGCAAATGCCCGGCAACGAAGGCAAACCAGGCCTTGTTCATCGCATTGATAAAGACACTTCGGGGCTATTGGTGATTGCCAAAACCGAACCAGTAATGACTGCGTTGGCACGACAGTTTTTTGATCATACCATTGAACGAACGTACCATGCGCTGGTTTGGGGAGAGCCTGATCCTCCGGCCGGAACGATCAATGCCCATGTTGGCAGAAGTTTGAAAGACCGAAGAGTGACCACTGTTTTTCCGGATGGAGACATGGGAAGGCACGCCATTACCCACTACAAAGTAATTCGGCCCATGCGTTATGTTTCGTTAGTTGAATGCAAGCTTGAAACGGGACGCACCCATCAGATACGTGCCCACATGAAATACCTGGGGCACCCGTTGTTCAATGATGCCATGTATGGCGGTGATCAGATTGTCAAGGGAACTATGTTTTCGAAATACAAACAGTTTGTTGAAAACTGTTTTAAGATTATTCCACGCCAGGCCCTTCATGCCAAAACACTTGGATTTATGCATCCTGTTAAAAAAGAATGGATGCAGTTTGATTCGGAATTACCGGACGATCTAAAGGCTGTGTTGGAGAAATGGGAAAGTTATGTGAAGAACCATTAAGGGAAGTGCTGAGAACACCTCCAGAGTGCATGCTTGAAGAAGCCATTCTCTTACTCGAGTGAAATTCTCAAGCGTCTGTCATGACTCAACGCCTGTCTGATTTCCTTCATGGCTTCGCGTTTGTTACGCTTGTGGTCTCCTTTACCGTTCAGAGACAGCAAATCTTTAATGTAGGCCAGCACCTTCTCGGTTTGGGATTGGTCCAGAGCGTTCAGCGATTCCAAAATCTGGAGTTTTTTGGTAACTGAATTCATAGTAGTGGTTGTTACTGTAAATGTAAACGTAAATTCAGCAGAAAAGTTCAACGTAACCAATTGATAACCAAAAGAAAACACCCGAGTAATATAAAATGAAAAAATGCAGATTTTTGAGGGGTGGCTAAAAGCAATAAAAATGACCGGCTCAGGCCCCGGGATGGGATCCTGTTTCCGCCAGCCTGGCGCTCAGCTCAACATCCTCAAATTCAAGATTCGTCACTTTAACACCGTATAAAAGTAGCCTGATCTCCTTTGTATGAATGTTGTTGTCGGCTTGCGCTAACCTGTACAAGTGCACAAAGGCACATAACTTTTCTTCCTCTGTACATTGGTTGATCAGGTTAATAGCAGTGTGATAGATGTCCTGCTCCTTTCGTTTTCCGATTGATTCTTCGAACTGCCTGAAAAGCACCTCTGGTATGTGCTCTTCCTCTTTAATGGCAAGCATGGCTGCCCGCTCCGACTTCTCCACAACCCCATCTACATTTACCAACAGGTAAACAAGATGCAATAAGCCAGAGTGGTAGTTCATTCTGGAATTCATAGGGCCGGGTTAACAACACTCTTCCAATTGATCTGACCGGTTCGCTCCTGAACCTGGTTTGACTTATCTGTGATTGAAATCTTTAGAATATTCTCCTTCAATATTTTAACAGTCTTCATCTTATTGAGGACCCACACGCGCATCATTTTATCATCTTGAAAAACAATTTTACCGGTATAGAAGTGGGAGCTGGTTTGTATGGTGTACACAGTTGAGTCTGCGGCATCTGTTGGGTTCAGTTGTCTTCCCAAAAGAGTTGCCATCAATTTGGACAAAAAGCCCGCTGACTCCATACATCAACTTAATTGTTTGTGACAGAAGACAATGAAAAATGCCCAGCCGAAACATCCGCATACGTCAGCATGTCCGCAACACCCAATGCATGGCCGAGGTATTTTGCCTTTTCATCAATTTCATCGGCTACAAAAATCACCGGTGTTTTCTCGTTAATAGATTGCGTGCGTAACGAACGAATCAATTCAAATCCGGTAATTACAGGCAAGTCTGTGCCGCAAACAATTAAATCAAATAACTCAACCCGAACCGCGTGAAGCCCATCGAGGCCTGAATTGAAATAACGAACCACCGGCTCTCCGGCAGCCATAGATGATTTAACACATTTTGCAACCGACTCCTGCCTGTGAACTACCAGAATTTTCATAACCTAAAAACGTAAACCTTAAGAGTTCTTCTCATTTAAGATGGCAAGAAGAGATGAATTGGTTTTTGGGGCCGCGAGGCTGAACGGATCTGATTTAATTGCCGCAACCGGGCAAAAATTATGAATAGGCTCCGAATTGACGATTTTAAAAGAATAAGGAGCTATCGTTCATTGAGTATCAGTACTCAATACATTGAGTAGAAATACTCAATTGAAAACAGGACCGATTTTTACTTTACCAGCCCTGCTTCATAGGCAAACCGAACCAAGCCAACGGCCGACTTAATTTGAAGTTTCTCCAAAATCCGATAGCGATGGTTTTCAACAGTTCGTTCGCTAATAAAAAGCCTGTCGCCAATTTCCTTATTGGTTAGTTCTCTGCATATCAGTAAAACAATTTCTTTTTCACGCTCAGAGAGTTCAGGAGCTTTAAACGTTGGCCTGGCAGAGGCTGCCTTTTCTCTAATATTTTTACGGATAATGTTGGCAACAAAATCGTTGTGATAAAAATCCTTTTCAACCACCGATAAAATCGCTCTCTCCAATTCAACAGGCTCGGTGTTTTTAAGTAAAAAAGCATGCACACCCATTTCGATCATGTGCAGTACGTATTTCTCACTATCGTGCATGGTTAACACAACCAGTTTAACGCTGGGAAATTTTTGGACCAGGTGTTCGCACGTCTCAACGCCATCCATCACGGGCATTTGAAGATCAACAATGGCAACATCAGGCTGCTCATATTTTACTAATTTGAGCAACTCTTTTCCATTTTCCGCATCCTTAACAACGCTTATATCTTTAAACGACTGTAGCAACCCAACCATTGCTTTTCGAAACAACGTATGATCATCTGCGATATAAACTTTTAACTTCTTCATGAACAGCGCATTTTTATTGTAACGATTGTTCCTTGATTGGGGCCGGTATCGTATTCTAAGGATGCTCCAAGTATTTTTGCACGGTTTTGAATATTAAATAACCCTAGGCCGCTTGCCGCATTTTTCTTCTCTTCTATGTTAAAGCCGGTACCTTGATCGGCTACCTTCACCTCCAGCAGGTGCGTCCACTGAATGGAAACATGTATAATCGCGCTTCCCGAATGTTTGAGCGCATTGTTCACCAACTCCTGAACAATTCTGAATAACATAATCTCCTTCGACTTATCCATACTCACTGCCGATCCATTTTCAAGGAACTCAACTTTCACACCCGAAACCATGGCGTACTGGTTACACATTTCGTGAACCGCTTGCGCAAAACCAAATCGCTCAAGGCTGGGAGGCATCAGGTCGCGGCTGATTCTCCTTACTGAATCAATGGTATCGTCAATCATCGTTTTAACCTGCTGTGTCATCCCAGATTCCGATCCCTCAATTTTTGGTGGTGTCATCAGGCTGATGCGTATGGTTGATAACATGAGTCCGATGCTGTCGTGCAAATCACGTGCAAGGCGTTCTCGCTCATGCTCTTGTGATTCAAGGGCAGCCATGAGCATTTTTTCCTGGTGCTCTGTCTCCAGTTTCTGTCGTTGGAGCTTATTTTCCAACATTTTCCGCTGATAGAAAAGCACAAAAAATACGATCACCATGGCCAAGGCCAGCATGCCAAGCGTTGCAATTGAAAATATAATGGTGAATTCTGAAATAGTTGGTGCGACAGCATCCACCATTATCAAATCAAGTTTCATGTAATGGTGACTCATATAACCGGGGATTTCTTTCCCTGTAAACTATCTTTTACCAATGTAAAGTCAAGCCATGCTGCATACATTAACAAGAGGCAAAATCCGAACCGGAAAAAATTTCTGAAAGTCCAGAAGCCTATTAAATCATTATGAAGCACATTGGTGATGTAATCCAGCATCAGCGAAAGCATAAACGTACCTGCAAAAAAGAAAAGAATGGCCGTATTAATCCAAAACATTGGAAATTTTAACAGGTTTTCTTCCGGCAGCTTTCTGATCAAATAAAAGAAGTAGCCAACAGAACAAACAATCATCAACATTTCACGACCGGTACGAATGAGTGAATGCGAGTTCTCCTGAAAAAACAAAATACAAACAATATACCCAATCACGTACAGGCCGCCCAAGGTTGCAATCCATTTCCTCCAGAAGGCATCACTCACTGCAAACCAAAACACAGTTGTTAACAGTATAGACTCAAAAAACACAAAACCATTACCAATTTGATTAATGTTCTGATTATTAAAAAAAGATACCGAAAGTTGCTGGCCTGCCTGGAAAAGAATGCTGGAAAGTCCGTAGAAAAAAAGGGTCTTGATGTATGCCTTGCGATTTTTGAAAAGTGGAATGCACGCTATGCAAATAAAGAAACTGCCCGCCCACTGAAAGTAGTTTGAGTATTCCCTAAGCAATTGAATCGTCATGATCGAAAAAACTAAAATAACATCAAAAGGAAAAGAAGCAGCACACAACGAGTGTGGCCGCTTCCGAAAAATGGCTTGTTGCTATCCTACAAGTCATTTGTTGGACAATCAGGCGGACATTTCAGGCCATCGTCCCAAACGAAATAAGCAGCCGATGATGCTACACCGGCATCCGGTAACAAATTGGTTCCATCTGCCTTGGTTGCAACCAAAAACATGGTGAACGGATTCTTTTTATCTTCGCTATCGTGCGCATTGTAAATGCGAAGTCCTTCACAATCTTTTTGGTTAAGCAGTTTGATCACATCATCTTTTTTGAACATGACTGATTTTGCTCCCTTACCGTCTTTCTTAAAACTGTCGACCCATTTCTTAGCCTTGTCTTTTTTTATTTCGCCCATGACTTTGGTTGGTTATTTGGTTGAACATAATGGAAAAATAAATAAAAAATCCATTGGGGTTTTTTGCTAAGTTTCGTTTTCAAAACATTTTAGCGATTATGAAACAAAGCCATTCCAAGCTTACCCAAAGTGTGCATGCCGGCTCGATTGAAGATTCTGTGTTTAAAGGAGCGGTAAGTCCTGTTTACCCATCTTCCGCTTACGATTATGAAGATTTGCCGCAAACACGGTATCCCCGGTATTTCAACACCCCTAATCAACGGGCGGCTGCAACTAAAATCGCAACCCTTGAGAATGCTGAAGATGGTTTAATCTTCAGCTCAGGAATGGCCGCCATTTTCACCTCCTTGTTAGCCTTTCTTAAAAAAGGCGACCATGTTGTGCTGCAAAACGACTTGTATGGAGGGACTTTCAACGCGATTGTAACGGAATTTCCACGGTATGGAATTGAGTATACGTTAGTAGATGGTGCCTACCCTGAAAATTTTAAAAGGGCCATCCGAAAGGAAACCAAAATCATCTACATCGAAACACCTTCGAATCCAACATTAAAAATTACAGGCATAAAAGCTGTGGCGGCAATTGCCAAAGCACACGGACTCCTAACCATCATCGACAATACCTTTGCCTCCCCGGTTAACCAAAACCCAATTGACCTGGGGATTGATATTGTTGCACACAGCGGAACAAAATACATTGGTGGCCACAGCGACTTATGTTGTGGCGCGGCTGTCGGGGCGACAAAACTTATCGAACAGGTTCGCACAAGCGCCTTTCATTTTGGAGGATCGCTGGATGCGCACACCTGTTACCTGGTGGAGAGAAGTTTAAAAACCATTGTGCTTCGTGTACGGCAACAAAACGAAAATGCCCTGGCGCTTGCTCACTATTTAAAAAGCAACAGCAAGATAGCAAGGGTATATTACCCGGGTTTACCTGATCATCCCAACCATCGTATTGCCAAGGCACAAATGCCCGGAGGATTTGGTGGTATGCTTTCCTTTGAGGTGCAGACCAATGCTGATGCGTTTCTTGCCAACCTGAAACTGATCAAACGAGCGATTAGTTTGGGTGGCGTAGAGTCAACGGTTACATCCCCGGCTAAAACATCACATGCAAAAATGAGTGCCGAAGAACGGGCAACCATAGGCGTAACCGCTAACCTGGTGCGCCTTTCTGTGGGGATTGAAGACGTGAGTGATTTGATAAGGGATATTGAGCAGGCTTTGTAAAAACAGCCTTAAAAACGGAGCCTCCAAAATGTGTGTGCTACGGCATAGCTTATGGCTCGCATAATCCGGTAACGAAGTTTGTTTTTCACCAGTCGTCTGCGAAACCATTCATTCACGCGGAACGCAAACGATGTTTTCATCCTGGCTAACTGACCTTCGGAAATCCTGAGTTCAACGATGTCGTTACCCTGGTAATCCACACGATCCAACTCATCAAAAAATTGTTCGTAGAACATGTTGCGCATCATGCGTTGCTGATTGTTGTCCTTTTCCGGTTCCCGAGGGGGCAGGGCAAACGCTGGGTTTAGGTTAATCTCCCAGAGTTGGAGTTCACCATTCACTACAGAATAATCGGCACGACCATAGGAAATTCCTGCGGTTTGAAAATTCTTTAAGAGCCAATCGTTGTGCGGATTGTCACGCATAAAAGCTTCAATCTCATTTTTCTTGCTTTCCATTAAAGCATCTCCTACTGCAATCGTTGATTTCACCATCCAATGGTAACTAAAGTTAAAGTATCGTGGCATCACCCGGTTTCCTAAAACAAACGCAGAATGCTTGATGAATACACCATCCTCCACGGAGGCATTGAGATATTCAACCACCAACAGATCATTTAACGGGTATCGGAGAAATTTCAACACCCAAATATGTTTATGCAGGTCTTCAACTGAGTAAATCAGGGGCGTTAGTGCACCCGAATGCCGGTTTGCCTCCCGCACAAAAACCGGGAAGCGTAACGAATCAAATGCTTCTGTCGCCCGAACTATTGTAAACCGGTTAATGCCTGTCTGGTACATTTTCCTCAATAATTCATACCGCAACAAAACCTTGTTGGGATTATTGAGTACGATTAAGTGTGGGTAGGCACTGCTTAACTGCTGGTAAATTTCAACCGCAACCTCACGTTGTAGCGGAGTAAGCAAATCCAGATCAGAAAATATAAACGTGCCTGCCTGTATATGCCGAAGGGTTTTAATGTTTTCCCAGAGAATAATTTTTACCCTGTCGGAAAAACGCATATCGCCCGCACGTAAAAAATTTTTGATCGTGTGCTGATTTCTACGTACAACTAGAAAATAAATCATTTGATATGAGGCTTGTCCTGCACTTTAAATCCTGAATATACTTCAGGCATCATATTTCTGTACCCTCTCATAACGATCGACATGACCAAACCAATTTCAGTGACGTTCAGTAATGTTTTAAAAATATCGGGTATTGAATCAACTGCTTTCAGAAGCAATATCCCCTCCAGGGGAATACCGGCCGCTAAAAAAACCGGAAGGCTATATACATTTCCCATTTGTGGAAGACCCGGGCTGGCAAAACTTGTGACCAACATGAGGCCGAGGAAAATAAAAAAGTCAGGCAGCGTTACCGAAATATTATAAAGTTCTGAGAGCAGAAAAAATGAAAATGGATTTGCCACCATCAGGTTAATCCTGAAGAACGAAACAAATACTGGCACCGCAAAGCCGGCCACGGCAGCCGGTATCCCTAATTTCTTTGTGCTTATCAGCAAACCCGGAAGGCTGGCCAATGACGAGCACGTGCTGATGGCAACCATTTGTGCCGGAAGGAGTGCACGTAAAAATGACGTAAGCGATGTGTACCCGAAAAAAAATGCAACTGCATACAAAAAAAGTATAGCAACCGAGAGCACGCCACATACACCCAATACATACAGTCCGGCAACACCCAAAATCATGGTTCCGCTTCGGCTGGATACAACAAACGTCAGGCAGGCTACAGAAACCGGAAGCGCATAAAATATAATCCGAAGCAATTCAAACACCCTTACATTCAGGTGTTGAGCGTGAGTTATCAGTTTCTTTTTTAAGAAATTTGGAAACCAAAAGAAAGCGATTGATAATAAAATCGTTCCGAGAATGGCAGGAACTATAAATCGCGCTACACTCGACTGAACGTTGGTAAGTAGTACATGTATGTTTCGAAGACCTGTTTTCTCTGAAGTTTCCTGTACAAGCGGATTTGAAATTGACAAATCAACATTCAGATACTGTGTAAATCCATAACTGAAAGCTACCGACAGAAGCGTACAGGCAATCACCAATCCGATATGCACAAACAAACCATTCATGACAAGTTTCACTGCCAGTTTTTCATGAATGATGGTTATAAAACTTACAAAAAGGTTAGTGACTACTAACGGAACCGCAAGAATAACAAGAATCACAATCCACACCTTTGCAAATACTTCCGCATAGGGAATCAGGTGGACAAGAGTTATAAATGAAGAATTCCATGATAGTACCCCTAAGGCAACCCCTGATAAAAATCCAATCAAAGAACCAACCAAAATATACTTTGATCTACTCTTTTCCTTCATGAAATCAGTGTTTGAAAAATATGCGCTCATTTTGCTGAGCCTTCGTATTCTTCTATGAAGTACGAACACTACTCCACCTCCACAATCATCTCAACTTCTACTGCTATGTTCATGGGTAGCGAGCCCATCCCCACAGCCGAGCGGGCGTGTAATCCTTTTTCGCCAAACACACTCACAATCACATCGGAGAATCCATTGATCACTTTAGGGTGATCAGTAAAATCAGGGGTACAGTTAACCATGCCCAATACCTTCACCACCCGCTTAACTTTGTTGAAATCGCCAACTTCGGCCTTTAATGTAGACAGAATAGAAACAGCCGTTTGATTAGCGGCCATGTAAGCCTGCTCGAGCGAAAGATCTTTTCCTACTTTGCCGGTAATATTCGTGCCGTCTGCTTTGGTAGGACCATGCCCTGCCAGAAAGATTAGATTCCCTACCCTTACAGCCTTTACGTAGTTGGCCACCGGAGCAGACGGTTTGAATAACTCAATTTTCAACTCCTTCAGCTTCTTGTCATAATCGACCTGGGCATAACTACCTGCTGCCACAAAAAACAATGCAAAAAAAACAACACTTGGTTTCATAGCTTTATCCTTTAATTTTCTGCTGACATACGGTTGTCGCTTCAATAAACTTAGTTTGTTCTGCTAACTTCAACAACTATGCCCGTAAAAGAAAAATATCGCTGCGAATGGTGTCTGAAATTCGATCAATACATCGCTTATCACGATACGGAATGGGGTGTTCCAACCCATGATGACCGTGTTCATTTCGAGTTTCTGATCCTGGAAGGGGCCCAGGCCGGATTAAGCTGGTCAACGATCTTGAAAAAACGGGAAGGATACCGAAAGGCATTTGCCGATTTCGATCCCAATAAAGTTGCACGCTTTACCAAAGCAAAACTTGAAAAAATTTTACTCGATCCCGGAATCATACGAAACCGTTTAAAAGTTTTCGCAGCCGTAAACAATGCCAAACAATTTTTAGCGGTGCAAAAAGAATTCGGAAGTTTTAACAACTACATCTGGGGATTTGTAAAGGGCAAACCAATCGTAAACAAATGGAAAACGCTCAAACAAGTTCCGGCTACATCAAAAGAATCAGATGCGTTGAGCAAAGATTTAATTAGTCGAGGATTCAAATTTGTAGGCAGCACCGTTATTTATGCACATATGCAGGCCTGCGGACTAATCAACGATCACCTGGTCGATTGTTTCCGATATAAGGAAACAACGAAAATGAAATAATGTCGTACGCGAGAATTGGAGACACATTAATGTAGAGACGCACAATTGTGCGTCTCTACAACAAATACTATTTCCTCGGAAATTTCTCATCGCGGTTTGCCGCAATCCAGGCGAAAGCCGCAGTCATAACAGCATTGTGTTTTAGGTCAGCTTCAATCGCCTTGTCATATAAATCCATACTGGTGTGGTGCGTACGTGAAAAATATTCGATCGGGTCCTGAATAAACTGGAATCCGGGTAACCCGATGGCATCAAAGGCAAGGTGATCGGTACCCGATGTATTTTGTAGTGTTAAGGTGGCAGCCCCTAATTTTTCAAAGGGCTTAATCCATGAACGAAATACAGGCATGGCATTTTGATTCCCCTGCAGGTACACTCCGCGGTACTTCCCGGTTCCATTATCCATATTAAAGTACACCGAAAACTTTTCAGCAGCCGGAGTGAGTTTGATTGAATCATACGGGAAATTACGGTCAAGACGCTCGCCATACGTACGTTTCACATACGAGCGTGAACCAATCAATCCTTGTTCTTCACCTCCCCATAAACCAATGCGTATCGTTCTGCGAGGGTTTGTTCCCAACGATTTTAAAATGCGCATCGCTTCCATCATTACCGCTGAGCCAGAGGCGTTATCAGTCGTGCCGGTGCCACTGTGCCATGAGTCGAGGTGAGCACCAATCATCACTACCTCATCTTTCAAATCTGTTCCTGGAATTTCCGCTATAACGTTAAAGCCACTTTCTGCAGGAGTGAAAACAGTTTCCATGGTTAGGTCAACTTTTACCGGCAGCCCTTTTTCAGCCTGACGAACCATGCGGTTGTAATGCTCGGCCGCTACAACAATTTGTGGAAGAATTTTGGGTGCATTCGCAGCGCGTGAACTCAATCGCTGATTAAACGGAGTCTCTGGCGGATACGGAACTGATGCTGCTGACGCAGTAAGGGTTCCATCCTCCAACCGGGATGCGGGGCTTGCTTCCAACACGGCAACAACACCTTCTTTCATACACAAATCCCATTTTGCATACGCTAAGCTTTGAGGGCCTAACGATGGGCGAAATCTTCCACCGCCACCGGTTTCCTGCACGCCTGAGTTGGCCATTTCCAGTAACTCTGTATCGTCAAACCTTTTTGCGTCCGGCTCAAAGCCTGGCTTTACAGGAGTAGGCAAACTAAATAACACCACCTTGCCCTTTAATTTTCCTTTGTACCGCTGTAGGTCTTCTTCCTTTTTTACATCAAGGTAAACGACATCGGCCTGCACATTTCCTTTAATTCCCGGAGACCAGGCTTTTGGATAGGCGATCACCGGAAAGTAAACAGGGTCTAATGCCTGAAGGCTGAATTTCTTCAGGTACCAGCCACGGCCAAACTCTTCTCCCCAACTGTCGAAGCCCACATTTTGTAACCCCCACGATTGCAGGGTTGATTTCGCATACTCAGCAGCCTTTTTATAACCTGGCGAATTGGTCAGGCGAGGGCCGTGAACATCGGTGAGCATACCCAGGATATTCATAACTTGTGAGTTATCGAACCCTTCTTTTTTGATTTTCGATACCATAGCGGTATCTATTTTTTCGGTTTGTGCGAATGCCGAAATACCGGCACCAACCAATAGGAAAGCAACTAATTTTTTCATGGTGTTAGGTTTGAATCGTTACAAATTTAAGCGGCAATACCTGATCACCTTTACCGCTTACAGAAAAGTACAAAGATTGGACTGCAACGACACCGTGATTTTAGACTCTTCTAATCATTACGTACAGTATTCAACGCCTGCTCGAATTCTCTTTACGATTTTTTCTTCTTCTTCAGCAAATTTTGAATTTTGTCTGTTGCCTCTTTCTTCAGTTTGTCGGTAGTATTTTCGGGGGTTGTTTTGGTACTGTCGGTTTTAGCCGTATCCGCTTTTGGCTTCCCCAATAAATTACCAATCAATTTATCGGCTTGTTTTTTCGATTCCTCTTTTACGGCTGCCGTGGCGGCATCTTTCACCTGTTGTTTCTGTTCGTCCATCAGTAATTTTGGTGAAGGGCTTAAAAAGCTTCCTCCCAAACCAATGGTAACCGGAACAATAGCATTGGGATCAGATTTTCCGCCTGAAACAAAACTGTTGAACTGAGTTCCCAACTTACCGGCAGGAACATCCATCTTCAATTTATAATCAAGAGATCCGTCAATTCCTGTGCTTCCGGTTACGGTTGTTTTATAGCTCCCAAACTTTACATCAAATGGTTTTACGCTTAATCTTCCCTCTTTAATGGTTGCCGACATCAATACATCTTTCATGGTAACCTCACTTGTATTGTCCAGCTTGGTGAGGGAAGTTATTCCTGAAATAAGTTTTGAATCTTTTAAAGAAGCTTGCGCTACTTTCACCAGGCCATCTCCTCCAACTGTTTTCAGGTTAGGCATCATGGTTTCAAGCAACTCTCCGTTGATCTTGAAATCGGTTGAAAAATTCCCCTGCATCAATCCGGCTACGGGAGCAAAACTTTTAACAATGGTGAATGAAGAAGCGGCCTGCGCCAACGACAGGTTATCAATCTTCAATGCTAAGTCATACGTTGGGTGGGCGATATCCCGCGTGTTATAACTTCCGTTCACGACAAATGCTCCTCCTAACATGTTAAACTTTAAATTACTGAGGTTGGCCACACCATCTTTTACAACCACATCGCCTGAAGCGTTCGTCATGGTGTAGTCCATCATCTTCACTGTTTTAATTTCCGACTTCAGCAGGAAGTCAACATTATGCGGAACCGGAATCACGCCATAGGAAGCAGTATCTTCCGCAACAGGCTTATCTTCTGTTTCGGTCATGAATTCATTCAGATCAAGCAGCGTTGAATTGAAATTCATCGTACCTTTTAACAACTCACCTTTCCCAAAAAGATAGCCCATGTAATTATTCACCGAGCCCGCTACCGCGAAGTCACTTTTACCAATGGTGCCTGAAACTTGTTTCAAATCAATTTTCTTCGGATCAAAAACCATCTCCGCTTTGCTCATGGTTACGTCATACGGAAGATCTTTGGATGTAAATTTAAAGGCAGCAAGCGAAGCCGTTCCGCTGGTGGGTAGTTTGTCGTATCGTTCGGCATCCAAATCAGACATCTTGCCTTTTGTTTGAATATCTGCTTTAACTTTTCCAGCCAGGGTCATGCCTTCAAGCGGAAATATCTTAGTCATTTTTTCCAAGTCAATACCACCCTTTGCTTTCACGTCCCAGGCATAATCATCGAGGTTTTGTAAGAGCAGGTTAGCATCAAACCTTTCTCCATCCATATTCATAGAGAAGTCGTTGACGGCAATGAATGTTTCAGCCATTTTTCCTGAGCTGTTCTTAATGGTGGAGTTAAATTTTAAATCCTGCAATGGCAAAGGAAACTCAGCCGATTTAACATATCCGTTTGTCAGTGACATGGCCGCATCGATGGCCGGAATTGTTTTTTTCAGACTATCGTACACTCCTTTGGCCGACAGGTTTAATGCATAGTTGCCTTTCATATCAAGGCCCTCGACCGGAAACATTTTGCTTAACTCAGCCAGGTTAAGCTTTGCGCTGATGGTCGCATCCACATTCGTAGGGTACATTTTGCTGATGAGCGCCCGGGCATCCACCGGGTTTGCACCGAAATCCATATGAAATTTCTTCACATCAATTACGGTGTTATCCATAATGCCATCTTTATTGTCGACAAGCATATCCAGATTGATGTTGCTAATGGGTGTTGGCAGGTCGGGGTATTTGAACATGGCGTTATCAACCTTCAGTCCTACAGTAAAGGCGGGCATTTGGGTTTCACTGTAGGTTCCTTTCACAAATCCGTTAAATGCAAGATCACCGTTTGTCTCAATGCCGTTAAAGCTTTCGGTATACATGCCCGGTACAAGCGACAGCAAACTTTTGAAGGTGTTTTCGGGGCTCTTGAATGATATGTCCATTCCATAATCGTTCTCATTCATTTTAAACCAGCCATCAAAACTCATAGCAAAGTCGTTAAGCTTTACGTTGTTTTCTTTGAATGTGTATTTGGTGTACTCTTCGCTAATGGAAATTGTCATGTCAATTTCTGCGCGCTTGTTGCTCAGGTACATATCACCATCGTACCCCACATTCAGGGTATCTAACGAAGAGGTGGTTTTCAGATCAAAAACACTTTGCGTAAAATCTCCACTGCCGGTATGATTTACATTTTTCATCTCCAGTAAAAACGGAATCGAGCGGTCGTCATAGGCGATGTCTCCTTCTACGATCTCCCAGTGATCTATACCAAATGAAAAATCATCCGGTGCTTCTTCGGTAGCAACGGTATCAGCCGAAGGAATAGCGATATCATAGTTAGCCCGACCATCTTCCAACACTTTTACGTTAATCACAGGCCGCACAACGGTTATTCCTTTTAGTCTCATTTGATCGCCAAACAATACATCGGCCAGGTTTACTTCAACCTCCAGTTGCTCGGCCGCAAACAAAACTTCTCCCTCGAAAGGCGCGCGGTTAATCACGCCAAAGTCTTTCATTTCGGCTGTGATGCTGGGAAAGTTGCTGAACAAACTCAGGGAAAATTTATCGGCATCAAATACCACATCGGCATTGATTGATTTTGCAATCTCTTTATCGATGGCTGCTTTAATGTCGTCCTTAAAAACAACAGGCAGAATAAAGGCGGCTGCCAGCAGTACCACAAAAACCAACCCGACTATAATGAGTGTTTTCTTCATAAGAAAAGGTTATCTAACACAAACAGAAAAATGAATGTCAAAGGTACTAAACCCGTACCTTAAAATCCTGCAAGTTTTAAGCGAAAGTCGTGCCTTTTAAGGGTTGACTCAGAGCATTTTTAACAACAGGTTAACGAGTCGCTTAACAGTAGGTGTATAGGGCGGATAAAAAAAGCGAAAAGAAGTTAGCCCGTTTCGCTGCTTCAAAACAGGTTTTTCATTCGAGAAGGCCAGGAACCCGGCATACCCGTGCGACTTACCTATTCCGCTGTTGTTCACACCACCAAACGGCAGGTTATGATGTAAAAAGTGTATGGCACAATCATTTACACAAATTGCGCCTGACGAGGTTTCGCTTTTAATACGATTCAATTCCTGCTTATCCGAACCAAAGAAATAAAGTGCCAGTGGCTTTGGCTTTTTGTTAATGGTGCTGATCACTTCATCAAATGTTCGATAGGTGAGCACCGGAAGTATCGGCCCAAAAATTTCTTCTTCCATAATTCGCGATTGCTCCGGCACCTCCGAAAGAATCATGGGGTGCATAAACCGTTCAGTCTGTTCTACGGGGCCGCTCCATTCTACTTTTGCTCCGTCACGAATTGCCTCCTGTAACAACGTGTTCAGTCGTTCAAAGTGTTTTTCATGCACCAGGCGTGCATAATGCGGTGATTGTTGCATGCTTCCGTTTCCTGCAAAAAGTTTTTGCACCTGGTCTTTCATCTGTTGCATGAAGTCGTTGGCAACTGAGTGATGCACCAGCACGTAATCAGGAGCGATACACGTTTGGCCATTATTAATAAACTTGCCAACGGCTATCCGCTGTGCCGCGTCTTTCAATCGGACAGATGAGCTAACGATAGTGGGCGATTTTCCTCCCAGCTCTAACGTTACCGAAGTAAGATTTTCAGCCGCGGCTTTCATAACCAATTTTCCGATGGCCGGGCTTCCGGTAAAAAAGATATGATCAAACGGAAGCTTCAATAACGCTTGCGAAATTTCAGGCCCTCCCTCAAAAACTGTTGCTATTTCTTTCTCAAAAACATCTTCACACATTTTCTTAAGTAAGGCCGAAGTGTGGGGCGTATGTTCAGAAGGTTTGAGTATTACATTGTTGCCCGCTGCCAGAGCCGACACCATCGGGCCAACGGCCAGGTTAAAGGGGTAGTTCCAGGGAGAAATAATCAGGCATACTCCTTTTGGTTCAAGCATAACCCACGATTGTGTGCCCAACATGGTGATGGGGGCATCTACCAACTTCGGCTTAGCCCATCGGTCGAGGTTGTCGAGTGCCGATTTGATTTCATCGAGGGCTGGAAAAATTTCAGTTGTGTCAACCTCCGATGCCGGTTTTCGGAAATCATCATATACAGCCTGTTGTATAACCTGTCGGTTTGTTTTGATCCAGGTACGCAGAGCCTCCAGGCGTTTCTTCCTGTTCTTAACGGGCTCTTTTCGCAAAGAAACAGAAGCCTGCTTAAGCTGATCAAACGTAAGGGATATGGTATCCAGGCCGGGGTTTTGCATCGTAGACGTCAACATATTTCAAAGTAGCGAAAGATGTGAAAAAGAGGAAACAATGCTATGCTTTTAGCAGGGAAAACTTAACGAGCCCGGGTTGCGCAAGAAGGAGTGTAAACGTTTTAGTTTTGCAAAATTCTTAACTCCACACGTCTGTTCATGCGGTGGGCTTCAGGTGTATCATCCCGTGAAATTGGATTCGTTCCCCCAAAGGCCTTTGTTTTCACACGATTTTTATTGATGTCTTTCTTTATCAGGTAGGCCTTTACGGCATCTACGCGTTGTTGTGACAGCTTGAGATTCTTTTCGGCATTTCCTAGATAGTCGGTATGGCCTTCTAACTGGATGACCATCTTTGGATTTTCTTTTAGCATGTTCACCACGATATCCAACTCGGGATAAGATTCCGGTTCAATCTCTGCTTTGGCTACTCGGAAAATCAGGTTATTCAACAACATTACCTGGCCCGACTCGTGTTTCTTTTTTACCACCGTGTTACCATGCACCAATTCAATGTCCTTAACAAGTTTATACCCGCTCGCTTCGGCCGGGTCGAGCATGAACTTAGCGGTTACAAAGCCGGGGGCCTCAACCGTTATGGAATATCGCTCACGATCAAACATGGGGAATGAGTACGTACTATTGTTGATCACTCCCACTTTATTTCCGTACGGCAAACTTTGATACGTAATTTTTGCAGTTAGCAATTCTTTTGTATCGCCATTGATAATCTGGCCTTGCGCTGTAACAACGCTGTCAGCTGATTGCGCGAAACTGCACAACGCACTTAGGCAAATCAATACACAAATAAAGACTCTGACCATCGTTGATGCAGTTAAGGTTTCACAATTTTAAATTCAACCCTTCTGTTTTTCCGCCTTCCTTCTTTAGTGGCATTACTTTCAACCGGTTTAGTTTCACCATAGAAGGAAACCGTTATTCTTGACTCTGCAATCCCCTTGCCAATTAAATATTTCTGAACAGACGATGCCCTGCGTTTGGAAAGACCCATGTTGTAGTTTTCTTCCCCTGTAGCATCGGCATGCCCGGCAATGTCTACCTGCATAGAGGCGCGTTCGGTCATCAACGTTACAATTCGGTTCAGTTCCGGGAAAGATTCAGGCTTTAATGTTGCTTTGTCAAAATCAAAGAAGATGTTGTTGAGTGTAATCACTACGTTCTCGGCTATCGGTGCTACACCAATCGGTTCAAGTTTGAAGTCTTTATGATCGACTACCGACTCACTTGTAATGTTGCGCAAATCGAGATTTTGATTTTCTGAGATGTGATCTTTAGCCTCGGCCCGTATGCCGTACAAATGGCCGGCCGGCAATTTAATTTCATACTCGCCTGTCTTCGGATCGCTTTGCGTAATGCCGGCAACCGTTCCGTCCGGTAACTTTTCATAAATAATTTTGGCGCCAATAGGCTCTCCGGTTTTGGCATCCACCAGTTTGCCTTTAACGGTAACCCAAATTTCAGGACTGCGCATTATCGGCAGTTTCACTCTGAAAATATCGGTGTTGTTTTCACTTACACCTCTTGAATAATAGGCGAATTCGCTGTTGGCAGGAATGTTAAAAAACAAATCTTCCTGTGGTGAGTTAATTTCCGGCCCCAGATTTTCAGGTTCCGACCAGTTCGTCCAGGTATCATCTAATCGCTTGGATACGTATACATCACTGCCTCCATATCCGCTTAAGCCTTTTGAGGAAAAGTACAAGGTCTTATCATCGGCTGCTAAAAACGGTGCCGACTCTTCCGATGCGGTGTTAATCATTTTCCCCAGGTTGAGGGGCTCTGTCCATACACTGTCATCCTGCATAAAAGAAACGTACAGGTCGCGATCTCCCTGCGAGTCATCCCGTTCAACCGACAACAGCATTGTTCTCCGGTTATTGGTCAAAAAATAATTTGCCTTTTCATTGTAGTTGTAATCATTGGTGATGTTAAGCGCTACCGGATCGGACCACTCTCCGCCCACATTTGAACTGATTGAAACGCCTGCGGCCATTTTCACAACTTCTCCGCTATTTCCCTTCGGCAAATATTTGTTTCCTAATACCATGATGGCCGACTTCCCATCGGGAGTTACGGCCTGAATGGTATTGACAAAGTTTGGTCCTGAGTTATTGAATGCCGTTCCCATATTTTTAGCCAGCTGCCACTTGCCATCGTTGCCCAGTTCAGAATACCAAATGTCTTCCTTGTCGGCAACACCGCCTACGTTGTCCGGGTGGTTCCTGCGGCTGAAGTAGAGAACTTTTCCATCTGGTGAAAGCAGCGGGTTGAGTTCACTGTATTCGCTATTGACATTCTTATCCAACGCTTCGGTAACAATTCCGGAAGCCAATAAAGAAGGCGTAGGAATAAACGCAATGATCGGATAGTTTGAGTCTGAAATTGCTACGGCATCTATCCCGAAATAATCCGGAACAGCAGCGCCATCAAATTCCAGTTTAACGGCTGCTACTTTATAAGGAGTCATTTCTACAAACAAAGTGAGCATCCTGCCCTTCATAGGAATCGCCATTGGGTTGAGGGTGTTCGCCTCATATTCTTTACCGGATTCATCATACAGTAACACTTTATAAAGCGCACTTGGATTATGTGATTCGGCTATGGCTATTTGCCGGATGCTCATAGGTTTATCAAAACCAAGTTTCAAAAACTCCCTTCTCCCCGGTTTGTCAGGGGCCCAGGCGCTTGGGTTTTGGCCACCTGCCGGCAATACATTAGGTTTTCCTAACGCTTGCGTAGCCGAGTATTGAACAGGCGTTAATTCTGTAGAAAACTGCAACACTTTAGATGCCCACTGAACGACCTGGGCGGTGGCTCCAAAAGAGGTTGCAAGCAAAAAAACGATAGCAGGTAGAAGTCTCTTCATGAGATGAGGGTGATTAATTTGAACGGATAAACTTAGGCAAAATTTTCAAAATCGGCTGAAATAATACATTGCGGCAACTAAAAAATGATTGCCAGGGAACCACCAACATGCCGATTTGGCCACATTACTCAAATGAATGCTTATTAAACAGTAAAAAACCTACATGGAGCAAAATGCCAATTTCATTCTGTGTGTCATTGTAGTAGTTCACGTTAAGACCGACCGGCCCTACGGGCGAATGAAAGACCAGAGACGAAGAGGCTGCAAAGTAGATCCTGGTCAGGTCTGTCTTGACCAGCGTTTCCTGGTTTTGCCCTTTCACGATTTCTTCCAGCGGCTTAAATGCATAGCCTTCCAGTCTGAAATCCAGTTTATTTCTTAACACAAAAACATTTCGTACTCCAAAGGAGAGATAGTTGAATGCACGAAAATTTTCCAGTATTAATGTGCGGCTATCGGTCATTGGAAAGTATGCAGGGGCATTGTAAACGGTTCCATAATAATTACTAAACGTTGGTTGATTGGAGAATACAGCTTCCGCAAAGTAGCCGGGCCTGTACCATCCTTTGCTAAAGTAATGTTCTGCCGAAGCTTTCAGTCTGAACCACTGGTGATCTTTAGTGTTTTCAATACGGGCAGGATCGGCCGTGCTGCCGGGCATATACCTTTCCGTAACATTAAAATAAGTGGCTGTAATTGAGTATGCTTTTCCGGAAGACGCATATTGTTTTCGGTTAAGGTCGTTCATGGAAAAGGAAATGCCCGTCTTAAATCCTTCGAGTTTCAACACATCCAGCGTGTCAGTATTAACAAAGGAATCTTTATTACTGAACCGGTCTTCGTTGTTCATTCCCTCTCCGCCCAGGGCTACTTTAAAATGACTTCCTAATGCTTTGCCAACCTGAATGCCCAGTTTACGATCAAATCTTTTCAATACCGTTAGCGAAGTTTTTTGCAGCAAGTCAACACTTTCCGGATAATCCCAATTGTTAAACTGCGCCTCCGGCTGAATATAAAATTGATTTAAAAACGGAAGATCAAACCGTGCGCTGGCAATGGCTGACTTATAAAAGCTTCCGGTTTGAATACCCCCATACCAATGCGCCAGGATGCGATTAAAGTAATAGTAGTTTAAACCCAGGGCAATGTTGCTGACATCACGCGTTGCCATCACCCCTCCAAATTCTACCTGAAAATTTTTTTGCGGTCTTCGGGTTAACTGTAAGATAAACTTTTCAGATCCCCTGCTATACTGAATAGAAGGGTAAACATTGTTGAAATAAGGATTGGCAGCCAGCTTAAAGTACCCCTGACGGATGTCTGAGAAGTACATCGGGTTTTTATTTTTCAGATCAGTTTTAAAAACCGTGCGGATGTACCTGCGCTGCTTTGAGTTAAAGGCTTTAAAGGTCACCTTCTCAAATACCCATTGCTTATTTTGGTTATTGAAGTCGTTGCGTGTTGACGTTACCTCCTCACAAGTTCTGCGGGTATTAACTTTTTGTTTAATCTCATTCATCGTTCGCATGGTTTGCGCATAACCACTGTCGATGAGCGCTTTCACTTGCGAAAAATCAAGCGCACTGTATCCTTCCAGGTTCGGTTGAATGTATACACCGCTCTCGGGGATATCTGTTGGGTCTGATTTATCCAACAGCATATATAACAAAGAGTTGGTGATCAGTTTGTCGTCCTCCTGATAAGGATACTCCTCAAACACTTTTGATGACACGTTGGAGCCGATGATTACATCCGGGTTGAATTCGTGCTGAACAACATCAACGGGAAAGTTGTTGTACACGCCTCCATCAAATAAATATTTACCATCTACCCGAATAGGGTTGTAAAAAAACGGAACACTTTGTGTAGCCCGCAAGGCGTCACTAAGTGAGCCGGCAGAAAGAATAACTTCCGATTGCGTAAACACATCGGCCGCCACCACACGCAAAGGCATCATCAGGCTGTCGAAATTTCGATTCGAAATCGCTTCTGCCTGCGCCATTTTATCGGCTAGCGCAAAGTTGAGCGAAACATCATTGGCGAGACTGGAGTTAAACTGAAACGATAACGTGGAATCAAGAGAAAGATTCAATTTTAAAAAATACGGCCCCTCTTCATT
Source organism: Cyclobacteriaceae bacterium (assembly GCA_049306095.1). Lineage (GTDB taxonomy): Bacteria > Bacteroidota > Bacteroidia > Cytophagales > Cyclobacteriaceae > UBA2336. The sequence continues at coordinate 51,895 of JBAQPU010000018.1, forward strand.
TCTTGAAAAGTGATAATTCACATCCTTCTCGGGAAGCCCGTTTACCCAGCGTAAAAAATCTTCTGAGAGCATCATGCGTTCGATGGCTTCGGGACTCATGCCAGCCGCATAACAACCGCCCACAATTCCACCCATCGATGTGCCTACTACATAATCAATAGGAATTTCATTTTCCTCCAGGGCCTTCAACACGCCCACATGCGCAATCCCTTTTGCACCACCGCCACTCAGCACCAATCCCACTTTCTGAGCTGCCGCCTGTACAACCACCAAAAAAAATGATACAACCAGAAATACTCTCACCTGAATCTCAATTGAACACTTAGACGAAGATTTTCAACACAAGGTTTGAAACCTTCTGTATTAAAACAACAGAACCCTGTTAAAAGAAACGAACCTGAATGTGCAAAAAGTCTGAGTTTGACTAAAAAGCTTTTGCCATAGCTTCCTGAACCGGTGAAGGAATGGCATCAAGTTGCAATTTTACCTGCTCCTTCTTGTGCTGATAGGCCTCTGCAAATTCAGTTTTAATGGGTTGGGACGGAGGAAGCTCTACCCGTAATGCATCTACTTGCTTACCATTTTTCCAGAACCGATAACACAAATGCGGACCGGTGGCCAGGCCGGTACTTCCTACATAGCCAATGCGCTGACCCTGGCGAACGCGCATTCCGGCATGAATCCCCGGCTCGATGCGCGACATGTGTAAATACTGAGTAGTATAGGTTCCGTTGTGACGGATCTTCACATAATTTCCGTTGTTGGATTTATATTGCGCTTCTTCCACAATTCCATCACCCACCGAGCGAATTGGGGTTCCGGTTGCCGCGGCAAAGTCGGTGCCCAGGTGTGGTTTAAAAATTTTTTGAACCGGATGAAATCTTCTGCCCGTGTAACGCGAACTGATGCGTGTAAACTCAATCGGATATTTTAAGAGCGCCTTCCGCAAACTTTTTCCATGGTCATCGAAATAATCTTTACCCCCTCCCTGATCAAAGGGGATGGCATAATAGGGACTTGAAAAATGCTCAAAATAAATTCCTTTGATCTCTCCTATGCCGATGGGTCGGCCTTCCACCTGAATTTCTTCATATACCAATTTGAATACATCGCCCTTTTGAAGGCGCTGAAAATCGACCTGCCAGGCAAATACATCCACAAATTTATTGGTCAGTTCATGCGAAATACCCATTTCATTTATGGTTTGTGATAAAGAAGACAGAATGATGCCGGCTATGCTCTTTTCCTCAACCACCACTTCGCGTTTACAAACGTCTACATGAAGGGTATCATCGAATGTAAACACGACATAATCGATTGGGTTGGGTTCATAAATAATTGCCTTGGCTGTTTTAAGGGAATCTGTTTGACAGATCACCGTATATTTTTTATCCACCGCTACTTTCCGTACATCAAACAACTTTCGTGGAACTGCTGAAACCTGGTTAACATACTTGACAGGAACATTATAGGACATGAGGATGTCGGCCAAAAACTGATTTTTCTTTACTTTATCTTCAACCACCGCCAACCCATCGACATCAATACCAAAAACTGTTTTGGGGTCTCTTACTTCAATGCTAATAGGAGTGTAACCGTACGAGTTGGTGATCGGTTGCTCATCCCGAACAGGCTGATGTTCGTTAAACGCTAGTGAACCTGCTGCGACTGCGCAGAAAGAGAAAAAGCCAACCCAATGTTTTTGCATGACCCGGATCATTTACTGTTGCGCTAAAAAATAGTGGCCTCATAAAAAATACACTATTAAAAAACTGCCACACGCACTTCAAATATAGGCAATTCCATGTAATTAGAAGTTATTTCAAAAATCCGGCTTGCGCTTAGCCGGAAGTCATCCTGAAAAAAGTACAAGTCATTAGTTTTTGTAAAGCTCTTTAAACTTCGCTTTTCCCTGCTCCAGGAATCTCACAAAGTCTTCAACGCTGCGATTATAACCATACGGCCATGCCAGTACGCGCTCATCGGTACCTAATAAAACATAAAAGGGCTGCGCGTTATTGTCCAGGTTCGTGATTTGCAAGTCGGCATTTTGTTTACCAATTGTTTTCTTCAGCTTGCCGTCATACGTTGATGTGAACCATTCCGATTCAGGTAATTCTGTTTTATCATCGACATATAACGCTACTATTACAAAATCATTTTTCAATCGCTCGAGTACGGCAGGGTCGCTCCACACTACGGCTTCCATTTCGCGGCAGTTCGTACAGCCATGACCAGTGAAGTCGATGAACAGCGGTTTATTTTGTTCACGTGCGCATTTCAATGCCTGCTCATAATCAAAGTAGCCTTTTAAGCCATGCGGCAAGTGAAGGAAATCGGCATACTTTGGTTGCTCACAAATTTCATTGGATCGTGTGTTTCGGGTAAGGGTTACCAGATCAAAATCGTTTGTATGCTGAGGAGGCAGGTAACCGGCCAATGCTTTTAGAGGAGCTCCCCATAAACCCGGAATTAAATAAACTACAAAAGAGAAAACTCCGATAGCCAATAACAAACGGGTTACCGGTACTTTCTCCAAAACGCTGTCGTGTGGTAATCGAATTTTGCCCAGCAAATAAAACCCGAGCAATGAAAAGATCACCACCCACAAGGCAATGTTTACATCACGATCTAACAACCCCCAATGATAGGCCTGATCGGCAATGCTGAAAAATTTCAATGCAAGGGCCAGTTCCAGAAATCCTAACGTGACTTTCACAGAATTAAGCCATCCTCCCGACTTGGGCATGCTCTTGATCAGTTCGGGAAAGAATGCAAAAAATGCGAAAGGCAACGCAAACGCAAAGGAGTAGGAGAACATCATCAAAATCGGTTTCAAAATCTGGCCTCCGGCCGAAAGGGCCAGTACGCTGCCAACAATGGGTACCGTACAACTGAATGAAATCAACACCAATGTAAAGGCCATGAAGAATACTCCTAACAATCCTCCTTTCTCAGCCTGTTGGTCAACCTTGTTAACCAGTTGATGAGGTGCCGTGATCTCAAAAAGACCAAAGAAGGAAAGCGCAAAAATCAGGAAGACTGCAAAGATGAAAAGGTTGAGCGCCCAGTTGGTTGCTAACGCGTTTAATCCTTCGGGACCCAGTATGATGGCAAACAACGTTCCGGCTGATGAATACAGAACAATAATGGACAAGCCGAAAATAATCGCCCTTTTTATTCCCTCTCTTTTTGTTTGGGTGTCCTTCAGGAAGAACGTTACCGTCATCGGGATCATCGGGAAAACACACGGTGTTATCAACGATGCCAGGCCGGCAACAAACGCCAGCACGAGCAACGACCAGAACGACTCATTACCAAAGGTCGATTCGCCTTCCAAAATTGCCGGGTCGAGAACCGGCCCGTTTATTTCGCTACTTTCTTTTTTCTGAACAGCCTGTATTTCTTTTTGAAGCGTGTCGGTGGATGTTACAGCAGGAACAACAACCGGTTTTTCCTGTACTTTTTTCGCTTCTTTTACCTCCGCTTTTCCGGAAGAGCCGGTTACTGCGATGTCTTCAAATAAAAATTCTCCATCAAAAGGAATACATTTTCCGTCTACCTCGGTGCACACTTGCCCCTCGTAGGTTCCGCTCAGTTTTAGATTGGCGGAGAGAACTTTTATTTTTTGCCTGAACTCTGCCTTGTTTTTGAAATACTTGACTTCACAACCAAAGGCTTCGTCTATTTTCTTTTTAGGGTCAATCGCCCTCACCGATCCGACTAATTTAAAACCCGGATCGGGGGTGAGCGTAATTGTTGTTAACAGCGGGCCACACTCCGGATCAAAATCGTTGGAGTACATGTACCAGTTCTGATCAATGGTTGCCTTAAAGACAAGGTCAATTTCATCACCAACCTTTACCGATGTGGCGGATGCCTCCCAACTCCACGTGGCCGGTTTGAGTATCTGTGCAAATGATGAAAAAGAAATGATGAAGAAGAGAGCGGTCTTACATGCTTTAGTCCAATTCATAGGAAAATTCATTGAAGCCACAACGTAAACTTTATAAAAATAGTTGAATTATCGGAAGAATAATGATGTGGTCTGTGAAGACACAGACCACGGATGTAGAAGAATAATGAAGTGGCCTGTGAGGACACAGGCCACGGATAGAGTTTATACGTGCACAGACCACTTTTGACTTTTACTTATGCTTTTGAAAAACATTTATAAAAAGCCGTAATGGTTTCAATGCCCATCATAAAGTTCTTGATTCCATAGTGTTCGTTGGGTGAGTGGATGGCATCTGAATCCAATCCAAAGCCCATGAGTACGGTATCCAGTCCCAACTCCTTCTTAAAGAGTGCAACAATCGGAATGCTTCCTCCATCACGCGTTGGAATGGGCCGCTTACCCCAAACTTCCTGAAAGGCATCGCTGGCTGCCTGAAAAGCTTTTGAATCGGTAGGCGTAACAGCAGCCTGCCCGCCATGAAGCGCGGTAACTTTTACCTTCACCGACTTGGGTGCTATGGATTGAAAATACTTCGTGAACAATTCTGTGATCTCGTTATTATCCTGATGTGGAACCAGTCGCATTGAAATTTTGGCATATGCTTTCGAGGGCAGAACTGTTTTTGCTCCCTCGCCAGTATAACCTCCCCAAATTCCGTTTACATCAAGCGTGGGTCGAATGCCCGTACGTTCTAAGGTTGTGTATCCTTTTTCTCCCTGCACCTCATCAATGCTTAATTCCTTTTTATACGACTCTATGTTAAAGGGTGCTTTATTCATGGCCTCACGTTCAGTAGCGCTAAGTTCCACCACTTTATCATAAAAACCCGGAATAGTAATATGGCCGTTTTCATCGTGCATCGAGGCGATCATTTTGCTCAGGATGTTGATGGGGTTGGCAACCGCTCCACCATACACACCCGAATGTAAATCACGGTTAGGGCCGGTTACTTCTACTTCCATGTAACTCAATCCGCGCAAGCCCACAGTAATAGAAGGTGTATCTAATGAAATGATAGCCGTATCAGAGATTAAAATCACATCGGCCTTCAATTTTTCTTTATTCGCTGCCACAAAGGTTGCAAGATGCTCAGAGCCAACCTCCTCTTCTCCCTCGATCATAAATTTTACATTGCAGGTCATGGCATTGTGTTTCATCAATGCTTCAAAAGCCTTTACGTGCATGTACACCTGGCCTTTGTCATCGCATGAACCTCGCGCATAAATTTTTCCATCTTTCACAATCGGCTCGAACGGAGGAGAGTGCCACAAGTCCAGCGGATCGGGCGGCTGAACATCATAATGCCCATACACCAATACCGTAGGGAGTTTGGAATCAATTATTTTCTCGGCATACACAATGGGATGACCCGGTGTTTCGCACAGCTCAACCCTATCCACGCCTGCGGCTGCCAGTTTATCTTTGATAAATTCAGCCGCCTTTCGAACATCATTTTTTTTGGTGCTGTCTGCGCTTACCGATGGAATGCGCAGCAAGTCAAACAACTCATCTAAATAGCGTTGCTGATTTGCGGAAATATATTCTTTGATCATACGTAAAATTTGGAAAGCAAATTAATGTGACTCTCCAACGGAATCAAAGCTAATTCAGTTTTAACTTCAAAATGATTGTTTCTTTCAACCCTTCAGGGTTCCTGATCTTCCCGTTTGTCTCTCCGCCTGCCACTGATTCTGAAAGATTTCACCGATTCCTCTACCGGCTGATCTTATATACCAACGCTACCGTAAGGCTGGGTATAATAGCGTGGCGGGCATACCAGGCATCCAACTCCTGATTTACGTCCTGACTGAAGGAGTCGACCTCGCGGTTTTCGGAGGTCACTTTTGTGAACGAATCAATGTTCTTGCTGATTCCCGCTTCAGCATCTATTTCAAATTTTGAATTTTTCAATGCGAATCTTCTACCATACAACATGCCTACCTGTGACAGGTTCGATTGAATGTTAACGCTTTTCTCAATAATGGTTGGCCTTCCGGGCTTTACTGCCAACAGATTAATATCAGTATTGAATTGCGATTCATAAGCAGATGCCGGGCTCTCGCCACTGCTCAGGTTTATTTGCTGATAAAAAACTCCTACATAACTCTTCCCAAAATTATAATTCAGGCCTCCTTCAATGACCACACCGCGCTTAAACGATTTTTCAATCATGTTGATGATCTCCTGATCGTTGCCGAAGGCTTTAAAAGTCTCCATCATCAGGGTACTGTTTGAATCACGCAACATCCCGGCCTGTAACGAGAGTGAAAACCGGTAGCTGAGTGCCGCTTCAAACCCAACCCCCAGCTGAACCGGCACTTCCGCCAGCAATTTAACTCTTCCCAATGTGGAGGGGGCAACACTTCTGTTGGGCGATCCGTTTCCGGCCATCACCACCCGTGTAGTATCGTACGAAATTTTTGATGTGTCTCGCAAAAAATAAAAATCACCCTTCAGTGAGGTCGACTCCCAGGGTGTTTGCGATTTCTCCGTTTTGTCTTCCACTTCAATTCGCACCCGCTTAAAAAATTGTTCAACGGTAATGTTAGGTGTGTGAATGTGTTTCAGCAAAGCGCTGGTATACAACCCATGATCACCTTCACCGTCAGAGGCAACACTTCCGGGGGAAGTCGCATACGCGATCAACGAACCGGACGGGGCATTCATAAAGGCGAGGCCTCCACCCTCGGTACTTCTTGTCCAGCTTCTTTCAAACGGATTATTGCGGCAGGCATCTAAAATCATTAGGTTCACTTTCGCTTTTGCGCTTTCCATAAAGGCCAGCACCCGTTCAGCGGCCACACAGTCATATTCAATTTGCTGCGCAATTTTTAAATCGGCATCCACGGGCACCAGGTAGTTTCTTCCCTTTAGCTGGATACCATGGCCCGCATAATAAAACAACCCAACATCGTACCCGTGCAGGCGCATACCAAAATCATCAATGGCTTTTTTCAACTGTGAAAGAGAAAGGTTTTCTTTTACGATGGTCTCAAACCCTAATGAGCGCAACGCCTGATCAATGGCGCGGGCATCCTGGATTGGATTTTTAAGGGCTGCACCATCCGTGTAGGAGGCATTCCCAACAATGAGCGCAAGCTTTTTTTCCTGAGAAATTCCCTGCAGTGTTCCCAACACGAGCAGGAGAAAGAACATCCTTTTCATAACGGTTTGGGTTAACGGTAATTATTCCGTTTTCCGTTAGATGGAGTAACGTTGGGTTGGTTTAATCCTTTACCGAAGGATCAGGGTAAAAGGGGCTAAAACCCATCATCTTCCTCTTTTTTCTTTTCATCTTTCTCTTCCTTCTTCTTTGCAGAACCACTGCTGAGGTTGTACGGAACATCAATATCGTAATATTCCTTGCGGAAGCGATTTATAAAAGCCAGCGTTTCTTCTTCGCTGCCGGGGATAAACACCATCTCACCCACTTTGGCTTTTCCTGAATTTGTTTTTTTAGAAACCAGCGTATTAAAGTCATTATTAGAGGAATACATCAGCAGGCGATTATCTTCAAACCCGAAATAATACCACGAATCGGGCGAAGCTTTTACAAATACATTCAATACAGGACTGCCGTCTTCCTGATTTTTCTTGATCTCCATAAACCCTTCAAATGCTCCGTTAATATCATTCTTGCCAATGTTCGACAGCCCGAGTGATCCTTCACTATAAAATGCTTTCAGCTTTGGCGACCATTTCAAATTTACATTGGCGAATGTGAGCGGCCTGGCGGTTTCAGAAAGTGTTCCTAATGAAACATATCCCTGCTGGCTTCGGGTTTCATAATCTTTCGCCACCCGTTCGCCTACGATGTCGGCAATTTTATAAAGCAACTCGGTGCGGTCGCCCAGCCCTTCTTCAGCTCCTTCATTTTGAATCACCAGTTGAATGTCGCGGGCCATCAGGGTAAAGGCATCGGCAGCAACGGTTGTACCCACCATCACCAGTGAATTCATTTTAATTTCGTTGGTTTCCATATTACCCTGCCCTAATGCCGTTGCGGTAACGTTGAAATCTTTTGTGCCGTTGAAAATACTAACCGGCCCCTCAAAGCGCACTTGTGATGTTTCATCGTTATAGGCAAATACTTTCCCGGAAAGTTTGTTCCCTGCCGACTTCTCGCGGTCTTCAATTTTATATTCTTTGGTGAGCGCATCGTAATACAATGTGCCGCTTGGCAAAAAGAAATCATCGTCTCCTTCATTCTTATCGTTGAGGAATGAAATGTATAAGTCATTATCAAGCGAAGTAAAGTGAAGGCCGGCATCTACTTTCTTTCCTTCTTCTGAAACCGCATGGTCAAAATCAATCAGTACTTCCGGTTCATCTCCTGTTTGATGGTACCGAATCCAGGTGTTGTAGTTTTTGATTTTCTTGATGTCGAGTTTCACATAACCGGTCAATTGCAAAGCAGGTTTAGTGGCATACATGGTTAAATCGCCTTTGTAAAACATGCCCGCACCCAGTACCAGTTTTTCAGTTTCAACTACATTGCCCACCCCAACCGTTTGCATGGAGGCTGCTGATTTTCTTCGTTGCGATTTTCTCGATGACTCTGTTTCCACAACCGGTTCTAAATGGAAGTTGGTCATTTTGATGGCAAACGTATCGCTCAAAAAATTTACGTACTGATAGGTTGCGTATCCCGAAAATTCTTTTCGCGAAATAACATCCACTACCCCTTCGGTCAGGCGGTGATACCCATTCAGGGTATCCAAAATAATGGTGGTATTTTTCAATGTTCCGATTTTGGCGTTTTCCAAAATCAACACCTCGTTGTTCTCGGGGGTGATTTTCGCATCGGCTACAATGATGTACGGAATACCACTTACCCGCATCTCCTGTGTTTTCAGATCGTACACTGCTTTTTCGGCATTGAAGTTGAGTGAATCGAGATCTTTGCGTGTTGTATAGAAGTATGAGTTTTCAATTGGCACATCCGGATTTTTGGTCATGGTGATTTTTTGGGTGGTTAAATCCCACCGCGCATTAGGAATGGATGTTCGGAATTGCGCAAACGGAAAATCAATGGCCGCCTCGCCTTCAATCTCGGGGCTGATATCGGCATAGTTTTGTGCCAGGTTAAATTTCACGCGCACATCGGTACCATCAATCAGCGGTTTTGTAGGATCCCCCGACTTAACACTAAACCTGGAGTGGCGTGCTCCGAAATCTTTTGCCGAAAAATTCATTTCGCGCGAGCGAAGCTCGGTGCCACGTGTTTCCAGTTTCCCCATGCCTGAGACTCCTTTCTTTGAAATGGTAATGGTTCCGGTAAGCTGTGCTGTAGAATCATAAAAATTAAAAGGAGCGGTTGTGTTGCGCAGTTTCATCTGATCCTGCTTGGGAAACCACTTCATCTGGTAATTGGGCAACGATGCCTGCGGAAAAATTACCGAACCAAATTGCTTCTCTTTGATGGTGGCGCGTGACCCCTTCGCAATTACCGAATCAGGATAAAAGACAAAATCGTTGGAGTTAACCGTAGTGGCCAGGAAATCTATTTTCCCCGGAGAACGCAACCCGCGGTTATCGAGCGTAATTACACCGTATAACCTGGCATCGCTCTTATATAATTGATACCCATCACGCGGGGTGGCGTGTTCGAAGCCCAACGACTTATCGGGCATGGTGTGCAGTTTATCTTTGAAGCTCGGGAACATGCCGCTTGACACAAACGTGCCCTCGAAGTTTAGCGAGGCGGGATCGGCATCGTTCAAGCTATCCAACTTAAACGGAGGAACGACAAAAAACACCGAGCGATCGTACACACCGCCCAGCACTTCGGGCCGGTCGAAATAAATGACCCCTCCGGCTGCGGCATCCAGGCGCGGGTAATTGGGGATTTTTAATTTCCCCGCTTTGTTATTCGGGCGATTGATGTACAGCGTGCCAGAAGTTTTAGCAGCCGTGCTCATTCCTCCTTCGGCAGCTGCTGCTGAATCGGCACCCACCATCGAATTGTTAATTTTTCTGCGCACCATTTGGCCGCGGGTGTTGCGCTCCATCGAATAGAAATTGATGGAATCAATGTGGTTCAGGCTAATGAAGAAGCTGTCGTATTTTAGTGTAAAATCCTTTCCAGTAATTTCAAAGTTTCCTGCGGTGATGGTTCCGTCAAATTTAATATCGCGGTTTTGCAAAATGGTAATCAGGGCGCTGTCGGGTTTAATAACCACATTCAACGAATCACTCACATTAAATTCTTCTACACCCCGCACCACCATGTTTCGCTTGGCAAAGCTTAAAGTGGCATTTGAGTATAGCGGCTTCTTCAAATCTGTTAACGCATACGAACCGGTAACGGAATGAATCTTCAGGTTATCATAATCCTTCTTCCCTTTGTAGGCAAGGTATAGGCTAATGGCTTTCTCTTTTACTTTTACCAAATCGCCTTGAGGCCAGTACTCCACCAATCCTTTTTGAGCCAGAAACTCAATGGCTCTTTGCACTTCCATAATATTGTATCCGTAACGTTGCGATAATTCACCGGTATGGGTTTCGCGGGTATTATTTTGAATACAATAAATCGCCACCATGGCCAACGGATGAAAACTGAAACCAACTCCTTCCAGGGTTCTGAAATCTTCGGGCTTATAGTAATCTACCGATTCCAATATCATGGGCACTGTACTCCCCAGTGGGGTGGCAATGTCCAGACTGTCGGCTTTCAAGTCCCAGCGAATGGTGCTGGCGGCAAAGTCCATATTAAAAAATGAGGATGAGTAAGGAGTATGACGCATGGGGCCCTTCTCTCCCGACAGCAGGAGTTTTTCATTTTTGAAATCATACTTCATCTGCACCGACCGGTGAATGAGGGAGTCGTTTTCCTGGTAAATATGGAAGTAGGTTTGATTGGCCAACACAACGGAATCCTGAAAAATAAATTCTCTCGACCGTGCTTTAAATCGCGTGCCGGTGCTGTCACTTACTTCAATCGTAGCCAGTGCGTGGTCTACCGATGTGCTTAGGATTTTCGCTCCCAGCAACGTGAACCCACCCGAATAATACATGTTGGAGCCACCCAGCCCCTTTATTTCAAGATTACTTTGATAGGAAGTAAATCGCGGATAACTGGATGCCGTTGAGTCTTTTCTGGTTTGCGATTTAAATTCAAATTTCCCCGGAATAAAGCCGGGCGTTTTTCCGAGGTAATTAAGTTTAACCAGGTCGGCTTTGAGTTCAGGTTTTTTTACATTGAGGTTATACACGGTAAGCGTACAATACACCGAATCAGGATTGAGCATTGCCGATGACCAATCGAACCTCCCTTCTTCACCAACAAAAAGATTATCCGTTAGGGAAAAAACGCCTTTGGTGTTTTTCAGAAAGACAGAATCATACCGGGTAACAAAATTTAAATCGGTGCGGGTAAACCGGATCACCGCACCATCGAGCACGGGTTGAGGCGTGGGTTTTTCCCAATACGGTGGCGGCTCATGATACACGGTGTCGATCGGTTCCTCCGTCCAGGTATCGGTAACTGTTTCATTTAAGGAAGCGAGGGTATCGGGTGGAGGAGGAATAAATTCCAGGTATTCAAACGTGTACTCAGCATTGGCAGCATAAAGCCGGTAGCTCTTATCAAAATACAGCGCGTGATGTTCAAAAAATTCGCGTGACGTTCTGAAGAAATTCATCGCCTTGTCAGACTTGTAGTTGGCAATTACTTTATCGACAACCTTTAGAAAGTTATTGAACTGTGCCGGGTCGATGCCCTCCACATTCACGGCATTCACGATTGCCCCAAAATACTGAACGAGGTGGGGGCGCAATTTGTAGCCCTTCCTTTTCATGAGGTAGGTTTGTTTTTTAATGCGCTCCTGAACATCGAATGTCATGTTTCCCCAGGCAACGGTTAAACCGCCACCCACAACCGCGGCATCTACGTTGCGGGTATTTTCCATGACAATGCGCAGACTGTCGGCAAAGCCGATGGAAACAGGCACGGCAACGGAGTCGCGCTTTTGACCATACGCGATGGCCAGTGGGGCAAACAGGAAGAGCAGGATGTAGAAAACCGTTTTCACGCAGTCAAAAACCCTTGAAATTCGCAAATAATGGTGAAATAAGCTAAAATGAATGCTTGTGTGTATTTAACGCTATTCCGTTACCGTTGTGATACCGAACAGAGAAAGATTAGTCAGGCAACTTTCTTGTCCCACACCGAAGAGCAATTGTAATCACTCAGAAAAATGTCATCTAATTTGGTTTTAATTTCAAAACCACTCCAAGAGACCCCACGAAGGGTTCATAATCGTATATCAGGGTCATCGCCAAGATGAAAGTTGAGACCCACCCGCAAAAAGATTTTTTTCTTCTACAGGGGCGCCTGCCCATCGGCAACATAGGATAAAAATGCTTTTAACATTTTCCCTTCCCACCAATTCACTCCCTCTCATGCTTGTGGTCATGCTGAACCTGCCTACCGCAGGCAGGCTTATTTCAGCAATTGTATCAAGAAAGACCCTGAAGCAAGTTCAGGGTGACAGAGGAATATTTTTAGAAAGCGCATAGTTTCAACTAACGGTTGTGACCAATGAATTACCTGACTTTCTGCAATAACAATGCAGCCCAGTTCTCGCGTTCATCGGAACGTACGTGTTCAAGATCATAACGCTGAGCCTCTTCCATTAAATCTGGAATGTCCTTCTCATAAAAACCACTCAGCAAAAGTAGTCCGCCCGGTTTGAGGTACGCGGCATACTGTGCCATTTCTACCAGTAAAATATTTTTGTTGATGTTGGCCAGGATAATATCGAAGCTATCGTCAAACGTGAGGTCACTGATTTTTCCCTGCCGGATGATGATATTGCTACAGCCATTCACCTCCGCGTTTTCTTTTCCGTTGATCACGCTCCACTCATCAATATCAAATGCGTCCACTGCCGAAGCCCCCAGTTTGGAGGCCATCACCGAGAGAATGGCAGTGCCACAGCCCGCATCCATTACGCGTTTGTTTTGGTGATCCATTTCCATCTGGTTCTTCACCATCAAGTATGTGGTTTGATGATGCCCTGTACCAAACGACATTTTAGGTGTGATGATGATTTCGTACGGGTATATTTTTTCAGGCTGATGAAAGCCCGCGCGGATCATACACTTGTCATCAACAATGATGGGCTCGTAATTTTTTTCCCACTCTTCGTTCCAGTTCTTTTTTTCAATTTTATCCTGGTAAAAAACAACCGGTGTAAATTGCCCATACTTGTCTTTTACCTCATACAGTTTCTGCTTGTCGTAGGTGTCCTGCTCGGCATACGCTTCAAATCCTTTCTCTGTTTCCATGAAGGTATCAAAGCCGGCCTCTGCAATTTCGGCCATGAGGATCTCGGAAAACTCGGAGTCGCAGATTACTTGTAGACGGGTGTAGTACATAATTAATTTTCAATGGTCAATTTGCAGATTAGCCAATGGCATTCATCGGCACATTGGCTAATTGATCATTGGCTAATTGACTTAATGATTTCCGTAAACTCTCTCGACTTCAAGGAAGCCCCCCCAACCAATCCACCGTCTACATCGGGGTTTGAAAATAATTCCTTGGCATTGGCGGCATTCACACTTCCTCCATATAATATGGAGAGGTCATCGGCTGCACCCTGCCCGAATTTCCCTGCCAGGTGTTTGCGAATTACCGCGTGCATTTCCTGTGCTTGTTGTGCTGTGGCCGTTTTGCCTGTACCAATGGCCCAAACCGGCTCGTAGGCAATCACTACCTTTTTTAAATTCTCAGCCGAGAGGTGAAAAAGACTTTCTTCTACCTGTTGCTTCACCAACTGTTCGTGTGTTCCTTTCTCACGGATCTCCAACGGTTCGCCACAACAAAAAATAGGTGATAAGCCGTGCTTCAACGCCACATCAATTTTCTTTGCCAATAATTTTCCATCCTCACCAAAGTACTGCCTGCGTTCGCTGTGCCCGAGAATTACATACGGTATGTTCATGGATGTTAACATGCCTGCTGAAACCTCACCGGTATACGCACCTGACTCGTGTTCGCTGCAATTCTGAGCACCAACAGAAATTCGTGTGTTGCTTCCCAACTGATTTTTGATGGGTAACAAATATGGAAAAGGTATACAGAAAATAACCCTGACATCGCCCTTTACTTCATCGGCCACCATGCTCATGATTTCGGAGGTTAGCACGTTTGCTTCCTGAAGGGTTTTGTTCATTTTCCAGTTTCCGGCTACGATTTTTTTGCGCATGGAGATTTTAATTTATACTTCGATAAATGGATTGACAATTTTCAGCTTCTTATTGAAAATATGGCCATGCTGCATGTCTTCCGAATACAATGCAACGCAACCAGCCTCATCTGCTAATGCCAGAATCATTGAGTCATACACACTGTAACCAAATTGTTCAACAAAAAGTATTGCCTGATTAACAGTTTGCTTTGTTGTGCTGCGAACTTCACACGCCTGCATGAGACTATTGGCATGATGAATGGCCGCTATTCTCGTCAGCCTGAACTTTTTAAGACAAACATTAAGGTTTTCCGCTACTACTTGCGTGCTGATTATGGGTCTTTGCTGAAGTAACCGTTTTGACACATTGTGCTTGGGGCTGCGCTTGTCAAGAATATACAGGCACACATTCGAATCAAGGAAAATCTTACCGGGCATTAGCTTCTTCCCGGTCAAATTTAAACTGGCTCAAATCAACCTGAATATCCTTCCAGAAATTCCAGGCCTTCTCAAAACCAGTATTCTTCTTTTGAGTTGTTTTATGCCCTTTTCCTGACTTAAAAACAGTACGCTTCTTTTTTCGACTAACCACCGCCATGACTCTGAATCTTTTAGGCAATATACAAATTTGCCGGCTTGCCTACTTTTCTTTGCGTTAGTGTCTCACCGGTTTATAGTGCGATTCCTTGAAAAGTTTATCGGCATTGTCATTTTTCATCAAGTCGGGCAGGGTTACTTCGGGGTGGGTTTTCATGTAGTTTTTCACAATCTCCCAGCCTACCCACTGGCCAATGCGCCCGGGGCATTTTTCGCCTACTTCCACTGTTTTTGGCCGGTCGCCCAGGTATTTTTGTTTCATCATGTGGCTTGTGGCGTACAGCAATTTGTCTTCGATGAATCTCGCCCAAATCAAATCCTGATTTTCACGCGCACCTTTTATTTCTTCGGGTGTATACCAGATCAACACACTGTCGGGTGTACAGGGTGTCATCTGCTTGGCAAAATAAAACGCCTTGCCATACACCATCATGTCGGCCAGTACCGTTCGGTCATCAGGGTTCACTTTATTTAACCGGCTATCAATTCCGTACAGCAACATGCAGGAAGGCACAATATTTTCTTTCCCGTATTGCCTTAACAAGTAGTCATACATGTTGGGCCTGTATTTCGCGCCCGGTCCAAGGTAAAAATCCAGGCTCACAATTATTAAGGAGTCGCTCACGAATAAATCATTTTCCAGTCCACTGATAACCGTTTGAACTTTCGGAACTCGAAAATCAGGATAATAGTATTTCACTTTTTTAAAAGCTTCGGTAAACTCGCTTTGTAGGGCGGCCTCATCGCCAAACACCCTGCGGATCTCCATCACCAGGGTATCGATATGCGGATTGGTAAAGCGATTGTACAACTGGTTGATGAAGGCAGAGTCGTTCGGGTAACGCTCCCGCACAAAAAAGTGATCGCGCAGCGCTACATGCTTACCAAGGAGTTGCACTAATTCTTCTTTGGAAGAAAGTCCGGTGAGCGAACCGATCAGTGATTCATGTTTTACCGTTACCTGAATGTTTTCTGTGTCTGGAATAAAGGCACATTCTTCCTTATCCTCTCCACATCCGCTTAAAAAAATAATACTGCTTACTAAAAATATTACGCTTAGAGCGCGCCAGAGGGTTTGCTTCATGAAAAGAAATTTATTTTGTTTCAAACATCAATTTACCGGAAGGATTGTCGCGCATCAGGCGCAGGCTTTTCACTTCTTCTCCTACCGTTACATGTACCAGGTTGGATTGATCTTCGTATAGTTCTGTCAGAACGGTGTTGAACACTTCAATACCGGAGAAACGCTTTACATTCATTACTTGAACGTACGCAACAATAGCCTCACCCTCTACCTCATACCCCAGGTATTTCACTTGTTGTTGCTTTCCGTTAAGCGAGATTCTCAGGCGCGACATCAGGTAATTCGAAATCATGTGATCGCTTGTTACCGTGCCTGTCGGCTTTAACAAATTCAAATCCGGCTGCTTTCGTTCATCACGAATGGCGCGCTCCAGGTCATCCCAAAAAATACGGGTCACAATTTCGAGTTCCCGTTCCTTCTGATCAAACTCAATTTCAGTCACCGAAACGTGAACCGGATGCGTGACAAACAACACCAATACATAGGGTAAGAGCAGATTCAAAATTTCTGATTTATACGTTCAGGGTTCAAAGTTCAAAATTAAAGCTGGGATTATCCAATACCACAAATGGGAACATTGAAAATAGAGTTTTGAATGAGTATACTTGCATCCTTCAACCTCCTGAGCATCAGTACATGAGCGAATTCGAACTGTATTTTCAACTGGGCAAAGATCACATTCTCGATTACCATAACGGATACGATCACATTTTATTTGTTGTTGCCCTTTGTTCCGTCTATCTGGTTCGCGACTGGAAAAAAATTTTGATCCTTGTTACCGCTTTTACGATCGGGCACTCTGTTACACTGGCGTTGGCCACGTTGGGGATTATATCGGTAAACCAGGACTTAATTGAATTTTTGATACCGCTCACCATCTTTTTCACTGCCGTGTCTAACATTTTCAGAAAAACGGAGCTGTCTGACCGTACCACGTACATTAATTATGGATACGCTCTTTTTTTCGGGCTTATTCACGGGCTCGGGTTCTCCAATTATTTAAGGAGTATTTTGGGAAAAGATCGCAGCATTGTTACCCAGCTTTTTGCCTTTAATCTGGGCTTAGAGTTCGGTCAAATAATAATCGTGGGTATTTTTCTAATCATCTCGTTTCTTTTAGTGGATTTATTCACCGTTAACCGCAGAGACTGGAAACTTGTGCTTTCATCGGCCATTGCAGGAATTGCCCTGATTCTGATGAAAGATAAATGGCTTTGGTAATCTTTAAACTGCAAATCAACTCTACTTTATTTAATTTATGAGAATATCACTTTTCTTAGTTGCCTTGCTTCTTTCGTTTGCAGCCGTGTGTCAGCAAACAGAAAAATGGAATGGAAAATTTGAACAGCTCGACCAGTTGTTGCCCACCCCCAACGAATACCGTAGTGGGTCGGGTTCTCCAGGGCCACGCTACTGGCAGCAAAAGGCCGACTATGTGATTACCGCAGAACTTAACGATGCCAATCAAAGCATCACCGGAAGCGAAACGATCACCTACCACAACAACTCGCCCGATGTACTGCGCTACCTTTGGTTACAACTCGATCAGAACAACCAGGCCAAAGGAAACAACACGCAAAAGACTGCCACCAACTACCTCGAGGATGGGGCTCCTGCCAAAAGTGTTTCCGATGATTTAGGCCTTTACGATTTCGATGGCGGATTTAAAATTAAATCGGTAACCACTACCAACGGTCTGGCCTTGCCGCACACGATCAACTACACCATGATGCGCATCGATTTGCCTCAGCCATTAAATCCCGGGCAAACTATTTCTTTCTCCATTTCCTGGTCATACAACATCAACGATGGTTTGATGGCCCGCGAACGTACACAGTTTGAATATTTTCCTGAAGATGGCAATTACCTTTACGCCATTGCACAATGGTTTCCTCGCATGTGCGTGTATGACGATTACCAGGGCTGGCAGAATAAACAATTCTTAGGGCAAGGTGAGTTTGCTCTTCCTTTCGGTGATTACAGTGTTAAACTTACCGTGCCTGCCGATCACATTGTGGCGGCCACCGGTTCGCTTCAAAATCCCCAACAGGTATTGAGCAAAACAGAACTAGAGCGGTTCGAAAAAGCAAAAATTTCATTCGATGCCCCGGTTGTTATTGTTACACAAGATGAAGCCATTCAAAAAGAAAAAACAAAATCGCAGGAGAAAAAAACATGGGAGTTTAAAGCCGAAAATGTGCGCGATTTTGCTTTTGCCTCTTCCCGAAAATTTATTTGGGACGCCCAGGCTGTAAAGGTGGGCGATAAGAAACCTCTTGCCATGTCGTTCTACCCCCGTGAAGGAAATCCCCTGTGGGAAAAAGAGTCTACGAAGGCTATCAAAAATGCGTTAGAGGTATACTCCCGCATGACGTTCGCGTATCCGTATCCGGTTGCCATTTCGGTTCACGCTGCCAGCCAGGGAATGGAATACCCGATG
Source organism: Cyclobacteriaceae bacterium (assembly GCA_049306095.1). Classification (GTDB taxonomy): domain Bacteria; phylum Bacteroidota; class Bacteroidia; order Cytophagales; family Cyclobacteriaceae; genus UBA2336. The sequence continues at coordinate 70,170 of JBAQPU010000018.1, forward strand.
ATTTGCTTTAATCGCGGTCGTCCGGATAAAAACGGAAAATTTACACCCGCCATTCGTCAAAGCATGGTGGGCGTTATCGTGCATGAAGTCGGTCATAATTTTTTCCCGATGATCGTGAACAACGATGAACGTCAAACCACTTGGATGGACGAAGGCTTGAACAGCTTTATTCAATTGGTAACTGAACTGGAGCGCTACCCCGACATCAACTGGACGAGGGGCATTCCTGCTGAACTTGTTCCCTACATGAAAGGTGATAAAAGCCTGCAACGCCCGCTCATGACGAACTCCGAGCAAATCATCAGCTTTGGTGCCGAGCAATATGCAAAAGCCGCTACGTCATTATTCATCTTACGCGAAACCGTGATGGGCCGCGAGTTATTTGATCAGGCTTTTAAAGAGTATGCCAATCGCTGGGCATTCAAACATCCGAAGCCGGCCGATTTTTTCCGCACCATGGAAGACGCATCCGCTGTAGACCTGGATTGGTTTTGGAGAGGATGGTTTTATACTACCGATCATGTAGATCAATCCATCGATGAGGTGAAGTGGTACAAGATGCGCACAGACGAAACGAAAATCGAAAAAAATGTAACGGCTCAAAAGGGAGATTTAAGCAGCGAATCTGCCGGTAAAAAAAGTTTCAATGACTTCTCTGCTGGGCCTCAGCCTTTTAGTGTCATTCCTACCGATGAACGATTATACGGAGAGTTTAGAAGCCGTGCCGATGACAAGACCGTGATGAGCAAACTTCAGAATAAAAACATCTACGAAGTTAAGCTATCAAACAAAGGCGGCCTGGTGATGCCGGTAATTATTGAGTGGACTTATAAAGATGGCAGTAAAGAAATGGAAACCATTCCGGCTGAAATCTGGCGACTGAATGAGCAATCGGTAACGAAAGTTTTTGTCAAGGAAAAAGAAGTTGTGAGCATCGTGCTCGATCCAATGAAAATGACTACCGACATCAGTCTGGAAGATAATGCCTTTCCAAAAACTCATGAGCCTTCAAAATTTGATACCTTTAAAAAGAAAAATTAGTCAACCTATTTCCCATAACACATTACGATTAACCAAGTTCTGACGATGAAAAGAATCATTACCCTCTTACTGATCTCCTCCTGTGTGGCAGTCTCTGCCCAAGACAAAACCTGGCAGGGAAAGTTTGAACAATTAGAAAACCTTCTTCCTACACCCAACACCTACCGAACTGGATCGGGCGCGCCCGGTGCTGCATACTGGCAACAACGTGCCGATTATGTGATTGATGTTGAAGTAAACGATGAAACGCAGGTTCTTACCGGAAAAGAAACCATTACCTATTATAACCATTCGCCTGAAGCGCTAACGTATTTATGGTTGCAGCTGGATCAAAACATACTGGCCGACAACAGCATTGCGGCACAAACGCAAAGCGGAGTTGTGCGTGATTCCCTTCCAGGTTTAGCCGTTTCAAGGGTGTTAGGCGTTAAAACCGATACCTACAAAGGCGGCTATACGATCAAAAGTGTGAAAGATGCTGCCGGCAATACTCTTCCTTACGTCATCAACAACACGATGATGCGCGTAGATTTACCAAAAGCAATAACCACCGGGCAAAATTTTGTTTTTGCGATTGAGTGGAGCTATCACGAATACGATCGCTTGCTTTATAGCGAGCGTGGCGGCTATGAATATTTTCCGGAAGATGGAAACTATGTGTACACCTTTGCACAATGGTTTCCACGCATGTGTGTGTTTGATGACTATGAAGGTTGGCAGAATAAACAGTTTTTAGGTCGCGGAGAATTTACACTCACCTTTGGAAATTATAAGGTGCGCATCACGGTTCCGTCCGACCACGTGGTTGCCGCTACCGGCTGGTTGCAAAACCCTACAACCGTATTGAGCAAAGCCCAGCAAGAACGATTGGCCCTTGCACAAAAAACTTTCGATAAACAGGTTTTTGTTGTAACAGAGGAAGAAGCGCGCAAAAAAGAAAAAGAACGTTCGAAGAAAAAATCGACATGGGAATTCCATGCCGATAATGTTCGTGACTTCGCCTTTGCACACTCACGCAAATTTGTGTGGGATGCGCAAGCAGTAAAAACAGGAGAGAAAACTACCCTTGCACAATCATTCTATCCCAAAGAAGGAAATCCGCTTTGGGAAAAAGAATCAACAAAAGCGATCAAGAATGCGTTGGAGGTATATTCATCAAGAACCTTCGACTATCCGTACCCAACGGCTATTTCTGTTCACTCTGCCCAGCAGGGAATGGAGTACCCCATGATTTGTTTTAATGGCGAACGCCCGGATAAGAAAGGTGAGTATTCGCAACAAACGCTGATTGGATTGGTAAGTGTGGTTGTTCACGAAGTGGGTCACAACTATTTTCCCATGATTGTTAACTCCGATGAACGCCAATGGTCATGGATGGATGAAGGGCTGAACACCTTCCTTGAAAAGGAAACCATACAAGCTCGTTATAAGGAGCTCGATTATTCGTGGGGAACACCCAAAAGTGTTGTCCCCTTTATGAAAGGAAATAAAAGTCAGATGCGCCCCATCATGGCTTCTTCGGACAACATCCGAAGAAACGAGTTTGGCATGAATGCTTACGGAAAACCATCAGCCGCCCTTACGGTGCTTCGCGAAACCGTTATGGGGCCTGAACTTTTCGATAAAGCATTTCAGGAATATGCGCAACGGTGGATGTTCAAACACCCTAAGCCAGCCGATTTTTTCAGAACCATGGAAGACGCCTCGGGTGTTGACCTGGATTGGTTTTGGAGAGGCTGGTTTTATGGTACCGACCATGTGGATGTTGACCTGGCAGAAGTAAAATGGTTCACGCTTAAAACACCCGCATCCACCATCGAAGGAAAAACAGCCAAGGCAAAATCGGGCGACTTAGCCACTGCCGCATCCACCAACGATTTCAGCAGCGGACCGAAACCCTTTACCATTTCCAATACCGATAGCAGCCGACCTTCCGAATTCAGAAGTGTCTTCGATGACAATGCTGCCCGCAAACAACTGGAGGGAAAAAACATCTATGAAATCACCTTTAAAAATACAGGTGGCCTCGTTACCCCGCTGGTCATTGAATGGACCTTCAAAGACGGATCAAAAGAAACCGAAATTATACCGGCAGAAATCTGGCGAGTGAATGAACAGGAAGTAACCAAGGTGTTTGTGAAGGAAAAAGAAGTGACCAACATTGCGCTGGATCCAGCGATGGGATCGGGCGATGTGAACCTTAACAACAATGTTTTCCCAAAAAGAACGACTGAGTCTAAATTCGACCAGTTCAAGAAAAAGAATTAAGATTTAAGAAATAGTCTTTACCCGTCTGCCTCCAAACCGGAGTCAGGCGGGTTTTTTATTGATAATAACCGTTAGAAGCCATCTCAAAAATACGTTTTGAGGACTTTCGGTGTCTAAAAATATTCCTCTGTCACCCTGAACTTGCTTCAGGGTCTTTCGTGGTACAATTACTGAAACAAGCCTGCCTGCGGCAGGCAGGTTCAGCATGACCGCAAGCAGCGGTCAGACGGTTTTCATAAATTTTTTCACAGGTTTACCGGGGTCTCCGGTGAGTTATTGTGCAAACCACCCTGAAACTTTCGCCAGATCAACATTTCCTCCTGAAAGAATAATGCCCACTTTTTTGCCGGCAAAAAGCTTTTTCTCTTTTAGCACCGCAGCCAGCGGCACAACTCCTGATGGCTCCACAATAATTTTCATGCGCTCCCACACCAGGCGCAAAGCTGCAATAATTTCTTCGTCTGTAACCGTAATTACTTTTTGAACATGATCGCGAATGATCGGAAATGTTTTGTCTCCCAACGAAGTTAACAGTCCATCGGCTATCGTGTTGGATTGCGAAGGTTCAATCTTTCCGCTTTGAAGGGAACGGAAAGCATCATCAGCGCCCATCGGTTCTCCGGCAATTACTTTTAAATGGGGAGCAAAAAATTTTGCCGCCAGCGCGGTTCCGCTCAACAGTCCGCCTCCGCCAACGGGTACTAATAAAAAATCAAGATCAGGCACCTCTTCCAGTAATTCTTTTGTTGTGCTCGCCTGTCCTTCCATCACTTCATAATTGTTGAAGGGATGAATTTCAGTAGCTCCGGTTTTTGCAATCACTTCGGCCAGGGTTGCTTCGCGCGAAGGTAAATTCGGTTCGCACTCAAAAATTTGTCCGCCATAGCTTCGCACACCTTTCTTCTTTATCTCCGGAGCGGTGCGCGGCATCACGATATACGATGGAATGCCTAAAATTTTTGCCGCCCGCGCAATGGCTTGCGCATGATTTCCCGATGAATGTGTCGCGATCCCCTTCGCACGTTGCTCGGGCGTTAACTGCAACGCGGCATTCATGGCTCCGCGTGCTTTGAAGGCGCCCATTTTTTGAAAGTTTTCACACTTAAAAAAAATATGGCAGCCGGTCATTTCATCGATAGCCTGGCTGGTTAATACTGGTGTGCGGTGTATGAAGGGTTTAATTCTTTCGTGTGCCTTCTCAATCGATTCTTTGGTAATCATTTGAAGTATTTAAAGATGGGGTATTCTATAGGTTTCGATTGGATGCCTGCCTTCATTGCATAGTCATCAAAAAAATTCCAGGTTAACAGTCCATCGTCCGATTCCGGCTCCAGTAAATAAAATGCGAGGTTCCCCAAGGGCTGTGCCAGGTCAACGATAAAATCTCCTTTTTTAAATTTTCGCTGGCCCTCTGTAAATTTGCCCGATGCGGTGGCCATGGCATGGCCCTGAAATTTTCGTTCTCCCTGTTTCAGTTTTTCCAATTGGTACACTTCACCGGTAAAGGTTTGCGATTTTGTTAACGTAGTAACTTTTATTCCGTGCCTCCTCAAATTTTCGGCAATGGAATCCAACGATGCAGGAATCACATACCCACGCGGAAGAATGCTCTCTTTTTCTGCTTCAAATTTTGCATGGTACGTTACACCATTTACGCGTATGATATCTCCGGTACGATGGTATACTTTCTTGCCTTCCGTGTTGGTTGTCGTGACATAATCATACGTAGGAAAATTATCAATTATTCCCAGCGGCACCATTTTATAACGCACACCCTTTTTAACTTTTCCCGCACCCGTCAGCACCGTTTGAATGGTTTGTTCTTCTGCTTTTTTATTAATCTCCATGATTTCCTTCGCATGGGCGTTGGTGTATTCTAAAATTTCAGTTACAAATGCCCGGGTGGAATAGATTCGTTGGTAAAACCGTTCGTGCGCAAAAGCCTCACTAAGAATGGCCATGCGGTTTCGCAACCCAAACTGATTTACCAGGTAGCGAGGATGATGATTATAAGTGTAAAAATTTTTAGGAGGCCACGCTTCCCGTACATCATAATCGCCATACGGCCCAAGGTTAAGATCATATTTTTCCTTTGCCGATTTTGTGATTGATTTCAGCATGGTGTTTACTGTGTAATCATACGGCAGCGATTCTCCTGCAAAGTGATAGCTTGGTGCCCAGGTGAGGTTCCATGCATGCCAGGTTCCGTTTGTTGTGTGCAGATCCACGAACACCTGAGGATCCCAGGTGTTGATTATATTTTGAAACAATCCATTGGTTTCATTCGCTTCCATTTTCATTCCATCGCGGTTGAGGTCGAGGCCCTGACTGTTTTCGCGAATACCCACTTCCAGCGGACTGTCTTCCTGAGAAGGTCTTCTGCCTTTTTCCATTTTATCGTTGCTGTCGGTATTGTAGATGGGAGCAAACAAAATGATTTGATTTTCGAGCAACTGATTTTTATTGCCCAGCAAAATATCGCGCATCAGCATCATCACCGCTTCCTTTCCTTCTACCTCACCGGCATGAATATTCCCCTGAATGTAAATCACAAACTTTCCGCTGGCTTTCGCTTCCTCAGCAGTCTTAATTGCCGGCTTCGCGAGGATGGCTACCGGAATTTCTTTTCCTTCCTGGCTTTTCCCCATTGAAATTACATTCACCTGGTTGCTCTTGGCTTTCATGGCCTCCAGAAATGACATCACCTCGGCATAGGTTGATGTTTTTACAAAATTTGATTTTTCAGGCGTCAGTATAAGATCAGAAGACCAGTTTTGTTGGGCTGCCAATGGAAGCGAGATGAAAAATAGAAAAAGAGTTCTCATACGTTTGATAAATTTATTTGAAATAAATTCGTTTTAGCCAAAGTTCGAAAACAGGATTGATGATTTCAGGATGTCCCCAACTTATAATTTTTCAACGTTTCAGCGGAACTTAATTGTGATATGCGGTCGCATACGGCATGTAGAAAGCTAACATATGCAACTGACATACTTGTAACTTACAACTTTGTTCGTTCTTCTTAAGATGTTGGCGTTTTTGTGGCAAAAAAGATTAACCGCAAAGGCGCCAAGACGCTAAGAAAAGTCCACGACCCTTTGCGTCTCTGCGATTTAGCGGTAAAAGAAAATTCTCAATGCGCCTCCAGCCAATTGGCCCCTACCCCAATTTCAACTTCCATAGGCACTTCAAGGTGCACAGCATATTGCATGAGCTTGGCTACGTTTTCGCGCACTGTCTTTTCTTCCTCTTTATGCAGATCAAACACCAATTCGTCATGCACCTGCATGATCATTTTTGTTCTGAGCTTCTCTTTCAAAAGCCATCGTTGAATGTTCACCATCGCGATTTTGATAATATCAGCAGCACTACCCTGGATTGGCGCATTGATGGCGTTGCGTTCGGCAAACCCGCGGGTGGTGATGTTTCTGGAATTGATGTCGCGCAAATACCGTCTTCTCCCCAAAATTGTTTCGACAAACTCAGTCTCTCTCGCCTGCAATATGGAATTGTCCATGTAACGCTTGATGGCCGGAAATTCTTTGAAGTACGATTCAATTATTTCAGCGGCTTCGGTGCGCGTGATATTCAGATTTTGTGACAATCCGAAAGCGGTGCTTCCGTATAAAATTCCAAAGTTCACTTCCTTTGCCCCGCGTCTCATATCGGGCGTTACTTTTTCGATCGGTACTTTAAAAACCTTCGCTGCTGTAGTGGTGTGAATGTCGCGCTTGTGCTTAAATGCGTCAATCATAGTTTCATCTTTCGCAAATGAGGCAGCAATGCGCAATTCGATTTGAGAATAATCGGCTGACATGAACAGATAATTTTCATCTCTCGGCACAAAGGCTTTTCTGATTTGCCTTCCCTTTTCTGTTCGAATCGGAATGTTTTGAAGGTTTGGATTGTTGGAGCTCAATCTTCCGGTAGCCGCCACGGCTTGGCGGTAATCGGTATGAATCCGGCCATCCCGTTTGCTCACCATTTTCGGCAAGGCATCTACGTAGGTCGAACGAAGTTTTTCATATTCACGATAGTCTAAAATTTTCTTTATAATGGCATGTTCACCTGCCAGTTTCACCAACACTTCTTCACCGGTGGCGTATTGACCGGTTTTTGTTTTCTTGATTTTGCCCTCCGAGAGTTTAAGCTTATCAAATAAAATTTCACCCAGTTGTTTGGGCGATCCGATGTTAAATTCTGCTCCGGCTATTTTGAAAATCTCTCTTTCAACCCGTTCACTTTCCTGGCGAAGATCTTCCGACATTTTTGCAAGGGCCTTTTCATCAATGCGCACCCCTTCGTATTCCATTGCGGCAAGCACCTTCATCAGGGGCATTTCTACATCCTGCATCAGCTTAC
>JBAQPU010000019.1:0-56915 GCA_049306095.1 Cyclobacteriaceae bacterium
TTTTCGTGAAGTTCTACCAGTCGTGGCATTTTCAGCTTGCCACCAGGACCGCCACTGAGTTGACAAAAATCAGTGGAAGCAATTCCGGTATCGAGTTTAGCCAGTTGCAGAAATACTTCGGTTGGCAATTGCTTCCGCAGAAGTTCGGCACCAATGATATTAATATCGAACTCGATGTTATGCCCGATGAGTTCTTTTGTATTTTTTAAGTCTTTGTTAAAAGCATCAAGCACCTTTTGAAGGTCGTGGCCTTCCGCCAGTGCTCTTTTTGTTGATATTCCATGGATTTGCTCCGCTTTATAAGGAATATCAAACCCATCAGGCTTTACTATGTAATTGTGTTGAGAGAGTAACTTTCCCTGAGCGCTGTGAAGTTGCCAGGCAAGTTGAACCAGCCTTGGCCAGTTTTCGAGGTCTGATAAAGGGGCAGTCTTATTGCGCGGAATACCCGTGGTTTCCGTGTCAAAAATCAAATACATCGAGCCTAATGAGTAGTGGTTGAAAAAGGTAAAATTAAGGTCTTTAGTTCGCTTAATCTACTCCCATAATGGGACATAAAGACTGTTTCTGGGTCAAAAACTAAATTATTCCTGGTTTTTATGTTTATAAGTTACTGATAATCAAAGTAATTAAAATTCTGGCAATATTTTGTACGTAAAGAAACAAAGCATACTTCCTTTTAATGCTTTGCTGTATGAAACGCGTAGGCGATTTTTTTAAACGTGAGTGGTTTTTGTTGGTGATGTTGGTTGTCATTTCCCTGATCTTTTTGTTGTTTCAGTTGCTCTGATTTCTTCCTGCTTCCGCCTTATTTAGAACTTTTTAAAATTCGAAGGCTTCATTGCTTAGTAAAGCTTCGGGGAGTATTTTGCATGACCATTTTCTCCCTTTAGAATTATTACCTATGAATTGGTTTACTAAAATGTTCACAAGCTCGATCGGAAAGAAGCTGATCATGTCATTGACGGGTTTGTTCCTAATCACCTTCCTGTTGGTTCACTGTACAATCAACGCCATGATCTTTTATAATGATGGAGGAGAAACATTCTCGCATTGGGGGCATTTCATGGGTACTAACCCAGTCATCCGCCTGATGGAAGTTGTGTTGGTTCTTGGGTTCCTGTTCCACATTGTTGATGGTTTTATGTTATCGGCACAAAACCGCAAAGCTCGCCCAGTGAGATATGTAAAAGTTACCCAGCCGCGTAATATCACCTGGTACAGCCTCAGCATGGGGTTACTGGGTACCCTTATCTTGTTATTTCTCATTCTCCATGCGTCACATTTCTGGATACCTAACCGGGTAAGCCAGGGCATTAACAACTGGGAGGAAGGAGAACTTGATTTGTATGCCAGAATGATGGAGACCTTTCAGACACCCTGGGTGGTAATTGTTTATGTGTTAGGGTGTTTCTCTTTATTCTGGCACCTGCTTCATGGGTTTAGAAGTGCATTCCAATCGCTTGGGTTAAATCACCTTAAATACAATGGGTTGATCAGCTTTATTGGAACAGCATTAGCAATCATTGTTCCTTTCATTTTTGCCTTGATGCCGATTTCAATGTACTTCGGCTGGGTGAAGTAATTTATTCAAATTGATAGTTCTCAACTAAAAGTATATGTCAGTACTTGATTCTAAAATCCCCGAAGGACCCTTAGCTGAAAAGTGGAGCAAGCATAAGTTCAATGTGAAGCTTGTGAACCCCGCTAACAAAAGAAAATATGATGTTATTGTTGTGGGTACCGGACTTGCCGGTGCATCGGCAGCAGCCTCGCTTGGAGAGCTGGGCTACAATGTAAAAGCATTTTGTTTTCAGGATAGTCCGCGCAGGGCACACAGTATTGCCGCTCAGGGCGGAATTAACGCAGCCAAGAACTATCAGAATGATGGTGACAGCGTGTACCGTCTTTTTTATGATACTATTAAAGGCGGTGATTATCGCGCCCGTGAAGGGAACGTTCACCGTCTGGCGGAAGTGAGTGTGAATATTATTGACCAGTGTGTGGCGCAAGGTGTTCCGTTTGCACGTGAGTACGGTGGGTTGCTGGCTAACCGGTCTTTTGGCGGATCTCAGGTTTCCAGAACATTTTATGCGCGGGGCCAAACCGGTCAGCAGTTATTATTGGGTGCTTATTCTGCCTTAAACCGCCAAATTGCCAATGGAAAAGTAAAAATGTACAATCGTACAGAAATGCTTGACCTGGTAGTGGTAGATGGAAAAGCGAGAGGGATTATAACCCGCGACCTGATCACCGGAAAAATTGAGGCACATGGTGCCCATGCCGTATTGCTTTGCACAGGCGGATATGGAAATGTGTTTTATCTATCCACGAACGCAAAGGGGTCTAACGCTACAGCTGCCTGGAGGGCGCATAAAAAGGGTGCACTGTTTGGTAATCCTTGCTTCACGCAGATTCACCCCACTTGTATTCCGGTATCGGGCGATCACCAGTCAAAGCTTACATTAATGTCTGAGTCGCTTCGTAACGATGGACGAGTGTGGGTACCAAAAACTGCCATCAAGGGATTGAAAGCCAGCGAGGCTTCCAAAATTCCGGAAGGCGATCGTGATTATTTTCTCGAAAGAAGATATCCTTCTTTCGGTAACCTGGTACCGCGCGATGTGGCTTCCCGAAATGCAAAGTATGTGTGTGATGAAGGCCGTGGTGTGGGTGCTACCGGGTTGGCAGTATTCCTTGACTTCGCAGATGCTATTAAGCGTGATGGCAGAAGGACAATCGAGGCGAAATACGGTAACCTGTTCGATATGTATAAACAAATCACAGGCGATAACCCATATGAAATGCCTATGATGATTTACCCGGCCGTTCATTACACCATGGGTGGACTTTGGGTAGATTATAATTTGATGACAACTGTTCCCGGGTTGTACGCCCTTGGCGAGTGTAACTTCTCTGATCACGGAGCAAATCGATTAGGTGCAAGTGCCCTGATGCAGGGGTTAGCCGATGGATATTTTGTTATACCCTATACCATCGGAGATTACCTTGCCACTATGCCTTATGAGCGTATTGGCACCGACCGTCCGGAATTTAAAGAAGCGATGGATAAAGTCAGCGAGCGCCTGAACAAGTTACTCAGCGTTAAAGGAAAAAAGACTGTGGATGAGTTCCACCGTGAGCTTGGCCTTACCATGTGGGAGTATTGCGGTATGTCACGCAATGAGGAGGGTTTAAAAAAGGCGAAAAAGAAAATTCAAGAGCTTCGGGCAGAATTCTGGAAAGATGTGAATGTGCTCGGAAGCGGTACCGAATTGAATATGGAGTTGGAAAAGGCAAATCGGGTAGCCGATTTCATGGAGCTTGGTGAGTTGATGGTCGATGATGCATTAAATCGTTCTGAAAGTTGTGGTGGCCATTTCCGTGAGGAGTCAGCCACGCAAGACGGTGAAGCCATGCGTAAAGATGATTTGTTTGCGTATGCTGCAGCCTGGCAATACACGGGCGATAATCAACCGGAAGTACTTCATAAAGAAGAATTGAAATTTGAAAATGTTAAGCTGACTCAGCGCAGCTATAAATAAGGAATGGTTATTATTTGAATAGCAACTAGAGAGATATGAAAGTAAAACTCAAGATCTGGAGACAGAAAAATACAAATGATAAAGGCGGATTTAAGACCTACGAGCATAATCATGTTTCGCCCGACATGTCATTTTTAGAGATGCTCGATGTGCTGAATACAGAGTTAATCAAGAAAAACGAAGAGCCGGTTCACTTCGATCATGATTGCCGCGAAGGTATTTGTGGTATGTGCAGCCTATACATCAATGGTCGTCCGCATGGTCCGTTACAAACTACTACCTGTCAACTTCATATGCGTTCGTTCCAGGATGGCGAAACTATTACCATTGAGCCGTGGAGAGCAAGTGCATTTCCTGTCATTAAAGATCTTGTAGTAGATCGTACTGCTTTCGAGCGAATACAACAGGCGGGTGGATATGTTTCCGTTAATACCGGTGGGGTACCGGATGCGAATGAAATTCCAATTCCTAAAAAAATAGCGGACGAAGCAATGGACGCAGCCCAGTGCATCGGATGTGGTGCCTGTGTGGCGGCCTGTAAAAATGCATCGGCCATGTTATTTGTTAGCGCAAAAGTTTCACAGTTTGCTTTACTGCCACAGGGAAAACCTGAACGAAAGGAACGAGTGGAGAAAATGGTTGCACAGATGGATGCCGAAGGATTTGGGTCATGCACCAATACGAAGGCCTGTGAAGCGGAGTGCCCGAAAGGAATTAGCGTGACCAACATTGCGAGAATGAACCGCGAATACTTCACGGCTGTGATGACATCCTACGAGGTGCAAACATCAGGAGGGGAAGGTTAACCACAGTCGAAGCGAAGTCTGAAGTGGCAGGTTAAGAGCCGTCTGTTACTCACTTTTACAAATTCCCATCTCAACACTTCCGTTTGTTCGGGCAGCGGAAGCACTTCCAATATTTCCGCCCGCCAGAATAATGTCTCGGTCAGGACCGGAAGAAGACAAGTGAATTTTTATACAGGCATTGAGTTTAGTTAACGCTGTGTAAGTGATCGGACTTTCATCAGCCAGTACAGCCAGGGTAGTTTCGCTTTTTCCGGTTTTTCCAATAACAGGGTTCAACAAGGCTGTAACCTCAGCTCCCGGTGCAGAAATATCGCCCAGGTGGAGGTGAACGGGATGTTCAATATTTCCTTCGGTGCCCGACACTTCAATTATTACGGTTGTGTAACCATCTTTTCTTTCCTTCAATATGGCGGTTCCGTTAACCGGGTACACAGAGCCGGCTTCCAGCGTATAGACGAGCTCGTTTCCTGTAAAATCATCTTTTACTGCTTCATTTTCCTGACAAGCACCTAACAGAATCACGATGATTCCTACACCAATTATTCTCATGATGGGTATATTTTGATAGTAATTTAGAAAATCAGGTTAACATTCTGTACCACTTTTACCTTAGATTTGCTTGTATTTTAAAATTGGCATGGTAGTGGTATTTGATAAAACGCTTTAATCTTAACTATATTTTGTGAACCGTTTTTTTACTGTTTTTTTTCTCTTTGTTTTTGCCTGCAGTCCTAAAGTTCAGCAGCCGCTTAATCCCAAGCCGGCCTGGCTTTCTGCGAAACCCTCTCAGCCCGGGTACTACACCGGCATTGGCCATAGCAACAAAACCGGAAATAATAATTATGTGCAGGAAGCCAAGAAGTCAGCCCTGGAAGATTTGGTTTCCGAAATAAAAGTTAATGTCAGTAGTTCTTCTGTGTTAAGCACATTTGAAGATAACCAGGAGTTTCGGGAGCAATACGAACAAATTATTAAAACTACCGCGGCTGATGAAATCGAAGAGTTTGAACAGGCTGGTGCGTGGGAAGATGATTCGAACTACTGGGTATATTACCGGCTTTCCATTCAACGATACCGCGAAATCAAAGAAGAACAAAGGCGTAATGCGGTGATCTTATCAACCGATTATCTAGAAAAAGCTCAACAGGCCGATGCCTCAGGCGAGCGCCTGCAAGCGTTGGGATTTTATTTTCAGGCATTCAGAAGTGTAGAGAAATATTTGGGTGAAGCCATTGCAGTAAAGGTAAACGGAAAAGATATTTTGTTGGTGAACGAAATTTATGCTTCAATCCAAACCCTGTTGGATAAGATTCAACTGAAAGTAACGCCAGCCGAAATTTTGATAAACCGGAGGCTAAACCTGAACGCCCAAACGGTTACGGCAAATGCTTTTTATAAAGATTTGAATAAACCTGCTGCGTTGCTTCCTTTAACGGCATCTTTTGAGAAAGGAAAAGGTGAGGTGTTTCCGGAATACAAGACAACCGATGATGGGTCAGCAAAAATTTTAATCAGTAAAATCACATCAAGGGAATTAGAACAAACCGTTGGTGTAAAATTGAATATCGATGCAATAAGCGGATCCAGTTCTCCGGTCTATAATTTAATTTCTAAACGTTTGCAGGTTCCATCCTCTCAGATCGTTTTGAAAGTTCAGCGCCCCATAGCCTTTATGACATCAGAAGAAAAGAGCTTTGGTCAGGCGAAGAGCAATTTTCAGATTAGCAACCGGTTAAAAAACCTGCTGGCAAATTCGGGTTTTGAGTTTACCGGAAATAAGGGCGAAGCAGACTTGTTGTTTGAAGTGTCTGCCGATTCTGAAAAGGGTTCTGTTTCGGGCAGCATTTATGTAACCTACTTAACAGGAGTTATTCGGGTAACTGCACTTCGTGAGGGGAAGGAAATTTATGCCACAACCCTGGATCGCGTTAAAGGCTATGGATTGGATTATGATAAATCCAGTCAGGATGCGTATAATAAAGCCCTTGAAATGCTTGAAAAGGAACGATTAAGCGAACTTTTGAATAATGTTCTTCAATAAACTTTAAACTCATACCAATAAAGTTGGTCTTAAAATTGTAACACAGTAACTTACATAACCAAATAGCTCAAAAAATGAAAAAATTAACGTACTCCTCTGTTTTTCTCTTTGCCCTGGCCGGTGCCGTGATGATCGGCTGTAAAGGAAAAGAGAAACTGCCCAAAGGCGAAAAAGAAGTTAATATCCCGTGTTCAGGCCCGGATTACTTTACCAATAAATCTTTCTTTCGCGCTAATTCGTTAGGTGAAAGTTCTGATCTTGTTGTGTCAAAGAAGAAGGCTATGGATAATGCCCGTGCTGAGTTAGCGGCTGCCATTCAGTCAACTGTAAAGACTGTTACCGATAACTATGTGAACTCACGTGAGTTTAATAATAAGGAAGATCTGGAAGAACGTTTCGAGCAGTTAAACCGGACAATCGTGGATCAGACCTTGTCGGGCATTAAAATGATTTGCGAGAAGCAGGTTCAAACCGACAAAGGTGGATACCGAACCTATGTAGCCATCGAACTTTCAGCAAGCGACATTGTGCAGAAATACAACGAAAACCTGTCGAAGGATGAGCGCCTCAAAATCGACTATGATTATGAGAAGTTTAAAGAAACCTTCGACAAGGAGATGGAAAAAATGAGCAACAAGTAGACCTCTCAATAAAACTCAATAACCCTTAAAGGATTGTCCTGGCTGCTAAAGCCGGGACATCTTTTTTATAATGGGTACACCTGCTCTGCTATTTTCGATGCCTTCCTGAAAAAAGATCGGCAAGATTTTACGCTTATTTCTGATTACTGACTAATTTAAAGGAGTTAAAATCTGCTTTGTATGGTTAACATCCTTGTTCCTACCGATTTCTCCAAGTTATCTAAAGTAGCCATCGACTATGCTATTAAAATGGCGAATAAAATTGATGGAAAGGTTACGCTATTGCATGTCATTTCGAATGTTGTTGAACCCGTACATGGAGGCCTGAGTCAGCGGATCAAAGCCATTGAGCGGGATCTGGTACAGAAGGCGGAGGAGGATTTCGTTCCTATCGTTAAAGAGGCAACGAAACAAAATAAAACATCAACCCCTATCGTATTTAAGATTGAAAAAGGAAATTCATTTAGCGATACAGTAAAATCTTTTGCGAAGAAAAACCGTTCCGGATTAATTGTGATGGGCACGAGAGGGGCAACAGGGGTTACAAAAGTTATGTTGGGCAGCAATACCGTATCTATTTTGGATGGTAGTTCAGTTCCTGTGTTGGTAGTTCCTGAGCATGGTACCTTCAAAACATTAAAAAATGTAGCGTATGCGTCTGATTTAAAACACTTCGAACGCGAGGTTAAGGTGATGCTTCCTTATTTAAAGATTTTTGACTCAACCCTTCACGTATTTCATGTAGCTGAAAAGGGTAGCGATATAGAAAACCTGCAGGTGATTGTGAAGAAGACCCTCAAGAAACTTGATTACAGGAAAAGCACCGTCACTATTGAAAAAGGCAAAAAAGTGGATGTGGCCATCGAAGCATTTGTTGGTTACCTCAAAGCTGATTTAGTAACAATGTTTACCCATCATCAGAATTTTTTCGAAAAGCTTTTTAAAAGAAGCTTAACGAAAGAGATGGCTTTCCAAAGCAAAGTTCCTTTGCTAGCCTTTAAGATTAAGTAAACAAATTAAAACTCAGCGCTTCCAGGGAACCGTGGGAAAGGTATAACATCGCGGATGTTTGTCATGCCTGTAACGAAAAGGATCAGTCGTTCAAAACCTAATCCGAAACCGCTGTGTGGTGCCGAACCAAATTTGCGCAACTCCAGGTACCACCAAAGCTCTTTTTCAGGAAGGTTGAGTTCCTGAACCCGTTTCAACAGCCTTTCGTAGCGCTCTTCTCGTTGTGAACCACCAATGATTTCTCCAATTCCCGGAAATAACACATCCATAGCACCAACAGTTTTATTGTCTTCATTCATTCGCATGTAGAAGGCCTTGATGTCTTTTGGGTAGTTGTATAGAATTACGGGTTTCTTAAAATGTTTCTCAACCAAATAGCGCTCGTGCTCCGATTGCAGATCAACACCCCATTCTTCAACCAGGTATTGAAACTTCTTCTTTTTATTCGGACTTGAGTTTTTCAGAATATCAATGGCCTCTGTGTAAGTAAGGCGTTGAAAATCGTTCTCAACAACAAAGCGTAAACGGTCCAGTAAACCTAGTTCGCTGCGCTGATCTTGCGGCTTTGTCATTTCTTCTTCCTGTGCACGCTTGTTCAAAAAGTCCAGGTCGTCTGCACAGTTGTCGAGTGCGTACTTGCAAAGGTATTTTAAAAATGCCTCTGCTAACTCCATGTTATCTTTTAACTCATAAAAAGCCATCTCTGGCTCAATCATCCAAAACTCAGCAAGGTGCCTTGTTGTATTTGAATTTTCGGCACGGAAAGTTGGTCCGAATGTATAGATTTCACTCAAAGCCAAAGCGTACGTCTCACCTTCCAATTGACCTGATACGGTAAGGTTAGTTTCTTTCCCAAAAAAGTCTTCTTTGTGATTAATATGACCTCGCTCATCAAGCGGAGGCTTATTGGCATCTAACGTTGTTACCCGAAACATGGCTCCTGCGCCTTCCGCATCCGAACCGGTGATGATGGGTGTGTGGATATAACTGAAACCACGATCATTAAAGAATTTATGAATGGCAAAAGCCATTGCATGGCGTACCCTCATAACCGCACCGAACGTGTTGGTACGTGGACGAAGGTGGGCGATCTCACGCAGGTATTCCAGGCTAGGTCTGTTCTTTAATTGTAAAGGATATTTTTCAGGATCACAATCTCCCAGAATTTCGAGACTCTTTACTTTAACTTCTACAGCCTGACCTTTCCCCAGAGAGGCAATCAGCTCACCGGTTACTGAAATACAAGCACCCGTTGTGATTCTTTTTAGAGTAGTTTCATCCAACGAATTTAATTCGATAACGGCCTGTACATTTTGAATGGTCGATCCGTCATTTATAGAGATGAATTGATTGTTACGAAATGTACGAACCCATCCCTGAACGGTAATGGCTTGAGCCGATGGTGTGAGTGAAAGCAGTTCTTTTATCTTAGTCCTTTTCATAAATAATTATTTGCTATCCGTTAATAGTTAACCGTAATGCCGTACAAAATAATGGTAACGATAAACGGATAGCGATTAGCGGAATGAGGTGCAAAAAACGACAATTTGTAAGTTTTATCAAAAGACTTTTAACCCGCAGATCAATTTTCCAGAACAGACTGATTTGATAAATTTGCAGTCTATACGAGGAAACGGACGATGCAGAAACTTGGTTTAAGTCAGTCATTACAACAAAAGCTGTCGCCCCAGCAGATTCAGTTTATCAAGCTGTTACAGGTACCTACTGCCGAACTGGAAAACAGGATTGAGGAGGAACTGGAAATAAACCCAGCCCTGGAAGAGGGCGAGGATGAGCCTGAGGATAAGACTGAACAGGAGGAGTTTGATGAGACGGAGGCCAAAAAAGAAGAAGAGGTAGATTTGAAAGACTACCTGGGAGAGGATGACTCCATTGGATATAAAATGCAGAGCGATGGGGGCGGAGACGAGGAGGATCGTGAAATGCCTATACCCATGGCCACTAGTTTGCACGAACAACTGATGTCTCAGCTTGAATATTTAGGACTGAATGATCATCAGGTTGCCATTGGAAAGCAACTGGTTGGAAGTATTGAATCGGACGGATACATCCGCAGGGAACTGGAAGCTATTGTGAATGACCTTGCCTTTTCGCAAGGGATTGAAACCACTGTGGATGAGGTGGAATCTGTCCTGAAAAAAATTCAAACCTTTGACCCACCGGGCATTGCTGCCCGAAACCTGCAGGAATGCCTGTTGCTTCAGCTAGACCGTATGGACAACGGACATGATGTGGATGTGGCAGTGGCGAAACAAATAATAAGTGAGTGTTTCGAAGAGTTTACAAAGAAGCACTATCAGAAAATCCAGAAAAAGCTTGGCACCGAAGATGAAGAATTTGTGCGCGATGCCATGGAAGTTATTATTAAGCTTAACCCAAAACCCGGAAGTGGCAGTTCGACCGGCATAGTCAAGAATCAGTACATCATGCCGGATTACATTCTGACCAATAATAACGGAAAGCTTGAACTGGCACTGAATTCCAGGAATGCTCCGGAACTTCGCATCAGTAAATCGTATACTGAGATGTTTAAAGCATACGATAAGGGTGACAAGAAAGATAAGAAACTAAAAGAAGCGGTTACGTTTGTCAAGCAAAAATTGGATGCCGCAAAATGGTTTATAGATGCGATAAAACAACGCCAGCATACATTGTTGCGAACGATGCAGGCGATTGTTGATTTTCAATACGATTTTTTTCAGGAAGGCGATGAGACAAAGCTTAAGCCAATGATCCTTAAGGATATTGCCGGAATGATTAACATGGATATTTCAACGGTATCGCGTGTCGCCAGCAGCAAAGCCATTCAAACCGACTTTGGAATATATCCATTGAAGTACTTTTTCTCGGAAGGCATTGCCACCGATTCAGGTGAAGAGGTGAGCAGCCGGGAAGTAAAGCAAATCATTAAAGATATTATAGAGGGCGAGGATAAGAATAAACCCTTTTCCGATGACAAACTGGAAAAGATCCTCAATGATAAAGGTTACAATATCGCCAGGCGCACGGTTGCTAAATACCGCGAACAGCTGAATTTGCCGGTAGCGAGGTTACGTAAAGAATTGAAATAGTGAACACCCTGGCGCGCGTTATCTCAGTTGTTTTTCATCCATTGCTGTTAACAACATATCTCTTTGGTTTGTTGTCATTTGTATTTCCATCAGCGCTGTATCCCTTTACAACCACCTCGCGGTGGTGGCTTATTTCCTTTATTTTCGTTCTCACCTTCTTACTTCCGGCTATAAACATTTTCTTTTTGAGAGCATTGAATACGATTTCTTCCTGGACGATGGAAGATCGAAGAGAACGAATTCGCCCCTTCTTTCTTATTACTATTATATATTGTCTGGTTACCTATGTGTTTTCGGTAAAAACGCGCATCAGCACCGCTGATAGTATGTTTAAGTTATTCTTGATTATCGACTGCCTGGTAATAGCGGCAACCGTTATTACTTTCGTATATAAAATCAGCATCCATAGTTTAGGAATTTCCGGAATAGTAGGAATTTTAATTTCCTTCAATTGGATTGCTGAAGACAATACTCTGTTTATTCCAACACTTATGATGATTGTGCTTGCCGGAATTGTTATGTCTTCTCGCTTGCAATTAAATGCTCACACCACACGGGAAGTTTGGGTTGGCGGAATAACAGGCTTGGCCATTGGCCTCTCAGGAATGTTTCTACTATTTTAAATACAACTACAATGAGTACGCATCAATTTTTGAAATACCGGGTTGAACAGGGTGTTGCTACCATTACACTGAACCGACCGGATGTTTATAATGCCCTGAACGATGAGATAACTTATGAATTACAGGATGCACTAAAAGCAGCTTCGAAAGATGAAAGCGTTCGGGTATTAGTGCTTACCGGTGAAGGCAAAGCTTTCTGCTCGGGGCAGGATTTGAAAGCGGCATCGGGTGATCAGAAGCGCTCATTTTTGCAATCTTTACACAAGCGCTATAATCCCATCATTAACGCTATGCGTTCACTTCCCAAACCTATTGTATGTCGGTTAAATGGAGTAGCGGCAGGAGCAGGTTGTTCACTGGCGCTGGCTTGTGATATTATTGTGGCCGCGGAGGAAGCAACGCTCATTGAAGTATTTATTAATATCGGCCTGGTGCCTGATTCCGGGTCTTCTTATTTTCTTCCCCGATTGGTAGGTATGGCCAAAGCATTTGAGTTGTGTAGCATGGGTACGCGTGTAAAGGCTGCTGAAGCAGTGGCAATGGGATTAATAAATCAATCAGTTCCTGCAGACCGGTTGGACAGTACAGTTAAATCATATACCGATTACTTTGCAAAAGCCCCGACCCGTTCAATTGGCTTGATCAAAAAAATGCTGAATAAATCGACAACAAGTACACTTGAGGAAATGCTGGAATACGAAGCATACTGCCAGGAGATTGCCGGAAGGTCACATGATTATAAAGAAGGCGTTACAGCCTTTCTTGAAAAACGCAGGCCTGAGTTTTTGGGAAAGTAGGAAGTCGAAACTGCCAGGCCGGGGTTGCCCTATCTGGCAATGTCAACAACTAGAATACGGCCAGTGTTAATCCCGCAGTAAAGTTGTTGATCTTTGCGCCATCGGGACCTTTTCCTGATTTGAACAAAGGAGAAATGGTGTAGTTTGCATAAAGAGAAAAGCCTCCAAACCCTACTCTGAAAAGTGCTCCATAGCGAATCGGGTTCAGTTCGAAATTTTCTTTGTCCAGCAGTTTTTTGGTTTCTCCGTTTTCCCGGTATTTGATTTTAGTAAAAGATTCGTAGAGCACGCCAAACTTAAATCCCAGCGAAACTTTAAAACTGCGTGCCGGATCTTCAGGGTTTCCACTGAAACGAACTTCTAATGGTATATCAACATAGTTTGTAATAAGACCGGTCTTCTTTAAACTGGATGCAAGCGGAACCACACTTGAAACAGGGACCATCCGCAGGGTATCGAAGGGTGAATTAGGGCCGGGAATGTAGTCAAGGGTGCGGTCGTTACTAAACTTATATCGCTCCAACCCCAGGCCAATTCCGGGATGCAGGCTGAAATTGGATTTTCCGATTCGATAGTCGTAGTAGTAATAAATATTGAGGGTACGGGAGCCAAAGGGATTGGTCTCGAAATTTTCCTTCTCGGTAGGAAAATTTAGACCCAGATCAATAGCGAAAGTTCCAGGAATGTTCGGGCGGCCTTTTTTCTTTTCGGTTGCTTGGGTATCTGACTGAGACAGAGCATGTAAGCTAATGGAGGAAAGCAGAGCAAGAAACAATACCTTTTTTATCATTACGCACTATATTTAGTAGTAAAACGAGGCACAAAAATAGACTTTTTGTTAAGGGTATCAAATGTCCTTTTTGGGAGGAGTAAATTAATTATTTACATTTGCAGTCCAAAAATCAGCAAGGACCCGTGGCTTAATGGATATAGCATCTGACTACGGATCAGAAGGTTGGGGGTTCGACTCCCTCCGGGTCCACTACTCAAAACACACTGGAAAGCTAAAATTTGTGGCTTTCCTTTGTTTTTTATAGGATACTGTACTGTTAAATTTCATGTTAATTTCAGGTATATTTCCTATCTTCTATGCGAAATTCTATGCAAAAGAAACCTACCGTTTCATTATACCTGGATACCCGCAGGGTTTTAGAGTCTGGTAAATCTCCATTAACAATCAGGGTAACGTTCACAAAGTTCATCGGTACAAAAAAAGTTTGGGATCAAAGATACTTTCCCACTGGCTTACACTTCACAGAAGAAGCGTTCAAAAAGTTAACAACGGGCAAACATAAAAATGCGCACTCGGAAATCAAAGATAAAATTAGAGAACTTGAAAATAAGGCATACGACATTGTTAGTACAAACCCTTATGTAACGCCTGAATTGTTTAAGGTATTGTTCACCGGTGAGTACACTATTGCGGGTAATCTTTCACAATTATTCAGGGAGAAAATAAGCGACCTCAACAAGGCTGGCCAATTTGCCAGTGCATCGGTTTATGATAGTGCTTCAAAAAGTTTTGAGGCTTTCAGTCCTTCTACCAACCTCCACGCTATTGACGAGGCTTGGTTAAAGCGGTATGAACATTGGATGAAGCATGAGGGATGGAGGAAAAAGAAAGACGGTGAAAAGGGTAACAGTATTACAACTGTTGGGCTTTACTTACGAAACCTACGCCATATCTTTAACATTGCCATTGCCAGGCGAATTTTAAGCAGGGACCAATACCCCTTTGGTGCGGGTAAGTACACAATCCCTCAAAGCAATAACTTCAAAAAAGCGTTGACAAAAAATGACAAGACAAAATTTGTCAACTATAAAGGGGCCAACGAAAAAGAGAAAAGGGCTCATGCCCACTGGTGTTTCAGCTACTATTGCAATGGTATGAATTTTAGTGATATGGCATACCTGTGTGGTGATAATATTTCGGGAGGTATTATGGTTTACCTCCGCAAAAAAACCTCCACTACCGACCGCACTCAAACCCCATTAGCGGTACCACTTAGAAAAGAAGCAATAGACATCATAAAAAAGTATGGAACGAATAATCCCTTTCTGTTTGGTATTATTACTGGCCAAGAGAGTAAAGCCAAGCAACGGTTAATGATCCAGGACTGGATTAAGAAAACAAATGCAACGCTCAGTAAAATTGCAAGCAAACTAAAAATGCCTTTTAAAATTACCACCTACACTGCCAGGCACACGGTAGCCACAACATTGCTTGAGAGCGGGGCCGACCTCCGCGATATTAAAGAAACCTTTGGCCATAGTACCTTTAGCACTACCGAGCGTTACGTTGCCTCATTAGATATTGCTAAAAAGAAAAAGCTGGTGGATATGCTATAACCTTGATTTAATAAGAGTAAGATGTCTTATTAACACATCTTGCTTTTCCGGTTTTAGTTCAAAATCATTATAGCCTTCGGTTGCATACACGCGAATTTTTTTAACTTTTTTTGATGATAGCAATTCAATATTTTCTAAAACAAGTTCGCTCCAAACAGGGTTATTGTGATCTGCTTCAGATAAAGGTAAGTATTGAGCAGGTAAATAATTAGAATCGCAATTTGTTGTGGAAAACTGTTTTGCCTCAATAGTTGAGTCATTTTCAAGTAGAATTATCATTTTACCGTTATACTCCGATAAGCATCCATAATTTATTCCTTTTACTACAATGCCAATGTTTATAGCGTAGAGTATGGCACCCTTATCATCTTTGGAGTATACAGCAGAAATCACTAAACTATTATTCGTATCAATGTAATCATCTTTTCTTAGTGTACTACCTGAAAATTGCTTGGTTGTTACAATCCGAGTTTTTGTAAAATCATCCTTCTGGTCTTTATCAATAACCTGAGCATAATTAACTAAAGATGGAAGCAAAAAGATGAATGCTAATAATGGCTTCATAGTAAAAGGTTTTTTTCAATTCAACTCTTCATTCCCCGGCCAACCAACTGCACCACAAAGAAAATCTGAAGTACATCATTTAAGTTCATTTGGTAGTCATCGTAAATCGGGTTTCGGCTATGCACGGTAATAATACCCTTTTCTATATCGTGGGCAGTAATATCCTTACAAACGATGCCCTCTGATTTATGTACAATAATAAACGGGTAACTATTCAGGTGTATTTTATTTTGCCAGTGGTGGCGCTGAAGCTCTTTACCCAATACCTTATCACGGTCCAGCAAGGCCCGCCAGGTGCCATCATCCATGCTATCGCCCATAAGTGTGAAGCAAACATAGTGCCCACCGCGCACCATTTCACGCTCAACTGTAATTGTAGGTAAAGACTCCATGTATTCCTGATCGGCATAACCCCGTAAATAGCCAGCATATGCCCGGTATTCGACCAACGGCACCTTTACCTCCTCAATATCCGTTACTGCAGCTTCGTACTTAAACGAGGGTTCACTTACAATTGTATGTTTTTCTGCTGAATAATTGTAAACATCAATCGGTTTGATGCCTAAAGCCAACGCTAATTTGTCAAGATTATCTTTACTTGGTTGGTACTTATTATTCTCCCATCCGGAAATATGTTGCTTCTGAACGCCAATTTTCGTGGCTAATTCCTCTTGGGATAGGTTTTTTAACTTTCTGATTGCCTTTATGTTAGCACCCAAATCCATACAGGTAATAAAAAATCTTTACTTTTTCTTGACAAATAGGTAAAGAAAATCTTTACTTTACCACATCATTACACAATATACCAATGGAAACAACATTAGAAAATGGCCGAACCGTAACCTGTGTAAGGTTAAACATGCCAATTGAACAACACGGGCGGGCACATGCCATAAAGCGAAAACTGGCACTTCAAAAAAACCAAGATGTAACCGTGCTAAACATTTACATGCAAGCCATCGAACTGGGCCTGCAACAACTCGAAAGAGAAGCAGCCTGAATTTTTTAACCTGATACCATTACCCACCATGAAAACAATGCCCACCATGAAACTAACAAACACAACACAACAACCACTATGCAAAAGTCAACTAAACTATGGCTACTGGCAGCGGCAATCGTGGCAAGCCTTACGTTCTTCTTTGCTTGCCAGGAAGAGACAGTTACTCCGGTATGCCCGTGCAACGAGCCAGGTTCTACGTGCTTCCCTTGTAGCCCTGGTGGCGGAGTTAAGTAGTAATAACCGGCTATTGACTGCACTTTTTTTAATGCTTGCCATAGCTCCATTATCGGGTACACTCTACACCTTTTTCGATAAAACAGTTGTGGTCGATGGCTGGTTTTTTGTTAACTACTTTAACCTGTTTGTTGGGTTGCGGGGCAACCTCCTCACGTTTTTCACCATACTGGGTATATTCTTCCTGTTCCCCGCACGATACAAGGCCAGTTACTTGCTTTCTGCTCCGCTTGGGTTTTGTGTTGCTGATGCCCTAAAGAAAATACTGGCAACCAGCAATGAAGAGTACAATGCAATTGTAACATTCCCTTATGCCATACTCATGGTTGGCCTTGTACTTGGGCTTCTGCTTAGTATCGATTACTTCTTGTACAAATACCACCACATCAGGCGTAAGTACTGGGCGCACATTGTAGGCATCATTCGTACACCGGGCATACCTGCCGAACAAAAAATGAAACTACTCGAAGGAGAAATAAAAGAAGTTGAATCAACCTACTATTCAATCTATTGATTATGGCACGAAACAACATCTCATCAGCCGTGTATCACGCCCATATAAAAGGCGAGCATGCCAGCAGGCAAAATCAAAGAGTAATAACCTACATGCGCGACATAGGCCAACCACACACCATACGCATGTTGTACCGGGTTATGAATGCCACGGGTTACGAAATTGATTTAGTGAGTTTACGCAGGGCTATTACCAACCTCAGCAAAACAGATCCGCGGGGCCGGTGGATAAACCAATGGAACAAACAAATAGTACGAGTAGCCTTTGAACGCGAATGCCCAATAACAAAAAAGAGGGTGGGGTGGTATGAGTTAGTGCCCGTTCAAACCGTGTTGTTTCCAGAATTAAGCAAACAAGCTGCCGCTTGAACAACCTTACCATCGATATGGAAACAATATTACGCTGGCTCGATCGTGGCGATATAAAAAAGTTAGCCTTAAAAGCCATGATTTCAGAAAGGCAGGCACACAACATTATAAAAGGAAAAAGCAAGAACTACAGCTTTATCGAACGTATGGTCGAACAAGCCGAACATAACATGCGCCTGGCACAACGTACACAAATACTTCAAAACAACCTTTACCTCATACAAAAATGAACTACCTCAAAGAATCTGATTTTGCAATTAATGCAGAAAATTATCAAATGCTCATGGGTAACTACAAAGCAGGTAACTACCCTAAAGAGTATGTAAACGAAGCAGCTGCACAAATCCACAAACTAAGCGTAGCTCTCGGCCAGTACAAAGATGATTTAACCGAACAGGAAATCATCAACAACAGTATGGCGATTGACTTAAAAGAAATGATCGAAAAATTTACCAGTTACGCTCAAATAAGCAAGTGTGCAACCGCGCAACTCATTTGCAGCCTCGTAGTAATCAACCTCGAAAAAATTCTTAAAAACCAAAATATCGACTTCACCAAACTAACAAAACTGTGATTGAACCATTGAAAATATCAGGGCAAATCGAACTGATTAAGGACGAGCGCCAACTACAAAACTCCTTTGTTGTAGACTTCATACTCTCCAGTAAAGAGCATGAAAGAACACATCACTACTTCATGCGCGCATACAGTGCCGGTGAGTCCGATCGGTTTAAACTTTCCGAACTCCTGGGCAAAGAAGTAACCATCAACTGCTACCTCAACGGCAAAAAAGCCGAGGGTAAACGGGGCACATTCTACACAAACGAACTACGGGTAAAAACAATCCAGGTTATATGACAGATAGTGAAAAAGAAACAATAAAAAAGTTTCTCACAATTTCAGCACTTATCGATAACTGCCTGTTAAGTGGGTTGCAAGAAATTAATACTCAGGCAACAGACCCCATCCGCTTGGTAAGTATCAATAACATACCACTCGAAAATAACGGCAAGGGTTTATGCACCATCAGCTTTATAAAAGGCCAGATGGACCGTAAAAAACAACTGTTTGAACAACTTGAAAGAATGGTACAATGAAAAACATCAATGGATATACTCGTTAGCCTTCTATGGGCAGTGTTTAGCAGTCTTATCTCTGTAATGGTAGTGTACTTCGCAGGTCTAACCCAAAACTGGAGTTTTCTAAAACAGTTGTTACTCCTGTTTGTACTCTTCCTCTGCAATTTTTTAAACATGACAGTCCTAATCTTCATTGGTAAACAAATCCGATCATGAGCCAACGTAAACAACCACACATTAACAAAATTGGAGCCGGAAATGACTTCAATAAATTTCAAAAACACGATTACTCATTTGTATTCAGCGAAAGCATAGAAAAATGGATTGGCCAGAAAAGGGTACGAATAAAACCCGAAAAACCAGAATCAAAACTCGGTGCCTCCACCCGAATGAAAATGTACCACAAACGAATGCCAGCAATAGGTTCACAAAAATAAAAAAGTCATGAGACCATCATCATTTAATCACCGCCAAAAGTACCAACACATGGTAAACAAACGATACCAAAGAGATTTGCTACTTCTCTGCATTGCAGTAACCGGAAGCATCTGCGGACTTATAACCATAACCATGCTGTCACCGGTAATCCTAAACCATATTGATAATGTGGCCCCCGAAATTGTAACACTGTTTATTGTAACTATTTCGTGCCTCATGTTTTTTATAAAGTATGCCCGAAAATAAGAATGCAAAAACACACACGATTGTACCTGAAATACTTTAGTTACGATACCTCCACCTTTATACCATGCGAAATATGCGAAGCTCAGGCAACAGACATCCACCACATTAACGCACGGGGTATGGGCGGCAGTAAAACAAAAGATAATATAGAAAACCTCATGGCCTTGTGCCGACAGTGCCATGAAAAATACGGAGATAAAGTACAACACAAACCATATTTAACAGAAGTACATGCGAACAAAATTGAAAGACATATCCATCAAACAAAAAGTACTGAATTACCTGAAACGCTACGGGTCTATCAATAAACAAACAGCCCTCACCCATGCCGGGTGTTGGAACCTCAGTACCATTATTCATAACCTCCGAAAAGAAAATTATGACATCCGTACCGAAAATGGTAAACGCCATAATGTGAAGTATGTGCTATATGATAAGGAGGTAAATAAGCCTGTTTTTAGCCGATTTATTAAACCTAAAACAGAGCAATAAGAAAAAACATAAGAAAAAACACTGGTGCGGAACCCGGATAAATATAAACCTAAAAAACAGGTTTTGATTTTAGAGGGAAACCGGTAATCCGCATCTTTTAAAACTCGATAAAATGATATATGAACAATTCTTAAAAAGCAAAGTACGCCTGGCCGGTAAGTCAGGGTTTGATGTAGACGATGCTGAAATAAATCCTGCATTAAAGCCTCATAACAAGCTTATGGTTAAATGGCTCGTTAACGGTGGCCGCAGAGCTTGCTTTGCACGTTTCGGGCTTCATAAAACAGTCACTCAATTAGAAACTATCCGCATCATTCTTTCAAAAACAGGCGGAAGAGGTTTGATTGTGTGCCCTCTTAATGTTCGCGCTGAATTTATACGTGATGCAAAAGAAAGACTCAAATGGAAAACCCCTCCAAAGTTCATCAGGCGAATTGAAGAAGCAGATGAAACAGGTATCTACATTACCAACTACGAAACTATTCGTGATGGCAAAATGGACCCTCGGCTATTTACCGTTGCCTCATTAGATGAAGCGTCAATCCTACGAGGTTTCGGTGGTTCAAAAACATTCCGCGAGTTTATGCGACTGTTTACCGGTGACGGTGGCCCACTCGGAAACCGCAAAGGAACTGATCGGGTTAATTACCGTTTCGTGGCCACCGCAACACCTTCCCCAAACGAATACATAGAACTACTGGCCTATGCCGACTTTCTCGGAATCATGGATGTAAGCCAGGCAAAAACAAGGTTCTTTAAAAGAGATTCTACCCAAGCCGATAAACTCACACTTTATCCACATAAGGAAGAAGAGTTTTGGTTATGGGTTGCTTCATGGGCACTGTTCGTTCAAAAGCCTTCAGATATTACCGGAAACATTCAGGATGATGCGGGGTATGAATTGGAAGAACTTACGCCAACTTCTTCATGCGTTAATTGGCATGAAATTAAAACCGATCACTCAACGGCTGGCATGGAGAAAGACGGCCAGCATCGCATGTTCAAAGATAATGCCGTAGGTCTGGAAGGATCAGCCCAGGAAAAGAGAGAAAGCCTCCACGATCGTATTAAAAAGGTTTATGAACTAAGGGCACTATATCCAAACGAAAATAAAATCATCTGGCACGACCTTGAAAGTGAACGCCACACCATCGAGAAAGCCATACCCGAATCAGTAAGCGTTTACGGCTCACAAGATTTGGAAGACCGTGAGAATATTATTGAACGGTTTATGGCAGGTGAAATATCAGACCTCAACGCAAAACCTACCATGCTCGGTTCCGGGTGCAACCTTCAGCGCGAATGTGGATGGAGTTTATATGCCGGTATAGGGTTTAAGTTCAACGACTTTATCCAAAGCCTCCACAGAATATACAGGTATGGGATGAAGGCCAACCGTTTTGGTGAAAACCATATCCGTATCGACTTGATTTATACCGAAGCCGAGAGGCATATCAGAAAACAACTTGAAAGAAAGTGGAACCAACACAATGAACTTGTAAAACGTATGACCGAGATTATCAAAAAGTATGGGCTAAATCATGTTGAAATGGCTCAACACCTTACCCGTAAAATGGGCATCGAAAGGGTAGAGGTTTTGGGTAAAAACTTTAAAGCAGTTCAAACCGATAACGTACCCGAGAGCAAAAGACTTGAAACTAATAGCATAGGGCTAATCCTCACAAGCTGGCCTTTTGCCAACCAATACGAATACTCACCAAACTATGCCGACTTTGGGCATACCGATAACTCAAAAGAGTTCTTCGATCAAATGGACTTTTTAACACCTGAACTATTCAGGGCACTAATACCGGGTCGCATCTATGCGCTGCATGTGAAAGATCGTATTATCCCTGGTGGCATGAATGGTTTAGGTTTTCAAACAACCTACCCCTTTCACCTCGATTGTATCACACATATGATAAAACACGGGTTCGGATATCTTGGTATGAAAACCATTGTAACCGATGTAGTGAGGGAAAATAATCAAACTTACCGCCTCGGCTGGACTGAGCAATGCAAAGACGGCTCTAAGATGGGAGTAGGTATGCCAGAATATCTGCTACTATTCCGAAAACCCCAAACCGATACTACAAAAGCCTATTCAGATATTCCGGTATTCAAGGAAAAAAAAGAATGGTCACCATCAGATAAAAAGTGGTTGAATGAAAACGGTTACTCCCGTGCCAAGTGGCAGGTAGATGCTCACGGTTACGCACGTAGCAACGGTAACCGATTACTTGCACCGGAAGAATGGCTCAACCTTGAACATGATCAGATATTCCAAACATTCAGAAAGTACACCGAAACGTGCGTATATGATTTCGATTATCACGTAAAGGTAGGCGAAACGTTAGAAGCTGCGGGTAAACTACCATCCGGTTTTATGCTCCTTCAGCCTGCATCATGGAGTGAAGATGTTTGGACTGATATAACCCGAATGCTAACCCTTAACGGATCACAATGGAGCCTCGGAAAAGAAATGCACATCTGTCCTTTCCAACTTGATTTAGTGGGCCGGGTTATCGTGCAAATGAGTAACAAGGGCGATATTATTCTTGACCCCTTTGCCGGACTGTTTAGTGTTCCAAAAATTGCAATAGAACTCGAACGGTATGGAGTAGGCTTTGAACTCAATCCAACTTCATTTTTAGATGGTGTTCATTACTGCAAAGCAGCCGAGGTTAAGATGAACGTACCAACACTATTTGACACAATGGAAGAACTAAAAGAGGTTGTAAATGGCTAAGAGATATACCGATAACGAAAAGTGGCGCGATGAGTGGTGGGGATCATTGTCTAATGATTACCGAATGATTTGGTTATACTTAGTCGACTCATGCACAAATGCTGGAAGATGGAAAAAAGATTTTCGCGGCCTCAACTTTAATTGCAACACAAACGTAACCGAAGAATCCTTCCTTGCGGTTTTTAAAGACCGCCTGATTGATTGTGGAAATTTTTACTTCATCCCAAAATTTCTGCGTTTCCAGAACCCAAAAGGGCTTAATTCAAACAAACCGGCAGTCCTTTCAGTAGTAAAAGAAATAACAGAAAACAATCTTATACCAATCGTTCACCAATCATTAGGTAATGATTTCCTAATCATTAAGGGAAAAGGAAAGGGAAAAGGAAAGGGAATGGAAGAGGAAAAGGAAAGGGAAGAAAAGAGTGAAGAGAAAAACGAAAACCCTCCACTTTCCGAAAAGTGGTTTGATAGCATCCTTACCGAAATCCAGATGGAAACCCTCAGCATGACCTTCCGGGATAAAGACATCCCCGAAGCAATAAAAACCTTTAAGGCAAAGGCAAGGGCCGCACCCGAACAATACCAGTACCGCGATGCAGGAGGCATAATGCTGGCCATCCACGCACACCTTCGGAGTCAGCCAGGCAAACGAATTAACGGGCATTCAAAACGCGACATCAGCAACCTATGAGAGATTTTTTTAAAGAACTTCTTAACAAACTTTACCCACTCACCGGTATTGACCAGGTTGGTAAGTTGAGCGATCAGCAAATAACCGAACTACTCAACGAACTTGAAGCAGAAAGTAAATCCAAATTATGGATGCACATCAAGCAAGAAATAATACAGCGGGTTATTATGGATGCCGTGAAGAATGACCCTGAATTTTACGGACTGAATGTGAAATTCCTTAGGCGATCACTGCATAAGTTTTGGGAACAAAGCGGCCAACGGATTTTAGAGGCAGAAACAAAACAGGAACTAAAACCCTTGGTAAGAACACCTGAAGAACTTCAACGCATAGATAAAATTGCAACACAATACCTGAAACAACTTGAAGCAATACACCTTCCAGAAATGCCAAAGATGAGTAAAAAAGAAATTGAAGAAGAGGGGCAGGTTAGGCCAAAAGTTAACAGATATAAACCCGATCCTCAATATGTTATTGAACATCAAAAGCAATTAAGGAAATTTCAGGAAATGACCGTTCGAGAAAGGCACCCTGAATTTTCAGATGATGAAGTGGAAAAGTATTTGAATAAACTTTAGCCTGCGGGTGGGTTCAGAGCGTGAAACGGAAACTAAATAAAATGACAACTGTAAATTCTTTGTCCGGTGGTAAAACTTCTTCTTACATGGCTGTCCATTATCCGGCAGATGTCAACGTATTCGCACTAATTACTATTGAGGATAGAAGAGCCACACCAAAAGACAAAAAGTTAGTCCAAATGGTCAGTGATAAAATAGGCAAAGAGTTTATTGCAACAGCAGAAGATAACCGGACACTTACAGTTATGTTTGACTTAGAGCAAATTATAGGAAAGGAAATAGTTTGGTTAAATGAGCGTACATACGATTCTCTATTTCGTGAAAAACATTTGTTTGGTGGAATACCTAATCGCTTGCCGTCATGGGCGCGTAGATATTGCACAGTTGAATTGAAGATGGTGCCTATTTTTAAGTATTGCTTTTTGCGCGTTCTTCAAAGCGAAACAGATAAATGCCAAATGCAAATTGGTTACCGTGCTGATGAACCACATAGAAAAGTAAACTTCATTTCAAAACATGCTGAATACATGAAGTTTCCAATTGCTTGTAAAAACTACGGAACGAAAAAGCAGATACACAAAACATTTCATTGGCGTTCCGCTTCTTTTCCATTGATAGATGACGTATCTGGTGCTTATGCAGTAAAAAAGGCTAACGCACACTTAACTATGAAATACTGTTATTTTTGAAAAGGCATATGAAACCTGAAAAACCACTCGGAAAAAAATCATACGGCTCTATTCCTCACCTTATCGGCTCCCGTTTAGGAGAAGGAGACCATCACGCTTCATCTGGTCAAGTTGATATAGCAACCAAAAAGCCCCGTGATAAGTGGGACTTAATTATCGTACAGGAGAAACTTGATGGCGGGAATGTAGGCGTGGCTAAAATTAACGGTGAAATAATTGCGCTATCACGTGCCGGATATTTGGCAGAAACGTCACCGTACAAAACTCACCACGCCTTTGCTGAATATGTCAGGAGAAACGAGAAACGCTTTGCAGAATTGTTAAATGAAAATGAAAGGGTATGCGGTGAGTGGATGTTAACAGCAGTAGGAACTAAATATAAATTACCACACGAACCGTTTGTTGCATTTGATTTAATAACAGGAACTAACCGCGTAACCTACCATGAATTTCTAAAAAGGGTTTCTCGTTTTGACTTCACGCATCCCCGACTTATACACATGGGTCAACCGATAAGTATTAAAGATGTTGAAAAGGTTTTAGATAACTCAACTCACGGGGCTTTGGAACAAGTTGAGGGAGCCGTTTGGAGAATAGAACGAAATGGAGTTGTTGATTTTTTGGTTAAATATGTCCGAATGTCCAAACAAGACGGTAAGTATTTAGATGCCGATGTATTTAATGAAACTCCATTAGGATACGAATATTTGTTGTTGCCTTTTCAAAAATAACTTCCACTGAACTACGCTATGAAACACAAAACGTTCCAGCCTTTTTTATTGCATAAGCACGTTGTTATAAGCTGTGCCATTGCGAAGGGTTGGGCGTTGCGTGAGCGTTTGCAAGTGCGTACCTCCGGTGGCAGCATAAGCCTTGTGGGCAATGGCATTGCTTATAACGGTGTGGCAAATACATGACGTTGAAAGTGCGAACACAAAACTATGATAGAACTACTGTATTTTAAATTTTAATTGCCGAAGGGCTGGATTTTTATGGTACTTAAAAAACAAACTCTTTATCGGTGTGATGTTTGTGGAAAACAATCAACATGGAATGAAAGTTGGGTCACTCATATTTTCCCTTTTGACATTAGAGGAGATATGGAATTTCATCTCTGTTCAGAATATTGTGATAGACAACTTTTAGCTATGACAAAACCGAGTAGAAAGAGAATTTATCTAAACAATCAAAATTATGTTTGACTACAAACCAAAAACAAGAGAACAAGAATTGAATGATGACATCAAAGAATTTGAATCATTCATCAAACGATGCGAAGCCGGATTAATTCTTGCATCTGAAAGCGATACTGCAATGGCTGTAAAAATTGCTTTAGGAGGAGATAATTTCTTTGAGCTTTGGATTGATAAGAATGAACATGTTAAAAATGTCATTCAATTAGAAAAAGAACATGCTGAATCTAATTTGTCCGAAGCACGAAAAGAACTAAGTACATTATTGAGCGTTGGCGGCAATTAAAATTTAAAATACCTTCAATGAACCATGAACAAAAGGCACACACTTACCCGGCGCTTCAATGGCATGTATTTGCATGTTATGTGCCGTGCTGAACGAAGGGTAGGACGTGGCGCAACAAGTGCGGCTGCAACGCTGGCTGGCACATACTTGAAAGTATGTGGTTCACCTGTCCGGCCAGCTTGCGGGTGGGTTCCAGATGGGGTTGCGACACATTCAGCGTGAAGCATGGCATCATAACGGTGTGGCAAATACATGACGTTGAAAGCGCGAACACAAAACTAATGATAGAACTACTGTATTTTAAATTTTAATTGCCGAAGGGCGGGAATTATGAAGCCAAAAAAAATAGAATTTGACTGCGGTGAAACGAGATTTTCACAGTCTGTGACTCTCGAAATTTCTCATTCACAAAATCAGGAAGAGGTTAAGATTACCAAACATGCTGCATCTCAAAGAGATGATACCCAATTTATTTTTGGGTTGTCTATTGACAACATTTTAAGGATGGCAGAAGCAATTAAGGAGTACAAAAAATGATTATTAAAAAATCTACTCTTTATCGTTGCGATGTTTGCGGCAAACAATCCACATGGAATGATAGTTGGTCTACGCACATATTCCCTTTTGATATTCGTGGAGATATGATTTTTCATGTTTGCTCTGAATATTGTGACCGTCAATTAATGACACTAACCAAACCACAGAAGAAAAAAATT
Organism: Cyclobacteriaceae bacterium; assembly: GCA_049306095.1. Taxonomy (GTDB): domain Bacteria; phylum Bacteroidota; class Bacteroidia; order Cytophagales; family Cyclobacteriaceae; genus UBA2336. Next base: position 26,746 of record JBAQPU010000019.1, read on the forward strand.
TACTTTGACAACTTGCGCGATGGCGGCAATTAAAATTTAAAATACTTCAATGAACTATGAACTATAAACAAAGGCACACACTTACCCGGCGCTTCAATGGCATGTATTTGCATGTTATGTGCCGTGGTGAACGAAGCGAGGGGGGTGGCGCAACATGTGCGGCTGTAACGCTGGCTGGCACATACTTTGGGAGTTTGTGGTTCACTTCTCCGGCCAGCTTGCGGGTGGGTTCCAGATGGGGTTGCGCCACAATTCGGGTGAAGCATGGCAACATAACGGTTGGGGTGTTTATTTAGATTTTGCGACTTAACAGATAAACTATATGAATGAGCAAACACAAAAAGCGTTAGATATTGCAAAAGAAGCTCTCTTTTTGATAAGAGCATCAGACCCAGCATATAACGCAAAAACAACTTACAGGGTAATAAACCATGAAAGATTCGGAGAGCTTCTTAGGGAGTTCTTTGATGTCGAGGATAGAATTAGACAGGGACACACTGAGCAAAATTTGAATAAACACCTTGTTATGCAAGCCAAAGGGTCGGATGGTGCGAAGGGGGCGGCAGTTGGGCAACGAAGCGTTGGAACAAGCGGGAGCGTGGGATGCGTTCACAATTTTCTACACTATGTTGGGCCGTGGTACACTTGTGATGACTGTGGTGCTCATTTTCACGCGGAGGCTCCGTCCGAGGGAGCTTGTTATTTTTGAGTTGCCCAATTGTGCATAACAATTCAGTAAAGTGCATAAAGCCGTTTGTAAACGGCTATATCAGTAACAAGATAATAATAGCCTCCACTACTGCCACTATACTAATTTTAAAAGCCTGTTTTTTAGCGGTTTTAGCCAGTTGTTTATGTTTATCCACCTCAATATATAACAGAGTGGCTTTTAGCCTTGCCTCCTCCTGTGAGGTATTTAAAAGGCTATCCTTAAGTGTTACCCGTCTTTCGAGGGAGGCCACTAAACTATCGCTTGCTTTCAGGGCTTCAGCCTGAGCGGTAACCGTGCTATCACAAACCGGTAACGCCTGCCATGCACGTACCAGCTTCCATAGCTTGTACTTTTGTACGGGGTAAAATGCCAGGCTATCGGATTGCGCCCATGATGCTGTCAAGCTGGCTATCAGTATAACGCCTAACAGGTTTATTTTTTTCACGCTCATATTTCTTTTGCCATGCCGTTGCTTCAACCCTATACCAGTTCGCCTCCTGCTTTGCTTTCTGGTAGTGGATAAACGTAATGCTATCCTCACGTATCAGTTGCCGGTAGTGTGCCCGAACGCTGTCCAACTTTTGGCGAGTGGTACGCTCCAGGGCTTCATGCTTGTCGTTATCGGTGTGCCTATCGAATAGCAACCATCCAATAACCAAAAGCAAAACAACTATAACGGCTGTTTGCTTCATGGGATATAGCTAACAATCCAGGGCAGGTAATGATATACGCCAATACCAACACCCAATACCCACAATCTTAGAAACACCTCCGCATGAGGTGGCAAGTATGCTTCCCTTAGTTTGTCCATCCATGCCCGATCAGGGTTAGACGGATCACCATAATAAAAAAACGGGTGCCCGTGCATCATGTTATACATTGGATCGAAAAAAGTAAAGTGAACACAAAGCGCATAAAACGCACCCTGCCAGAAGAAGCCAGGCAAGATAAAACCTACCACAATAGCTAAACCAAACACGTAGGCGGCATTTAGTTTGTGCTTCACTACCCCATTGTAGTCAACCGCAAGATGAACAAGCAGGGGTAAGGCAATTAAAATGTATTCGAGTATCATATTTGTACGAATCCTAAAACTTTTAAACCGTTCCAAACATCTTTTAAAACCTTGCGCTCTTTGATTTGCACGCTCGTGCCCTCACGGCCTCCGGCCTCGTTGGTATTTCCTTCAATGCTTTCAAACTCCCACGAACTTTTAAGACGATAAACGATACCTGCATGGCCTTGCCATTGAGGTTTACCCTCAACCTGCTTTTGCCATATCACCAAATTCCCCTCACGGGGTAGGTTATTTAACGGGTAGGCTGCCTTTTCAAAATTGCGATACGTTTGCACGGCTGATGCGGAAAACAACTTATCAAACTCTTTAACCTTTTCGGGGTATGCTTCTTTGAAAACAAGCTCTGTAAATAACGCACACCAGGGATCACCATCACGCTGCCCTACGGCATGAAGTTTCTTTCCAAAGTCTGAAGCAGGGTCAAATACATTTCCCGGCAATTCTCTTTCACCAACATACTGCAAGGCTATCTCTATGGCTTTATTCATATCTTTTTGTACCTTTATTGTGCGATCCTTGAAATTGCTACATAGGGTCGAAAATATTGAAGGGTAGCACGGCAAAAAATGGCTACCCTTTTTTTAATGATTCCTTTAATTCTGCTATTTCTTTTTCGTGCTGTTCATGTTTGTGTTCATGTATGGCCAGCAGCTTATCCATGTTTGATACCGAGGTGGTGATTTGTTTCAGGGTTTCATCTGTGCGATTTATATACACCTTAATAACCCAGATTAACCCGGCACCTAAAAGCAAAAAAAGAATGTAATAGAAGTTATCGGGCGGGATAACCGGTGCAACCTGAGAATATAATTCAGTCAACGATGCCATCATTATTTTCATCCTTAATGAAAAGTTTTGCATACAAAAGGAAAGCGGCTGAAATGCCTACCACCACATGAACCCATGCCGGTAAGGTAATGCCTGTAAAGAAGGCGATAACCTCACCGCTTGCAATAGGAGTGAGTATAGCAAAGATTACCTTCCATGTTTTCATCTGCTTGTACCAGTGTATTACTTTTTTTATTTCGTTGCTCATTGTTAAAGTGTTTTTATTAAAATTCTTGAGATGTAGATGTAGTCAGTAGTTGGCGCTGTGAATGTATCCGAAGTGCCTGACTTCATTTTGATTTGTAGCGATGTTCCTGCTGCCGTAAATTCAGCTTCATAGGTTATCCACTTTCCCTTTGCTTGCCCTGGAGGGTTAACATAAGTTGGCCCACTATCTCCGATCTCCAAGCCATCTACTGCGGAATTAGCTGTTGGCATATAGGCGGTAACGTATGCTTTGTAACGGTTACCTACCGTTAGCGTAGTTGCTCTTATTGCATAATGAGTAGACGAGGCACCATCACCGGCAATTCTCAAACAGTTATCAAATGAAGTTGTGCCATCTGAAGCTCCATCATTATTCCCTGTTGATGTTGTCCCTGAATCTGTAAACGTGTCCACCCCAGCCGAAAAGTTGGATGTATATAAGGGTGTTATCACGGTTTCCATCACGTTGTCCATGATAACAGTACCACCACCAGAAGTATAAGTAGTCATGGCTTTTGTTGAATAAAGAACATGACCGCCATTAATTTTTACTATACCATCTCCTTTATCGCCAGGAGTAACCACTACACTGCCAACTGCTGTACCTGTTGTAAGGCCGCACCCGTTGAATGATACACCTCTTGAATTTTCAACTTTAAAAGGATTTCCACCGTAAATTGAACATCCGTTAAAATTAACGCCAGTATCAACGTCTTTCACATGAACATTCCATGTGCTTGCGGTATCGTTGTGATTTATCTGGCAGTTACTAACATGGAAATGGTCGGTGTTTGCAGCGTAGTCACCGTCAATCCTTAAACCGCCAAGTGTATTATGAATGATGCGGGTATTATTAATAGGTGAATTTGCAACTCGGTCAAAATATACTCCATAGCCTTGATTGTCGTAGCAGTCGACATCCAGAATGAAAACATAATCAGCAGTGGTTACTTCAATACCATGCCCAGCGCCTGAAGCACCGCCAAAGCCATTGTTAATGTTATCACGGCAAATAACATCCTTAATAATTCCGTTACGATACTGATTGGGTGATGAAGCCGTACCTTGTACTCTGATGCCCTGGTTACCAAATTTTTCAATAGTCATTTTACCGAGAACAGCCCATTGATACTTCGTATCCACGTATATACCTGAATAAGAAGCTGTACCTGTTGGTGTATGTGTTAGCCTTGCTCCCGGTTCTGCAATAATGCTTGACTTGTTTGCCATTGCGAACAATGCAACCCCTGTATTCACATTCCCATACAATTCAATTACAGTACCTCCACGAAGGATAACAGTTTGCCCAGTGTTAAGGGTCAGTATGTCCGTTGTTCGGTACAAACCATCGAAAACAATTACTTTCTTCCCTGAAGCCATTGCAGCCTGTAAGCCAGTTTTAGAATCAGTGGCACCAGTATGATCTACACCTGAGAAACTATTTACAAAGGCTACATCAGTATATCCTCCATTTATTAATGTTTCGAGAATGGTTACCTCTGCTTGCACAAAAGCAGTAGTCGCTATTTGTGTGGTGTCAGTACCCTGCGCTGCCGTTGGCGCTGTGGGTGTGCCGGTAAATGCAGGGCTGGCTAACAACGCATAAAGAGACGGATCAATATTCGTTTGCAAAATCAACCAGTTTGCGCCTACGGTTGCATGGTTGCCCGAAGCACTACTATCAACGGTGCAAACTAACGTATCTCCAACTTCTACATTGGGGCCGGAGCCTCCACCAATTTTACCAGCTACACTTACTTTGTAAAGGTCGCCTGCATCGGCAGCGGGGTAATTAGGGTTTGCGCTGCAATCAATAGCGCCTTTAAATACCAATGGATCTGTTAGTGAGGTGCCTCCACCTCCACCAACAACCTGAAAGTTTGTGCCATCGTAAATCAGGCAAAGTATTTGGTTAGCCTGAATATCGCCAGCCGCTAAATCTGTACCTCCACTTTTTTTAATTGTCTTAGCTCCAAGCCCGTTCAGGTTAATGGTTGCCGCCCCCGTGTTGGCATTGGTAAATTTTAAGTAAACACGTTGGCCGTTTGCATAGGCTGTAATAGCGGGGCTTAATGTGGCTGTATAGGTATCGGTGCCGGAGGTTGATACATGAAATGATTCATAAGCATGGTCAGTGATAAACATGAGTGAGTCATGTGCATCTAAACCAAATGCCCGCATGGTAGCCTCTACAATAGCGCGTGATGTGTTATCTGCGAAACTTCCTGAAGTTCCGGCCCATATGGCATTCCAGGTTGATTTACTTTGTTGGCTCATGAGTTGTATCCGAGGCTAAATCCAAGACTAAAAGCGTAACCAGGTGTAGTGTTATCTCCTACCTCTGCCTTTTCAAGCATTTCTACCTGGTACGAGTTTTCTTTATCGTTAATTGTCATTCCCATAAGAATATATTTTTTATCATCATCCACTGTATCGCGTAAACAACTGATAGGGGTTAGGTAGGTATCATCGCTATACAAAGTGCCGGTAACCCTTTTTCTGGCTACCCCATGTTGCGCGCTGAGTTGGGTTAACTGTATATCGTGCAGCGGTTTACTTTCGGTAATGGCATCGCGCTTCCAGTTAACAAACTCTACACCCGAAGCATTAGAGAGGTACCCACTATAAAACAGGCGTGCGTTGTAATAATTTTCGCCACCTACATCATCAACAAAAGACCCCATAGAAATTTCCTTTTCCAGTTTATTGCGGTTTTGTTGTTCTCCAAAATATGTAATCAACTTTTCTTCCGTTGCTTTGTTGCCTGATGTAGTTTGAACATCAACAATAATTGAATCGATGTAAAACTCTGCCCCAAATGAAGACGGAAACCCCTGTCTAATTTTAAGTATCCATTGGTACGGGTTAGTGCTCGAGTTATAATCGTTAGGTCTTACAATATTTACATCATCGGGTGAGCTGGTGTTATTCTCTAATTCATAATAGCTCATGGTTGATGATAGCAGGTATTCCGTTCGGGTACCGGTTGGCAGAGTAGTTGTGGCTTTTGCTTTAAATGCTGTTAAATCGGTAAACTCGGCATCTAAAATATACGAATGGTAAACCCTTACCTGAAAACTGCCGGTGGCTGCAGAGGTATAGTTTGAAAGGGGAAAAGCTAAAATTTCATTTTCAACGTACTGCCCGTATGTACTTTGGTAAAAGGCAAACTCGTTGGTTGAGTTGGTCCACGATCCATCGGCTTTTAAGTACCACGATCCGAAATTAATGCGCACCTTAACCTTTTGGTATTTCAAATTAATGTGGTGCTGTGGAGTTTTATACCTGATTTTAAAATGAAGCCTTTCAAAACCACTGTTTTTTACAGTAACCGGGTTGCTAACCAGGTAAGATTCACCGGTAGCATTGCTTATTTTTAGCGCTACATTAATACCCTTTAAGCCCTCAAACGAAACAGTTGGATTTTCACCATTGGCCACTAATTGCCAACCATACAAGTCGGGTTCGGGAAAACCTCCGGTAAGGTTTTCTTTTAACCTAAAATTACCGTTACGAAGAATATTGTTGGTAAGACCCAACTTGTATATAATTTTGATAATACCATAGCCGGGCATCATATTGGTAACCTGGCTGCGATCCTGCCAAACAAAACGATTGGTAAGTGTTGCTTTTTTGATGAACAGGATGGGATCGGTGGTTCCGTTGCTTACATAATCACCGTTGCTGTTAAACTCGCGGTAATCGTAAGCAGCACCCATTTCTTCTATACGTAAAACATACCATATATTCTGCCATAGAATAATTCGGCAACCGTAGGGTTCAAGAATGCTTTTAATAACAAACTCTACAGAGGGTACTTCTTCCTGGTTTATGTAGTACAAATCGCTATTCACATACGCCTGATCGAAAGGATCATCGGTAGCGGTTTGGTTCATGGTGGTGGCGTATAAGTTGCAGGCTACCCGAATGTTGTAGCCAAAGCGTAATTTTTGAAGCGCATACGCCAGTAGTTTTATTTGCTTGATTTGCCCCGTAAACCGAAGGTTTAGATAGATTAGATTGGTAACAGGGATTTCGCCCTGAACAAACAAAACATCTTTAAGTTGGGGTAAATCATCGGTAGCAGTAAGACTAACATCGTAGGGTACAATCAGTATCGGTTCGGTGTACTGGTTGGGTAATAGTTTACCCTCCCATAGTGTATTAAAACTTCCATCTTCAATTTTTTTTGACCAACGCACCCTAAACCGCTCGGGGTTGTTTGTGTATAAATCTGAAAACATACCCGAGGTTGTGGCTTTTAGCGTAACCATTACCTCGGTAGATATTATTGGTTTAAAAATATCATCATCACCTTCGCCCCGCAGGCTAAACTGAAGGGGCATACCGCCAAATGAAACAGTAGTAACAGCACCGGTGTGGGGTCGCTTTAAAATTTCTACCCGACTTATGTTGCCCAGCCTGTCGTGATAATCGCCCCTGTATAATACCCCAAAGGTTTCATCATAGCCAAGTATGATTTGGGTTTGGGCACTGCAATTGATGGAATCGCGGGCGTATACTATATACGTTCCGGGTGCTTTTGAAAGAAAGGTTCCGGTTGACTGGCCGGTGCCATCGTTGTACACGAAGTCGCCATTTATTTTATATTGAATGGGTCCGTTGGTTGATTGAGCTTGTACCGTAAATTGGCCATCGGCAATAGTTGCCCCAGTGGCCGATATAACTTGTGGTAAGCCATTAAATGCGAGGTCGCACACAATGGGGGTGCCAGTGTTACATGCTGGGCTGTTTTCGAATATCGAATCTATCTCAATCCAGGGATAATAGATGTGCCTACGCAACCGTATTTGTGCGGCTGCGATATTACAAATTATAGGGTAACTGGCCGGATTGGTTTCTTGTTTGTAGTAGTTCTGGTTTTGCCCGCCCGATGTAAAGGTGGGTGGTATAGAATACCCCGAAGTAATTAAACCTCCATTAAGGGTTACTGAAAAATTTAAAGCACCTAGTAAATCCTGACTGAAGAAAATAATAAGTTCATCGTTTTGAACGTACCCTCCAAACGGACTATTCTGTAACCACTTTATCCGACAAACTTCACCTGATGCCATTGCTTATGACTTCGTATATTTATTACGGTTGTTGGCGTTGCTAAGAGCCACCACCAAATCGTTGTTATTAATTTTTACCTCACCGGTTAGGGCTATATCCTGGGTGTTGCCGCTTAAACTGTTGCGTGACCGATCGCTTAAACCTGAACCACCCGATGCGCCCCCTCCGCTACCTGAGCGGCCTCCACCGGCTATGCCTTGTGCTTTAGCACTTAGTACACGGCCTAACGCAACCAACGCAATACCGGCAGCAATGGCAGCGGCAGGTGACTTTACAAATTTTTTAAGGGCAAGCCCTGCAATACCAAACTGTATCATGGTTTGGCCAAGTTGGGTAGCCATACTACCAAGGCCAGATACAACCGTTGCCGCTATTAGCTCTAATCCACCAACGCCTAACATCATATCGCCAATGGCTGTACCCAGGCCTGTAGCCATACCAGCCATTGCCGATTGTACCTCGTTCGACATTTCAAGGAAAGCCCCTGTAATTTGTGGGGTGGTTTGAAGGGTTACATTTTTAAGCCCTTCGAGTGAGGTTTTTATTTGAGCATTAAGAGCTGCAGGGTCAACCAATGTGCCGGTGGCGTTTATTGGTTGGGGAGTAAGTGGTTTATTTACATCAAGTGGTTTACGGGTTGGAGTATCAACTGTTTTTTGTGCTACGCCAAGCTCGCGTAGTTTTTTAATTTTTTCTTCGAGTGCGCGTATTTCCTGGTTGATGGCTGCGCGGGAGGCGCCAACAAGTTGTAAAGACTCAGCCTTTTTATCGTTTAGTTTTTCAACCAGGAAAGCCTCGTTTTCGATGATAGGTGTAACAGTTGTTGAAGTTTCAACTGCTTTATCTTTTAATAGTCCGTACTTTGCGGTTAATTTGGCAATTTCCAGTGTCCACCTTTTAACACCTTCGGTATCACCAGCCTGTTTGGCTTCTTCCCTCAGCTTATTAAAAGCTACTAACACCTTATTTATTTGTTCTTTTGTCATATTTAGGTTACCGCTAATCAAATCAAGGGAATCAGCAACAGTATTTGCCAACCCTGTCATAACCTTTGAGTTTAAAAATGTACCCCATGCTGCTTTCAAGTTATTAACTGAAGCAGCCCACCTGTCGTTTGCATCTCCGGCTTCTGCTGAAACTTCGCCTAACTCCTGGCTCTTTCTTCTAATCTCTTCTAATAAGGCAGGCATGAAACCCATTGATTCCGCATTTGTTTTTACAGTTTCAATGGATAATCCTAACTCGTTTAACCCTTTTGTTGATTCCTTACCAATATTTTTTATGATGGTGCTGGCTAATTCATTAAAACTTGCACCTGTAGAATCGGCTGTACGATCTATGAAGTTTAAAATTTCAGCCATATTTTCGAGGGGTACTCTGTTATTTAACCCCTCTACACCCAACTTCATGAGTTCTAAATCTGATACAGTATTTTCAGTAGCAACCCGCATTTGATTGAGAAGAACTGTGCTGCCTGGAATTTTCTTGAACGCACTACTTACCCCCTCTGCCTCTGCAGCAAGCTTTGAACACTCCATTGCAAACCCTGCAACGGCATCAATAGCAAAGGCACCGGCTATAACCCCACCTAATTGCTTCATTTGCCCGGTGAAGTTGTTCATGGCAGATTTAGCAACGTTTAACTCACCCCGCAGGGCGGAAGCATCGGCACCAATTTTTAAGAGTAATGCGGTGGTCATCGTTTATCGGGCGGCACCCATGTGTGCCATTGTTTTTGTTCTTCTTCGGTTAACCTGTAGGCTTTTGCCACGGCCTTTGAGGTTGGTTTTGTTTCTTTATCGAAGAGTGGTATTTCCATAATATCGCTCATCGATAGTTTTTGATGCTTACCTACATGTGGGGCCAGGGCGTAATAAGCAACCAGGCGGGCTTGTGCCCAGGCTTCGGCTTTTGCTTCGTTGTGCCCATGCAGGGCATTTATAAATTCGCCTAATGTGTATCGCTCTAACTCCCACGGTTTTAGTTTTAAGTGGCCGAGGCCCAGTTCTTCAATCTTATCCCAATTAAAATCTTCGACTATGTTTTCATTTACCCCTCCGGCTGAGGGGTTGTTACGTTTGGGATTTCTTCGGGTTTAATGGTTCGCGCTCCGGGTATAAAATCTACATACGCCTGTATTACTTCGCTAAACAGTTCGGTATCGAGGCCTAACCAGTTCTCGATGTCGGTTACTGTAAATTTTGGTTCTTCCGGGTAACAACCACAAACGAGTGCGGCATATACCAGGGCGCAAATTTTACCGGCATCTATATCTTCATTAAAGATTTTAGTGAGATCTTCTTTTAACAGGTTTTCGCCTGTTAGCTGCTGGTAAATTTTTATTGCCTGAAGTTTAAACAGGATGGGGCGCTCAACCCCATTGATTGTTATTTTCCTCATTAGGCTTGTGTTCCCTTAGTTAATACTCCGGTGCCTTGCAAGCTGAATGAGAATGTACACTTACCCTCTACCTCGGCACCTATTTTTAAGTTGGTGTACAAGGCGCTGCCGCTAAACTTGGTATCGCCTGTTTGGGTGGTGGTAAACTCAACACTGCCAATGGCACCGGCAATAATATCATCAGCGATTTCGTCTACACCTTCGGTTGCGCCAAAGTCGACAATACCGCTGCCGGTCATGGTCCAGTTTTTTACACCGTGCAGGAACTCTGACCAGCCGTTGCTTTCCATTGTGGTTACATCAATGGTTTCGGCATCGATGTTGAGTTCGCAATTTTCAAGGTCTTCGATGGCTACCGAGCCAATTTTAAGCCTTACTCTGCTTGCATTAAATTTTGCCATTGTTTTTTATGGTTAGTTTTTTTTGTTTCGTTTTGGTTTAAAATCATCGAGGTCTACCGGCTTTACTTCTTTTGCTACGCCTTTTTCGATAAACTCCTGGGCGTAATCGGCAGACATGAAGTAGGTTTTTCCGGCTTTAAAATTTTTCTTGCTGCCTTCGCGCCTGGTGTGTGGGGCATCGGCTGTAAATAGTATGTGCATATCAGTAATCAATTTTATAAGCTGCAATGGTTAAACTGGTTACCCCGCTGTAGGTGATGGCGAGTTGTTCTGAGGCATTGTTGAACCCGTGTTTTTTAAAGGGACCAATAACAGCCTCGGCACCGGCACCAACGACTTTGGCTACGGCTGTTTTATTGAGTGTGCCAAACTTAGGGTCGGCAATGCCAGTGGCCGCAACGCCTGCGGCAATGGTTACGGTTAGCGAACCGCCCGAACCATTTTTTACATGCAGAAATGTTTTGCCATCGCTGTTATCAACCACATCGCCTCCTCCGGCACATGCCGCAAAAGTTGGGGTGAGGCCTGCTTCTACAATGTTTTGTCTGGTTAGTGTTGCCATTTTTATTTAGCGTTTAATAATTACTTTATAGATATGTTCTATCGCAAAAACTTCTTTGTCAATTAGCTGATCTTTAAAGGTGTCACGATCTTCAAACGAACAACCATCAACATCTATCCCGTTTACCGATCCGCTTGCGGGGCGGTCGAGTACTTGCCTTACGCGGGTTTCGAGGTTGAAGGTGGCGTTGTTAAACTCATTGTCATAAATCAAAACCTGCACCCGTTCAAAATCCAGTTCGCTGGGGCCGGTCATGGTACCGTTAGGGTCGTTACCGGTAGCCCTAACAATAATGGCAGGCAGGGTAGTTGTTTGTGGTATGTGAAATGGAAATACCCTTGTGGGGGTAGTGCCGCAAAAACCCTGAATGCCCGGGTCATTCTTTAACATACCGATAAGCGCCAACTCTGCTGCCATTATTTATTTAGTTGAACCACACACACACTCACCAAAGGGCTGTAAGTCGGTAGCGGTGCAGGTGCATTCGTTCATTTCTTTTTTAGTTTTTGAATGTGCTTTTCAATTACTGCTTTGGTTTCTTGTTGCATTACTTCCATTGCTTTGCTGCCATCGCTGAGTGCCGCCAGTTCGATAGGATCGGGGTAACGGTTACTTACTTTGCCACGCCCGCCTTTGCCTTTTGTTTTTCTTACTTCCTGGTTGGCACCTTCGGTCATGTGGCGGCCAACGGCTGAGGGTATGTAATTTTTACCCTGGCTGTTGACCATCATGCGTGATCCGCGACCTCCACGAACGGTAACAACAACCCCTCTTTTACTTTGCTTATCGTTGCCTACAATCATTTCGCGATTAAAGTGTTTGCCAAGCTGCCCGGGTATTCTGTTTTTCTTGCGGGCTGCTTTCACAATTACGCGGCCTCCTTTGCGGGCTATATCGCGCATCACTCTTGGGGCCATTTTATCGGGCATCAGGTTTATGATTTCCATAAACTCTTTGTCGCCTTCAATTTGTATACCTCTGATGTTAGCCATTGTCGCGTACTTCACCGGTTAGTATCAGAAAATTTCTGCGGCCTACTTTTTCAATGCCTCGGATTTCGTAGGTTTTGTTATCCCATGTAAACCGCCACTGTTGCGTAATGGTGTAGATGGAAGAGTAATCGCGTATTCTAAACTCTTGCGTGGTAGTGCCTACCTGCTGCTGGGCTTCGTAGCGTTCGCTGCTGTTTTTGAATATTCGTTCAGCACGTACGTTGCCCGCAGTTGTGTAGGTAATTACTTCGGCATTGGTGGTGCTATCATACGTTTTTACCGGCTGTAGCAGGGCTATGCGCTGATCCATACGGCCGGGGTTGATACTTCTTAAAGCCATGCCGTGTGCCCGCTTAACAATTTTTCAATGGTTAAATCAAACTTTGATATTGCGCCCCCGGTAATTTCGGGTGAGCGGTACTCGTAAAAATGAGTTACCAAGAGTTTAATTACCTGCTTTACATCTTCGGGTACATTGCTTGCAGTTGCATAGCCCGCGGTGAAACGCACACGAACGGCATCGAAGCGATCGTAAACGGTAGGTTGCACGTATGTACTTTTAAGTATTAACCTTGCCGGTACATTTGATAGGTCGGTTTGGTAGTTCGAAGCGGCAACGGTTTGGTCGGCCTCGGCTGAATCGTAATACTTTAACGAATCAATAGTGCTTATTAAACCTTTGTTTAGTTCGATGGTACTTAAAAAGTCGGTCAACTGTAGTTCCCACACCTGGCTCATGACCGGCCCCTGAATTACTTTTTCCACATATAATGCAGCGGCTTTAATGCAGGCGGTTATCAGGGTATCGTCATCGGTAAAAGCTGTTTCAACATTAAGTTGCGCTTTTGCCTCTGCCAATGTGATGGCTAATTCGGTGGGTGCGGTTATGAGTTTATAAACCATTTCAAAGAACGATTTGCTATTCGAATAATCTCATAGCTTTATTTTTCTGCTTTCTTTTCTTTTGGAGCTTTTGACTCGGCTGTTTCTGCTTTCTTTTCTTTTGCAGGAATGGCCACGCCTAACTCAATAATCTTTTTAGCATGGGAATCGTCCAATTCTGCCACTTCGCCCGGATGATACCCGAGGCCGAAACCGGCCCCGGGTTTTAGAAATTCTACTTTCATAATTAAGTAGTTAAAGCATCTAACATGGCCGCGAAGCTTTCGGCTCTGCGTACGGCAACATCTGCATAAACGTTAGCAATGATTTCTACCTGACCTTCTTTTGCTTTGGTGTAAGGGTTTGCCATTACATCCATACCTCCCCACATACCAATAATCAAGTCGTTGAAGTTTCCGAATAGAATTGCAGAACACACCGCGCCAGATGATCCTTTTACAAGGTTGCTTGGTATGTTGTTGGTGATTTGTGCTTTGTAACCGTTTAGCGGGTTAACCAAGTCGCGTTGATCCCAAACGAACACGCCTGAGCCTGAGTCAACAGTTGTTGTCTTTAGCTTTCTGCGAACCTTCGGGTTAGTGATGTACGACAATGCTCCTAAGTCGGCATTGTCAATTGCTACTTCTTCTTCGAGTTGGGCAATGTGTGCAAGGGTTGGAGCAAGGCCGTTAGCTCCGCCAGCTACTGAACCAATACCGGCTGTGCCTAAAATACCGGTAGGCTGACCAGATGCACCTGAACCGTTAAGCGCTGCAAGATCAAGTGCTACAGCAATGGCATTCAGGTAATCTTGCCGTACCATGTTTTCAACATCCCAGCTTACTTGCTTAATCAATTGTACGCTTAAATCTGTAAAGCCAGCCAGGCGCTTGGCTAATAATTGCCTGCGGCCAATTGTTGGGGTACTTTCGGTTGCGGTAGCATTTTCAGTTGCAGCCCATGCAGTTGATACCCCTCCGTTTGTTGGTATATCTACCTGGCCCACTAAGCCACCTAACATTACAGCACCGGCTTGCGCAGTTACCAACTTTGCACGTAATGGACCAACTACATCGTTTGAAACATCGGTTTGGCGGAAAAACCCACCATCGGTAGTTGTACCGGCAGTCATGTCACGCTTTTCAGGTGTGCGACCCCAGCGTTTCATAATCATGGTGGGAACCCCAATACCTTTTACTTCTGTACCGGCAGCGCGTGATTCTTTTTGCGCTTCCTGGTGCATTTCTAATTCAAGGCCATCAAGTTTTTCGCTAAAGCCTAAGTTATTACACTGGCTGCGAACAACTTTAAGTAAACTGTAGTTGTTTAGGTCGCGCGCTTCTTTGTCTGACACTTCGGTACGTTCACCGGTAGGTGAAATGCGTGTGCCGGAAGCTGCGGCCTCCTCAAGTTCGCGCTTGTGTGCTTCATCGAGGCGGGCAATGCGGGCGTTAAGACCTTCTACATCTTTTTTAAGAGCATCGTATTTGGTTTGCTCTTCGGGTTTGAAGTCGCGTTTTTCGGTTTCAGAAATTGTAACCAGTGAGTTTAATTCTTTTACCTTATTACTTTTTTCTTCCTTCAGTGCTTTAAGTTGATTTGCTAATGGAAGTGCCAAAATATTGGCCAAGGCAAAATCTGAATATTGAGGAAATGCAAAGTAAGTAACTACTGCGGCCACCAATAATCCAAGGGCAACCGTATTTTGCCATGTAAACTGACTCTTAAATTTTCGGAATAGGTAAACGCATAATCCAAAAAATCCAATTAGAGAAACTAATTGAATGTTTAGGAATCCTGCGCCAGAAATGCTGGTTTTTGTTGCAACCGCTGATTTGTATTCAGCGTCATCAAGTTTATAAGCCTCTTTGCTTTCAGTTTTAACGGGATTTATGACCTCCGCTACAAGTTCTGTTTTAGAACCGTCCTGCTTTACGGATACATGATCTTTTGCAAAGGCTGAGCCTGTTACAAAGATTAGCGCCAGAAGTGGTGCGATGAGTTTGAGTTTTAATTTCATTCTTATTTTGGTTTTAATTTTTAGTTTTTTTGTTTTTTATTTTTTATTGGCTCAATTGGAATAATTCATGTTTACGTTTCATCAAATTGATAAGGTGATTTTTAGTTTCGCGCTCCTCGTGATCGAGTTTTGTTTTTAGTGACCGTGAAGCAACGGTGGTATCGGGGTAGGCAGGGTAGGTTACGGGGCTTACATCGTACAGGCGCTCAACTTTCATAATGGTGCGAACGCTCGGCTGGTTTTTATCGCTGGGGTTATACCACTTTACTTCGTTAGCAATAAAAGCAAATGAACTTTGTTTGATATTACCGTTACGAATGTTCTCTAACAGGTCGTTACCGGCTGTTGTATTGGGTGCATCGAACTCGTAACGTAAGCCTACGCCATCGATGGTGAGTTTGAGGTTTACATTGTTACGGGCTAAAATCAGGTTAGGATCGTGGTTGAACAGGGCTACGGCATCATCGGCCATGCGTTCGTCAAATGCGCGAGGGTCTATGCGTTCTACCCATCCTCCAAAATCTTTGCTATCGCGGTTAAACACGGCAGCGTACCCGCTAATGGTGCGGCTTTCTTTACCTTCGCGCTGCTCGATGGCAAGTGGCTGGGCGAAGTATCTCCGCTCGGCATTGGTTATGTTTTCGATGTAATCTTTTCTCATGATTCGAGTATGTCTATTACTTCTTTGTAATGTCCGTTAAGTATGCCGCGCAGTTGTAATTTTTTTTCTTCGCTTACTTTTTGTTCTTCGGATGGTGTTGGCAGGGTGCGGCCTTTCTTTACAAAGTCATCTACCAGATCGAGGGGCACCATTGCACCTTGTATGTACCTGCGATCGCCACCCTCGAAACGCTCCATATCTTCGAGGTCCAGCACGTTATTTTGGCTGAATAACCCCAGGGTTAAGCCCATCTGGTAAAACTCTTTGCGGGTTTTAATGTCACCGGCCAGTATGCCTTTTAAGTTGAACTTGGTGTAAAGTGGCTGGCCGCTTTGGTAGTTATCTTCACGGAAAAGTTTGGCGTTACACTCTTGCTCAATAGCGGTGCGTGTTGCCAGGCTGTATTTACTAAAAACCAAATCTTGCTGCTCGGCATTGCTGAAGGTTGCCCGCTTATAGTTTTGCGCCAGGGTAGGTGGTATGCGGAAGATGCCGTATATCTCTTGCTCGGTTAGGTCTGAGCTTTCGATGTAGGCCACGGCATCGGCAGGTAATGAAAATGGAAAGTATTTTACACCTCCATACAGAAGGGGTATTTCGCCAACCTTTTCGACCTGAAACATTTTTTTAATGTTTTCTTTTTGGTTAGGGTCTTTTGGTGGTGTTTCGGCACTTAAATAACCTGGTGGGCGGGTATCTACTAATGCGCTGTTATATTCTTTCAGCTTTTTAGCGTGGCCCATTGTTACCCGGTTTTCATCGAGGGCGCTTAACCCTATGATACCATCGAGGCTGAAGTTTTTAAAATGAAGAATATCGGTGTGTGACAGTAGTTGTCCGGTAGATGTAATTTTGTAAACTATGGATTTTTGATGCTTAATGATTTGAATATCTTGCGGGTTTACAAGCCACAATGCCGAGGGTTCACCATTGGCGCGTTCAATAATTGCATACGCATTGCCCCAGCCTTTAATTAATTTTACGATGGTACTCCAAAAATCAAATGCAGTAGTAAAAGGGTTGGGGCGGTCGTGTATGAGTTTATAAACAGGGTGATCTTTGCGGGTTACCCTGCCTTGTGGTGTATCTTGCTTTACATCGAATGGCAGTGAGCCAAAGGTTTCACCCAGAATATTCAAGCAAGTATAAACGGTACTAATCTTTACTGCCTGGCGTTTGCTTACTGAAGTGCTGCTGCCTATAGCATCGAACCAACCAGGAAAATTATCTTTAAACCAATCAATATTGGTGAGTGACCCACGAAGCGATACGTTAGCTAAGAAAGCTACGTTACTCGAAAATGTTTTTATGCGGGATGTGATACTCACGTGTACAAATCACGGGAGGGTGGCTGTTTACTTGCTGAATAAATTATTCATTTGTTGTGGACAAATTATTCATTTGTTTTTTTACTTACCTCCTCTTTTTCGGAATTGGTTGAATTTTGCATAGAGGTAAAAAACAGCGAAGAAGGTTATTAAAGCAAGGATAGTTTCGTACCAGTCCATTACCTAAAATTTTATCTTTTAGCTAACATATTTTTTCGTGATTGACGGAAGGCATCGTACGACTTGAACCGCTCTCGGCCAAAGGCCTGAAGGTGTTCGTTTTCGGTGGTCGCGTAGGCTTCAAGGTATGTTTTACATAAAGGTAAAATTTCTTCGTAGCGTTGCATGAAGCCTTCGGTAGTCCATTGCGTTGGTATGTGGTTGTTTGATGTTGGCATATAGTTTAAAAAAAATTATAGACTTATTGAAGTAATACCCCAATCGTTTGATTGGTATTCTCCTTTTGTGTAGGCATCGTAACCGGCAACAGCCATAACCAATGCCACCATGCCATCAACACGCTGTTTAGGGTTATCTTTCATGATCTTAATGTTTTCGTTAGGATCAATTTTTAGTACACTGTTGCGGCAATTCCATCTTAAAACAGGGTGCCCACCGTGACGTATTTTGTGTTTTAATATCAATGCCTCTAATTGTTTTGTTGGCGGGCTCATGCCTTTACCGTTGCTTGTCCAAATTGCCTGGCTGTACCCCATAAACTTATCCACGCCCAGTGTATCGGTAAGTGAGGCTATCATTTCTCCGGCAAACAGTGCAGGGTCGTAATGTGTGAGAAAAATATCGAGGTGATCGTGCATTTTAATGATGTGGGCTTTTATATCTTCGGTACTGATGGCGTTGCCAGGTGTGGTAAATAAAAATTTCTTCTCGCGCCAATCGCGGTAAGTGGTGCGGTCCTCTTTTTCGCGGGTTTCAAGGGTTTGATCGGGTATCCAGTAGAAGGGTAGTACATCGTGAATGCCTTTTTCATCGGGTTCGCTAACGCCAACCCATGCTGAGAAGTCATACGTGCGGCCTCCATCGTAACCAAAAAACCACTTGCGGGTATCTTCTTTCAGGTACTCGGCCTTCACAATTGCAAAACCATTTACTGATTGCGGAACCTTGATAGGGTTTTTACCTTTCATCCATACTTCATCAGGCACCCACACCTTTGGTGCATCTGTCCAAATGTTGAGCGATTTTGTTTTGAACTCTACAATTTTGCTTTGGCCTTCGTTTTTAGCCGCTATGTATTCGGCTTTCAGGTCTTCGAGTGTAACGCACCCGGGTTGGTTAAGTGAGGGGTTTGCTTTAAACCAGTTCTTAGGGTCTTCCCAATCATCGCCTTCATCGAGTGAGTGGATCATGATGAATAAGGAATCATCTTCTTTTAATCCCATCAGAACTTCAATGCACATCTTCCGGAATGAGAAGCACGGACCATCCTTGCCAGCTACATAGGGTAACCCTGCTGTTGTGGTTATGTCAATTAGTGGGTTTAGCCTCCCTTTGAAGGATTGTTCAAGCACATCAAGCAAGTAGTTACTATCCCAGGCGTGAAATTCATCTACCTTTACCTCTGAGGCATGTCTGCCATCTTCGGTTTTGCTATCCCTGCCAATAGAACGGATGTACGAAACGGGATCCTCGCGAGTGATTACTCGAGTGTAATGCTCCTTAACTTTCTTTGTTTCAATAATATTTCGTAGCCCAGGAGAACTAAGAAGCAATCCGGCCGCATCGTTAGGTATGATGTTCGCCTGATTTTCTTTTGTTGCAGCACAATACACTTGCGCCCCGTGGGGTTCAGTTACTAAAATACGGTAGGTCGCACGAGCAGCACTCCCGGTTGACTTGCCATTTTTACGGGCAACCTCCTCATAGTTCCTTCGGAACCTCCGCTCTCCGTTTTTCTTATGCCAACCGTAAAGGTTCCACCATTGAAACTGCTGATAGGGTAGAAGGTTAAACGGTTGGCCAGCACTCTTACCCTTGTAGTGGTTGAGAAGCGAACAATACTCAATAGCACTCTCAGCGGCTTCACGATCAAAGTACCATCCTTTCTTTTTAGCTTGCTTAACGTCTTTGAAATACCGGTTAACGGTTAGTTTCATTAGGTTACCAACCTTTATTTTACCACCGCGAACATCGTGTGCGTATTTCTCAGCCGGGTGCATGAAAAACAAAATTAAAATGATCCATTTCATGCAGATTTCATTTTCACAACCTTACCGGATTTAGCCCGCAGTGAGCTTAGTTTATTTAGTATCAATTTTTCAGGAGAGTCTTTGGGAGAATCGGGGGCTTTCAACTTTCCACGGCTAAAAGGAGTAAGACCAAAAGAGGCCGCAATACTTGTGGCCGCCTGTAATGATTTAGCAGCTAAATCACAAAGCGGATTTTTCATGTAGTTAACCACCTTACCTTTTTTGTCCTTCAACTCCAACATAGGACCTTCTATGTCTATAGCTGAATTGTAATCGAAATACCTGGCCATTTCTATGCAATAGGCAGTAAGCATTCTTCTATCTGCATTGGTTAGTAACTTTTGCTCAGTTAGTACAGGGGCGATCATATTCCATTCAACCCGGGCAGCTTCGTTCAGTTCTTTAGGTGGGGCTAAATCGTTTATTAACTCCATATCAATAAACCCCTTCTCACGATTCTGCCTAAATGTTCCCTTATTTTTTTTCTTATCTGCTGATGTTGCTTTCATACCCCCTCCCCCCTAAAACATTGGCATACGAAAAATCTCTCTTTAGAACGGTTATTTTGCATTGTCATTCAAGGATAAAACCCACCCCCCGTAGTGCATTAATTAATTCGTTTTTACTCTTAAAGCGGCCTTCTATTTGGCGCTTACGATTGTCACAGGATAGGCAGGCGCGTCTAAGATTACTTTGTTCCCATTCTAATTCAGGCCACATTCTCCGATTAAGTTGGTGATCTAATACATTAGCAATAGTTGCAATCCCTTTGGATGTGCAATAATCACATAGACTATTAATACTAAATAGGTACTTTCTTAACCTCCTCCACCTGGGGGAATCATAGAATGGATCATGCGTTTTATTCGCTGTATTTGGGGTCTTATTTCTATTAATCAATGCCACTTTCTATGCAAAGTGTTTAATAACTTATTGATTAACAGTACAGTATTATTGACTACGGATCAGAAGGTTGGGGGTTCGACTCCCTCCGGGTCCACCAGCAACGGTAGTTACAACGCGTGACTACCGTTTTTATTTTGAGTTAGCTGAGGTGAGTTTGTCTACATGGACAGTGGTTTACATGGTAATATCCATCACCATTTTTGTTTTGCGGCTTTCCTCGGCCATGAATCCCATGATGTGACTTTCAATTGATTGATCAATAGTGGAGGTTAACAAAGTGGGGTTATGCTGAGCAACTGCCTGTACCCAGTTTTCTACTAAACGCCAGTCGCCCCCGCCATGCCCATCGGTTGTTTCTTTCCACTCTTCTTTTTTGCCGCTTTTAAAATTGGTAATGGTGAATGAAGTCATGTTGCCAACAATATCGCCATGGCTTCCCATCACCCTGGTTCTTCTGCCTTCATAAGAAGTAAATGCTTCCATGCTGAAGCTGGCGGTAATGTTGTTGTCAAATAATATGTTGGTGATATAATGATCGGGCTGGTCATTTTCCATTCGATATACACACCGGCCATAATTGGTTGTTTTCAAACGATCCAAAACATACTCAGCTTGCTTCTCTTTATCTTCGGGCAAGTCGAATACATAGTTGTAATGTCTCTTGCGGTAATAAATTTCGAGAGCCGAGTAAGGGCATTCACTTTCTATCTTGCAACCATCGGTGCAACGTGCAGTGCTTCCTTCGGGTGCATTCTTTTTCGTAAACCACTTTAAGTCACCAAAGGCATGAATGCTTTTACTGGGTTTGCCAATCATCCAGCGCAAAATATCCAAATCGTGGCACGACTTGGCCAGGATGATGGGTGTTGTTTGTTTACTGTTGTGCCAGTTTCCGCGAACGTAAGAATGACTCATGTGAACATGCTCAATAGGCTCCAGGTGTTGAACACTTATAATTTCGCCTATCGCTCCGCTTCGCATTAATTCCCGAAGCTTAACGAAGTAGGGAGCGTAGCGAAGCACATGGCAAACAGCCACAATCCTTCCCGTCTTTTTTGTAAGATCTAAAATATCGCGGCATTCTTTTTCACTGGGGGAAATGGGTTTTTCTAACAATACATCATATCCCATGGACAGGGCTTTCATGCAAGGGCCATAATGTAAATTATCAGGCGTGGTGATGATGATGGCATCGGCAAATTTGGGCCGTTTAAATACATCTTCCCAGGTGTTAAAGCGGTTCTCTGCCTGTATGGTATGTTTGGCGGCATAGCGTTCGTTGCGGATGGCAATGGGTTCTGCAACGCCAACAATATCAAGCTTATCCGGAAAGGCAAGAGAATAATTTCCATACACATTGCCCCTGCTCCCTGCTCCGCATACAATGGCAGTTACTGGTTTGTCAATTTTTTGGTAGCTTTTATTTTCAGGCAGTAGTATTATTTGGCCGGTTTCATTTTTTCCAAGCAACGAAACTGGCAGGGCAGTTACTCCGGCAGATAATCCTAATAAGCGCAATGCATTGCGTCTGGAGAATTTGTTTGACATATAATATTGTTTAAATGATGGTTAGGAGATGGTAATTAAAATTACGAAAAATCCTTCATCAGGAAACGCCTGGAGTTTACCGGAATGACTCTATTTGTGAATCTTGAGATTTGACAGAGAACAAAAATTCCTATCTTCCAGTGTTATGATAATAAGATTAGGGCGATGGTTTTTAAGGGGTTTAGCAGTAGCGCTTACCCTTCTTTTGATTTTTCTTATTTTTTCAGTTACCCCTGATGATAGGAAGCAGGCACCTGTTCAGCTTGATAAATTAGAAGACCTGGATAGTGTTAAAGTTCCGCGGGCAACTCAGGCTTTTACTATAGGGTTTGCAAAAGTAAACCTAACGCCTGCCTTTCCAATTTCAATGGGAGGGTATGGAAGCCGGAGGGGAAAACTATACACCTCTGTACGAGATTCGATTTTTGTTCGAGCCATTGTAATTCATAATGGTGTGCAAAAGGTAGCGCTTGTGAGTGCTGATTTATTGTTGATACCCCTGGCCGTGAGTGAAAAATTGAAGTCGAAACTAGCGGCCATTGGGTTTAGTCTTAACAACACCTACCTTGGCGCGACTCACACCCATAATAGTATTGGGAATTGGGCAGATGGTGCGATCAGCTTTTTCTATGGCCCTTATCAGGATTCGGTTGTTACTCACATCAGCGATAGAATAGTGGAAAGTATTCAGTTAGCATCCGCAAATGGTAAACCGTCAACGTTAAAAACAGGGGTGATTTCGGTTGCTCAGGCAGTTAAAAATCGTCTTGTAAAAGGGGGACCTGAAGATCCACTGCTTCGGATTATTGAAATTCACAGAAGTGACAGTAGCAAACTTTTGTTCATGAGTTATGCTGCTCATGCTACGTGTTTGTCTTCCAAAGATTTGTCATTATCCCGTGATTATCCGGGAAAGCTCGTTGATAAACTTGAATCAAAAGGTTACTCTTTCGTGATGTTTATGGCCGGAGCTGTTGGAAGCCAGGCGTGTTCATCGCCTAAACGGGGAGAGAGCTGTACGGATTGGATGGCCGATGAAATTTCACAAACGTTTTTAACTAAACGCAATCTCCTCTCTGAAGATAAGGATACTTCACTCTTGATGTTGCGAGTTCCGCTCCATCTGAGTGATCCACAACTAAAAATTACGCCAGATTGGAAGTTGCGTCCGTGGTTATTTCGGTTGGCTGTTGGTGAATGCCCGGTGTATCTAACAGGTTTGAGGTTTGGTCATGTTATATTGCTGGGAGCCCCGTGTGATTTTTCAGGAGAATTTTCGCAACAATTAGATTCCGCTGCTTCAACCAGAGGACTAACGTCAATTGTTACAAGTTTTAATGGTGGTTATATCGGTTATGTTACTCCAATTAACCGTTACGATGTTGAGCATTATGAGACACAGCTGATGAATTGGTATGCGCCAGGCACCGGAGAATACATGACGTTATCAATGAAGAAAGTGATTGGTTTACTTGAAAATTGACTTTATAGTTTTATCCAACGTTTGTGAGGTGGTTCAAATAGTTTGATTGGTTGATTTCCAATTCCGATGCCTCAGATAGAAGTAAATCATAGAAGCGATTACGAGAATACTTCCAATAACCGACATTACGTAACCGGCACCAATAAAGAAATCCAACCAACTGAGGGAGGCTTGTCCAAATTCCTTATATACCATTATGCTAATGCTGCCAAGGTATCCAAATGCATCCGCCAGGTAAATAAGAAATCCCACCGTGCTTACATATTTGAATGTGGCAATTAACCGATCAAATAATATGCTGTTAAACGGAACATACCCCAGGTATAACCCTAGTCCTAATAAAATCATCCAGGTAGGTGCGCTTATTTGATTATTTGCGAATAGAAATGACGAGAGTCCGACCAAAACCATTCCGCTTAAAATCAAAAGATGATTAATGATGAGGGCGATACGATTGTTTTTTATAAACATGATGCTGCCCATGATAATTAAAATGGCAATGGTTACAGGGATTTCTGTTTTGGTAAAAATTTCTGGAGAGTTCCCGTATCCCAGGCTTTTCCAAACATCGGCAGAGAAATTATCTCGGATATCGCGAAAAGCTGTCAGGAGCATATAGGTGAGGATTAGCAAAATCAATCCAGGAGCAAAAGCGAAAAGGAATTTTTTTCTTTCCATGGCGTTCATGGGTTGACGCCTGGTTCGAAGTTCTTCATCCAATGAAGAGGGCGGAGGAAGTTTGTCGAGTAACCACAAAAAGAAAAGTAAGGGTAAAAGAAAAAGGCAGGTTGAAACAAAGGGCATCCAATATTCCGATGTGCCCCAATTTTTCATGACAAACCCACCCACCGATTTGGCGAATCCGGACGAGAATATGAAGCTTACCGACAGGCCTGCGCCCAGTACTTCTGTTACTCTGCGACCTTCCATATATCCAAAGACCAGCCCCCAGCCCATACCCAATGGTAAGCCGTTTGTGAACAAAAAGAAGATGTTGTAGGGAGCCGGAGTGATGGCAAAGAATAGCCAGGAAACACCCGCAATGGAAATCATAATGATAATTCCCTTTGCTCGCTGAAAGGCTGGGAGTTCTGAAATAATTTTTATTCCCAGGAACTTGGCAATGCCGTAGCCGACCATCTGTGCCATGATCAACCACACCTTGTAGTTTATTCCAAGGAAACTATGTTGATCGAATATACCAACAGTGAAAGTTTTTCTAAAGGCAAAAATGCATGTATACAGGCAAAAAGCTACAAGTGTTGCGTAGAGGGAAAACCAAAACCTGTTGGTTTGACTAAGCCTTTGGGTGATTGGATGTGGAGATGATGGGCTCATCACAACAAGATAGAGGACAAAGATGCAAAATCCGGTGTAATTGACCACTTGTTTCCGGAGCAAATTGACCACCCCATGTTGATGTCAAAATTGCGCTGCCACACCAAACCCCCAAATTGACATAAACACGTTGTTACCAACCGTGCGGTTCCGTTATTGTACCCCTTGTTGAAATGTTCTCCGTGAGACGAAAATTTCTCCCCGGTACATAATTAATTCATTGTCCAACGGAAACGCACTCAAAGTATACGAACAAGTTGTCTGAGTAGGAGAGCCGTCACGGAAGTCAAAGGATTTTTTGTTGTCCTCGAACATTAACCTTCTCCAATGTGATAAAATTGTCTGCGAACAGATGAGAAATTACTCTGTATACACGAAAAAAATTCGTGACTTCGATTTTTCTAAATTTCCTTCACCAAACCGAAAAAAAATTCGCGCTTCGCGCGATTGGTGTAAAGTCGCCCATGCAAAAGAATTGAGGGAGGAAGCCAGCACCATTCTTTTTGAGCAATTCCGAAGTAATAAATACGATGACTCTCATTGCTATCATATTTACTGTGCTGGCGAATATAAATGGCTTTTGCAGTGGGTAACAGATATTGAGGAGTTGCGTCAAAATTTGACTTCGCTATTGAAAATTTGTCAGGAAGCAGTTAAGAAAAATCCTTATAACAAAATTATCAACTATGTCCACGACACCGTGTCACGCGCTCATTTGTTAGTTGGATTAAATCGTCAAGTTGAGATTCCAACCCTAATGGATGACCTTGACAACAGTAAGTAGTCGTCCTCGCTTTGGTAGGATTTGGCTCTTGCCATTGCTTTGGTGCCGCGCGGGTTTGTGCAGCTATGGCATGTGCCAAAAGCGTGGGCGAGAATTCTCTCTACGGTTGCAGTGCGGTAGGCTGATGTGGTACTGAATCTTAAGTCGAAGTTGTCCCAAGCTTATTTTTTGTTTTTCAGTCCCACATTGAATAAAGAAACGTTTACTTGTCCGCGCGGGAAATCTTTGTTAGAAAAGTGTCACCCTTTAATTTTTTCTTGTCTGCGGAACCGAGTCTTTGTCGGTTTTGTCGTCATTGTCCGCGGTGCTGGAAGGGCATTGGCGCTAACGTTTTGTGTTTATGACGGCTTGGGCGTAGGAGCGTTTGTTAAAGCCGCCTCGGCTTGGGCTTTGGAGGCTTTGTTAAATGCGAAGCATGACAAAGCCGACCAGTCAACGTTATCCGCTTACCCAAAACTAAATAAAGAAACCAAAAGTTGTGAGGACACAAAATGCCCAAGGTGGCATAAACACGGTGTTAGTGGCTGTGCTTGGCTGTTAATTAACCCATTCCTTTTCAAATAAGTCACTGATTTTTGCTGCGTTATCCCATTGTTTAATGGCAGGACACATTTCAAATCGACCACTTGGATTACTGAAATGTAACTCTCGGACATTTTCTCCAGAAACTAGGATTAGATTAAATTCAAGAAAATGAGAGGGGTCATAAGGTTTGCCACACAATTTATTATGCTCCTCTAGCAAGGCCTCCTCTGGGATGATATCGAAAATGTGATGATTTGTTAATCTATGGAATAGATTTGACCCTTCTGTTTCTGACAAGGTGGTCTCATTGACTTTTGTCAATACATTTTGGAAACTTATGTGAAAGGATAACTTTGACCATTGGCCATTTTCTTTTCTTAAAACCTTGCACTCTTTCCTTAGCTCCACATCATGAGCCCGCAGATAAATTATTGTTAAGTCAGAATTGGTTGCAATATTTTTAAAATTTTTGTCTACCGATTCATATGAACGGTTAGCCTCAAATGAATCATTTTTCTCCTGAGGCTTACAACTCCAAATCCATTGACTACATGTTATTAAGAAAGTTAATAGTAGCTGTTTTCCGAAATTTGGTCTATGATACATTTTAAAAAGCATTTAGTTTTGAATCAATTGCAAGGCGTAGAGCCTGGAGCATTGGTTAAGAATTTAGTCACAATTGCAGTCACCTGGCGGTCTTTTTAATTTTTTTTGCCCTACGTTATTTGTTAACGAATTTTTGTGAATCAAGGCCATCCCCATTTCTTGTTTCCGGCCGCCTTATAATTAGTTGACTGGTTTGATCTTCCCCAACATAACTAACAATTGCAAACTTAAGGTCTTTTGAGTCAAGGAAAGTTGTCCATAAGAAGAGCGAGGTGTATGATAAAATTCATAAGATCCAGTCAAGGCTTCATTAAAATTATTTCTGTAAGACAAACTAGCTGTAACCCTGCGAGCCAATTCAATTTGAAAACTACATTCTATAAATGCAGAAAATTTATTCGAGGGCAACATTTCGTAATAAAACAATGTACTTATGGTGTTGTCATCATTTAGCACCCCCACGTTGCCAGTAACCCCTTCGGGAAACATATTGAAATAGCGAGTTGCTCCCCCACTTATTATAAAAGAGCATTTTCTTGATCCTAATGGAAAATTCTTACCTATTCCGAATTGCAGACTCCCATAAAAATTAGTATAATCCAAAAAAAAGTCTGGAGAAGAATTCATTGGATACATTAATGTATCCTTCAACTCTACTTTGACATTGTGACCGAGAACACCTGCCGCAAGACCATATTGTAAGAACCAATTCTTACGCATTTGCTCATGCTTAAGAATCATTAAGCTGCCAGAAACGGCTAACCCCTTTTTGAAGTAAGTATCACCAATCTCCGAATTCTGTTGCACAGAATTACCAACGTCACACGAAACGCCAATATAAATTTGGCCTAACGCCTTGTACGATATAATGATACTAATCAATATTGGGATTAACCGAATACTCATCGACAGCAATTTAAGGTTTTCAAACTAATGATTACCAATTTAGGTCCTCATAATGATTACCAACCTTCCCACTGTAATGATAGGATTGAACATAATATGGGTATGTCTTAATAAACACTTGTGGCCCAACTCTCACCTTTACCTTTCTGCGCTTCCTTTCTTTATAAGATGATTCAATATATTCTGTTGCATCACAGTCAGTACGTGTCACATCTCCCTTAATCAATGCTCCAATTGTCGCTCTCCTCTTTCTCCATTTTCCATTGCTTTTTTTCTTGTAAGATTTAGTTTTTGCAATAATGCGTCCACCCCATGGGAAATTCCAAATACTTGTAACGTATTTGAATCTCCACGTCCGGCCAGAATTATAAATATAACCTGTGTCTCTTTTACCGGAACGGCATGTCGGTACAGCTGCTGGCAACTGACCTTCTACTCTTTGAATGTGAGGTGGAAGTGCTTGACCTTTTTTTAAGGACCTTAATGACAAAATCTCATTTAAATATTGAACACCTCCCTCGTAATAAGATCCATCGTCATTAAAAACATAATATGTAGAACCAATTCTTAGTTCACCGTAGCTATTAATAATAGTTCGTAATTCATCATCTGGAATAAAAAAACTGTTGTCAGGATCCAAAGCAATTGAATCGCCATAGGCAGTGTCCAACCAAGTGTCTTCGGCTGCTGTTATCTGAGCTCTTTTTGATGAAATACCATATTGATTCTCAAAATCTAAATATGGCTGATCATCATTATAATTCAGTGATTCTTCCAACGTACTGCAAGCCCTGCTCTTTCCGCGAAGGCGTTAGAACTTTTTTAGGAGATCCTTGATGATGTCAATCTCAAGACTTTGGTTAGCTACAATTTTTTTAAGCCGGGCATTTTCGTACTCCAACTCCTTAAGCCGTTTCAGCTCGTCTACACTCATCCCTGCATACTTGCTTTTCCAGTTGTAAAAAGTCGCATCGCTGATGCCATGCTTGCGGCAAACATCTGAAACCTTCTGTCCTTGTTCTTGCTCCTTTAAGATGCCAAGGATCTGTCCTTCTGTGAATTGTGTTTTCTTCATGGTTGTTTTGAACAGTTAAAGTTAAAACTCTATTTTTAACCTGTTCGAAAAAACCAGCCAGGTACCGTCTGTTTGTAAGTGAACCTTCATTCAGAATACTGTATTGTCTGGATGTTTTTAGTTTTCAATAGTCTTACGTTGCATTTGAAAAGTGGTCAGCATAACATATCGTACTTTTTTTTGATTTGTCCTACCGCCTTGCACCTAACGTTTTGTGTTTAAGGAGCTGCGGGAGTAGGAGTGTTTGTTAAATGCGCAGCATGACAAACACGACCAACACCGAAGCTCTCCACCGTTAAGTACAATATTAAGAAACCAATTTGACTATAAACACAAAACCCCGCAGTTACTTAAACACGGTGTTGGCGGCTGGCAGCTAGTCTAATTTTTTAGTTGTAGTCTTCTATTCTAAATTTTCTTGGTCGTTGTAGTGTCTCACCGTCAATTATGTCTATGCTTTTTAACTTTAAGCAATAAAACAGTCCGCTGTCTAAAGGTTGTACATAGGATACAATTCTAACTTTTTTATTGTTGTCCTGAAGTTGTTTTCTTTTATGGATTTTGATTTTATCATAGTCAGGAATGTCAAGGTACAATCTAACGACCGAGTCATTCTGAACTAGAATGTCAACTGAGGGTTTATATAATAATTCATTGTCCTTAAGCTTTTGATACATTCTAAGTAGCTCTTTGTCATTGTTACCTGATGTCTCAAAATTTGTTGTATCAAAATATGTCTCCCAAAATCGGATTACGCTGTCAGATTGGTTATAATAACTTCCAAGACGAAATGGTCCAAAGTATAAGTCGCCAACTAGCAATTCTTTTTCTGTCCGTCCTACACATGACCAGATGGACAAGGTTATAGCTGTCAATATTATTATATATCTCATTTCATTTGCTGCTTGCCGCCAACGTTTGTGTTTATGCACTGGCTTCTAGAAATAAATTATCAAATGGCTCCTTCTTGTCAGTGTAAAGTTTTTTGTATCCAGTCTCAAAGTCTATCTCTTTATAAAGCTTCCCATTTTCATCATAGTACTTCCAGATCCCAACACAATAGTTGTCTTCAAAAATGCCTTCTTCTTTTATTTTGTGGGTGTTAAAATAGTATTCCTTATAGTAAGTCCTGTCAACCGAGTCGAGTTCATTGAATTCTCTTATTGAATTATCGTCCTCATATGTGTTTGTTGTAATGACAGAGGAATCAGTTTTGGTCTTTGTCCCGATAGCAGGAGGCTCTAATAAAGCATGAACTATGGTCGTGTCCTGTTTCGTTTTAATTGAATCAGTTGCATTCAATTTAGCAGATGAATTG
The DNA here is from genome assembly GCA_049306095.1 of Cyclobacteriaceae bacterium. GTDB lineage: Bacteria > Bacteroidota > Bacteroidia > Cytophagales > Cyclobacteriaceae > UBA2336. The sequence continues at coordinate 56,592 of JBAQPU010000019.1, forward strand.
TCTTTTACGCTGTCTCTTATGCAGGAAGTGGTAAAAAATAGAATGATGAGGAGAAGTCGTGTCACTTTGAGGTTTAAAGTATTAATCCAGCGTGTCTTTGAAAGTCACAGTGTCTATTTAGTAAATGGCCGGTAACGTTTGTGTTTATTTTGTTGCGGGGTTGGGAGGTTTTAAAAATGGATCCGCCAACTGGCGGAGGAATGTTAAAACCGACTGCACCGTCATTCTCCCCCGACACCGAACGAAATTAAGAAACAAAAACTACAACGCAACACCTAACCCCCGCAATAAAATAAACACGTTGTTACCAACCGTGCGGTTCCG
>JBAQPU010000020.1:0-93193 GCA_049306095.1 Cyclobacteriaceae bacterium
AAGTAGCCTTTTATGAGCATAGCCTGCGCTATAATTTTGTTGATGGAACACATACGGAAGAACTTGTAGAAACTACTATGGTGGAGTTTCCTTTTTTGCTGAAGTATAAATCCATGCGAAGGGGTAATATTCGCATGTACATGATTGGAGGGATTAAACCCGGTATTGAGGCTTCTGGTAAAAAGGAAATTGAAAATACCACCACGCAGTTGGAAGTGAAAGAAGCAAACCTGAATCTGGAAGGGGGCCTGGGATTTGATTTGTACTTTCCGCTTTTTAAGTTCTCACCAGAAATCCGTTTTTCAAGAGGGATGGTGAATGTATTGGATAATACCGAAAACAAATTCGGTCAACCACTCAGGCGTGTGAATACCAATACGATTACGATTTACTTACTCTTCCAATAAACCAGTTGATCAATAGTTCCTCATGCTGTCAATTGTAATCGTTAACTCTCACGGACAATTATTATGAAAAAGAAAACAGCCCTTATAACAGGTGCTACCTCAGGTATCGGTAAAGCAACGGCCGAACTTTTGTCAAAGCATAACTTTCGTTTGATCCTCTGCGGGCGCAGAAAGGGGAGGCTTGATGAGTTGTTGAAGCAATTAGGCGGACAAACAGAAGTATGTTCCCTTGAATTTGATGTGCGTGAAAAAGAGGCTGTGGAAAAAGCATTTGCTTCCTTGCCGGAAGAATGGAAGAAGGTAGATGTGCTGGTGAATAGCGCAGGCAACGCGCATGGCCTTGATCCCATCCAAACGGGAAGTCTGGCGGATTGGGACGCCATGATTGACATTAACGTAAAGGGATTGTTGTATGTGTGCCATGAGGTCATTCCTCAGATGATAACGCAAAAAGGCGGGCACATCATCAACATAGGCTCAATTGCCGGCAAAGAAGTGTATGCCAATGGCAACGTGTATTGCGCCAGTAAGTTTGCTGTTGATGCGTTGACCCGTGGGATACGCATCGATTTAAACGCGCATAACATCAAAGTTACTTCCATCAATCCCGGTTTGGTGGAAACTGAATTCTCACTCGTTCGGTTTAAAGGCGATGCTGCAAAGGCATCTACTGTGTACAAGGGGTACGATCCTTTAAAAGCAGAGGATATTGCTGATACTATTTTATTTGTGGTAACAAGACCGGCACATGTTGTACTGGCCGATATCACCATTTTTCCCGCGGCACAGGCGAGCAGTACCCTTGTGAAGCGGAATTAGGAATCGCCCGGCTAATCTGTCGTGGGGGACTAATTTTACCAGCTGCTGCTTGCGCCACCACCGCCACTGCGTCCACCTCCCCAACTTCCACCTGATGAACTTGAGAAGCTTGAACCGGAACTACTACTAGATGATGTACTGCGTACCAACATGGCTATGGTATAAGCCGATAATTTAGTGTGCCCGCAAAATTTGCAAAGAAAGGTTTCTTCTCCTTTGCCGCTAGAAGAATAGGTGGCGCTTTCAATCGTTCGGTTTCCACTACGAAAAAAAGCTAACGTCTTGCACTTCGGACAAGTTTCATATTTCGAATGACGGTTCAGGTAGTGCCACATTTCAATGGATTCGCACGACTTACATTTCCATACATCATAGTCCACTGATTTTAATGATTCTTCCATTTGCATGCTGGCAGTAAGATACTCGTCCTCATCCTTTTCACTTAACTTACGCATCCCTCCCTGGCATTGTTTACACGAACGCGGATGATTTCGATAGATCCGTTTTCGCAACAAGTGGTAGAAAAAATAGAAGAAAAACGGAAGCGGAAACAAAAGCCCCATAAAAAACCAGAACACCTGATCTTTACGGATGAATTCAACGATCTCATAATAGTCTTGCGATGCAAGGAAACGTTTGATTACCTTCTGCATGCGCCACATTCTGTGAATTTGGGTGAGCAGATAGTAGAAGTACAGCGAAAGGAGACAATAGCCAACGGCATATTCAGAATCATTGAAAGAAAACAGCACGACAATAGCGACAGGAATTCCTACAAATTCTGCCACCCACGACCATCGTTTCAGGCGCATTTCCGGATACGGTGTATACCTTGGTTTTTTAGAGTTTGAAAATCGACCACTGGTTGATTTTACAATGAAGATGATAACCAGTACCGGGGCGATGAAGATGATGAGGAAAGCAACAAGTCCGTTCCAGTCGCTTATTTCTTCTTCAGGTTTATTGAGTTCTTCGGCATACCGTGGATCCGTCAAAATTTTATTGACCTGTTCTATCCCCGCCAGTATACCGGCATTATAATTTCCGTTTTTGAATTCAGGAACCATGAATTCGCGTTCGATTCGCTTACAGGTAACATCGGGCAATGCACCTTCCAACCCGTAGCCGGTATGAAAACGAACCGTGCGATTCTGTTTTGCCATCAATAATAACAGACCATTGTCGTTTCCCTTGCTTCCAATACCCCAGGCAGTAAAAAGCGCCTGAGAGAATTCAAAGATGTCAGCATCACCGATGGATTCAAGGACCACCACGGCAACCTGAACGGTAGTTTTCTGTTCCAACGACTTTAACAGCGTGTCCAGTGTTGCCACGGTTTCGGCATCCAGAATTTGGTCGGGGTTTGAAACATAACTTCCGTTGATCAGTTTTTGATTAGGTACAGTTTTTACGGTGTATTGAGCGGTTGCTGTTGAGACCGTTAAAACGAGCAGTAGGAGAGAGAGGAATCGCATAGGGTATAGAACAGTATATGGGTGTAAAGGAATAAGGGTTTAGGGTATATGGGTATAAGGTAAATACCCTATATCTTATTCCCTAACTTCTCTGCACACAAAAAAAGGCCTCCCGTTTCCGGAAAGCCTCTATTATAATTTCTTAATTGCTTTTATCGCTTAAAACCAAGTGCACTGCCTCCGCAATAGGAAGCAGAACCATCAAAGGTGTATTGGATGTAATAGATACCCGTTGCATTACAGGGATACGCAATAGCCGCAATGTATTGACCGTTAATTTTACTGGAGGCCACTTTGTTCCGGTTTGAGTCGTATAAACTCACCACGATTCCATCAGTAGGCTGGCTGGCAGCGCATATATTAATCATGTACTGAGTTCCTTTTGTGAACACATACGAGTACTCCACTTTATCTTTTGATCCGCCAGCGCCATCAATTTTGTAACTCTTTAAAAAATTGAATCCTCCGGCCAGTTTGGGGATGCATTGGTTGCTGAAGTTTTCTGAGTTGCACTGACTGATGACATCGGCAGCGTTCAACATGAAAATGGCAAGAATAAAAAAGACAAACTTTTTCATAGGGCTCCTGTTATCTTTTAGCTGATTATTTTATTTCTGATACTACTTGTGAGAGACCGGATGTCGTTGATATTCTCCGGTTTGATATCGATGGTGGTGGTGCTGTTATCTTTGATTACCATCACCCCATCAACAACCTCAAAAGTTGATTCTTTGTAGGTATACGTAATGTTAACTTTATCAAATACTTTCTTTAACTCTTCTATGTCAGTCAACAATGATGCCATGTTTTGATCGCTTTCTTTATAGAAAGAAAGCAGCAAAATGATGTTCTCCAGAATTACTTTTTGTTCACCTATTTTTTCCTGCAGTTCCTTATTGTTAGGATCAACCCCGGCAACACTACACGTAATGTGCATGGCTTCCAGCCAACCACCGGTAAGCAACAATACGCTGAGGTTGGAGCGACTTTGTGTTTGTAAGTAGTGGTTGATGTTATTGAAATTCTGTGTTGTAATCAGCAGTAGAGAATCAAGATTTTTGCTGTTTGTAGCTAACCGGCCAATGGTTTCAATGTCAAAAAACTGACCAATATTCAACCCGTCTGCCAAGCTTTTTATAGAGGCCATATACTTCACGCCATCCTGATTTTGTTCGTAGATATTCGTGTACCCTAAATCGGTTCCGTAAATTCCCAGGTTCAGCGCTTTCTTGTAGTTGCTGTTGTACTTGGCAAGGTTGTCAGGTGAATTCAAATAACTCCCATTGTATTTCTTTCCTGATTCCTTCAGGAGCACTGAAATTTCCATCGGACTCGGAATCTGCTGGAGAATATCCCCGATTACCGCTTCAGAAATAGTAGGCCCCTCTGTTTTAGCAGAATCAAGGCTTTGCAGCATGGCCTGTTCATCAGTTTTTTTACCTGAACCACAGGCTGTTAACAGTGCGAGGATCAATAATAATTTCCCTGCTTTCATAGCTATAAAATTATCGTTTACAAAGTTAAAAAAATGGCATTCCAGAGCAAAAAATTACAGGAATGCGGTTACTTCTTTTTCTTAAAATTTACCTTGGGCAACATGCCTTTGTTGGGCAAATTCATCTTACCAAATGAATCAATCAACTTGCGCAACAGCTCAAAATATAAGGTAACATAAAATATGACCGATACAAACCAGATCACCATAATATTGAAATAAAAGGTGTCGACTGGAGTGCCAATAAAATTTTTAGTTGGCGAAAAGAATTGAGCCCGGTAATCCAAAACCGATTTTGGTTTTGGATCAGCAAAGATCGGATTTACCTGCTGGATGAGTTCGCCATTGCTCTCCAGTAGCCTGCTTTTGGTTGAAACATTTTTTACAAGGTCGGCCAGGCTCTCATTGTAGTATTTGTTCTTGGATTCGTACACTTTGAAGTTACTACCCTTTTCATTCTCCATTTGAAAGATTAAATTCTCTCGGGCTGCAACCGCTTTGTTATAAATACCCTGGTAGAATTGTTTATACGAATCGAGGTATGACTCCAGTGTGGAATTAAATTCGGGTGTGTACATCTTGTTTGTCCACGGAGATTCAAGATTGATTTTCTCCAGCCCCTTCTTAAAGTAATCGTCTTTGATGCTGGTACGAATCAATTCCAGGTTGTACTGAATTGTGTGTTGAATGGAATCTTCTTTATCCTGAATATTTTCGGTAATATATTTTCTTTTCTCAATAAGGTTATCCACAAAAAAGGATGATCTGAAATCGGCCTGGGATTCAAGTTTTTCGAAATCATAGAACGGTTGTTCGTATGAATTGTTTTTGAACTGATAAACGGCCATGGCTTCGTATGCCCAGCGCGAGGCCATTAAATCGGCAACCAATGGAACCTTGCCTTTTGAACTGATCACACTGTTCAGCTTATCAAAACTAAACAGCAAACCACTCAGGATCATCTGAGGAATGAGCAGCAGCGGAATCATCACGTAAACGGTAACGGCTGAGTTGAAGGCAGAAGAAATATTCAGCCCCAATACATTGGCCATGCAGGAAGTTGTAAACAGTACAAACCAGAATGGAATAAGCATGAGCCACTCAACCTCCAGGATGAGGTTACCGATAATGGCAAACGTAAGCGTTTGAATGGCTGAAAGCGTAAACAGGATGATCACTTTCGAAAACAGGTAACTGTTCCAGCTTAGGTTCAAAAACGATTCCCGTTTAAGAATTTTCCGGTCACGGATAATTTCTTCGGCACTCACCGTAAGTCCCATAAACAGGGCAACGATAATGCTCATCAGCAAAAATGCTGGAAGGTTATCGTTGTATCGGAAACTGTACTCGGCACCTCCTGGGGCACTTTTGTATTTGATGATGAATGCCAGGATGAGCGCCAGCAACGGAGCCTCCAGTAGGTTAATCAGTAAGTATTGTTTGTTGCTGAGCTTTGACAATACATCGCGTGTGGTGAAGATGATGGTCTGCTTCAGGTTGTTTGGCAGATTCAAAGAATGCGGAGGCTCTTCTTTTACATCTTCGACATGATTGATTTTGAATCGTTCTTTATACCAGTCATGCCACTGAATAGGGGTAATCTTCCTTTTATTGGTTGGCTGGCCATATTCGTCAACCACCTTTGCTTCAATGATGTTAAAGATTTGTTCGGGGTTAACGTTACCGCATGTTTCGCACTGGCCTCGGTTGCTGTCAACCTGGTGGGTTGATTTTTTGAAGTAGGTAACGGCTTCTACCGGTGGGCCGTAGTAGGCCGGATAGCCGCCTGTATCCATGATGATCATCTTGTCGAACATCTTGTAGATGTCGGAAGATGGCTGGTGAATGACTACAAAAATTAATTTACCCTTCAGCGACAATTCTTTGAGCAAGTCTATTACATTTTCAGAATCGCGCGATGACAAACCTGAAGTGGGCTCATCGAGGAACAGGATGGCGGGCTCGCGTATAAGTTCCAGGGCAATGTTAAGGCGTTTGCGTTGCCCACCGCTGATGGTCTTTTCAAGCGGGTTACCAACTTTCAGGTCTTTGCGTTGATCCAGCCCCAGGTTTTCCAATACCTCCATTACCCGTTTATCCAATTGCTCTTCCGTGAAATCGGCAAAGCAAAGTTTGGCATTGTAATACAGGTTTTGGTAAACCGTCAGTTCTTCAATCAGCAGGTCATCCTGAGAAACATATCCGATAACGCCATGAATTTTATCTTTCTGGGTGTTGATGTCAAAGCCATTGATGAGCACATTTCCAATGCTGGGTTTTCCTAAGCCGGCCATCACGTGCAACAGTGTGGTTTTTCCCGCACCGCTGGCTCCCATAATGCCAATGAGTTTACCCGGTCCTTCCGATACCACCACATCGCGCAAGCCGATAGCGCCATTCGGAAACTTAAACTCCTTCACATTGGCTGTAAAAGAGAGCTTGGTGGTTTTAATTTCTTCATTGAAGTCACGCACCAGGTCGCTGTAATAGAGGGCATCACCGGCCTGCGTTTTAATGGTGCTCCCGTGCGAGAACAAATAAACACGGTTTCGCTGCATGGTGAAACCGTTGAGAGTATTTAGTTCTTCGCCAACATATTTCGTAAAAAACATATCCACGCTGCGAACCCGCATGAAAATCAGGTGACCTTCAATATGGATGTGTGCGTGTTTGTACGCTTTACCTTCTTCCGCTTTGTTGTCTTTGTTGGCCAGCAGGATGTCGGGAAAGTCAAGCGACTTCGGATCTTCGGTAACAATGAAATTTTCAATTAATGTGTACTCATCTTTCAGGATGTTAAATACCGTTGATACGGTATTGATAATCTCCATCCGCTGATGGGTGAAGTTTTTGTCGGAGCCGACCAGTTCCAGCAACTTGATGAGTACAACAACTTTCTGTTTTTGCGTGAGGGTTTTGTTAATTTTCTTGCATATCCCCAAGGTCTTAACAGAGTCCTTAACGGAAGTCAGTTTGCTTTTTCCGTCCTCATCGGCTTTACCGTAGCCTGAAAATTCATCGTACAGATCAACGTACTCTTTCAGTGAGTCCTGGTCGAGTTCTGTTTGAAAGAAGTTTATTACAAACTGGCGTTCTTTTTCTGAAACACCGCCATCTTGTTTGGTGATGATGGCAAAAAGTTGGGTTAGGGCTTTGAGGATTTCTTCACTCATTCTTTAGAAATTAAAAATTCAAAATTTAAAATTCAGAATTGACGGGCAATCAGGAACTTTAAATTTTGAATTTTGAATACTGAATTAATAGGTCTTGAATTCGAATGGGATCTCAACCAGTTCAGAAAACTCCTGTCCGGCCTCTTCCATATCTTCATCATCTTCGTGATAATACCACATGATTTTCATGCCTTGAATATCTTCAAGGGCAGACAGCACATCGAGTATTAATTTGGAAGAAGCAGTATTGAAATATTCAAGTTTGAATACAAATTCGGTAGATGCGTTGGCCTCTTTTGCGTACGCTCCGATCCACTCCAGTACCGGGCGGTAAAATTCTGCAGAGTCTTCCGGTAACGAACGACCCGATATTTCAAAGATCCCGTTTTTCTTATCAAGAATGATTTTCGGGGTATCTTCAGTTCCTTCTAGATTTAAAATTTCCATGATTATAGCGGTATAAATTGTTCAACATTAATTTTCACTCTCACGAGGTACATTTACTTTCAGACAGAAGAAACAGTATTCGGAGTTCATTTCTGGGAAAGAGAATTCAAGCTTAGCGCCTGATTTGCGAGCCATGTCAACAAAACCCAGGCCTGCTCCGCCTTTATCGGAGATGGTTGTGTTTTTAATGATCTCTTTGTAAAGTTCCTTCAAACCTTCTTTGTCAAGTGTGTTGATTTGGTCCAGTTTTTTCTGAAGGCCCGGAATATTCGTTTTCCGAATGGGGTTGCCTGACATAATAGAGTATTTGTTCGGCTCTCGGCCAATCAGGAAAATGGCAGCGTGGCTGCGAACTTCTCCATCCACGAGTTCATCGCTGTGCTTTACAATATTCTGGAGGGCTTCCACCATCACATTGAACACCTTGCGTTTAATCGCTGATTCTTCTCCGGAAGAGTCCAGGTTTCGCTCGGCCATAGTAAGAATCGACTTGGTGGTTTCCTGGGTAAAATCGCCCTGGTACACCAGAATCAATTTCTGTGACATCATGGTGCGATGCAGGTCATAGATATAATTCATGAGCAGGTTATTTGAGTTTCTAATTTATTAAGTTTTGTGTCAAAAACACGGTTTATTTCACTCTAAAACTTGATGCCGATCAATAATACGTCATCAATTTGCTTGGTTTCACCTCGCCAGTCTTCCCATTCCTGATCAAAGATGGCGGAAGCCTCTAACATGGGCAATTTATGGACTCTCTCAATAGTTTCCCTTGTTTTTTTAGGGCCAAACTTGCGTACCTCCGGCCCGCCAAACTGATCGGGAAATCCATCGGAACTGAAGTAGATGGAATCGCCTTTATCGAGTTTAATCTTGGTATTGGTAAAATTTGTCTGATTCTTGAATATGCCGCCACCAATCGGGAATTTGTTGCCCTTGATTTCGTCCAGCACTCCGGCTTTCATCACATACAGCGGACGGTGTGCACCGGCATACTCTACCTCACGTGTATTCATATTGATCTTACACAACGCGATGTCCATACCATCTTTGGTGGTGGCGTCTTCATCCTGTCGCAGTGTGGAAGTGACCCCTTCATCCAGCAGGTCGAGAATAATGCCCGGCTCGGTAATCTTACGGCTTCGTACAATATCGTTCAACAGGAAGTATCCGATCAACGACAACAACGCGCCTGGTACACCATGACCGGTACAGTCAACGGCCGCGATATAAATATCATCTTTAACCTGCATAAACCACGGGAAGTCACCGCTTACCACATCCTTTGGTTTATAAAGGATGAATGAGTCGGGCAACACACGGGCAATTACCCGGTTGTTAGGCAGAATAGCATTTTGAATACGCTTGGCGTAGTTGATACTCTCGGTAATCTTTTTGTTTTTATTCTGGATCTCGAGTTCAATTTCTTTTCGCTCGGTTATGTCGTGTGAGACAACCAGTACCGACTCAATTTTATTGGACTCATCATACTCGGGGATAGCGTTCACCTGCATAATGCGTTTGCCGCCTTCCGTTGGGAAATCCATTTCTGTGGAGATGGTATTGTTCGATTGGTTTACTTCTTCTACAATGCGTAACCAATGATCGAGGATAGATTTATCCAGGTCAACTTCTTTCACATTCTTGTTGAGGAAGGCTGCGGGATTCTTACCGGTAAACTCTTCAATAACCGGGTTGATATAAGAAATAGCCTCATGCTCTAAGCGGGTGATCAAATCAGGAGAGTTTTCAGATAACGCCTGCATTTTACTTCGCATGCGCTGCTCTTGTTCGGCTCTTCGTTTTTCGGTGATGTCGCGTGAATTTAAAATGTACCCATGAATGGCCGGGTTCGACATACAGTTGGTACCGGCTGCTTCAATCCAGATGTACCCACTGTGTTTGGTTTTATATTCAAATTGAGCGGTAGCCTTTTCATCAGGATTTTGGCGCATCTTTTCGAAAAGGTTGTTGAAGATCTCGCGATGATCGGGGTGAACATTTTCAATATCGCGGTCGCCAATGATTTCTTTTTGGCCGTATCCTAAAATTGTTTCAACAGAAGGGGAGATGTATCGAATGGTTTCATCTTCCTCGTAAATTGTAATAACCTCGGAGGCATTCTCCAGCAGCAACTGCATTCGCTTTTGCGTACGGTTTACTTCTTCGATTTGTTCCTCCAACCGTTGGTTGGTGCGGGTCAGTTCTTCCTGCGTGGCCTGCATCTCTTCGGCATTCTGTCGCAACACCTCCTGCTTCTCTTTCAATTCGGCACTCATCTCTTGCGACTCTTCCAGCAGCTTACGGGTACGCTCATTCACTTTTATGTTGTAGATCGTGCGCGCCAGTATTAAGCTGAGTTCTTCAACAAATTTTACCTGAGAGGAATCAAATTTCTTAAATCCGGCAAACTCCAGGACACCAAACACTTCTTCATTGGTGATCAACGGAACGACCACGATACATGTCGGGCGTTGTTCACCCAAAATTCCGGAGGTGATGGTCACATACTCGGCAGGGATTTCTGTACGTAATACGGTACTTTGTTCAATGGCGGCCTGGCCAACGAGCCCTTCCGCAAATTTGAACTTCAATTGCAAATATTTTTTACGGCCATACGCATAGCTGGCCCTCATTTCAATTATTTTATCTTTCCCCTCGCCATTCACAACATAAAATGCGCCCTGGATCGCATTGATTTTTTCAAGGATGAATTTGATCACATCTTCACCCAGCGTGTCGATGGTATCATGCATTCTTAAAATCTCACTGATCTCTGCTACCCCGCGAACAATCCAGTTACGCTCTTTATCTCTGCGCTCATTTTCAATGAGATTCTTACGCATGTTAAGAAGCGACATGCCTAATAAATCGTTTTCACTGGCAGGTTTGAACGCTGTATCGTATTTTCCTTCACCGATGCGTTGTGCGAATTGCGCATTATTTTTCAATGACTGCACCAGGTCATTGACCTTTTCCTGCATCTGTCCAAATTCATCCCGGGTACTAACCTCGCTGTTTTCCGGTAAAATACCATCGGCAACCATGCCCAGGGTATTGCGCATGGAATGCAGCGGGCGCGTAAGTGAACGAGCCAGCACCATAGAAAGAAGGGTTGCAAGAGCTGCAATACACAACCCGGCATAAATAAAAATTTTAGCCACATCGGTTGCCTGGCCATCGGCTTCTTCCTGACTGATTTTTCCGATGAGCGCCCATCCTGGCTGATGCAGGTTTGTCCAGACATAAAGAGCGGTGGTGTTGGTGTAATCGGGCCCTGAGCCAACGCCCTCTTCTCCTTCAAAAGCAGTACTAAAAACAACAATAGATTTTTCGGAAGGATCGTGTTGTCTTACGGGTGCGTTTGGTTCGCCACGCAACGGACTGGCCAGGATTACTTTTTTAGAATTCAGATCCTGTTTTGCTAAAATAACTTCACCTGTTTGACCGAGACCACGGTAGTCGAGCACTGTTTTTTTGTAGAGGTCATTTAATTTGATACGCGCCACCAGAAGTTTTTTTCCGCTGTCCAGCGGAACAAGGGCAAACAGGAAGTAATCGAGAGAATCTTTAAAAACAGCACTAAAATGCAATCCATTTGAGCCTTTGTCAAAGCTGGAGCCATCGGGATCCAACAGGGTTTTTCCGGATTTTAACTTACTGTCGGTGGAAGCTGAGATTGCACCCGTTTTAGTTGTAACATAAAGTTGTTCGGCTCCAAGCATGTCTTTCTGAGATTCCAGGTAGCCGTCTAAAGGCGAACCGGTGGGCGCAGCGGCAGAATCGGATGGGGCACCCATATCAAAACCAAAATCCATAGCCGGGGCTGCCGGAGTGGCTGTTCCACCGTTTTTAATTTGTTCAGAACCCTGCATTGAGGTTAATCCATAAGCGACCTTATCAAAAAACAGGTTGATCTGTGATGCACGGTTTTCAGTAATGACGTTCAGGTTGTTGGTAATTTTTTCGCGGTTGGTTTTCAGGTTATAGTCGTACGTAAACAGGCTGACTGCCCCTACGGCCACCAGTGAAATTAGGATAACCAGTACCGAAATTTTTGTGCTTATTTTAATTCCTTTTATCATATCCGTTGCGTGCGATATCTATTTTGATGATAATTTTTCAGCCACCAGTTGGGCGCCCTGTTCCGCAAATTTACGTTGATCGGAATTGAGCGGAGTAAACGATGCTATTTCCAAAACACCCAACACGGTATCCTGATGCTTGACAGGTACGATCAGTAAATACCGCGGAGATGCACTGCCCAGGCCGGAAATAATTTTAATGTATCCCTCCGGAACTTCATCGAGGTATAAGGTTTGGCCATTTGCGGCCGCCTGCCCGATAAGCCCCTCGCCAAAGGTAAAGCGGACGGTGGCATTTTCGCTCATGCTGAGGGCGTATCCTGTTTTTAATTCGGCAAACCGTGTTTCATTTTCATGACCAACCGCATAAGCCGCACCTTGCCCCGCCTCTAATTGCTTGCAAATAGATTGCAAACCATTGTGCAGAATTTCTTTTTCATTTTTTGCCGTACGCAAAGAAGCCTTGATGTTCTCGACACTTATGGCTCCTTGCTGTGCATCAGCTGAGGTGCCATCGGCCTGCGTAGCCTGGGCATCGCGGTCGCGGTAAACAATCAATTCTTTTTTGTAACGCAGGGCTTGTGTAAGAGCAACGGCACCCACCACAAAGGCAATTCCAACAATGATGTACGTTGATTGAAAGATAGATTCATATCCGGCAGGCATTCTTAACTCATGCGGAAGCCGGTACAACACATACGCTGAGGCTGCAGTCCCAATGGCAAAAAGGATTGCGAGCAGTACATTTACTTTGGCTGAATCTTTCAGTATCCTGATCATCGGTATAGCTTATCTAAATCTTTAAGAAAATTAATAATCTCGTCAACTTTCATTACTTGGTCGATGGTCGTAATTGCCATGGCCGATTTGGGCATGGTATCAATCATGCATTCACTTGGTTCCTGAACTATGGTTAATCCTCCGCGTTCTTTAATGTGTTTCATTCCCAGGGCACCATCGCGGTTGGCGCCAGACAACAAGATGCCAATCAGCTTGTCTTTGTACACGTACGCACAAGTGCTGAGGGTGATATCAATTGCCGGACGTGAGTTATTCACCATTTCCTCCGTTGAAAGCGCAAAGTTATTTCCTAGTTCGACAGACATATGGTAGTTGGCCGGAGCCAGGTAAATTCCTCCTTTTTTAATCTGTTCCTTATCATTTGGTTCCGTTACCGGAACAATACTTTTAAGCGACAAGGCCTCCACAAACCCGTGGCGCACATGTTTCAATCGGTGCAGCGCCATGATGATGGGCAGCGGAAATCCCTTGGGCAACTGCGAGAGGATTTTTACGATCCCCTGAAAGCTGCCGGCTGATCCGCCTATAACAACGGCTTTGTAGCTGTTATTTAAAGTCATTTTCTCCATGAGGCGAAGCAGCGTCTCTTAATCCTTTATTTTCTTATAAATCTTTTCTTCATTGTTTACGACAATGAAACGGTTGGCATAATCACACCAGATGAGTGACTCTTTCGAGCCGATGGCGAGATATCCATATTTAAATAACCCCTCATGAAATTTCTTCAATACTTCATTTTGCAGGGTTTGGTTAAAATAAATCATCACGTTCCGACACAGTATCAAATCGAATTTATTAAACACATCACCCAGCACCAGATCGTGCTTGCGGAAAGTCACATTGGCCAGCAAATCTTTATGAAAAACGGCCATGCCGTTTTCTTCCTTGTAATAATTTTTCAGGGTACTGGTTCCCTGAAAGCGGATGTAGTTTTTTTCATTCAACTCCATATTCTTAATAGAGTAGGTGGCGGCTTTGGCACGTTCCAGGATATTCGTGTCAAGGTCGGTCGCAAAAAGCTGCACATCTTGCCAAATGCCCATTTCCTTGAGCATAATGGCCATCGATAGAACTTCCTCACCGGAGGAACAGCCCGCATGCCAGATTTTGAATTGCTTGTGATTCAGCAGGATAGCCGGAATAATTTCTTCGCGCATGATGCGCCAAAACCCCGGGTCGCGGAACATTTCAGTAACATTAACCGTGAGTTCGTCCAGAAACTCATTAATAAAGGAAGGGTTCTCGGTTAGTTTTTTGATGAGGGTGTCAACGGTAAGCTTCTTTAGCTCAAGAATTCGCAATACCCGCCTTTTAAACGATGACATGGCATAATTGCGGAAGTCATAATTGTGCTTTTGGTGAATAAGCTCGGCAATTCGTTTGAGGTCTGCTATGTCAATGTCCTGCATGGGCTCTCGTTAGGTCCTGGTTAAAGGATTTCAAAATTAGCGTACTTCCCAAAAGGACGGAACTTATTTCAACGTAAAACTTACACGTGTTCAATTGTGAATAAGGCCAACCGGACTTCCGGAACTGCCGCAAAACCGTATCGGTGGCATGCAGGCAGGAATGAAATTTAGCTAATTGATGCTAATTAGTTGAAAAAAAGCCCTTTAAAAAAACTTTAAGGGCCATAATTTGAGGATAATTTAGCGGTTTTTGTGTGTAAGAGCCTCCTGGGTGATTTTCAGGGCTTCAAGCTGAATACGAAAGGTCTTTTCCACTTCTTCCGCTAATTTCCAACCGGAATCGCCTTCTGTTTTTTGCAAGCGGCTTATTTGCTCCTTCAGGCTTTCTAATTCGGTTTCGTCATGGGCAAAGATGGACACCCCGATCACCTCACCGGTGTTGGATCGCAGGGGGTTATAAGATATAGAGTACTTTCTTCCGAAATATTCCTTCGTAACCTTTACGGTACCGCCCGCAAAGGCTTTGTCGTAAATTCCTTTGTGGTATTCAAATTCCTCCTGCTTGAACAGCCCCAATACATAGTATCCCTTTTCATACTTGATCCCCTGGGCGGTAAAGCCATCAAAGAGGGGAGCGTTGTTCCGTAACACAACCCGGTAGTCTCGGTCGATAGCCACAATCGCATCGGTGGTAGCATCCATCAGGTTGTTGAGGTATGTTTCTTTATCCTGTGCTTCCTGTAACAACCGGTTCATGCCCTCCTGCGTGGCCGTAAGTTCTTCCATATTCTGGCGCATCTCTTCCTCCTGTGCACGCATTTCTTCGGTTTGTTGTTGCGATTGTTCCAGCAGTCGTTTGTTACGCTGGTTAGCCTTTACCGATGACAGGGTAGAGGCGATTGTTTCGCCTAACCTTTCAACAAAATTGATTTCATGGGGTTCAAATTCACGGAATGACGCCAGTTCAACAATGCCATACACCTCTTTGTCAACTTTCAACGGCACGATTAAAAGAGATTTTGGTGTGGCGTCTCCAAGGCCAGAGGTGATGCGGGTGAAATCATCGGGCATATTGGTAAGGTAGGTCGTTTCCTTTTCTAAAAACGTTTGTCCTAAAATTCCTTCGCCTAATTTGATACGCTGTTTCTCAAATTTTTTGATGTTAAAGGCAAACAGGGAAATAAGCTCCAGGTGACGGTTGTTTTCATCGTCATCATTTAAAATGTATAGTCCGCCCTGATTTGACCCGGTGTATTGAACCAACGATGAAATAATTTTATCGCCAAGGGTTTGAACATTGTCGTTGGCGTTGCGCAGAATATCAACAAATTTAGTAAGCCCTTCGTTGGTCCACTTTCTCCGTTGATCTTCTACATAAACTGTTTTCAGCTTGGTTTGCATGGCAATCAATTCATCGGCCAGTTTATTTTTACCGGGTGCATAGTTGCTATCCAACTCTGCCTTATAGTCCATGTCAAGTTTTCCCTCACCAATTCCTTTCACAAAATCGGTTGCGTCACGTAATTGTTCAATGACTTCATTCACCTGTGTGGCCAGCGATCCTATTTCATTATTTCTAAAACCATTGGTGTGGTTGTGAAGGATCGTATTTTCTTCCATGCGTGTAAGGTGGGTAAGAATTGACCGGTTGAACCAAGCCACAAAGGCGGCTAGCAGAAGGAAGTCACCCACTATAATAAGGAGTATTACAGTGGAGGTACTTTTTTTAGCCACAACAGCCTCATCGTATAAATCATCCGACAGCTTGCCTAACCAGTCAGAAACAAGAATAGATTGTGCCTGGATGTCCGACAGGTTTTTGGTTGATGCGGAGTTAAAATCAAGGATTTGCTTTCGATGATTCGACCAAAGGGTTATTAGATTTTCAAACGTAATTTTTGGCAGTCGCTGCAAACGGGGCAAAAAGACATCCGACCCGGGAACCCTGCCACCGGTTTCAACCAACTGAAAATGAAGATCTTGCTGCTTTACCAGAGAAATGACAGCGGCAGAAAGCGAAGCATCCTGTTGGGCATGCTCAAGTTGAAGTGACAACCGTTGGTTGTTTAACTGGATGGTTCTGATGAAATCAATTTGATTTTGAACCGACTCCACCCGCGTGTTCCGGTACTGCAACCACAGCATTTGAAGTGTAATAACCACCATAAAGGCTGCTGCCAGCATGATGGAAAGTTGTTTCAGTGACCGGTTACGGAAGAAATTCATGCCTCAAGTAAGTAAGTTTTCGACAAGCCAAACCGACAATGAGTAAAATTATTTTTTTGAATCATGGTCAAGATTGTCCTTCGAAAAAACGAACGGGAGAAGGGATACAGCCGAAGGGGTTTTGATCCACCTGTCTTCCGCAGCAAACAAAATGACTTCAATCGGTTTATGCTGACGTTCCTCAAATTCAACCATAACCTGACGGCAGGCACCACAGGAGGCAGCCGGAGTAAGTTCTTTATGATTCTTTTTGTGTGCAACAATAGCCATTTTAACAATTTTTTTTCCGGCATACATCGAGGCTGCGGCATATAGCGCAACCCGTTCGGCACACATGCATAGCGGGTATGCAGCATTTTCCTGGTTGCTTCCGGTTACCACGGTACCATCCTCTAGGATGATGGCAGCACCCACATTAAATTTTGAATAAGGGGCATAGGCATGCTGGGCGGCATCTTTTGCTTTATGAACCAGGTACTTGGATTCGGTGTCCAGGTCGTCTAATTTTTTGAAGAAAACGGTATCCTTCATATGGGTTGAAGTAAGGGTAGGTAAGTTAAAAATTTTCGGACTTAATTCTACATTCGGCAGCATTTGGGTACTTTGCCAGTTGCTTTAAAAATGCTATGCAAACCGTTTTAGTAGTAGGAGCCGGCCGATCTTCCTCTTCTTTGATTGCGTACCTGCTTCAACAGGCGACCATTTTTGATTGGAAAATTTTGGTAGGTGATGTTTCAGAAGAAGCCGCCAGAAGGCGCATTGGTGGATCTACCCGGGGTCATGCCGTTTTCTTTGATGTACACAATGAGACCTGCCATTCCATCATTCCGTCTGCCGATGTGGTCATATCGTTGCTGCCGGCCAATCTTCATCCGTTGATGGCGAGCCTTTGTCTTAAAAGCGGTAAACATTTGCTCACGGCAAGCTATGTTTCAAAAGAGATGGAAGCGTTTCATGAGGAGGCAAAATCAAAAAATATACTGTTGCTCAATGAGTGCGGGCTTGATCCGGGCATTGACCACATGAGTGCCATCCAGGTGATTGATAAAATAAAAGCAGAAGGTGGCACCATGCTTTCATTTGATAGTTTTACAGGTGGAT
Organism: Cyclobacteriaceae bacterium; assembly: GCA_049306095.1. Taxonomy (GTDB): domain Bacteria; phylum Bacteroidota; class Bacteroidia; order Cytophagales; family Cyclobacteriaceae; genus UBA2336. The sequence goes on from JBAQPU010000020.1 coordinate 17,439, forward strand.
TGATTTCACCGGATACTGATCCTGAAAATCCATGGCGGTATAAATTTACCTGGAATCCGCGCAATGTAGTAATGGCAGGACAGGGCACGGCAAAATTCCTGCAACAAGGCCAGTATAAGTACATCCCGTACCAGCAGTTGTTTAAAAGAATTACTCCGATTACCGTTTCCGGATATGGTGAGTATGAAGGGTACGCCAATCGCGATTCGTTGAAATATTTAACAACGTATGGATTGCACGGTATCAACAGCATGTTGAGAGGGACCCTTCGTAACAAAGGATACTGTGCCGCCTGGGATGTGTTGGTTCAACTCGGATGCTGCGATGATTCATACCTGATGGAAGGATTGGAGCGCATGACACACCGCGACTTCATTAACGCGTTCCTGAATTTCGATTCGCAGTTAATGGTGGAGGAAAAAATTTGTTTGAGTTTCAAAATATTGCCTAATGGGCCGGAGATGCAACGCTTGCGGTGGTCTGGTTTTTTTGATCGGGAAATTATTGGAATTAAAGAAGGCACCCCTGCGCAGGTACTCGAACACATCCTTAATAAGAAGTGGAAATTAAAACCTGAAGACAAGGATATGATTGTGATGTGGCATCGGTTTGTTTATGAAGTGAATGGAGCTAAAAAAGAAGTTCAGGCATCGTTGATCGCTACAGGTGATGATTCAACCTATACGGCAATGGCTAAAACGGTTGGCCTCCCACTGGGAATAGCGGCAAAACTGTTATTTGAAAATAAAATCAGCAGCAGGGGAGTAGTTATTCCTGTAAAGAAAGAGATGTATGAACCCATTCTACGGGAATTGAGTGAAAGAGGGATTGTGTTGACCGAACAGGAAATATTATTGTAACGTCATGGTGGGTGTACTCTGGTATAAAACGGTAAGGGTGTATGTAACAACCGTGCTGTGGTTCTTTTTTCGGAAATGGCAGGTAAACGGAGAGCAAAATATCCCCAAAAATGTTCCGATTATTTTTGTGGTCAATCATCAAAATGCTTTTCAGGATGCCATCCTGATAGCCTGTAGCACCAACGATGAACCCTGGTTTTTAACACGTGCTGGAGTCTTCAACAATAAACTGGTGCGTGCTATCCTCACGTCTTTCCACATGTTGCCGGTGTACCGGTTTAGAGATGGTGTAAAGGGGCTTCGGAATAATGATATTACTTTTCGTGCGTGTATCGATTTGCTGAACGCAAAGAAATCCATATTAGTTTTTGGCGAAGGCGACCAGGCTATGCGGTATCAACTTCGTCCGCTTCAAAAAGGGTTTGCGCGAATTGCACTAACCGCACTGCAAGAGAGTAACTGGAAAGAGCCTCTTTACATTGTTCCGGTGGGTGTGCAATATGATCATTACTATAACTTCAGGTCGCGCGTGTTGATGAACTATGGTAAGGCCATTCCGGTGGATGAATCTTTTAAGTCTCTTTCGGAGCGGGAGTTTTATGATACGATTCTTGAAAAAACGAAAGCGGGACTGATGCCGCTGATGGTTCATATTGAGGATGCGCACTATGAAGCAATAGAAACTTATCTTCATCAAAACAGAAATAAAAAAGATTTACTGGAACAATTGAAGGAAGATCAATCGATTGTGGCCAACTGGGAAACGCAGCCACTGAAGGCCGAAAAAAAACCGGTGAATTATTTTACGCTTCTTGCCGCCCTTCCGCTGCACCTCTACGTATGGATAAATAATTTTATTCCTTATTTTATCGTATCGTGGCTTCTTAAAAAATTTGTAACACGCGAGTTTAAGGGCTCGCTGAAGGTAGGCTTTGGAATGGTTATTGTGCCACTCTTTTATTTACTGCAAACTGTGCTGGTACAAATGACGTTTTCCGATTGGCGTGTAACGCTTGCGTATGCGATAACCCTTCCATTTTTGAGCGTGTGGAGTGTGGATGCCTATAAAGCAGCAATTCATTGCAATCTGTAAGAATTATACTCACTATTTTCTTCCGAAATCTGCTGGATTTTCACCCCAAGCTTTTGTTTCCCATTTAAGGATTTTGTTGCTATATGTATTTTCATTGAGCCATTTGATAGCTCTGTCAATAAGGTCAAATAGTTTCTTGTTTTTGGAGCTCTTGGCATGATTGGTTCTTGCATTTTTGTCCCTCACCCAACCAATAGCATTTCTGCTGTCAGAGTATATAGGGATTTGAATATTGTTTTGTTTGCAATAGGCTAGTGCGTGAACAATTGCTAAAAATTCAACTATGTTATTTGTTCCGTCTTCAAAACGGCCACTTTTGAATACAATTTCCCCTGTTTCTGTATTAACACCCTGATATTCAGCAATACCAGTTACGTTATTCCATGCTCCATCAACTGAAATACTTTTTTTAATAGGTTTGCCAACTACGACTCGTTGTTTTGTTGTCAGTTCTTTACTTTTAGTTGTGCTTTTTTTTATGAACTCATTACTTGGACTTTTAAAAGCTTGTTCTGCTAGTTCCCTTGTATTAAAAGATTTGAAAGTAGATTTAGCAAAACCGGAAATTTGCTTGCTGCACTCTTCCCAAGTTTCAAATATTCCGGTTTTTCGACCAGTCCATACTACGTAATATTTTTTTTTTGCCATTATATCCTTATTACAATTTTCCCGGCTCCGGATTACCCTGAGCGGCACCATCGGTGTAGATGTTAATCATTTCAGAAGCTCACATTGTCTTTGAAAATCTTAACAGCAATGGCCAGCAAGATTACTCCAAACACTCTTCGTAAAACTGCGAATACCGACTTGCCCAATTTTCGTTCCAGCCAGGAGGAAGACCGCAGTACAATGTAAACAAAAATAAGGTTGAGCAGTATACCCACCAGAATATTCGCTTCGGAATATACCGCACGTAAAGAAAGGATGGTAGATAAAGTACCGGCACCGGCAATCAACGGAAAAGCCAGCGGCACCACCGATCCTGAACCGGAAGCTTCAGGGTCATCTTTAATAAGGGTAATTCCAAGCAGCATTTCCATGGCCACAATAAAGATGACAAATGAACCCGCCACTGCGAAGGAGGCCACATCCAATCCAAAAAGTTTTAAAATTGATTGACCTAAGAACAGAAATCCGACCATGAGTACAGCTGAAATAATGGTGGCTTTTTCTGTATGAATGCGGCCTTCTCTTTTCTTGATGATGATAATGAATGGGATGGATCCGATGATGTCGATTACTGAAAACAGGATGAGCGTAACGGAGAGAATTTCCTTAAGATCGAACATACATTTTTGTTTGTACAAAGCTAAAACAAAAAGCCGGATTTGAGTCCGGCCTGAAAACCGATTTCAAATCGAGTGTCAACCTTTCATCCGTTGTAACGAGGTTAGCTTACCAATTGTAAGGCCCTGTATTAAAATTGAAAATACCACAATGTAGTACGTGATGGAAATAAAAAGTTGTTTATGCAGGTAATCGTCAATCGTAAGGGCCAGCGCAACGGAAACGCCACCTCGTAAACCTCCCCACACCAAAATCGTAATTGTTTTTTGGTCGAACGTACCGATTTTAGGAATGAACCGGATGGGCAGCCAAATGGAGATGAACCGTGCAAACAGTACGACACCAATGGAGATCAACCCGATTTTCCAATATTGCTGTAAGTCAGGAATTAATAACAGCTCAAACCCGATGATAAGGAACAGCATAGCATTTAAAATTTCATCAATCATTTCCCAGAATTTATCGAGATAGTCTTTATCGGCTGCCGACATAGAAGTAGCTTTTCCATAATTGCCAATCACCAGGCCGGCCGCTACCATGGTAAGCGGACTGGAAATATGCAGGTACCGGGCCACCAGGTAGCCACCCATGACGATGGCCAGTGTAATCATAACGGTAACGTTGTAGCTGTTGATTCTTCTGATTCCATGCGAACCAATATACCCAATCAGGAAACCCACCAGAAGTCCGCCACCGGTTTCCTGAACAAACAATCCGGTAATATGTTTGAAGGTAAGTTCCACTTCGCTGCCGCGTGCCAGTTGCAGGAATAATGAAAACAGAATAACAGCCACCCCATCGTTAAATAATGACTCACCGGCTACCTTTATTTCAAGCGACTTTCTAATGCCGACTTTTTTAAGGATGGCAATAACAGCAATAGGATCGGTCGGTGAAATCAGCGAGCCGAACATGAGGCATTGGATGAATGGAACCGGAATATGAAAAAACAGAAACACATAATAGAGCAAGGCCGCCACGACAACCGTAGAGATAATGACACCCAGCGTTGAAAAAATCATGATGGGAATGCGCTGCTTGCGTAAATCATGCAAACTGATGTGAATGGCACCGGCAAACAATAGAAAGTTGAGCATAGCGCCCATCATCACCTCGGTGAAATCAACACTGGCTAAGATGCCTGAAAATTTGCTGACAAGTTCAGGATAGGACCGGCCGGTAGCCACCATTGCTACCGACACAACCATGGCAATGAGCATAATGCCGATGGTGGACGGAAGTTTTAAATACCTCAGGTTTAAGTATGAGAATACAGCGGCAAAAACAATGAGAATCGAAAAGGTATAGTATAATTTCATTTACCTCCGGGATGAAGTGCCTAAGATAAAAAAATGATGTCACCTGTGCGCCTGCAGGAAAAAGTTCTTCAGCCGGGTTATCTCCTGATTTTTGATGGCCGGAAAATTGGCAATACGAAAAGTGGTCGGTTTTAATTCACCGTACCCCTCGCCCAATAAAAATCCATGCTTTTTAGCGTTTTTTTTGATTTTGGTAATGGCTTCCGGAGAGGCCTCAATTGGTATAACCGTGTAAGAGTGAACCGCTTTATTGCTGATCAGGTGATTCAGGTGTTTTGTTTTTTGAAAAAATGAAGTCCAATCCGAATAACGGCTTATTGTTTGTTTATGAACCTGACGGATGGGTTTAACTTTTTCCAGTACCCGCATCAGTAAATAAATATTCAATACGTTGGGTGTGAAGGGTGTCTGCCATTTTTCCATCATGGCGTTCATAAACACAATGCTGTTATAATGTTGGTTTCTGTTAAGTTCCCGGGCGCGCGCGATGGCCGCAGAAGAACAAACCATAATGCCCATACCGGCCGGCAAGCCAAAACATTTTTGTACGGAAGCAAACCAGATGTCGGCCGATTGGAAATCTAACACAATTCCGCCCATCGAGGATGTAGCATCTACCGCAATGAGATGTTGCGGGTTGCTTTTACGGATCGAAGATAGAATTTTACTGCTAACCTGTGTGCCGTTGGACGTTTCATTTTGAGTCAGGCAAATAACGGCATGTTCTCCGTCTACCATGATTTTATCGTCATCAATCGCATCCTCCTTGTTAAACGGATTAGCGGTAGCTCCTGCAATTAGTTTGTTGGTGTACTCAAACCATTTTTGCCCGAAGGCTCCGTTGTACCAATGATAACTTTTATTGGTGATCCACGACTGTGCAATAATCTCCCAGCATTCGGTGGCCGATGAGGTAAAGAAAATAGTGTAGGTTTTAGGAATGTTCAGTTTCCGTTTAAGCAGGGTGATTGTTTTTTTTGACAGGGCCACGAATTCATCGCTGCGATGGTTCAAGCTCATGATGCCCAGGCGAGCGGCATCTTTCACATACGTTGGAATTTCATCGTGAACGCGAGAGGGGCCGGGATAGAAGGAGATCATGATTATTTGTTAGAAGTACATCCTTCCGGAACCATCGAATAAGCAAGGGAAGCTATTTCCCAATTTGCACCTGTTTTTATAAAAGTAAAAACATCAATACCGCAATGTGAGAATTCCTGATTAACCCACAGGTCATACGGAACCCAGGCAACTGCAATTCGCCTTTCAATATGCATGATCACCTCACTTTCGCGCATCCTTTCCGTGATGATGCGATCTGCTTGAAAGGTGATTTCCGAGAATGATCGTGCACCTGTTCTAACGGGTGTTTTTTCCGAGTCGTACACAAAATAACTGGTTGATCCTTTTAGGAATAGTTTACGAATAGCAGTAGTGTCTTGCCTTTCAAGTGACTGAAAAAAGTCATTCATTATGGACATTAACGCCTGTTTTTCACTTTGCTGAGCATAAACAGTGGAAGCAAGAAATGTTAAAAAGAAAAGTGTGATGAGCGGAAACCTCATATTAGTTGAGTTTCGATGTTAGGAAATTCAGGGCAAGTACATATCCGTCAAGGCCAAATCCGGAAATTAAACCTTTACATTTCGAAGTAATCAGGCTCTTATGACGAAATTCTTCGCGCGCATAAATATTGGAAATATGAACTTCCACTACCGGAGTTTTAATGGCGCCAATGGCATCGTGAAGGGCAATGGAGGTATGTGTATAAGCCCCAGCGTTTAGTATGATGCCGCCAAAGGAAAAGCCAACTTCATGGAGTTTATTGATCAACTCACCTTCCACATTCGATTGGAAATAGTGTAATTCAACTTTCGGGAATCGTTCTTTCAATTCCTCTAAATAGTTTTCGAAATCACGGCTACCGTAGATGTCTTCTTCCCGTACGCCTAAAAGATTAAGGTTGGGCCCGTTGATGATTTGTATTTTCATACTATAGAATCCAGGTTATTCACCCAGCCTTGCTTTATATGTTTCAATCTGCTTTATGAATTCCATCTCCTTACGTTGCATTTCTTCCTGCGTAGCAGAAAGCTCTTCCATATTTTGCCGCATTTCCTCTTCCTGCGACCGCATCATTTCTGCTTGTTCCTGTGAAGCCTGCAATAACTTCTTGGTTCGTTCACTGTTTTTTACATTTTTAAAAACCGTAGCTGTGCTTTCGCAGACTTTTGTGAGGAATTCGAGTTCATGATTTTCGAATCGCCTAAAGCCAGCCAATTCAATCACACCTTCGATGGTGTCCTCAGTTTTGAGTGGCAACAAAATTAAACTTGTCGGATTTGCTTCCCCTAATCCGGACGTTATATGAACATAATTGTTCGGCACCTTATACAGTAATATCCGCTCTCTTTCCAGATAACATTGCCCCACTAACCCCTGACCCGGATCAATTCTCTTTTGCAGAAATTTTTTTCGCTCGTAGGCATAGCAACCCTTCATTTCCAGTACAGGCTCTCCCTCTTCATCATTTACAATAAAAATACCTCCCTGGATACACTTGCAATACTCTACCAGATTTTTGATGGCAGAATACCCAAGCTCATCAATATTTTCGTGGGCCCGAAGTATTTCTCCAAACCGGGCTAATCCTTCATTCATCCATTGGCGTTTCTCACCTTCCGACCGCTCTTCTACTAGTTTGTTACGAAATGAATGGAGAATTCCTTTCATGGAATCATTTTCGAATTCTAGCGGTAACGAAGCCGATAAATTTCCATTACCCAGATCACTTACGTAGTCCTCGATGAGTTTGAGTTGTGCTTTTTCTTTTTCTGCAAGACTGAGCAAATGATTTTCACGATCAACAATGCGTTTACCCAGATAATAGAATGAACTTCCTAATACAATGGGCGCAGAAAGTATGATCCAGTGGAGTGGATTAATGGCATATAATTGCGACAGACTGGTGAGTGAAACACTCAAATCCTTTGCCCAGAGGTCAATCGCTAAGGAGGCTATTGGAAACACAAGACCTAACCCAATTCCAATACGGGTCAGGTTATTAATAATTCTGGAAGACTTCATTGCAGCTAAAATAGCAATGAAATATCAGAAATAAATAGTGTCTTACCTTTGTTTTAGTGATAACCTTGCTGAATGTCCTGGGACCTTCATATTAAACACTTTGGTCATTATTTGAAGTTGGAGCGATCGCTTTCTGAGAACTCCATTGAGGCGTATGTACGCGATGTAACGAAGCTTCAGCAGTTCATGGAAATGAAACATCCCAAGGTGAGCCCATTGTCGGTTACTGCTAAACATTTACAGGGCTTGCTTCAATATATTAATGAGTTGGGCATGAGCGCCTATAGTCAGGCGCGCATTCTTTCGGGTGTGAAAGGGTTTTACAAATACCTGATGTTTGAAGAACTCATTGAAAAAGATCCCACAGAACTTATTGAAGGGCCTAAAATCGGGCGTAAGTTGCCCGACACGTTGAGTTATCCGGAGATTGAAAAATTACTGAATGCTATTGACCTGTCGAAACCAGAAGGAGGCAGAAACCGGGCGATGCTCGAAGTACTGTACAGTTCAGGCCTGCGGGTAACCGAATTGGTTGAATTGAAAATGAACCATATCTATTTCGATGTTGGTTTCCTGAGGGTAATTGGAAAAGGAAACAAGGAACGGTTGGTTCCCATTGGGCGAGATGCCCTGAAGTATTTAAAAATATACATCGAAGAAATAAGAGTGCATATTCCAGTGCAGAAAGGATCGGAAGCGGATGTATTCCTGAACAGGAGAGGGAAACGGTTAACGCGGGTAACTGTCTTTACGGTTATTAAAGAGCTGGCAAAAATTATTGGACTGAAGAAGACAATTAGTCCGCATACCTTCCGCCACTCGTTTGCCACCCATTTGATTGAAGGAGGTGCCGATTTGCGTGCCGTACAGGAAATGTTGGGGCATGAGTCTATTACCACCACAGAAATCTACACGCACCTCGATCGGGATTACCTGAGGCAGGTGATTATCGAATTTCACCCGCGGTCTTAGGTGTCCTACATCTTCAAGATGTAGGATACCTTAAGGGTCGTATGTAGGACACCTAAATAGATATTCGTATTTTTCGCAAAAAGTCTTTTATGAAGAGCATTGTTTCGTTACTATTTCTCCTCACTCTTTATTCAGGAGCAGAAGCCCAATCGTTTAAAATTTCAGCCCAGCGTGGTGTTGATCTGAAGAAGTATAAAGCATTTACGGTGGAGAAGGGTGAGATTGCAACCTCCGGTGTTCGGAAAATTGACAATGAAATTTTTTATACGGAGTTTAAGAAATCAGTAGTTCGCGAACTGGAACAAAAGGGATACGTGTATTCAGAAGAAACGGCTGAGGTGTCGGTTTCGTATGTGGTTGAAATTTCGCCACAACTTGAAACGGAAGACCTGGGGCCGTTGGGAGGCACACCGGTCGATAACGCTGCCCTGGTCGACCAACCCAATCAATGGGCACGTGAGTTTACACAGGGCACATTAATTATTGATATAGAAGACAGGGCCAAAAAGAATTCCATCTGGACAGCCACCGGAACAATGGATGTAACCAAAGCAAAAGGAAAAAAATTACTGGACCGGTGTGTGAAGAAAGCGTTTAAGAAAATTCCTGAAAGGAAGTGAAATAGAAAAGGCTGACGATTTTCGTCAGCCTTTTTTTGAATACAGAAATTATTTGTTAAAGACCAAACTTAACACCTAGTCCTAACGCAATCTGATCCCATTCACCTAGTGTAAATCGGAACTCAGCAAACGGTACGAATTTTTTACCAAATTGAAAATTTGTTCCAATACCAAGGTTAAGTCCGATTTCCATATCGGATTCATTATCACCGTTAACATCTTCATATCCAACTCTTGTAAAGTTTAATCCTCCCATACCGTACATTTCAAATACATCCTGATTGAAGAAATAGTAATTACCGTTCAGATTTAATTCAAATAAACTTGCATCATTGCCTGGGAAATAAAGAATGAACTGGGGTGCAATGGATACCTTCTGAGCGACACCAAATTCTCCAACGATACCAACCCCTGTTTCATCAATATCTCCACCCGTGAATGAAACCATGGGACCCACACGATTTCCGATCTGAGAATAAGCGGGAGATGCAAGCGCAATAGCTGCCACCAGGAGGCCAGCTGCAAAAATTAATTTTTTCATTCGTTCCATCATTTGTTGTTTATAATTGATTACAAAAGTATAATTTTCTAATTAGCACCAAAAATTAAGATACCGCAGTACTATGTACCGCTTATTGATTCGCCCCCTTCTTTTTTTGTTGGATGCCGAGCGTGTTCATTATCTCGTTTTTGCCTTTTTAAGGTTTGGCGGCAAAATCCCCGGAATCAGGCCATTGCTCAACCTCCTGTTCAAATATAAAAATCATAAACTTCAACGGAATTTGATCGGGTTAACGTTTGAAAACCCGGTAGGCCTGGGTGCCGGTTTCGATAAGGATGCCAAATTGGTCGATGAGTTGTCGTGCTTCGGGTTTGGTTTTATTGAAATAGGAACCCTCACACCGCAACCTCAGCCCGGAAATGATAAGCCACGCTTGTTCAGGCTTCCCAAAGATCACGCTCTTATTAACCGGATGGGTTTCAATAATGGCGGAGTGCTGGCTGCCGTTGAACGACTGAAGAAAAGAAGGAGTAAGGTTATTGTGGGCGGTAACATCGGTAAGAATAAAATCACTCCTAATGAAAAGGCCCTCGAAGACTATGCTTACGCGGTGGAGGCTCTTCATCCGTATGTCGATTACTTTGTTGTGAATGTAAGCTCGCCTAATACTCCGGGTTTGCGTGAATTACAGGAGAAAGAGCCATTGCGGAAATTGCTTTCCTACGTAAAATCTTTAAGCCAGTCGAAACCCAACCCCAAACCTGTACTGCTGAAAATTGCACCCGACCTTACGGTAGAACAATTGGATGATGTGATTAGTATTTTGAAGGAAACCAAAACCGATGGCGTAATTGCAACCAACACCACCATTTCTCGCGAAGGGTTACTGACGCAACGTGAGGTAGTTAAAAAAATTGGAATGGGCGGATTAAGCGGCAAGCCGCTCACCGATCAATCCAACAACGTGATTAGATATTTACGGTCGCAACTCGGCTCATCCTTTCCCATCATTGGCGTGGGCGGCATTATGACCGAGCAAGATGCCATTGAAAAACTAAAAGCCGGTGCTGATCTTGTTCAAATCTACACCGGTTTTATTTATGAGGGGCCTGGGTTTGTGAAGCGGATTAATCAGAGGATTGCAAAGCATGCTTGATAGTTTTGCAGTCATTCCGGCCTTGAGCCGGAATCTCTAAGGGACCTAATTATGAGCGGAAACACCAAGGGATTTACCGGTGGGTACTTCAATTGCGTAGTCCAGCCTGAATGGAGTTTTTATATTTCCCGGCATCGATATTGGTACAAATTTGCATTCAAAATGCAAATTTGTACCATATTTGATGGTTCCAACTACAGCCTCATTACAAAAATTTTAATAAACGACTGGTAAAATCACCTAAACTATATTTTAACGATACCGGGTTAGCATGCTACTTGCTCGGTATTGAGGGAGCAGCACAACTATCAACACATTATGCGCTGGGTGCTTTGTTTGAAAATCTTGTTATCGCAGAATTTTACAAACAACGATTGGCCCGCGGTAAGAGTGAAGGAGTATTCGATCAAGTTTATACTGTCTGACTTACCTGCATCACACATAGTAGTTTTACTTATAAGTAAAACTAATTCAGTTTCGGTAGTAGATTTTATGTATACTTAAAACTTTGGGCAGTACACTGATTGCGAAAGGCTAAAATCTAAATTATTGAATAGCCCTTTTTAAAAATTCCTGATAGCTGACAAATCATGAAATTTCAAAGCGCGTAACCTGAAGCCGAGTGTTACCTCATGGGTTGTATACTTGGTGCCAACCGATTCACCCATTGGTACTTCAAACACATATCCGAATCTCATTTTTTCACCCAGGTCAAGTTGTGCCATCAATCCGATAGTATTCAAGTCGCGGGTGAATAACCCTAGTGTATAACTGTCGCTCACGGTCATGGCTGCACCGGCATCGTACGACAAGGGCGCATTGGGTACGTAACGCAGCAATGTGTATGGTTTGAGTTTTATCAGATAGGTGATCTGCCACACATAAGCGCCCATCAAATAAAAATTCTGATTGTATAATCCGGTTGCCAATGAATCAGCATCGGTTGATGACGGCAGCATTTTAGGCATGGCAAAGCTGACCATAAATGTTTCGCTGGTTAACATGGCGCCTGCCCCGAAGGTGGGCTTCCATTCGCTGGTGGATGCAAACTTGGGGTCATCCGGATTAATGGTTAGATCGCTATAATCCGCCCTGTAATTGACAACACCTGCCTGTAATCCAAACGATAGTTTAAGATCATGTTTCAGCGACAGATGATATCCATACGATGCTTGCGCTTCCGTGGTTTGATCAGAGCCTACCTCATCTTTCAAAAAAATCAACCCAACACCCATCCGGTTTCCCGCCAGCGCAATTTGTCCGGTGGCGTTCATGGTAACAGGGCTGCCATCAAACCCGGCCCATTGTTTCCGGTAAGCAACCGATCCGTTCAGGTTATGATTGTGACCGGTATAGGCCGGATTAATCAATAAAGGAGTGGTGAGGTATTGCGAGTACAACGGATCTTGTTGTGCATACACGGAGACACAAGCAAGTTGGAAGAGAATGAGAATCGCTTTTTTCATAGTCTACCGTTTTAAAGTAATGTACCCGTTGTATGATTTTCCGTTGGCCAGGTCAACGGTGTAGAAATACGTACCGTTGGGTAATTCCTTTCCATCATTGGAAGTACCATCAAACACGTTCGTTTGATTATCGTAGTTGGTGGCATCAAAAACTTTGTGCCCCCATCGATTGAAGATCGTAACTTTATTTTCGCTGGAGCCTTCCACCACGCCAATGTATTTGATCATGAGAAAATCGTTGTAGCCGTTGCCATCAGGGGTAACCCCGTTGTACACCACAATTTCACCCACCACTTCAATGTCAATAACCTGCTGAACACACAATCCGTCCAGATCACAGGCTTCAATGGTTACGCGGTCAACACCTGTGAATGGCGTACCTGAATAATCAATCTGTAAAAAGTACGAGCCGTCTACAAAAGCCGCTACACCACGCGAGGTCTCATTGTTGATCACAGTCAGGGTTGAGAAATCAATATTGCCGTTTGGATCACTCACAAGCTGCGTCAGATCAACGGCAACTTGTCCTTCAATTTGTGAGGCTAATGGTGCGTTGCTAATAACAGGCGGCAAGTTATCGGGGTTGCCACCGCCACCACAAGGTGGAGTGAGGACGGTAAAGGCAACCGGATCGGAAGGCAAACTCAAACACGTTGATCCATCTCCAACGCGCAATGTGTACACACCTGTTTGTGATACTGTAATGGTTTGTGTGGTTTCACCGGTCGACCACTGGTATTGAAATCCTGCAGGGCCGGCAAGGTCAGCACTTCCCGTTCCGCAAACCGTGGTGGTGCCGGTTACGGTAACCGTTGGTTTGGATGGTGCGGGTTGAAACGTTACAGCAACGTCATCCGAAGCAGGACTGAGGCAATTCGCATCACCCGCCTGAACGGAGTAGTTGCCGCCTGTGCTTACCAGAATTTGTCGTGTGGTTTCACCGTTCGACCAAAGATAGTTGCTGTAACCGGTGGGTGCGGAAAGAATCACGGTATTGCCTTCGCATAAATTGATGGAACCCGATGGATTGACAACCGGCTTGGTAGCAAACTGAACCGTAGCCGTTACAATAGTGCGCGAACTTTCGCATAACGTGTTGGGATCGAAAATGCTGACAAAGTAATCGCGCGTTGCCGACAAATCCGGTGTGGTAAAGGAAGAGCCGGTAAACAAAACTGTTGTAGTACTGTTATCGTCATACCAACGGTACACCTGTACACCACTTGCTCCCGTTGCCGATAAGGTAACAGCTCCTGGTCCGCACCTGCTTGCCGCTGGTGCGGAAGGTGGGCCCGGCACCGTGCATGTGAGGATTGTAAAATCAGCACTGACACGTGTGCTCCATGCACCCAGGTTATCTTTTGCGCGAACATAAAGCGTGTGATTTCCGGAAGGTACGCCACTTAAATCAATGGCAAATGCCTGATCAATGAAAGAAGCGGGTGTAATGGGCAGTGAAGTTCCATTCAGCGATGGGTTCAGATCAGGATCAGTATCAACAAAGTACTCGACTTCGCTCACGGTGGTTGCACCGATTTGAGAAGCAGGCATAATATAGAATGATCGAAGCGCGAAATGGCCCCAGCGATTTTGGTTATCCTGATAACGCACAGCTAACCGGTGAAAGCCTGGCGGCAGGGCACTGATGTCGATGGCGAAATTATTGTTTTGCGGATTGCCGGAAGTAATTGTTAACGGTGTTCCATTTCCTTGTCCGGGATCCTGATCAAAAAAGTATTCAGCTTTTTTAAGACTGGTAGCCGCTGCGGTTGATTGAGGAGGGATGATGTAAAAACTGCGCGTAGCAAAGTGCGACCAGAAACCCCGGTTATCCCGAACGCGGATGTTCAGCCGGTGAAAGCCGGATGATAAAGAAGTAGTAGGGATAACGGTAGTTTGATTGATTTGCGCGGAAGGTGTGATGGTGATGTTCGTACCGTTTCCTACTCCCGGGTCAGCATCAAAAAAGTATTCAGCTTCCGTTAAGGTTGTTGCTGGTGCAACAGAAAAAGGAGGCACAATGTAAAATGTTCGGGTAGCGAAATGCGACCACCGTCCCTTGTCATCGCGTGTACGAAAATTCAGGTTATGAAAACCCGTTGTCAGGGAAGTGATGGGTACAACTACGGATCGTGTAATGGAACTGCCCGGTGTGATCGGAACATTCGTGCCATTGCCAGCGCCCGGGTCGGCATCAAAAAAATATTCAAGTTTGGTAACGTTGGTCGCGGGTGGAACTACAGCAGGAGCCGGAGCCAGGTAAAACGCACGCGATTGAAAGTGACTCCACTTTCCGGTATTATCACGCAAGCGGATGTTCACATTGTGAAAGCCGGTGGCAAGGGCGCTAACATTGAGCGCAAACGTTGTGTTAATGGATGCGCCTGCTGTAAACGTTAAAGGTGTTCCGTTTCCCGTTCCCGGATCGGTATCAAAAAAGTATTCGCCTTTGTTTAACACCTGGCCGTACCCGGTCCGGGAAGCCAGGAGCAACAGCAGTATAAAACAACTTCGTTGAAAAATCATATTGAATGGATGCCGGTGAATCTTCATGACGAACGTATCCATGAATATTAATTATTCACCTTTGCTTTTACATTCACATTTAAAGGAGTGCCGGGCTGCAGGGTAGAATTTAAAATGTTTACCTCGGTAACTTGTGGAACAGGCGGTAAAGCGCTGGTGTCAAAGCCACTGCCGGGTGCACCACCGCTGGGGAAGGATCGTGCACCACCATAAATTCCAAGATCAGTGCCATCGGTGCCGGCATTGCGAACCGCACTGGTTGTTTTTAACCGGTAATTAAAAGTATAGTTGAAGGCGTTTAAGTCCGTTACATTTTCAAACTGCGGGTCAACTGCTATAAAATTACCGGCTTCTGTATTCGAGCCTCCCGCAAAACTGTTGGTAGGCGCATTGGGGCCAATAGTGGTAAGATTGGAAAGGTTATTATTAAAGGTGTTAAAATTTACGTTTGAGGCAAGAATGTTTCCTGTGGTTCGCGTAAAGATGTTGTTGGTAACGGTTGCATAGAACAGGTTACTCAAGGCATCTGACCCAGGAAATACATTATGGTCAATCACCACCGAACTCATAGAAAAGCCGCTGATATCACCCATAATGATGTTGTTCTGTATGGTGATGTTGGACGATGAACTTGATGTTACCCCGCTTGATCCGCCTGAAATGGACCAGGTAATGTTATTATAGATTACCCAGTTGTTCCCATAAACGCCACCTGCGCTGGGGTTGTAGGTGAAGAGAGTACCAGTCTGATTTCTGAAGATGGTAATATTTTCCACCCCCGGGTTTCCGTTGTTGCGAAGCTGGCTTATAATCATAAATCCTGTAATCACCGAGCCGCTGGAATTCTGCAATCCGGTATCTCGGTTTAAATAAATGGTATTAACCTTCGTAGGAAGATTAAATTGATTATTTGAGTTGTACCCTGAGCCAATAATGACCAGGCGTTTCGTTACGCTGAAATCATTATACGTGAATTGTGACCCATGCACAAAAATGGTATCGCCATCCGCGGAAGCGGCAATGGCGGGGTCAACTTGCGTAAATTGTCCGGGCCTGTCGGGGTTATTGCTTACCGTGCGGGTTGTTGCAAGCGCCTGTGTTAATGCCAGGGCAAGAAATGGGAACAGAATGTATTTTTTCATAAGGCGGATTTTTTCTCTTTGGTAAATCAAAATTCAGATTATGGTTCATGGAATCCATCCCTGAAAAAGGGGATTTTGAGTTAACTTACCTCCTGTTAAAATCATGTAAAAAAGGGATGCGCGGGAGTATTGAAAATGCTTTTTTTGAAATCTGAATATGAGAATAGTCTGTTTTTTGACCTTATCAGTTTTGTTGTTGCCGGGAGTAAGTCGGGCACAACAACGATCGTTTGATGTCCAGAAAAAATTAATTCTGGCAATGGCCGATGATACCAGTAAGGTAAACCGGATGAATAAACTAGCTGAAGAAATTCAGGGTGAAAATCCAATAGAGGCCATTAACCTGCTGCAATCGGCAGCCACGCTTTCAAAACAACTGGGGTACGACTATGGTCTTTCAGTTGCCTATTCGAAACGATCTATTCTATTTTTTTATGAAGCAAAATTAGACAGCGCCCAACGCTTGCTGGATGAAGCATATGCTTTGGTAAAGGATAAGCCTGATATTCAATCGCGCAAGCAATTGGCGTTGCTTACTCAACGGTATGCGGCCCTTTATCAGCAAAGGCAAAAATATGATTCTGCGGTACTCTTTTATCAGGAAGCGGCCTCGCGTTTTACAGAACTGAATGATCGGACAAAAATCATTTTTTGCTATTACAACCTTTCCGGCATCTATAATTCATTATCGGATACCGTTAACGCATTATACTATGCTCGGGAAACACGAAAAATCGCGCTTGCCACAGGCGACTCAACCTTCATCATGAGAAGTTACATGGCCCTGGCCGATGCGTTTATCAGTGTGAAAAAATTTGATAGTGTCCGCTACCTGGCTGAAAAAGGCCTGGTTATAGCCAAGCGATATAAGCAAACCTTTCCCATCGGTAAATTTCACTTGTTGTTGGGGATCTGTCATGATCATCGTGCGCAATATGATTCTGCCATAACTCACTTCACATGGGCTCTTCAGGAGTTTACTTCCATTAACTTAGGCTATGAAATTTCATTGGCCACCTACCATATCGGCCACGCGTATTTTCAGAAAGGAGAGAATAAGAAAGCAATCGAATTTCTTGAAAAAGCTTCTTCAAAAAGCCGCGAGTTAAAGCTTGGTCAGGTACTTGCCCTCTGCCTGACGGATTTGGTGAAAGCCGAAGAACACCTTGGAAACACCAACAAGAGCTTGCAATATTTAAAAGAGTATGTGGCTGTACATGATACCCTTACACAGCAAAACAACCGGCAGTTGGTGTACGATTTGGAAACAAAATACAAAGTACAACAGAAGGAAGCGCAAATTGAATTTCAGCAAGCGCAGATCAGACAAAAAAATATGCTCAACTATTTGCTGGCAGGGGTCGTGACCAGCGTACTGATCATTTCTTTTGTGATGTACTATGCCTACAAGCAAAGACGAAGCCTTCAGGAACAACGAATAAAAGAACTTGAACAAGAGCGGCAACTGCTTTCCAGTCAGGCGGTGATCAAAGGGCAGGAAGAGGAGCGAGGGCGGCTTGCCAAAGATTTGCACGATGGACTTGGAGGTATTTTATCGGGAGTGAAATTCACCCTTACCAATATGAAATCAAACGTAATCTTAGATGCCGATAGCGCGCTTATGTTTGAGCGTTCGTTGGATATGCTTGACCATTCTATTACCGAACTCAGGCGGGTGGCGCATAACATGATGCCCGAAGTGTTGGTGAAGTTTGGCCTTTCAGAGGCGCTTAAAAGTTATTGCGAGAGCATACGCGAATCCGGGATTTACAAAATGGATTTTCAATCCATTGGCATGGAAGACAGGTTGGCTTCCCAAACTGAAATATTTATTTACCGGATTGTCCAGGAACTTCTGAATAATATCGCCAAACACGCGCAAGCATCGCATGTATTGGTGCAGATTGCGAAACAGGATCGCGAGGTGAATATTACGGTGGAGGATGATGGAAAAGGTTTTGATCCCTACATCCTGGAGAAATCAACAGGTTCCGGCTGGGCCAATATTAAGTCACGAATAGATTATTTAAGAGGAAAGATTGATATCCAGTCTGCAAAAGACCAGGGTACTTCTGTTCATATTACAATTCAAGTATGAAGCGTGTTTTTATTGTGGATGATCACCCGATGGTAATTGAAGGCATGAGAAGTATGCTGCAGCAGCTTTCTGATGTGGAAGTGTGCGGACATGCCATGAATGCGGCATCCTGTCTTGGTTATTTTGTGAAAAACTCTGCGGATGTTGTGTTATTGGATATTAACCTGCCGGATCAGAATGGAATAGAAGTCTGCAAGGCTTTACTGAAAAACAGGAGTACCCTGAAGATCGTTGCTCTCACCAATTTTGATCAGCTCACCTATTTGCAAAACATGAAAGACGCAGGGGCGAAAGGATATTTGCTGAAAAATGCTTCGCTTGATGAAATTGAAAAGGCGTTGCATGAAGTGCTGGCGGGGAATGAGTACTGGCTTGGAAAGGAAAGCGTGAAGGAAACTATCAGCGATCACAACAAATTGCTGCTAACGCGCAGGGAAGTGGAAGTGCTGAAATTGATTGCCGAAGGACTTACCAATCATGAAATAGCAGAGAAACTTTTTGTGAGCGACAGCACGGTAGATTCGCACCGGAAAAATCTGATTTCAAAATTGCAGGTAAAAAATACAGCAGCGCTGGTACGTACAGCCCTTGAAAGTAAAATCATTTAATGCATTGGTTATGAAAAAGATATTCACGCTGATTTTTGTTTTTGCAACGGTGTGCCTTCACGCCCAGGATCGGGAGATTTTTGACATCGCTTCTTTTATGCCGCCTTCAGGTTGGAAAAAGGAATCCAATGCTTCGGTAGTATCATTTGTGGCCACGAATAACAAAACAGGTTCGTGGTGCAGAATTGCTGTTTATAAAAGCATTGGAAGCAGCGGAGACCTGGTCACTGATTTCGATCATGAGTGGAATGAACTGATTGCAAAAAATTTTGAAGGAACTACCAAGCCAACTCCGGAAACCTCAACCGAAGATGGTTGGACTGCCCAATCGGGCGTGAGCACCTTTACGTGGCAAGGGCAACAATCGTATGCTTTGTTAGAAGCCATATCAGGTTATGGAAAGGTGATCAGCATTACTGTGGCGATGAACAATCAGGAGTACGCGAAAGAAATAGAATTTTTCTTTAAGTCGGTTGAACTCGCCAAACCTGAGGTTCCAAAAGAAAAAGAATCGGTTACAACAAACGTTCCTCCATCATTGCCCATTGTTGTATCGGGTGCACCGGGTAATCAGGGTATAACCATTTCAACCACCAATTTTGATGATGGCTGGGTGGCTCAACCGTTTGCCGATTATGTAAAGGTTACAAAAGGGCCTATTACTGTTTTGCTTCATTATGCCATTAAGATTACGGATGAGTTGCGCGATGCCAACGATTTTAAGGCCATACTTTTTGATCGTTTGATTTTACCACGGTATAACGTGAGCAACATCCGCAAATACGACAATGGCGGGCCGTGTTATTTCTGTATCGATTTTTATGAAGCCGATGCAATTGAAAAAGCAACAGGGAAGCGATGCCACATTGGTTTCAGGATTATTACCGCCAAGGGAATTTCAAGGTGCATTGAAATTATCTCACCGTCATCAGAAGTATTTTATAAAGAGTTCCCGGAACAGAAGAAAGTAGAGGGCATGCTCAACTACAACAAGTTTGCGATAACACAGGCCGATTTGGTGGGCACATGGGAAGAAAGTTCAGGCGCTTATGTGGATATGTACAGCACGGTAACGGGCGCCTATGCCGGCATGAACAGTTCTTCCTCGGCTCAAACGTATGTGTTCAATGCCGATGGAAGTTACAACAGCCACCACCGGGGAGCTTTTGGTATGGTTGGAAGCATGACGGTTTACGATCAGAAGTACAACGGCAAATTCACCATTACCAATTGGGATATTACCATGACTAACCGCTGGCAGGGGAAGACAGAGGTTTGGTGGGCGCAGTTTGAAGCCGTGCGCGATGGCAGAGTACTGTTTATCAACGACAAGGCTGCTGCTGCTATGAGTTACTCGCTGGTGAAGACAAAGTAAGCTTATACTCCCTATACCTTATACCTTATTCCCCCTTTACCCAATCTCCTATACCTATTCCTTAATCCCAGCCAGGTCAATTATAAATGCATACTCCTGCGCGGTTTCCCGATGAACTTTAAAACGCCCGGTTGTACCACCGTGGCCGGTTTCCATATTGGTTCGCAACAACAAGGTGTTGTTATCGGTTTTCAGTTCACGAAGTTTGGCTACCCATTTAGCAGGTTCCCAGTATTGAACCTGTGAATCGTGCAGGCCGGTTGTTACCAACATGTTCGGATAGTTTTGCGCCTTCACCTGATCGTACGGGGAGTATTCGAGCATGTACAGGTATGACTCTAAATTATCCGGATTGCCCCACTCATCAAACTCTCCGGTGGTTAACGGAATTTCGTCATCCAACATGGTGGTTACCACATCTACAAACGGAACTTCTGCAATAACACCTTTGAAAAGCTCCGGTTTCATGTTCACTACGGCACCCATCAATAAACCCCCGGCACTGCCGCCCGTTGCAAAAAGTTTTTCAGGGTTGGTGTATTTCTGTTCAATCAAAAACTCAGCGCAATCAATAAAGTCGGTAAACGTATTTTTCTTTTTGAACATCTTGCCGTCTTCATACCACTGGCGGCCCATTTCCTGACCGCCACGAATGTGGGCGATCGCATATACAAAACCGCGATCGAGTAAACTCAGCCGTGACGAAGCGAACGTTGGATTGGTGCTGGAGCCATACGAGCCGTAAGCATATAGCAACGTTGGGTTATTGCCGTCTTTCTGGATGCCTTTTTTATACACGATTGACATAGGCACCTCTGTACCATCGTCTGCCGTTGCCCAAATTCGTTCGGTTTGATAATCTTCAGGTTTGTACCCGCCAACAACTTCCTGCTGTTTCAACAGCTTTCGTTCGTGGGTTCTCATGTTGTAATCAAATTGTGAGTTAGGTGTGGTTAGGGAAGTGTAACCGTACCGCAACAATTCTGTATCAAAGTCAAGGTTAACAGATGGATAAACCGTATAGGCTGCTTCACCGAAGTTCAGGTAGTGCTTGGCTCCTGTTTTTTGGTCGATGATCCGCATCAATGTATTGGCTTGCGCGCGTTCACTGAGCACCATGTAGTCTTTGAAAATTTCAATACCCTGCAAGAGCGTATCCTTGCGGTGGGCGATCGTTTCTTTCCAGTTTGCTTTTGTGGTTTTTGTTTCAGGGGTTTCCATCAGTCGGAAGTTCAATGCCTCTGCATTAGTTACGATGTAAAATTTGTCGTTATAATGATCGATTGAATATTCAAGACCTTTTTCGCGCGGAGTGAAGTCTTTGAACTTTCCATCGGGTGTATTGGCGTTCAGCAGTTGATAGTGATTGGTGAGCGTACTGCTCGACCACACCACGAGATATTTATTGGATTTGGTTTTGTAGATGCCGGTGTAAAAAGTCTCGTCCTTTTCATCGGCAACCGATTGGTCTTTGTAAGGATTTTCACCCAATTTGTGCCGTACAATCCAGCGCGAACGCAGGGTAACAGAATCTTTCTTTACATAGAAAAAAGTTTTATTGTCGTTTGCCCAGGTAATATCGCCTTCGGTGTTGGGTATGGGAGTGTCAATAATTTTTCCGGTATGCAGGTCTTTCACATAAATCGTGTAACGTCTGCGACTCACCGAGTCTTCTGCGTAAGCCAGCAAGTTATTATCCTCACTCACACTTAATCCGGTAATAGCGTAATAGCTGTGACCTTTCGCCAAGTCATTTACATTCAACAGCACTTCTTCGCTGCCGGTAAGCGATCCTTTTTTACGACAATAAATCGGGTATTCTTTTCCTTCTTCGTAACGGGTATAGTACCAATAGCCGTTGTCTTTGTAGGGTACGGTCTCATCGGTTTGTTTGATCCTGCCGATGATCTCCTGATATATTTTTTCTTGCAGCGCCTCGGTGTGTTTCATTTTTGCTGTGAGGTAATCATTCTCGGCAGTCAGGTAGTTCAATACCTTTTGCGTTTGTTCATCTTTTACTTCCGCATTTTTCTGCTCCTCGGTAAGTTTCATCCAATAATAATTATCGATGCGGGTGTTTCCGTTAGCCGTTAATTCTTTGGCAACTTTTTCTGCGGCAGGCGGGGCGATGTCGTCCTGTTTAGCTTCTTCTTTGGCCGGGTTGCAGGCATAAAGAATCAGGGCAGAAATAATCAGGGCAAAAGGGAGTTTGAATAATTTCATAAGGAGGAATTTTGGAATCTAAAGTACCAAATATTTTAACGGAGACTATACCACTAAAAGAAAGGAGCTTCCGGTGGTGGAATGCTGTTTCAGGCGGAACTATTTATGGTTATTCGGAACATGCGCAGTCATGGAAGGATTTTACCGCAGATGTATCTTTCAGACATATCTGTTAGTAAATCCATACCTTTCCCCTCAAAATTTCCAATTATGAAATATTCCATTCTTGCTGTCAGCATTCTCCTTATTGCGATATCCTGCAAGGAAGAAACGCGCCCTGAAATGTTTTCGCGCATCAACAACGAAGTACTTCAAAATTCAAAAGCCTATTCAACACTGGAAGAGGCAACTTCCACCATTGGGCATCGCCTGACCGGATCGGAGAATGGTGCGAAGGCAGAAGAATACACCTACAATAAGTTTAAAGAATATGGTTTTGAAGATGTGCAGTATCAGGAGTTTGAAACTAAAGCGTGGTCGCGCGGAAAAATTTTGGTAACCATCAATGGCGATACAATAAAAGCGGTCACACTCGGGCATTCTCCCGTAGCGGCTGATGTATCCGGAGAGCTGGTGGATATGGGCAACGGGTTAGAGGCAGATTATGCTGCAAAGCCCGGTGCTGTGAATAATAAAATTGCATTAATCTACATCGGCATTCTTGAAGGAAGCCCTGAAGGCACACACAACCTGCACCGCAGTGAGAAAACTGCCATCGCTATAAAAAATGGCGCCAAGGCTGTCGTAATTTTTAACCAGGCCGATGGAGGCGTGTTGCTGACGGGCACCGCATCGGTTACCGGTGAGTTGATTTCCATTCCGGCTGTTTGTATTGGTAAGGAAAAAGGTTTTGAACTGAAAGAACAGTTAAAGGCGGGTAAGAAGATCGAGGTACATGTTTCCATGACCAACAACAGCAATTTAATTAAAGCGCGGAATGTGATCGCTACGTTGAAAGGTTCTGAATTGCCGGATGAAAAGATTATCATAGGCGGTCACCTTGATTCGTGGGACTTAGCTACTGGCGCGATTGATAATGGTATCGGTTCGTTTGCAATCCTGGATATTGCGCGTGCATTTCAGGCAAACAAGCTAAAACCAAAAAGAACGATTCAGTTTGTGATGTTTATGGGAGAGGAGCAAGGTTTGTTGGGATCAACACACATGGTGGAAGAGGCTGTTAAAGATGGTTCCATCGAGAATGTAAAATACATGTTCAATATCGATATGGGCGGCAACCCGATCGGGGTAAATGCCGGAGGCAAACTCAATGACACCACTTTCTTTAAAACGATGGGTGAACAAATTGGCGCAATCGATACACTATATAAAAATAAATTCAGCAATCGGTCGGGCCTGCACAGCGATCATCAGCCGTTTATGCTGGAGGGTGTTCCTATTTTAAGTGTTATTGGTAATCTCGATCGATCGATCTACCGGTGTTACCATGCCGACTGTGATGATTTTAAACTGGTGAATAAAGATCATATCACCAATACCGCGCGGTTTGGTACCATGGTGTTGTATGCGCTCGCTGATGCCGATCAACTTCCTGCCGATAAAATGGACAGCGAAACTACAAAGCAGTTCATGATCGATAACAACCTGGAAGAACCCCTGCGCATTGCCGGTGAGTGGAAGTGGAAGTAGGGAGGAATGTTAACGAATGAAGAAAACGATTTTTTTGATGCGACCTCAAAGGGTTCATCGTTAATATTTCAATAACACACTTTTAGATCCCTCAACTTTTGCAGTAAGGCTACTAAATCCACCACACGGATATTTTTGTGGATTGAGTGCTCCCTGGAGGATGGGGTTACTATAAAATTATACCTGGCGCCTAAATCCTGCAAGGCGATATGGTTTCCTTTGGTCAACACTGGGTTGTCCGTCAGTTTAATTTCAATGCAAACAAAAGGTTTGCCTGCCTGAGCGATTATCAAATCGGCCTCTGCCCCATCTTGGGTGCGGTAATAATACAATTGCGCGGTATCTTTTAGGTGTGCAGCAATTTGCTGTATGACAAAGCCTTCCCACGAATGGCCAACCAAGTGATGCCCCAACAGCGATGAATTATTGTTTACATTCCATAATGAATGCAATAAACCCGTATCTCGGATGTAGGCTTTGGGTGCTTTCACAATCCGCTTCTTCAAATTGACATGATAAGCAGGCAACCTGCGAACTATAAAAGTGTCTTCCAATATCTCAACATATTTTTGCACCGTAGTG
The DNA here is from genome assembly GCA_049306095.1 of Cyclobacteriaceae bacterium. Taxonomy (GTDB): domain Bacteria; phylum Bacteroidota; class Bacteroidia; order Cytophagales; family Cyclobacteriaceae; genus UBA2336. The sequence goes on from JBAQPU010000020.1 coordinate 42,005, forward strand.
ACCGATATTCCCAGTGACTTAGAAAGCGCACTATAATTCACAATAGACCCATGCGCATTGGCTATCATCTGTAGCAACCTAAGCATGAGTGTTCGGTTCGTAGGCAAACCCAAAACAGGCAAATCGCGCTGAATGTATGTATTGATAAAACTGGTTAACCACTCAAAACTGGCGGCATTAGACTTTGCCAGATACGAAGACGGGAACCCACCTCGCAGCCAGAGTTTTCGATAATCAGCACCCACTTCGGTGATTGAGAAAGGATGCAACTCGCAAAATATAATTCGCCCTGCAAGGGTTTCTGAACCTTGTTGCAACAATGCCGGAGAAGCAGATCCGGTCACGATAAAACGTGCAGGTTTCCTTTTCAGATCAATTGCTGAACGCATGACAGGAAAAAGTCCTGGTCTCAATTGGATTTCATCAAGTGCCAGTGTTTTGTTCAGGTTTTCGCGGAAGAAAAGTTCTGGGTCGCGCAAGGCGTTCTGATCCGAGGGCATTTCTAAATCCAGATACAAAGCGTCTTTCTTCAATCCAGTCTTCAGGATTGACTTTACCAACGTACTCTTACCCACCTGGCGTGGGCCAATGATGCCAATGACTGGAAACCGCTTAAGTTTGTCGTGGATAGCGTGTTGAATATGTCTTGAAATCATCCCTGCAAATTTAAAGTAAAAATGGAAATTTGCAGGAATAAATTTTATGAAAAATCAACTACAAGCCGGTTTTTTTCTTAAAAATATCAAAGAAATTACCGCTTCAGCGAAAGAAACCCTGTTTTTGCTTCGAGCCCGCTCTGAAATTCTATTTTATAAAAGTAGGTGCCTGCGGGAAGCTCCTTTCCGTTATCACTCACTCCCCTGAAAACCCGATCGGTATTATTGTAATCCGAAACTTCGAACACCACATCGCCCCAGCGGTTGTAGATGGTGACGGTGTTGGTTTGGGTTTCCGGAATCAGATCAATGTATTCGATGCGGAAGATTTCGTTCTTATCATCGCTGTTAGGTGATATAGCGTTGAAAATTTCAATCTCGCCAATTACCGTTATGGAAAATTGTTGCGTGGCACATTCGCCAAACACATCGCACACCTGAACGGTAACCGTTTCCGTTCCGGCAAACGAAATACCGGAGTAATCAATCAATAACGTAGTTCCGCTAATGGAAGCTACCGCCCCGCTGGCCGGTTGTTGCGTAATGGTTAAAGAACTTAATACAAGATTATTGTCGGCATCGGAAATCAAGGTCGATAAATCAATAACTGCTGAATTACCCACCGTAGTATTGACAGCAGCAGTAGAAATAACCGGGGCCGAGTTGGTACACGGAGCCGGAACTACAGTAACTACCAACCCATCCGAAGCCGGACTTGGGCAGCCATTGCCATTGATAGCAGTAACCGAGTATGTACCGGAAGCCGTAACGGAAATAGATGGAGTGGTTGACCCATCGGACCAGAGATAGCCGGGAAAACCATTGGGAGCGGTAAGCGTGAGTGACGTAGTAGAACAAATGGTAAGTTCATTGCCAACGGGCGTAATGCTTGATGAGATATTGGGCCTTGCCGGAGGCGTGCTGATGATAGCTGTTACGGTAACAGGTATGCTTTCGCAGAAGGTATTGCGTAAAGTAACCGCATAATCGGTGTTAGCATTGAGCGAAGGTGTTGTAAAAGCATCATTGGTAGCTCCGCTGATTGCGGTCAGCGGAGAAGTAGTATACCATTGATAATTGCCCGGGCTTCCGCCCGAAGCGGTTAGCGTAACGGCACCCGGTCCGCAACTGATACCATTTACTGCATCAGGCGGTGTGGGCAAACTGTTGAAGACGAGGTTGGCTGTATTGGTAATAACCGAAGGGGCAAGATCGCCTGAGATTACACATTGGTAATCGCCTGCTTCGGATGAAGAGATGTTGCTGACTAAAAGCGTGGCAGTAGTAACTCCCGAAAACGTTGTATTGTTAGCCAGGTTAACAAATGCACTACCATCATACTTCTGCCATTGATAGGTGATGTTGGTGGTGCCGATGGCAGCCGTAGTAAACGAAGCGGAGGCATTTTCGCAGGCATAGTTGGGTGATGTCGGTTGTTGGGTGATGGTGATGGCTACGCTGGGCACTAAGTTTTCATACACCAATAAAGTATTAGCGTTGGTGTTGATGATGATCTCCGGTTTTCCGTCCAGGTTAATATCGGCCGTGGCAAGTCCGCGCGGGCCGGTTACGGCTGTAGGAAAGGGCGCAGCAAAAGATGATGCATTCATGCTGCCAGGCGTAGAAGTATTTTTCAGAATAAAAAACTGGTTGGTGGTTTCGCTGGTCACTAAAATTTCGGGCTTGCCATCACCATCCAGGTCGCTTACCCAGGGCAGCGTGACTGCTGCTGGAATGGCGTAGTCCACTCGATTGAAGGAAATACTGCCAACAGAACTCGTATTATGAAAAACGGAAACCTGCGATGAAGTTGTCCCAGCACCATAATAGAGAACAATATCAACTTTGCCATCCACATCCATATCGCCTGTGTAAAGCCTGCCGGGGTTATCCAACGTTGTCAGATTCCCTATGCTCGTGAAGGATGCAGCTCCGATACGGTACGATCCATTATTTTTCCAAACCGTCAGGTTATCGGTGGTACCGTTTCCACAGGCCATGTCCATGAGGCCATCGTTGTCGAAATCGGCTGTTACAGGCCCACCGCTTGCAGCAGGTTTCACAAAATCAAAGTTGGTGCTTATCGAATTGTAACTCCCACCAGAAATAAATGCACTCGCGCCCTGACGCATCCTGTTTTCAAAAACACTAACTGTCGATGAACCAAGCGTGCCGACATAGTCTATCTTACCATCGAGATTGAAATCTGCCGGAGCAGCGGTAAGGGTGCCCCCGATATTGGTTTGTGCTTCAAAATTTATTTCTGCACCAGCCGAAATGTTTCTGAACACACCACTGGTGGCAACGAAATCTGGTTTGTTGTCGCCATTCAAATCAATGATGCGTGGATTCTGCATTGTACCTGTGGTTATACTATCATCTGCTATTAGCGATGTTGCACTGATGGCTCCGGTGGTGTGCGTATTTCGAAAGGCGTATACTTTGTTGGTGTTTGCTTCCGCCAATATGTCGGGCATGCCATCGCCATTCAAATCAGCCACATTGATATCGTAGTCACCACCAGTGAGTGTAAAACTAACGGGTGGAGCAAAGTGGGTATTGTTAAAAGAAACACCCGATGAAAAGGTTGTGCTAAAAGGTAGGTGGTACGATGCTGTGAACTGATCGCGTGTTACGCGAACCGGTGCATAACCTGCCCCGGCAGGAACGGTAACCGTCAGTTGTGTTTTTGTGGCAGTAACAACCGTGGCCTGAACGGCACCAAAGTGTACAATGTTTTCAGCGGGTATCGTAGAGAAGTAATCCCCGCTAATGGTAACCGTACTGCCAACAGCTCCCTTTAAGGGTGAAACGGTAGTAAGTGAAATAACCGGAGTGTGAATATTTTTATTTTCGTAAATGCTTAAACGATCCGGAGAGGTGTTGGTAATACCCACCACAATATCGGGTTTGTTATCGCCATTTAAATCTGCTGCCTGGGCAGTAGCCGGATAGGTTGAACCGCCATTTCCCTGAAAACGATACCCCGGAATAAATGCACTCGCATCAAAAACACCTCCTGCGTATACATTCTCAAAAATTCCTACATCGGCATTGTCGGTGGCAAGTAGGTCGGGTTTGTTATCGCCATTGATATCGGCAATAGAAAGTGCCCCATAGGTAGAAACTTCGCTATCCAAAATAATTTCAGTAGCAAAATCGGTATCGGTTAGTAAGCCATCGGTATCGGTGTTCAGGCGGATGTGAACATCATCGTTGCTGAAACCGTTTTTCCAGGCCAGGTCGTTTTTCCCATCCAGGTTAAAATCGGCTACATTGATGTCACCCCAGAAGCCCCCTGTGATGGAGAAGTTCGTGCCGAAGGAAATAAAACCCGGTGTAGATGTGTTGATAAAAACACTGATAGCACCTCCGAAATTTCGAATGAGAATAAACTCCGGCTTACCGTCATTATTGAGGTCGCGAATGGTAGCCGATGATGGAGCATCATCCAATGTTGAAGAAAAATAATAAAGCGAAAAACCAAACTCGATATTTCCAGGAGTACTTAAGTTTTGCGTAATCCAAACATTTTGTCCGGCTGCACCTGCGCCTTCACCGGAAACGAGTTCCGGCAATCCATCGCCATCAATATCGGCTGCAGTATACACAGGACTTTCATCGCTTTTGCCATTCCAATGCTCAACTGCTTCGAAGGTGATGCTGCCCGGTGTGCTGATGTTGCGAAAGGTAGCGAATACACCGGGCCCGCCAGTCCAGCCCGAGGTAACCATATCCAGTTTGCCGTCATTATCAAAGTCAATCACTTTAAGACCTGAACCATTCGTGAATGCCAGCAGGGTAGGAAAATTTATAGGCGCATCAAAAGACGCAGCAGATAGTGTTCCTCCACTACCCAGGTTTCGGTAAACCCAAATACCCAGATTGTCTGATCTCGCCACCACCAGGTCGTTCCATCCATCGCCATCCATATCGGCAATGGAAACTCCGCCATATCCTCCGGTTAGATTGATATCAAATTTCGGATCGAACGAAGCGGGTATAATTCGGCCTCCATCATCAAACGTTGGTGCGAAGGGTTGTTCAGAAAGTTTGGCAAGCCCTGTGGTTTTATTGATCACGGTAACATGTCCATACTGGACGCCCTCAGGAACTGTAACCGTTAAAGAAGTAGGCGTTGCTGTGGTAATAGTTGCCTGCACACCTACAAAGTAAACTGCATTGTTGGCAGGCGATGGATCAAAGCCGTTACCGTTGATGGTGATGGACGTTCCGGGGTTTCCTGATGTCGATGAAAGCGAGGTAATCTGCGGTGAAGGTAAAATGGTTCGCTGCCCAAGCACTACATTATCAATGGCACTGGTTAGCGCACTAACGCCTGAATTATATTTGATATTGATTTTAAATGAACTAACGCCTGCCAGGTATTCCAACACCTGGGCTTTTGTGGCTAATGGTCCTCCGATGCTCCCCACATGCCAACCGGCCGTTTCATCGAGGCGTATCGTATAGCTCGACCACGCAGGTGCCTGGGCTGGAAACGTTGGTAGGTTTAATACGAGGTATGATCCGAATGAATTTCTGATCTGAACATCACCGACAGGGCCGTGAACCGTGGCCACATGGTCAATTTGAAGATCGAACGTTAAATCCTGCCCGTAGCTGAAGTATGCAACGTTGCCGCCAAACTTGGCGGGTGAAGTCCAGAAGTATGGTTGGCTGGTAGAGGTTTTTGTTGCCTGAACATAGCCACCCGGATTTCCACCCGTTAAAAAATAATTTACAGTTTGAGGGTCGTTATTATTATTGTCCAACAGTGCCCAGCCCTCGGCATCGGTATCAAAGGTGCTGGTGATTTGGGCAAAAGCACCGATGGCAAACGCTATGAAGGCAACTAAAAAAAAGATTTTTTGCATATCTCAAATCTTAACAGATTAAAGATAGCAGAAAATACCATGATCATGTGAGCCTACCGTTTCAGACTAAGATATCCGGTTTTGGTTTCGCCAGAAGATTTAAGAAAGATTTTATAGAAGTATGTTCCGGAGGGAAGCTCGTTACCATTTTGGTTAAGACCGCGAAATGAATTAGTATCCGAATAGTTCTTTGTTTCAAACACCTTGCTGCCCCAACGGTTGTAAATGGTAACCGTGTTTTCAGGTTCCAGCAAATCAATGTATTGTATTTTGAAAAAATCATTTTTCCCATCGCCATTAGGCGATACGGCATTGAAGATTTCAATTTCACCGATAACGGTAATCGTAAGCATTTGCTGCGTGCATACCCCCAACAAGTCACACACTTCAATAGTAACCTGATCTGTTCCTGAAAACATAACTCCGCCATAGTCCAGAACCAGTTGATTTGAACTGTTAATGGAAGCGGCAGCACCCTGCTGCGATGCCCCGGTTATCACCGTTAAAGTTGAAAGATTCAGGTTGTTATCCGGATCGGAAATGAGGGATAATAAATCAATAGTAACAATTCCTCCAATGGGTACGCCTCCGGCTGTTGATTGGATTACAGGAGATTGGTTGTTGCAGATAGCGGGTGTGTTAAAAAACAATCCTTCATCGGTTGAAATCACTTCGGGTGCAAAATCGCCATTGATGCGGCACCGGTAACGACCTTCACCAAAATTTCCGGTGGTATTGACGCTGAGCGTAGCCGTTGTTGCTCCGGAAAAATTTGTGTTATTGGCAATATCGTTAAACGTAACTCCATCCGTGCTGAACTGCCATTGATAGGTGATGTTGGTTGTGCCGCTGGCAGCCGTTGTAAAAGTTGCCGTGCCCCCAGGGCAGACAGTAATATCGGAAGGCTGCGTGTCGATGGTGATGGTTGGCGTGCTAACTGTAAAATCTGTTACTGATTGTACCGTAACACAGTTTACCGTTACTGAAATTTTTCCTGTAGTTGCACCGGCAGGTACTGTAGTGGTAATGCTGGTGGCCGTACTGGCCGTTACCGCGGCAACGATACCATTAAATTCCACGATGTTCATAGTGGGTATCGTACTAAACCCTGCACCGGTAATAGTTACTGTTGATCCTACCACGCCTAACGTTGGCGAAGTAGATGTAATGGTAAGCGGAATAACCGTAACCTGGTTTAATTTTTCTACGAAAATGTCGTTTCCTCCGGCACTGGTTTGATTGAATGTACACGCACCCGGATCAAAATCAGCTGTACCGGTAAAAAAACCTGATACATATACATCACCAATGCCATTGGTTGCGATACCAAAACCCCTGTCATCACCGGTTCCTCCTATCGAACGAGCCCAACTAAAATTGCCATTGATATCGAATTGAGAAATGAAAATATCATTACCACCCGAAGAGGTGAGGTTAAATGAAGGGGCGTCCGGATCAAAATCTACAGTATTCGCATAAAACCCCGTTACAAAAACATTAGTTGCGCTAATAGACAGACTGAAGCCTTCATCGTAACCCGTGCTACCCCACGATTTTGCCCAAACAAAATTTCCGTCAGTATCCAGCTTGAGCAGATAGGCATCAAAACCACCGTTGGATGTGAGGTTGAATGTGCCGGCACCCGGGTCGAAATCGGATGTACCATTAAATCTTCCGGATGTATAAATATTGCCTGCAGCATCGACTTCGATTTTGCTTCCATAGTTACCATCGGTATAATAAGTAGGTGCACTGTTGACCAAGCTTTTCGCCCACACAAAGTTTCCGTTGTTGTCGAGTTTGGAGAAAAAAACATCCCAATCTCCGGAAGCTGTAAGATTGAAAGTGCCTGCTCCCGGATCAAAGTCAGCGGTTGCTTCGAAATAACCGGTTGTGTAAACATTGCCGGCTGCATCAATATCAATACTATACCCGCGATTTTCGTTTCCAGAGCCACCGCCAAAGTCCCTGGCCCAAACAAAATTCCCATCGGTGTCGAGTTTCAGAATGAAGGCATCTTCTTCACCGGCCGTAAGGAGAAACGTACCGGGCCCTGGGTCAAAATCAAAACTTGGACCTCCCTGATAATAAAACCGACCTACAACAAAGATGTTCCCGGCAGCATCGAGTTTAATGTCAAATCCATGATCATACCAAGTTCCGCCATCTATTTCTTTGGCCCAAACAAGATCCCCATTCACATCGTACTTCGCGATGTAAATATCGGATTGCCCGCCAGAAGTCATGTTGAACACACCAACTCCCGGATCAAAGTCGGTCGTACCATAAAATCCTCCTGTGATATAAACATTTCCTGAAGGGTCAATGGCCAAACCCATGGGAGAATCACCTGCGCTTCCACCAAGCGATTTAGCCCAAACTAAATTTCCGTTTGCATCCATCTTGGAAATAAACATATCATTACTTCCTACAGCAGTAAGATTGGAGACACCCGTTCCGGGGTCAAAGTCAACCGTGCCGGTGTAGTACCCGAAACTATATACATTGCCTGCAGCATCAACAGCCATATCCCGTGCTTGATCTGCACCTGTTCCACCCGTTCTATTTGCCCATTCCAGCATAGCGGTTTGCTGTGCGGAAAGTTTTAAAATTGAAATGAATAGGAGGAAGAGGAAGAGGAAGTATTTCATGCTATCAAATCTCCTGAAGATTAACAAATAAAAAATCACATGATGATGTGAGCGAAGGACTATACAAGCTTTTCATGAATGGCCTTGCTGGTTGAAAAATCAACTATTCTATTAACCATACTTTAAATATGCCAGATAAATTTAAAGTAATATTTAAAAATAGCAAGAGGAAATAGATGGAGGTTGGGGTTTTAAATCGAACGATTCGCCTCATCAAAAATTTTACACCAGCTTTTCATTTATTGCCTTACTCACCGCTTCCGTTTGCGAATGCACCTGCAGTTTTTCGTAAATTTTTTTGATGTGCGTACGCACGGTGTCAATACTGATATCCAACTCAGAAGCAATTAACTTGTAGCTGTTGCCTTTGCTGAGCGTAGTAAGAACAATTTTTTCTTTCGCGGTAAGCATGTAGGGATTTTCGACTGTACTCTTTTGTTGCATGGAGGCCAGCACCATACGGGCAATGCTGGGGCTCATGGGCGCGCCACCCTCCTGAACTTCCTGAAGGGCATCAAACAATCTGGTGGAGATGTGTTTCTTTAATAAATAACCCGATGCGCCTGCTCGCAGGGCATCAAACACATGTACATTATCATCAAAAACTGTCAACATGATGATGGAAACGGTGTTGTTGAATTTTCTGATTTTTTGTACGGCCTCAATGCCACTCATACCCGGCATATCAATGTCCATCAGTATGAAATCGGGTTTGTACGATTTTACTTCTGCCTCTACGTTCAACACGTTTTCAAAGGCTGATCCCAATTCGAGCTTGTCGCTGGTGCGGATCATGCTGCCTACGCTTTCGCGGAGGAGGGTGTTGTCTTCATAAATGAGGACTGAAGGCTTCATACACAAATGTGATGGTTGTAATCCATAGCTCCTATACCCTGATCATGTGATGGGAAGGGTTAGCAAAACTTCCGTGCCTGCACCGGGTGAAGATTTAACTTCCAGCTTTCCGTGAATCGTATCCGCCCGTTCTTTCATGTTGCGTAACCCGTTGCCGGTTGTACTGCTGATTGCATCAAACCCCTTTCCATTGTCGGTAATGGTTACCTGAATAGTATTATTTTCTTTTTTGAAGCGAATAGTAATGGAAGTAGCAGAACTGTACTTGGCAGAATTGTTGATTGCCTCTTTAAAAATCAGGAACAGGTTTTTTCGTTTTGATACATCTAATTTGAACGCGTCAAGATTCTCTTCGCCCGAAAACGTATAATTAATATCCAGCGGATCTAAAATCTCGGCAGTAAACTCTTTCATTTTGCTGATCACCTGCTCGAGTGAGTCGTTGTTTGGGTTAATGGACCACACAATGTCGCTCATGCTTTCCATCATGCTTGAAGAATGTTGCGCAATACGCTGAAAATGTGGCGAACTTCCATTAGCTTCTTTCAGGGCCATCTGGCTGATAATATTAATGCTGGATAGGGTTGAGCCGATATCATCATGTAAGTCGCGCGCGATGGTATTTCGCATACGCTCCATCTCAACCAGTCTGCGGGTGCGGTTTAAAACACGGTAACGATTTACCAAAATGATGCTGATGATTACAACAGCGATCAAAGCGATAATGATGATGGTTGTATTAGCCTGTTGCCGACTGAGTTCAAGTTTTTGTAATTCCTGATCTTTTTTAAGTAATTCTATTTCTTTCTCCTGCCTACCATTTTGATACTCCATCTCCAGTTTGGCAACACCAATCTTGTTCTCTTCGTTGGTCAGGTGCTTTTCGATGGTATTCGAGAGCGCTTTTATAAGCGCCTTGCTTTTCTTTTATCAGGGTAAGCAGTTCGTAAGCATCCAGAACCGAGTATTGATCATTAGTATTTTCAGCATACACACGAGATGAGTCCATATACACAATGGCCAGGTCATATTGCTTAAGACTATAATGGAAATAACCAATACTGGAATAGTTGTAGGTGAACAGCGTAGGATTCCCGGTGCGTCTCACAATTTTCAATGCATCGTAATAGTAGTTCCCAGCTTCTTGAATACTTCCTTTATCAAACAACGAGTTACCGATGTTTTGAAGTGTCTCCGCCATACTTCGATTGTCGCCAACTCTTTTATATACAGCGAGCGCCTTGTTATACTCGGTCAGCGATTCGTCAAATTTTTTCTGCTTCCGGTAAATCCTTCCAAGAAGTTGTGATGCATAGGCAAGCCCACGATCAAACTTGGCCTTTTCAGCCAGGGGCTGCGCTTCGCGTGCGTATGCAATTGCTTTGTCCATTTCGCCCATTTTGTATTGAATGTTGGCAATGTTCAGCAACGCCCGGCTTTCTCCTTCCGGATCATGGATTAAGCTATCCTGAAGTTTGGCCGCCATGATAAATTTTTTGAGCGCCTCTGCATCGTTACCCTCTTCCAAAAATGTATTTCCCCAAACCACATATATATCGGACTGGAGTGTATAATAATTTTTTTCGGTGGCGATCGCCAGCCCTTTGGCAAGATTGGTACGTGCGGAATCATAGTTGACCATCCTAAGAAATGTAAGCCCCATCAGGTGGTAGGTATCTGCCCTGTGAAAAGAATTTTCTGCCGAAGTGGCCTCCCTTAAAGCCTGCCGGTGAAAATAAAGTGATGAATCATAATTGCCCTGTTTGTGATAAAGACCACCCAAGTCGTTCAAAATGTTGATATGACTTGTTTTTGTTTTGTTTTTTTCTGCGAGCACGAGCGCTTTGCGAAAATAACGGAATGATAAACTTATATCTTCTCCCGAATAATGGGTACCCAGCTTCATGAGTGCGCGAATTTCAATCGTGTCGCCTTTTTGTTGCGCAACAATTCGCTTCAAATTATCAATCTCTGACTGTGCAAAGCTTGCCGTGTTAATAAAAAGATAACCGACAATAAGGAGTAAACCATATTTTGTCATGTTGTCGGTATTTAAATTTAGAATCAGGAGATATCAAGTAAAACAATTTCTTGTCTCGGCTTGCTATCCATTATGTTTCTCCCAGTCATCTTGCCCGGATATGTTGCCTTCCTTATTGCCAGGCTGCACGGTTTCTTCTTGACAAGAAGTTAGTGCTCCTGATATGAGTACTATAAAAAAAAGAAGGAATGCTTTAAGATATTTTTTCATAGTGATATTTTTAGTTTCAATAAATATATGACTTTTAGCATCAGATTCCTTGAGATTTGGATTAATCGCTAGGGATAAAAACATTCTGTAACTTTGAAATAGTTGCCTTCATAGAATACAACTGTCATACTTTAATAAAGGAAGGGCTTTATCTATTGAATAGTGGTATACCTTGCACTGGATTTTTGACGCTTTTGCGTAGCTTTGAATACTTTTACCACAGATGCTAGCCAACTCTTCTAAACCGGTTTTTAATAAACGTATTTTTTGGGATGTGGCCTTTGAGAAAATCGACTACGATGCCAAAGCCGTTTTCGTGATTGAACGCGTGTTTGAACGTGGCGATGTCGAGGACATTCGCAACTGCCGCAGGTACTATGGCGATGATAAAGTGAGAGAGGTGCTGTTGAACGCAAAGTTTCTGCCGTTAACAAGTTTGTATCTCGCGAGCGCGGTGATTGACCGACCCATAACAGATTTCAGATGTTACACCTTGAGACAGTCGAACCCCACACTTTTTCCGTATTAAACAAGCTTCTGAGGATAAACTCACTCAACGAGTTTTCTTTAGTGGGTGGTACAGCATTGTCACTCTTGTTTGGTCATAGAAAATCGGTTGATCTTGTTTTATTCTCGCATCAGCCTTTTGAGAATGCAGAGATTGTTCAAGTATTGAAGAAAACGTTTAAATCTGATTTTGATAACCGGACTTCAACTCCACAGTTTGGTATTTTTTGTTTCATACAAACGTAAAAGTAGACTTGGTCAGGCACCCACATTCTCTGATAAGACCTCCTCAGAAAATAGAAGGAGTACGGATGTTTTCAACAGAAGATATCATCGCCATGAAAGTACAGGCTATTTTGGGAAGGGGTAGAAAGAAAGATTTTTGGGACATAGCCGAATTGCTTAACCATTTTTCTGTAGCCGATTTTGTCAAATTCCATGAGGAGAAATACAGTGCCCAAAATTTAATGATTACCATACCGCAGGCGATCACCTATTTTTCTGATGCTGAAGAAAGTGAAGCCCCGGTGAGCCTGAAGAAACAAACCTGGAAAAGCGTGCGTGAAACCATCAGTGCCAAGGTGAGGGAGTACCTGAGGTAACGCAAGGTTCCGTGTTTTTTCTTAGCTTTGAATACTTTTTTAACTAGTCAATGGCCGAAAACACCTACAAGTCAAACACCTTCAAAAAACCCGTCAAGGAAAAGAAAGGTAAATCAGGAAAGTCGTCATTCAATTTTGATTTTATAAAAGACCCGCGACTGATCCTGACAATCGGTTTTGTTTTGCTGATCAGCTCCATTTATTTGTTTGTCGCGTTCCTGTCGTATTTGTTCACCGGCAAAGCCGACCAAAGTGTAGTGGAAGGATTGGGGCAATCCGGGTTAATTGAATCGGGTATTGAAGCTGAAAACTGGCTTGGGCTATATGGTGCGATTACTTCACATTATTTTATTTACCGTTGGTTTGGCATTTCAGCCTTATTGATTCCCCCCGTGGTTTTTTTGATTGGTTTTCGCCTGGCCTTTAAGCGCGACCTGCTTCCGATATTTTCAGTTTTCATTCTCTCATTATTCGCAGGGTTGTGGTTGAGTTTGTTATTCGGCTATTTAACCCTGAGTATTGATGGTGTAACAGAGTGGAGTTTTTTGGGAGGAGGATTAGGCTATCATTTGGCGTTGCTTTCGCACGGGTTGTTGGGTTGGGGCACCTTTCTGTTGCTAGTGCTCTCTTTATTTATATTCATCATTTTCTTTTTCAATATTACGGCCATCAACGCCTTTCAGCCGCGCGACCCCAAGCCTATGGGTAATGAGGCAATTTTGGCTGGAGAAACTCCGGCTGAGTATACGGATGAAAAAGATAAGTGGACTAATGAATTAAAAAGCGAAACCGTAACACCTCCTGTACTTTTTGAAAAACCGGGGGCTCCGGATTCTGAAGTGCCCTTAGAAATTGAAAAGCCTCAGCAAAAGAAGGAAACTGAGCCTACTTTTATTGTTGAGGAACGCACCGAGACGGATGAGCTTGCAGAAAAGCTGGTAGAAGAAAAAGGCGTGTATGATCCAACGCTGGATTTAAGCGGGTTTAAATTTCCACCGCTTGAACTTTTAAGTGAGTACGAGGTTGGAAAAGTGCAGGTAACACAGGATGAATTAAATCAGAACAAAGACAAGATTCTGGCTACCCTTACCAACTTTAAAATCGGTATCTCCAGCATTAAGGCCACCATCGGGCCAACCGTTACACTCTATGAAATTGTTCCGGATGCGGGTATAAAAATTTCGCGCATTAAAAATCTGGAAGATGATATCGCGTTGAGTTTGGCGGCATTGGGTATTCGTATCATCGCGCCTATTCCGGGCAAGGGAACCATTGGTATTGAAGTGCCAAATAAAAACCGCGAGATGGTAAGCATCCGTTCGGTGTTGAGTACTGCAGGGTTTCAGAAAACAGATAAGGAACTTCCGGTGGCGCTGGGTAAAACTATTTCCAACGAAGTACTGGTCATTGATCTGGCCAAGATGCCTCACTTACTGGTAGCCGGAGCCACTGGGCAAGGCAAATCAGTTGGATTGAATGTGATCCTCACCTCTCTATTATATAAGAGGCATCCATCTCAATTGAAATTTGTTTTGGTTGACCCTAAAAAAGTAGAGATGTCGTTGTTCAGCAAAATCGAGCGGCATTACCTGGCGAAATTGCCAAACAGCGAAGAGGCTATCATCACCGATACAAGGAAGGTCGTGCACACACTCAATTCACTTTGTATTGAGATGGAGAACCGCTACGAAATTATGAAGGATGCCGGTGCTCGAAACATAAAGGAGTACAATGTAAAATTTGTTGGACGGAAACTTAACCCCAAAGACGGACACAGGTTTTTGCCATACATCGTGTTAGTAATCGATGAGTTGGCCGATTTGATGATGACTGCCGGTAAGGAAGTTGAAACACCCATCGCGCGTCTGGCGCAGCTTGCGCGTGCAATCGGTATTCACTTAGTGGTGGCAACACAGCGCCCATCGGTAAACGTGATTACCGGTGTGATCAAGGCAAACTTCCCTGCACGCTTATCATTCCGTGTAACGTCTAAGGTTGACTCCAGAACGATTTTAGATACAGGCGGTGCCGATCAGTTGGTAGGCATGGGCGACATGTTGTTGTCAGCCGGCTCCGATATTATTCGTTTGCAGTCTCCGTTTGTGGATACACCTGAAGTAGAAAAGGTTTGTGATTTTATTGGGTCGCAACGAGGATACGACTCTGCTTATTTATTGCCGGAGTATGAAGGTGAAGATGAAGGCGGTGCCTCGGATGTAGACCTTTCAGAACGTGATGCCTTGTTTGAAGAAGCAGCACGGTTGATTGTTAACCATCAGCAAGGCAGTACATCACTCATTCAACGGAAATTAAAATTAGGATACAACCGTGCGGGCCGATTAATCGATCAGTTGGAGGCGGCCGGAATTGTTGGCCCGTTTGAAGGTAGCAAAGCACGCGAGGTGCTCATTAAAGATGAAATGAGTTTGGAACAATTATTGAATAGTTTGAAGGAAAAACACGGGCAGTAACCTATTTTTGCACCCGACCTAGCCTAAAACTGTTAAAAAACAATAAAATTGGAATGAAAAAGCTGCTTTTATCAATCTTTTCACTTACCCTCGTTCACCTTTCCGTTGCTCAATACGACCCTCAGGCCCTGGCCACGTTGGATGCCATGAGCAAAAAATACAAAACCTTTACTTCGTTCGAAGCCAACATTGTTTCCAGTATGACCAATGACGTGGAAGGAGTAAAGGAAGAATTCAAAGGAAAAATTTCGGTGAAAGGAGATAAGTTTCGACTGGTGATGGAAGATCAGGAGATCATCAATAATGGCACCACCGTTTGGACGTACCTGCCCTCTGCAAAAGAGGTAAATGTTGATAATTATGATCCGGGGTCAGAAGATATTAACCCTTCCAAGATTTATGAAATTTATAAGAAAGGCTACAAGTACCTTTATATAGGCGATAAAACCGAAGGCGGTGTAGTGTGTGAAGAAATTGATTTGGTGCCCGAAAAGAAGGACGCCCAATTCTTTAAAATCAAAATGATAATTGTGAAAAAAGATAAAAGTATTCAAAGCTGGACCATGTTCGATAAGGGTGGTAACAAGTATAAGTACACCATCTCGAAGTTTGTACCCAACGTGGTCATTGCCGATGCATTCTTTTCTTTTGATCCCAAAAAATACCCCGGTGTTGAAGTAATCGATTTACGATAAACAGCATTTTGAAACAATTGAGATACAAGACCTGTCACGGATTCAACCGGGCAGGTCTTTTTTTTATCTTTATACCATGAATCGTTCAGCGCTTTTCGACCAGATAAAGAAAAAGAATTCCTACCTGTGTGTGGGCTTAGATACCGATCTGGAAAAAATTCCCTCGCATCTCCGGTCTGAACGGGATCCGGTCTTTGAGTTTAATAAACAAATCATCGATGCCACACATGAATGTTGTGTTGCCTACAAACCTAATATCGCATTTTATGAAGCACTTGGCCCAAAAGGCTGGGAGAGCCTTCAGAAAACCTTAGACTATATTCCGAATAATTGTTTCACCATTGCCGATGCGAAACGGGGCGATATTGGTAACACATCCGAATTGTATGCACGCGCTTTTTTTGAGCAGATGAATTTTGATTCTGTTACCGTGGCACCCTATATGGGTGAAGATTCGGTGAAACCCTTTTTTAAGTTTAAAAACAAGTGGGTGATTTTACTAGTGCACACCTCGAACCCGGGCAGTGCCGATTTTCAGTTGCTGGAATCCAAACCTAACGGGCGGAAACTGTATGAAGAAGTCATCATCAAATCACAGCAGTGGGGAACGCCTGATCAACTGATGTTTGTGGTTGGGGCAACCCGGGCCGATAAGATTGGTGAGATCAGAAAGCTCGCGCCAGAACATTTTTTTCTGGTACCCGGTATTGGAGCACAGGGAGGAGATTTGCAAGAAGTTTCGAAGCATGGAATGAACAAGCAATGTGGTTTATTGGTTAACTCAGCTCGCGCTATAATCTATGCGTCATCCGGAAAGGATTTTGCCGAGGCTGCCAAGCGCGAGGCATTGCAAGTGAGGAACGAAATGGAAGTGCTGCTTCAAAGCCTGTAAGTTTCACGAGCTTATTGTGTTGATTTTAGATCGATTAAATCGTAAATCGTAAATCGTAAATCTAAAATCTCGTGACCGAATCTTTTCTCCATTATATCTGGCAATTCCAATATTTCGAAAAAGCTGATCTGGCCACCTCAGCAGGTGAGAGGCTAACGGTTTTTCAGCCAGGCTTTCGAAATGCGCATGCCGGCCCCGATTTCTCAGAGGCGAAAATTAAAATTGATAACCTCGAATGGAGAGGCAGTGTTGAAATTCATATCAACGCTTCCGGCTGGAACGATCACCGTCATGGCGATGATCAGGCGTATGAAAATGTAGTGTTGCATGTGGTGTGGGAAAACGATAAACCTATAAAACGGACTGACGGTACAGTCATGCCTACCCTGGAATTAAAAAGCCGGGTTAATCCTGATTTGTGGAATCACTATAAAAAGCTTTTTACCAGCGTTGAATCCATTCCATGCTCCAATCATTGGCCTAAAATTTCAGCTCTTGTGAAACTTTCCATGCTGGAGAAAACGGTTGTTCAGCGATTGGAATTAAAAGCGCAGGGCGTAATGGATATCCTTGTCAAGAACAATAACGATTGGGAGGAAACCTGTTACCAGCTTCTGTTTAAAAACTTTGGGTTTAAGGTAAATGCCGATCCGATGGTTCAGTTGGCGCACAGCCTTCCTTTTAAAGTGCTGATGAAACACCCCGCCCAGCTTGAAGCGCTGCTGTTTGGCCAGGCCGGTTTTCTGGAAAAAGCAAAAGCGGATGAATATGTGATCGAATTAAAACGTGAATATGACCTGCTGAAGAAAAAATATAACCTCACAAGTAAAATGATGAACGAAGCCCAGTGGAGGTTCTTGCGGCTTCGGCCCGGTAATTTTCCTACTGTTCGGCTGGCTCAGCTCGCTGCACTTTTTGCTCATCGTAAAAACATGTTCTCAGAAATAATCGAAGCAGATTCCTATAGGCGAATTGTTGATTTACTAGACACCGATCAGTCACGGTATTGGCAGCAACATTACCGGTTTGGGAAGCAATCAAAAACAAAAGTTCCCGGCATTGGAAAATCAAGTATCGACAACATTGTGATCAATACGGTGGCTCCGTTGTTGACTGCATACGGAAAAATACATGACGATGTGTTGTTTGTTGAGCGGGCGGTTGAATGGTTGCAAAACATACCGGCCGAAAACAATAAAATTACCCGTGCGTGGGCTGGGATCGGCCACAACGTAACTTCTGCATTTGATTCGCAGGGACTTATTGAATTGTACAATACGTATTGTTTAAAGCGCAAGTGCCTGGAGTGTGCCGTGGGTTCAGCCATCATTCAATCATAACCATGGAAGCGTTGACTGCAATTTCCAATATGGTCATTATCATCGTCTTTTGCTGGTGGTACTGGCGAAAGCAAGAGCTGCCGTTCCGAAAATTTTACTGGCATGCATTGGCGGCTAAACTTTCAGCTGGAATTTTGCTGGGCATTATTTATGCTGCCACCTACACAACAAGTGATACATTTTCTCTCTTCGAGTGGGCGAAAGAGTTGAGCTATGAGGCACGAAGAGATTTTATGTGGTACCTGGGTTATTTGTGGAACGGCAAGCACGAAGGTTATTTTCAGGGGGTTGATCGCACCCTTTTCTTTGTTAAGCTCACCAGTATTTTTGCGTTGATTACCAATGATAATTATTGGGTAAGCTCTCTGTATTTTTCATTACTCTCGTTTCTGGCCGGTTGGAAACTGACAAAAGTAATCTGGAAGCGCATCCCTGAGCTGGGGATTCCGGCAGTAATAGCCATTCTTTTTTTTCCGTCCTGTGTTTTCTGGACTTCCGGAATCATAAAGGAGTCAATGGCCATGACAGCCTTGTTTTTTCTTTCGGCCGTTTTTTTAAAGTTTTGGATGAAGAGGCGTGTGTCGGTGATGGAGGTGGCAGGTTGCATGCTCTCCATCCTGTTTGTTTGGAAGCTGAAGTACTATTACATCGGACTGTTGGCACCGCTTCTGATGGCCGCCTGGATAACCCGAAGGGTAGCGGAGTGGAAAAAGATCAATCGATTTTCTGGCGAGCTGAGTATTTTCACCGTCATACTGATAGTGCTACTTTTATCTGGAGCGCTCGTTCATCCTAATTTCTCTCTTCAAAAAATTCCGCAGGTGTTGGTATCCAATAACCACTTGTTCATGGAGGCATCCTCTCCCGGAAAGGTTGTCAATTATTATCAGTTGGAAGCAACGTGGAGCAGTGTCATCATTAATTCGCCCTGGGCATTGGTGTCGGGTTTGTTCAGACCGTTCATTTGGGAAGCAGATTCAGTTTTGAAAGTGCTGACATCATTTGAGAATGTTGTATTGCTGGTACTGGTTATTATTTCCTGGAGGCTGGTGAAAAATGTCGGGAAGTCTCCTCATCGCCTGCTGATTGCAGCGGTGCTATCGTATTGCCTATTGCTTTGTATTTTTCTGGCTATTGCTACGCCAAATTTTGGAACCCTGGTCCGGTATCGCATTGGTTTCCTGCCTTTTCTGCTTTTGTTCCTCATCCATCAGCCCTTCCTCGTCAGGTATCTGGCGAAAACATTTAATGTTCACCTGCCTCATTTGTCCCGTTAACAACAGACGGCTACCTTTGTCATTCGTAAAATCGTATGGAAAATCCGGTGATTATTTTGGGGGCAAATGCCCTTGGCCGATCGGCTAAAGAAATTTTTGAAAGTAATGGAAATGTGGTATATGGTTTTTTAGATGACAACAAAGCAATTCACAATCAGGAGATTGATGAATCTTTTGTACTGGGAAGTACCGATGACGATGGTTTTTTAAAACTTATTGGCAAAAAGTGTGAAGCGTTCGTAGCGATTGACGATAACCGGGTGCGAAAGAGCTTGGTAAAAATGCTGCAGGAGATTCGCCATGTGCAGCCGGTGAATGCAGTTCATCACGATGCCCTGCTTGGGAAACATGTTGAATTGGGCTATGGAAATTTTATCGACCAGGGAGTAAGGGTAGGTGTTGGAACCAAAATTTCGAGTCACTGTATGCTGCAGGCCGGATGTGTGATTGGTGCCGAAGTCACCATGGGTGATTTTGTTCAGGTGGGTCAGGGCAGTATGATTAACTCAGGCGTAACACTGGAAGAAGGAGCCTTTGTGGGATCGGGGGCGGTTATCGTATCGGGCATCACCATCGGAAAGGGCGCACGGGTGGGTGCTGGTTCTGTCGTGATTGCCACAGTAAAAGCCGGAGAAACAGTATTCGGAAATCCTGCTCAACCAATAAAAAGTTAATGGCAAAAATATCTGAAACCGATCTGATCCTTAATCGCGATGGCAGCGTGTACCATCTTAGTTTGCTGGCTAAGAACATCTCGGATACCATTATAGCGGTTGGCGACCCCAGCCGTGTGTATAAGGTAAGTCAGTATTTTGATGAGGTTGAGTTTGAAATGAACAAACGCGAGTTTATAACTCACGTAGGCCACTTTAACGGCAAACGAATCACGGTGATCAGTACCGGTATGGGTACCGATAACATAGAAATTTTTCTGACGGAGCTGGATGCACTTGTTAACATTGATTTAAAAACACGCGAGCCAAAAACAAAAAAAAGAAAATTAAAGGTTGTTCGAATAGGAACGTCAGGGGCCTTGCAGGAAGATATACCCCTGGGCGCCCACCTGGTATCAGAATACGGGGTTGGCCTCGATAACCTGATGCAGTTTTATGATTTGCCGATGACTGTTTTTGAAAAGAAGATCGCTGCAGATATTAAAAGCAAGTGCAAACTTCCCTTTACGCCCTATGTGGTAAAAGGATCAGAATCGCTGATGCAGCAAATTGGTTTTGATATGATTGCCGGAAACACGGTAACCACACCGGGTTTCTATGCACCACAAGGAAGGAAAATTCGGGCTGCTACCCTCATGCCGAAATTACTGGACGATTTAAATTATTACCATAACAAAAGCAGTGATTTTTGGCTCACTAATTTTGAAATGGAAACCTCTGCGTATTATGCCTTTGGACGTTTATTAGGACATGAGATGCTGAGTGTAAATGCCATGATTGCAAACCGGGTGAAAAACAAATTCGCAAAAGATTACGACAAAATCATGGACGCCCTGATTAAAAAGGTGTTGGAAAGGATATAGGTTCGAAATTTCGAGTTCAAAGTTCAGGTTCAAAGTTTTTAGTCAAAACCTCAATGCTAAACCTTAAACCCTGAACTCTGAAATTAATTTCCATTCACTGCGCTGTCCATCCGCATAATGTGGCGCCCCGCGTTAAACGGATCATCATTGTAAAATCCGGAAAGAATCCGGTGGGCAATCTGCTCAATAATTAACTCGTTATCCGACTTGCCTTCTTTTCCTTTCCAGAAAATCCGGTTAGGATGCCGTTTCATATCTTCTACATACGTTTTAGCCCGATTGAACTGTTCATCGGTAAACGAAATAGTAAAGCAGGTTTTAACTTTTTGAGTTTGCATGATTAATTTTTTACAAGAGTAATGCCAGAAAAGGTTACGAATGATAGGGAAAACCTCAGGTGATAGAAAACCTTTGCCCGAAGGCGGGCAAAAGTGTTCATTGTTGGGACGACATCCCGAAAAAAGTAATTTTGTGCCACACATGGAGCATCAACATTTATTCACCCTTTCCAATGGCATCCGGGTCATCTATCAGCAGGTGGCCGCCACAAAAATTTTTCATGGCGGTGTATTCCTGGATGTAGGCAGCCGCGATGAATCTGCTTCCAACCAGGGCATCGCCCATTTCTGGGAACACATGGCCTTTAAGGGTACACGGAAAAGAAACCTATTACAGATTATCACAAGCCTTGACTCCATTGGTGGAGAACTGAATGCCTTTACCGATAAGGAGCGCGTGGTGTTCTTCGCATCGGTACGTGACCAATATGCCGAACGGGCTGTTGATGTGCTGGCCGACATTACCTTTAATTCAATTTTTCCGGATGCGCAAATTGAAAAGGAACGCGGTGTAATCCAGGAAGAAATGGCCATGTACCTGGACAACCCCGATGACTCACTTCAGGACGAATTTGAAGCCATTCTGTTTAAAAATCATCCAATGGGCATGAACATCCTGGGGCGAAAGGAAACAGTCAGGTCATTTAAACGGAAAGATTTTCTTTCTTTCTTTAGCGATCATATTGATACCAGCCGGATTGTGTTTAGTTGTGTGGGTGATTTTTCACCGGATCATGTCGAAAAGCTCGCCAGAAAATATTTTGAAGTAGGGCGGGCGGTTCGAAAAGTAAAGAGAAAGAAAGCAGGGGTATATAAACCACGCATGCAGGAATTAGTCAGACCGGTGAAACAAGCGAAATGCGCCATTGGTCGCGATGCCTTTCCGATGTTGCATGAAAACCGGATACCCCTCTTCCTGCTGGTAAACATGTTGGGTGGCCCCGGTATGAACTCCCGACTGAATTTATCGTTACGAGAGAAGTATGGATTCGTGTATTCCATCGATGCACATTACATTTCGTATACCGATACGGGCATGTTTGCTGTTTTTTTTGGAACCGATCCCAAACAACTGGATAAGGCAATTGGTCTTGTACACAAAGAACTGATGAAGTTTTGTGAGAATCCGCTTTCAGCCAAACAACTGCGGGCTGGAAAGGAGCAGATAAAAGGCCAACTGGCCATGTCTGAAGAAAACAACCTCAGCCACATGATGATGATGGGGCGCAGCATTCTTGGCAGAGGAAATGTGCCATCGCTTGAAGAGATTTTTCAAATGATTGATGAAACCGATTCTGCTAAACTGTTAACCATTGCACAGGAAATGTTTGACTCATCGAAGTTAAGCTACCTGAAAATGGTACCGGGTAAGCAGTAGGTATAACGAAGACGTGATTTTATGGATTTGATATCAACCGCCATTCAAAAGTATGCTGAAGACCACACCGCACCGGAAAGTGAACTGCTAAAGCAAATTAATCGTCATACGCATGCTCAGGTATTAATGCCGCGCATGCTGTCGGGCCACATGCAGGGTCGCATACTTTCCATGATCAGTCACATGGTAAAACCCAAAGCAATTTTAGAAATAGGAACCTATACAGGCTACTCTGCTCTGTGTCTTGCCGAGGGACTGAGGCCGGACGGAAAACTGATAACAATTGATATTAACGAGGAATTAGAAAATACCGTTCGCAACTACCTTAAAACATCAGGTTTTCATGAATTGATCGACTATCGTATAGGCCATGCGCTCGACATCATACCAACCCTGCACGGTAAGTTTGATCTTATCTTTATTGATGCCGATAAAGAAAACTACTCTGCTTATTACGATTTAGTGATCAATCGTGTACCTTTGGGGGGTTATATACTGGCCGACAACGTGTTGTGGAGCGGTAAGGTTCTTGATGAAAAGCCCGATAAAGATACCCGGGCCATTCTGGAATTTAACCGGAAAGTACAGCGGGATGCACGTGTTGAAAATGTGTTACTGCCGGTGAGGGATGGAATAATGGTGATGAGGAAAGTTCAGGATTGATTTTTTACTGGCTGATATTTTTTAAACTTTTTAATCATGAAGCTGACGGCCGCGCTTTTTACTTGCTTCTCTACATGGGCAATAGCACAATCACCTCAGGTGCCACACAAAATGCAGTTTGCCGGCATGACGTTGACCATACGCGATGATGCGCGAAGAGAAATTCAGCAAGATGTAGATTTACTTACCCGTTCCCCGAAACATGTTGCCATAAAAGCGGAACGTGCCAAAACCTATTTTCCGATTATTGAAAAAGTGTTTGAAGAGGAGCGTGTTCCGGATGACCTGAAGTACCTGGTGTTGCAGGAGAGTGCGCTGATCAGCGATGCGGTTTCAGTATCCAACGCAGTTGGCTTTTGGCAATTCAAAGATTTCACCGCCATTGAAATGGGATTGCGTGTCGATAAACAAATTGATGAACGCATGAACATTGTTTCTTCCACGCGGGCTGCGGCTAAGTACCTGAAAAAAAACAACACCTATTTTAATAATTGGCTGTATGCCCTGCAGGCGTACCAAATGGGTGCCGGAGGGGTGATGAAGTCCGTCAAAGATTTTCAGGCCGGAACCAAACACATGGAGATAACCAGCAAGACATACTGGTATGTAAAAAAATTCCTGGCGCATAAAGTAGCCTATGAAGATGCGGTAAATGGAGCCGGAGAGGTAAAGGTGATTACCCTGGTCAATCAACGTGAAAAGCCGCTGCATGAACTGGCGCGCGAATTTGCCTTGAGCGAGGAAGAATTGAAGGAATATAATAAGTGGGTACGAGGGGGCACTATTCCCGGAGATAAGCCCTACACTGTTGCCATACCAACAGCCGGTGATGGCAAAGGATTGCCTGTGGCCATGGCATCATCCGGAAAAAGTGAACCGGTCACGCGCGTTGATGCGAAACCGGCTACAGCAAAAAATGAAAAGATAACCATCAACGGCATTGCCGCAATGCAGGCGCAAGCCGGTGAGTCGATTTCTACATTTGTCAGGCGTGCCGATATCGACCTGTCTTATTTTTTGAAATGCAATGACCTTTCCATTTCCGACAAACTAACTGCAGGGGAATTCTACTATCTGAAAAAGAAAAAGGCAAGAGCCGATGTGCCACAGCATGTTGTAAAGCATAACGAGAACCTGTGGCGGATCAGTCAAGCGTATGGTGTGCAGGTTCGTAAACTTGAAAAGTATAATGGTCTGAAACGAAACGATGTGCTAAAGGAAGGTTCGGTGGTGTTTCTGTCTGGTAGAAAATCTGAAAGTCCATCCATGAAATTCACCGAAGTGGCAGAAGTTGAACAGGGGGAAACATTTAGTTGGTCCATTCAATCAGAATCAGCCGTTGCCTCCATTGAACCGGTTCCTGTTATAGCCTTCATCGACACAACAGTGAGCAGGGAAGATCCGACCCCTATTGTTTCCGAAGAAACAATTATTGTACGGCCGGAAAAGCATACCGTTAGTACAGGCGAAACGTTGTATTCAATAGCCAAACACTACCAGCTGGACGTAATGGACATTGTTCGTTGGAATAACCTGAAGGTAGAGGAGGGTTTTAAACCCGGTCAGGTGCTTCAACTACAGGCAGTAGAAGTTGAAACCACCCCACACGAAATTGTTCATATGGTAAAACCAGCAGATACGATGTATAGTGTAGCCAGGCAGTACGGGGTAACCATTAAAGAGCTCATGGACTGGAATCAGAAAAAAGATTTTTCGCTGGTGGCGGGCGAGAATCTCAAAATTTTAAAGAAGCAATAACCTGTTCTTAAGGATTTTCTATGAATTTTAGCCGTTGAAAACCATTTTTAGTCAAATACTCCTAAAAATGGATATTTTTGTGCGGTAAAGATTAATTTTTTTAGTTTTTTGAAGGTTGAAAAAATGGTAATGCAACAGTCGATGATCCTTGATTTAGTGATGTTGGTAGACGATAACGATACGGATAATTTTATCAGTAAGCGTATCATCGAAATAACGAAGTTTTCGAAGAGTGTAGAAGTTAAAAGTTCCGGTAAGGCAGCTCTTGATTATTTAAAAGAAAACCAGAACAATATTGAAAAACTTCCCAGCCTGATTTTTTTAGATATTAATATGCCCATTGTGGATGGGTTTGTATTCCTTTACGAGTTTGAAAAATTCAATGAAATTGTTCGGAACAAGTGTAAGGTAATTATCCTGTCCAGTTCCGATAATAAGCGTGATATCGATAAGATTGTGAATAATAACCACGTGATTAAGTTTATTACCAAGCCTCTTACCGAAGTGGCGCTTGATGAAATCAAACTAAACAATATCTGAAATTTTACAGCCATAAGTTTTTAGACTATTTTCGTCTAAAACTTATTTGGTATGATGCTCATTCTTAAGCGCACCCTGTGTGCCATTCTGATCTCTTCACCTTTCTTGATTTCTGCCCAGGTCGTCAAACCAGATTCAACCTCGAACTGGAAAAAGAAACTTGTCTTTAACCTGAACCTGAACCAGGCTGCTTTTTCGTCTAACTGGAAAGGCGGGGGTATTAATTCAATCGGTTTAAATGGCTTGTTTAACTACAAGGCAAATTACGCGAAAGGAAAAACTTCATGGGACAATGAAATTGGGCTCATCTATGGGTTTGTAAACAACTCGGGGCAGGGATACCGCAAAACCATCGATCGTATTTTTTTGGATACCAAGGTTGGTCATAAGCTTAGCGATAAGTGGGACCTGTACTCATCACTCAATTTTATTTCTCAATTTTCAAAAGGGTTTACGTACAAAGATGATATCAATGGTGTGGAGCAGGAATTGCTCATCTCTGATATTTTCGCCCCGGCTTTTGTTACCATGTCTCTTGGTTTTGAATACCATCCTGTTTCATATTTCAAAGTCAGAATTTCGCCCCTTGCCCCACGCCTAACCATTGTGCAGGATAACAACGGTCGATTTGATGAAGTAAGCACAACCGCACCGTATGGAGTAACGCTGGGTGAAAACACCCGATATGAGTGGCTGGCCTTCCAGCTGACAGCCGATTTCGATAAAGATGTGGCTAAAAATATCAACCTGAAATGGCGGTACCTGATGTTTGCCAATTACGAAACCCTTGAAGGCAAGACCATCGATCACCGGTTGGATTTAATGATTAATGCGCGCGTCAATAAATTCATCTCAGTTGGCTTAGGCGGAATTATGCTCTACGATTTTGATCAGGTAAACGAAGTTCAGCTTAGCCAGGTATTTAATATCGGATTTGCCTACTCGTTCCAGAATTACGAAGAGAAGAAATAACCATGGCAAAGAAAAAGTTCATCGAATCAATCAATAAGGCTTACACCACTGCGTTGCCATCGGTTTACCTGGGGGCAGGTGTGTACCAGGGCGAAATTCTTGCCGATGCCAAAGTAACTCTTGCCTTGCGCATGATGAATCGCCACGGATTGGTAACAGGCGCCACCGGCTCGGGAAAAACAAGAACATTGCAATTAATCGCTGAGCAACTTTCGGCTGCCGGAGTTCCGGTTTTCATGCCCGACATGAAAGGAGACCTCTCAGGCATCGCCCGGGAGGGTGTTACAAACGACAAAATCAACGAGCGGGCAGCAGCACTCGGTATTCCGTACACTCCTTCCGGGTTTCCAACCGAGCTCTATTCCCTTAGCGGAAAGCTGGGTGCCCAAATGCGAGCCACGGTAACTGAATTTGGACCGGTACTACTCAGTAAAATTCTTGAACTGAATGAGGTACAGTCGGGTGTGTTATCAGTAGTCTTTAAATATGCCGATGATAAAAAATTGCCCATTGTTGATTTCAGCGACCTGAAAAAAGTACTGAGCTACTTATCGGAAGGGGCTGGAGCGCAGGAAATTAAGGCAGACTACGGAAAAATTTCCTCCACTACTTCGGGTACAATCCTCAGAAAAATTGTAGCGCTCGAGCAGCAGGGAATCGATCAGATTTTTGGCGAACGCTCCTTTGACATTGACGATCTCTTTGAAAAGGTTGACGGGCGGGGGGTCATCAGTCTCTTAAATGTTTCGGATGTTCAAGGTCAGCCGGCTATTTTTTCAACGTTCATGCTGGCATTGTTGGCCGAGGTATACCAAAACCTTCCGGAAGCGGGTGACCTGGATAAACCCAAGCTCATTTTCTTTTTAGATGAGGCTCATCTGTTGTTTAAAGATGCCCCCAAAGCCTTTATGGATCAGATCGAGCAGGTCATCCGCCTGATTCGCTCAAAGGGTGTGGGCGTATTCTTCTGCACCCAACTTACGCAGGATGTTCCGCCAACGGTACTGTCGCAGCTAGGTAATCGCGTTCATCATGTCATCCGGGCTTTTACACCCAACGATGTGAAGGCATTAAAAGAAACCATTAAAACTTTTCCGAAGTCGGAGTTTTATGACATGGAACAGCAGTTCACGCAACTGGGAACCGGCCAGGCGTTTATTACGGTATTGAATGAAAAAGGAATCCCGACAGAAACGGTAGTTGCCCACCTGGCGCCACCCGCATCGGTGATGGGGCCTTTATCGGATAATGAGTATAAGACGCAACTGGAAAATTCTGCTCTCTACAAGAAGTACCAGGAAACGGTTAATCCGGAAAGCGCATTTGAGTTGCTGAACGAACGGATGACGGAACAAGCAAAAGAAAAAGAGTCGCAGCCGGCCAAAACTACCAGCACCCGTCAGGAGAAATCTACTTTCGAAGAAGTGCTGGAGTCGCCAATGGCCAAACAAGTTGGGCGCGAACTGGTACGCGGTGTTTTTGGAATGTTGTTTGGTTCTACTCCCAGAAGGACGACAAGAAGAAGAGGAATTTTTTAAGTGTAATGGTGTAATAGAATTTCTATTGCAGTACTATAATCCAAATGGATAATTATAATTGGCCTTTAAAAATCGGTATCTAACCCTAACCGCTCTTTTAGTTCTTTTAGCGTTGGGTTCTTTTCAGCCAGATGCTCAAACTTTTCGCGGTTGGTGTAAATCATCTTCTTCTCTTCCGGTGAGTTAAGTTCACCTAAAAGCTGAATGGTACCGTTGCTAAGTTTTTCCCTTAAAAAAGTGAGGATATCAACTTTAATGGTATTGATCAGAGTTTCCTGGAAGTGATTGTGCAGGTGAATAACCACCTGCTTTTTGTTACGAATTTCAATTTCCTGTGAAAGAAGGTGGTATTCGGCCTGAAGTGCTTTTCGGGTCTCGGCAAATTCTTTCCAGGCCTCCCGTAATTGATCATGCGTAAAAGGCCGATCTTCCTGTTCAACAGTTTTTGGAGCGGACGACTTCGCTTCTGTTTTCAGGCCTCCTTTTAAATCGCCCAGCTTTGGAAGCTGAATCGTGCTTTTGGTTTTTCCTGATTCAGGTAAAACAATTTTTGGAATTTCTGGTGTTTTTAAAATGGGAGGCTTGGCAGCCTTTTCAACGGGCGGCTCTTCCACCACCGGGGCTGGTGCCTCCTGTGTTTTTTCAGCACCTACGGGTTGGTCACTAATTTTTTTTTTAATCCTGCCGTTGAGGGAGTTGCTTCACTTGCTAAACCAGGTTCGATTACCGCATGCACATGGGCCATCTTCATCAAGGCAAGTTCAACGGATAACCGTTGATTCTTACTGGCCTTATAGGTTATGTCGCACTGGTTGGCAATGTTTAACCACGACAAGAGCAGGGAAGGAGAGGCGGCCTGGGCTTGTAGCGCATATTTTTTACGTACGCTGTCGGGCACTTCCATTAATTGGGTGGTGCGGGCATCCTGCGATACCAGCAGGTTGCGAAAATGTTCTGAAAGTCCCACAATAAAATTATGGCCATCAAAACCTTTGCGCAGCACTTCATCTAAAAGAAGTAAAGGTTCGGAGTGATTCTGACCGAGGAGGGCATCGACCACTTTAAAATAGTAGTCGTAATCGAGGATGTGAAGATTCGAAAGAACATCCCTGAATGTAATGGCCTTGCCTGATGAGTAGGTCACCATCAAATCGAAAATCGACAGGGCATCGCGCAAGGCGCCATCGGCTTTCTGCGCAATCAGGTGCAGCGCCTCATCTTCTGCCTGAATGCCTTCGTGCTTTGCAATTTCTTTCAGGTGATTGGCAATATCGGCAATCTGTATCCTGTTGAAATCGAATATCTGACAGCGTGATAAGATGGTAGGGATAACCTTGTGCTTCTCGGTTGTGGCCAGAATAAAAATGGCGTATGAGGGTGGTTCTTCCAGTGTTTTCAAAAAGGCATTAAATGCCGCATTGGAAAGCATGTGAACCTCATCAATGATATAGACCTTGAATTTGCCAAACTGTGGCGGGTAACGAACCTGGTCAATCAGGTTGCGGATATCCTCTACTGAATTATTGGAGGCCGCGTCCAGTTCAAAAATATTAAGCGAATTGGTTTCGGCCTTTTCTTCAAACCCGTTGATCAGCCTGGCAACAATACGCGCACAGGTGGTTTTACCAACACCCCGCGGGCCGCAGAAGAGAAGGGCTTGGGCCAGTTTGTTGTTATCAATGGCATTTTTAAGCGTGGTGGTAATGTGTTCCTGGCCAACTACTTCGGCAAATCCGGTGGGGCGGTATTTTCGTGCAGAAACAACAAAATTTTCCATCGGCTGCAAGATAAAATTCAATTATCAATTGTCAATTATCAATGATCAATTAGAGTTGGTTTTTTTGAACCTGCCCGGGAGAACTTTTTAGCCTTATATTTGTGTTGATTTTCATTGATAATTGGCTCATTGGCAATTAATCATTTAAAAAACTGGGGTCGACCGGTTTTGACAGGATGTGTGATGTCATATGCCAGCATGCAAGCTCATAAGGGTAGAGCTTTGAACACTGCTCTTAACAACTTACGTGGCGAGTCTAACTACGCCATGGCTGCTTAATTTATCCGATAGGGTGAATTAGCCTCGTCCCGATAAGATCGGGAAAGCCATCATCGCTCAATGCCTACGTTCTGCGGGCATTGGTATAGCGGTGTCGACCGCAAGAACTGCTTCGTGCGATGTTGCTAAGCACGACTAAGACATAGTAGCTAAGGAGTTTGTTAGGCTGTTGCCTGCCTTCAGGTTCTCGAAAACCAAAGTCAACTAAGCATGTAGAACGTATGGTGTTATCTTCTCTGGACGAGGGTTCAATTCCCTCCGACTCCACGCATGATGAGGGTTTCAAACCTGATGTGAAAAGAAAAAGCCCCTGAATATTCAGAGGCTTTTTTGTTTTGGTTGATCATCGATCAACTTACTTCTTCTTCTTAGCTGCTTTTTTCTTAGCAGCTTTCTTCGCTTTCTTTGCCATAGCGTTTTGAATTTTAGTTAAACATTAGTTCAAAAACTTCTGTTAAGTTACCACTTCATTTTGAAAATCCAAAGTTTTGATGATTTTTTTACAGTTATGAGTTACTTCATCACTTGAAGCGATCAGTTGAAAAAGAAATAGTTCATCATGAAAATCTTCATCGCTACAAGTTGTGATTTTGTTGCGTGATGCGGGTGAGTGTGAACGATAGTTTTTATGTAACTCGTAAAATATTGGTGAAGAAAATCAAGAATGACCTGCTTTTGATTGAAAGAATGCTGTTTGATTTCTGGGTAATTCTGAGCGGTAGGATAAACGTGTTTCAGAGTCTGATTTTTTTGATTGGATGCTTTCGTTAATTTTGCCCTCCCGATTGTCAGCAAGCGGGTTTAAATCAACGATTTGGCTCTGTAGTTCAATGGATAGAATATAAGTTTCCGGAACTTAGGATGCAGGTTCGATTCCTGCCAGGGCTACATAAATAAAGCAACCTACAGCAAACTGTGGGTTGCTTTATTCTTTTCAGGAGTTGACGGCTAATTTGATTCAACTTAATAATAATGATACACCGTTGTTTGCGTACTGCCCGTTGCTGAGGCGGTACGTTTGACGGGTGATCCATCGGCATTGAATTCGTATGTCAGCCAGTAGGTGGCATCTGTTTCCGTTGTTTCTTCCCGATACCGACCCGCCAGATTTTTCTGCGACTTCACACCCGGAATTATTTCAAACATGGAAATAGTCGCCAGGTTTGGCAGGTATTGATCATACGTGCGTGTGCGGATCAATACCGGTTCTTCCTGACCTTCAACATCCTGAAATAGCATTGCCTTGTACACATTGCCATCAACAAAGTAAAGGTATACTGAAAATAGGCCACGCTTGAACGAACCATCGGGTTGCCGGTGATAGGGTTCTACCCCGGCAATGTTTCCGGCCTCATCATACGCATAGGTCGCATATTCTTTCAATACAGCATCCTGATACACTTCTGCGCGTTCAATCCTGCCGTTGTTCCATATGTAGTGTACATCACGCCCGGGAAATTTGTTGATTTTAATCAGCCTGTCCTGGCCATCATAAAAATAGGTGTCAGTGCCTGTTCGTGTGAAGCCGGTGTATGTCTCCCAATTCACTTTGGCAATTCTGCCTTTTGCATCATACTCATAAAGGCGTTTTTCCGAATCATTACCTCCGCTGTTTTCGTATCCCCTCAGTTTGCCAGTCAGTTCATCATCCTTAATGGTAAGCTTGCGCAAGCCGTGCGAGCCTTTCACGAGCGAGCCCGTAACTGCTTGGATGGAAAATGTAACGGCTGTGTGCCCGGTTACTTCCGCATTGTTAAGCGGGTTGAGCGTGAAGCTTAGTTCAGTGGTGCCGGCCGGTGCCGATAGGGTAATGACTCCGGCTTCAGCAAACGGATTCGTGACAAATGCCGATGCGTTGAGGGATTCAACGGCTATCATAATTTTACTGTCGATGGTTACCGGTGCCGAAAATTGGAGTGTGAACGCAATAGCTTCTGTGCTGTTCTCTGTAATGGTTTCAACCTGTTCTGCAAAATTTACGATGCTGGAAGGCGGTGCTGCTTCATCGTCATCGTGGAGGCTAAGTTGAAATTCAGCACGTTCACCGGTATTGAAAAGTGGCGAAGGTTTAATTCTGATTTTTGCAATCACATCACCATCCACCAACGAATTGTTGATGGCACTGACACTGAGTTGTAACTGACTTGCTCCTTTCGTGAAAGGTATTGCGAGCAGCCCGTTGACGTGCGCGGGTGTGGTTTGAATTCTTGTCTGGATGGTTTCGTCAATCTCCAAGACAACAGTTCCGTTTGTTGTCGAAGGCTTATTCAGCGTAAGCGTTATCGTAATTGGTGAGCCATCCTCTTCGCTAATAGCTTGCTGGCCTTCTTCAAATTGTATGGAAATATTTTCAGTCGAAGGGAGTTCGGATTCATCTTCACAACCGAGCAGGACTATGCTGAGTATGAAGGGCATTAAAATACGTGGTCTCATAAAATAGTTTTTATTTTTATTGAATGATTTTCAGATGTACTGTGGTTTTAAAACTGCCTTGTTCGCCAGCACCAACGCCCCGGCAGCCAGCGTTCCGGAAACAACTTCCGTGATCAGCCAGGTCATGACAAATGCGTTGGGTGCGCCATCGACTATAATTCCGCTCAGTCGGCCAAGCACAAAGCCGGTTGTGTACAGAATGACGAGCACCAATGGTGCTTGTGGGTTTCTGAAAATACCGTAGAAGCAAAACAGACCAAACACCAGGTGCATGCCACCATATACGGCACGCATGGAGCTGAGGGCACTCGCGTTGTCAAGTACAATGCCTACTTGCGCCAGTACCGCATGCGGATTGATCAGCGTTTCGATACCGGTTTTGCAGAAGGCAATGCCCAGCAGTCCGAGCAGGATTTTTGGAAATAATGTTTTCATAGTGAAAATGTTTTAGCCTTTACACGATTTTCAGTTGCGGTACGGAAATGATATTTTGCGACAATAACAGGACATTTCACGACACGCCATGTTTGCTCATATGCCCATCATTCAGGGAATTTTGTACGGTGCCACGCAGCGGGGCGCGAAGCTGTCGGACTTATGCAGTGCCATCGGGATATCAGCCGATAAGCTTGGAGATTCGGAAGTAAAAGTTTCTTTCGAGCAGTCGTGCCAAACGTGGGAGCAGGCTGTAAGGCTAACGCAGGACAACCTGCTGGGGCTTCACCTCGGTGAATCGAGTACAGCCTCGGTGCTGGGCATGGTTGGCAACCTGATGCAAACCAGCCCGGATTTGCTTTCGGCATTCGAACAAATGACGCACTTCGTTTCAACGGCAACCGATATGATTTTGTTTGGCGTTAAACGATCAGGCGATGAAGTAACACTTACCTACAATCCCGCGTCACTCTGGATGAAGACGTACCCGGCTGGCGCGCGGCATGCAGTAGAACAATCTATGGCCGGTACGCTTTATACGTTTAGTCTTCTGGCGGGAAAGAAAATAAAACCGATGCGGGCAACCTTTACACATAAACGCGGAGGCGACCTTGCTGAATACCAGCGGGTGCTGGGAGGCAACCTGAAATTCAATGCGGCAGGCAATAATCTTGTTTTCAGGAAAGCAGATTTGCTGACACCCGTAGTGAGCCGGGACAAAACCTTGTTCGCAATGTTTGAGAAACTGCTGAAAGAGAAGAAGTCAACGAAGCAACAATCCCTGCCGGCTCAAATCAAGCACTTGGTGCGCACCGATTTTCAGGGGCAGATTCCGTCACTGGAAGTAATTGCCGCACGCCTGAACATGACCCCGCGCACCTTGCAGCGCAGGCTGGCCGATGAAGGCGTGAACTTCCGGGCACTTGTGGCCGCAATTCAAAAAGACCTGGCCGCTGAACTGTTCAAGTTGAAAGGCCGGGTTTCGCAGGTGTCGGGACTGATGGGGTACTCTGACCCAAGCGCTTTTCGAAGGGCGTACAAGAAATGGAATAGGAGAGATTGATACATCACATCGGTCATTCTAAGCATCACGATAAAAAGCAAAATGCCATGCTATTCTTTTCGGGCAGTTTCAACTTCAATGTGCATGCCCTTCACCTTCGCTATTCTTCATTTTTGAAAGTATCGCATACGCACCCTTTACTACAACTTCATTTTCTTTGTTCCATCCTTCCGGCAACGTTATTTCTGTATAACCTAATTCGCTTGGGCCGGTGGTTATCTCCGGCATCAGAAATGAAGTGCCACCATCAGCAGGTTGAGGTGTGGTTGTTTTGACAAAAACATATTTCTTTCCCTCAAAATCAATAACGGCTTCATCAGGTAATGCAGGCACCAACGCGCCACCGGTTTCTACCAGTGCTTTCAGGTACATTCCGGGTAAGAGGTCTTTGTCCTCTTTATCGATGTGACAATGAATGCGAATGGTTCTGTCGGCACTGATCTCACGACCAATCAGGTATACGGTGGCCATTCGTTCCTTTGTTTCATTGGCCAGTGTGAAACGTACCTTCTGCCCGATTTTGATTTTAGGAGCATCTTTTTCAAAAATGATCAGTTCGGCATGAAGATGTTCGGTATCTACAATTTCGAAAAGCACATCGGTTGGATTCACAAACTTTCCGATATTCACATTCACTTCTGTTACAAACCCATTGATGGGTGAGTAAATATTGGACGTACTCGAAATAACACCTGTCTCCAGCGTGGCCATGTCAACGTTGATTAGTTTAAGTTTGGCCTGCAATCCGTTCTTTTTAGCGAGCCAACTTTGATAGTTTGCCTTTGCCTGTTGCCATGTCTTTTGGGCGTTCACATTTTCTTTGGCTAATTCCTGCTGGCGGTCGTATTCCACCTGCGCAAACTCCAGTTGATTTTTTGCATCCAGGTAATCCTGCTGAAGTTGAATGTATTCCAGATTTTCAATAACGGCAATCAATTGCCCTTTCTTTACCTGTGAGCCCTGCAACAATACGGTACTTTTCAGGAATCCGCCCATCGGAGCCGACACACTTACTAGTTGTTGTGGAGGAACGTCCAGTAACCCGTTTACTTTGATGGTACCGCTGATTTGTTTTTGTTCCACTTTCCTCAATTCAATCCCCGCGGTTTTGATCTGTTCAGGAGTCAGTTCAACAACATTCGACTCTTCCTGATGTTCCTCTGTTGTTTCCACGGGGGTGCTTCCGCACGCGAATATGAAAAGCGAAGTAACGGTTATCAGACTGATTTGCAATGATGATTTATAAAACGATTTCATGTGTTTCATTATTTATTACCAGACAAAAATTCAAGATAGATGATGGATTGATTGTATTCTTTCAGTGACAGCACGTATTCTTCCTTGATGGTGATGGCACGTTGCACCCCCAGCAGGTATTCGACATACCCAATCTCTCCATTTTTAAAGGCGACCTGCGATTGTTTAAGAATCAGCGCAGCATTGGGCATGGCCGACTCTTTATAATAGGCAAGATTTTTTTTGTTCTTCAGATAATTCTGGTATGCCTGCTGGTATTGGCCCTGTAAACTTTTCTGATGATACTGGTAGTTGCTTTCTGCTGCCTGGCGATTGTATTCCGCTGCCTTCACTTTTCCCTGATACGACACAAACCACAGCGGAATGGCCAATCCTACCTGGAAGCCGGTGAACCGATCGCTGGTCGATGCAATCGCTCCTGAACCTTCCGTATCTTCCACTCCAATGAGCGTCTGACTGAAAAAGCCGAGCAAAATATCAGGGGCAGCGCCAGCTGCTTCTACTTTTTTTTGACTCTTAGCAACCTCTACCTGCTGCCTCATGTAAGCCATTGAAGGGTTCGACTGAATGGATGCCGTATCAAGGGTAACATCCGCTGATAGTTCCTCCTGTATCAGTGCGTGAGTGATTTGCGGCAAGTCAGGCCTGTTCAGCAATGTTTGTAATTGCGATCGTATAATTAATTGATCAGCTTCATTTCTGGCCAGAAGATTTTTGACTTCGTTTCGCTGTGTTTCAGCAGTGGTATGTTCCAGTAAACTTGTTTCTCCTGTTTTGTACCGCAAGGCTGCGGCTTTTAAAGATCCTTCATACAGGCTGTCCTGCTGGTGAAGGAAATCGCGCATGGCCATCTGGTAGCTGAGCTCATAAAAAACTTCCTTCACCCGAAAAATCAATTCATTTTCGGTAACTGTTTTCTTTAACTCACTGGAGGTAATCAGAGCGCGGTTTAATGATCCCTTGCTTCCGAATACTGTGAGCGGAATAGTTTGTGTAACGGTTATGTTGTTATCGTTTTTAGCATAACTGTTATACTGTCCGTAAAGAAGCGATACGTTGGTCTTGGGTAAATCAAACGAGGTCTTCTTCAGTTGACGTTGCGATTCAACCTCCAAAGCCGAAGCCCGGATTCCCAAATTATTCTTCAGCGCTTCATCTACTGCCTGCTGAAGGGTAAGAATCTGTTGGGCGTTGACGGAAGTACTCATGACTACGGTCAACAATAAAATCCAAAGTAGTTTCATACTGGTTTTAGTTCAATGAAAAATATTATTGGTCAGGCGATTGCATTGCCTGATTCTTTTTAATGTTCATTCCAATTCTTTCGCTGTAAATGTATAAGCATGGCAGCACAATCAATGTTAAGAGCGTGGCACTGATTAACCCGCCAATCACTACCGTTGCCAAGGGCTTCTGCACTTCTGCTCCGGCACTGGTAGCCAGCGCCATAGGCAAGAAGCCAAGCGAAGCAACAGAGGCTGTCATGAGTACCGGCCGGAGGCGAATTTTTGTTCCTCTTTTTACGATCTCATGTAAATCTGTTAGCCCTGATTTTTTCAGACGGTTGAATTCGGTTATTAACACAATACCGTTGAGCACGGCTACTCCAAACAACGCGATAAACCCGATACCGGCTGAAATGCTGAACGGCATACCACGCAACAACAAGGCGAGTATACCCCCAATAGCCGACATGGGGATGGCCATGAAAATGAGAATGGATTGTTTAATGGAGACGAAGGTGAAAAACAACAGCAATAAAATCAAAAGCAAAGCAATCGGTACGGCAACAGAAAGCCGGACTTGCGCATCTTTCAGGTTTTTAAATTGCCCGCCATAGGTTGGATAGTACCCGGGCGGAAAATCAATTTGACTTTCAATCTTTTGTTGAAGCTCTTCTACGATGGTGGCCACATCGCGGCCACGCACGTTAAACCCAACGGTGATTCTGCGCTTGGCATCTTCGCGTTGTATCTGGTTAGGGCCAAGCCTGAATTCAACGGTGGCCACCTGGTCGAGCGGCACCTGGTTACCCGTGGGTGTCGTGATGAAGAGATTCTGCACATCTTCAATGCCCTGCCTGTTTTCCTTCATCAATCGAACAACCAGGTCAAAACGTTTTTCGCCTTCATACACCAACCCTGCGCTCTGTCCTGCAAAAGCAGTGCTTACGGCCTGGTTGATCGTTTCTATGTCCAAGCCAAATCGCGCCACTTCATCGCGGTCAATATGAACAACAATCTGCGGGAGGCCCGTGACTTCTTCAACATACATGTCGCGCACACCTTCAATGCCCGATGCAATGCTGGCCACTTGTTTTGACAAGCCGGTTAGCACATCCAGGTCTTCCCCGAAAATTTTTATAGCCACATCCTGTCGGACACCGGAGATCAATTCATTGAAACGCATTTGAATCGGCTGCTGAAACCCGAAGGTTACACCGGGCACTGCTTCCAATGCTTCTGTCATTTTTTCTGCAAGCTCATCGCGATTGTTAGCTTTCTTCCATTCATTTCGAGGTTTTAAAATCACCATCATGTCACACACATCAATGGGCATGGGGTCAATCGGGATTTCTGATGAACCAATTTTTCCAACCACTTCTTTCACTTCATCAGGAAATTCGCGCAATAAAACTTCAGCTCCTTTTTGTGCTGCCTCAATGGTGTACGACAAGCTGCTGCCTGTGAGTACGCGCGTTTCCACGGCAAAGTCACCTTCTTCCAGTGTTGGAATAAATTCACCACCCATGTTCATAAACAACAAGAGACTTCCGGTAAAAAGTACAACAGCAATAGCGATCACCAGCAACTTTCGTTTTAATGCTCCCAGAATGACAGGTTCATAAAGTCGCTGAAAAAAGTCAATCATCCGATCAGAAAAATTACGCTTGTGCTGTGGGTTCTTGCTCAGGAAAAGTGCCGACATCATGGGTACATAGGTTAAAGAAAGAATAAAAGCACCCAGGATGGCAAAGCTTACCGTTTGTGCCATTGGCTTGAACATTTTTCCTTCCACACCTACCAGTGCAAGGATAGGCAAGTACACAATCAGTATGATGATTTCACCAAACGCAGCAGAGTTCATGATTTTGGATGCCGACTGATGTACTTCAATATCCATTTCCTCCTGTGTCAATCGCTTTGAAATACTTCTCAGGCCAAGGTGGTGCATGGTGGCTTCTACAATAATAACAGCCCCGTCTACAATCAAACCAAAATCTATGGCACCCAGGCTCATCAGGTTACCTGAAACTCCAAAAACGTGCATGAGTGAAACTGCAAACAGCATGGCCAGTGGAATTACCGAGGCAACAATAAGACCTGCCCTGAGGTTACCGAGGAAGAGCACCAACACCGCGATAACTATTAACGCACCTTCAATCAAGTTTTTCTCCACCGTTCCGATTGCACGATTTACCAGGTTGCTACGGTCGAGGAAGGGCTCAATCACTAAACCCTCAGGCAAAGTTTTTTTGATTTGCTCCATCCGATCTTTTACCCGTGTAACAACCGCGTTCGAGTTTTCTCCTTTTAACATCAACACCAGGCCGCCCACTACTTCGCCTTCGTTGTTGTAGGTCATGGCTCCGTAACGATTGGCGGCACCAAAACGAACCTCCGCCACGTTGCGAATCAGGATAGGAATACCGCCTGCTGTATTTTTCACAACGATCTTTCCGATGTCGTCCAGTGAACCAATGATGCCTTCAGTTCGGATAAACCATGCGTTGGGTTTTTTGTCGATGTACGCACCGCCTGTGCTTTGATTATTTTTTTCAAGCGCAGTAAAAATATCAGTGATGCTCAGGTTGTAACTCCTGAGTTTATCAGGATCCAACGCCACTTCATACTGTTTCAGAAAACCGCCAAAGCTGCTCACGTCTGCCACGCCCGGTGTGCCCAGCAATTGCCTGCGCACAATCCAATCCTGAATGGTTCTTAGTTCGGCTGCATCATACTTTTCTTCAAAGCCTTTTTCGGGACGGATAATGTATTGATAGATTTCTCCCAGACCGGTGGTGATGGGCGCCATCTCAGGATTTCCAATTCTATCGGGTATCTGGTTTCGCGCTTCGGCCAGTCGCTCGTTCACCTGTTGGCGGGCCCAGTACACATCCACATCATCATGGAAGACAATCGTGACCACTGAAAGGGCAAACCGTGAAAAACTTCTGATCTCATCAATGCCGGGAATGGTGGCCATGGTTTGCTCTACCGGAAACGTCACCAGTCGTTCAATATCAAATGCCGACTGTGAGGGCGCCACGGTAATAATCTGCACCTGATTGTTAGTGATGTCAGGCACTGCATCAATGGGCAGTTGTGTTAACGAGTACCCTCCCCACGTGATAATGGCGATGGTGAGGATGCCAATGATTAATTTATTCTTAATAGAAAATCGAATGATTGTGTCTAACATACTATCAGATGATACGTGTAATGAATAGCAAATTACTCCTGATTCAGGAACAGTTTACGGTTGAGTTTCCAAAGTTACGGTGGAATAAAAGCTGAAGAGATGACTTTTGTCACCCGAAGGAAGTCAGGAAATTTTTGGCGGCTGCCAGATGACCCTTGAATTGTTCAGTGAAGGTTTTTCGATGTAGCGTGTGGCCACAGCTGTATTGTGAACCAGGTTGACTAATGTAATATCAACCGCATATTGGAGTTGAAAGTGTGTAGCACAACAGGAACAAATACAAAAAGGTGTACAATGATCGGATTCATTTCCAGCGTGATCATGATCTTGCACGTTTACTACGGTCGCACCCTGAACGCGTTCATCTGCGCACGACTCCTGATCACTGCACGGGTAAACCGACAGGGCAAGAATGTAAACCGCGATAACAGAAAAGACTAAACGCATGGCTCAAAAATAGTTGAAAAATCCATGCAAATAGGTTGCAGGATGGAATTCATAGTGTGGTTATTTGCTAAATTTTCAACAGAAATGGGGTTTCAGCCTTAGATTTTGCAAATAATACCTTCAAAAATGTAAATCCAATCCCATCAAAATCCGTTACATTTGACATCGCAAATGAAAAATTTCCGCCCCATAGCATCTGTAGTCCTTGCCCTTCTGGTGCTGGTGTCATCCACCAGTTTCATGGTAGGCATGCACCTCTGCGGTGGTGAAATTCAGAATGTGGCTTTGTTCACGAAGGCTCAGGCCTGTGAGAAGGAAATGAAAATGCCGCCTTGTCATCGCCACCTCACCAGCTCCTGCTGCGATGACGAAACCATTGTTCACGAAGGTGAAGATTTTAACGCGGCATCTTCAGAGGTAAGCATTCCTCCCGTTTCTTTTGTAGCCATTGCTTTGCCAACAATCATTCTTTCGCAAATCATTCCGGCTAATGATTCTGCGAAAGTAAAACACGTTAACTACGACACGCCTCTACGAGCGTGCGACCTGACGATTGCGCACCAGGTTTTCCTGATCTGATTTTTTTTCTTCTGAAGAGTATTGCACTCTTCCAATGACTGCCTGATACTTCAGCCGTCACATCACCATTTTATTTCTTTACGTTTCTTATTATGATTGAAGGATTAATTTCATTCTCCCTTCGCAACCGCTTCCTCGTGTTGCTGGTAGCCATCGGCCTGTTTGCCTGGGGAGTTTATTCGGTACGCGTCAGTAAGATCGATGCCATTCCCGACTTGTCCGAAAACCAGGTAATTGTTTTTACCGAATGGATGGGACGCAGTCCGCAGATTATGGAAGACCAGATTACTTATCCGCTGGTCACTAACCTGCAGGGCTTGCCGCAGGTAAAGTATGTGCGGGGTTCATCTATGTTCGGGATGAGTTTCGTCTATGTGATTTTTAATGACGACACCGACATCTATTGGGCACGCGAGCGTGTTCTGGAAAGATTAAACTATGCTACACGCTTATTGCCGCAAGGGGTAACACCTACGTTGGGGCCTGATGGAACAGGTGTCGGTCATATTCTGTGGTACACCCTGGACGCACCCGGTATGGATTTGGGCGAGCAACGCGCGTTGCAGGATTGGTACATCAAGTTTGGTTTGCAGAATGTGCCCGGGGTGAGCGAGATTGCTTCCTTCGGAGGTTTTCAAAAGCAATATCAGGTTACACTCAATCCCAATAAGCTTACGTACTACAATCTTTCCGTACCCGAAGTAATCCAGGCGGTGCGCAGCAACAACAACGAAGCAGGCGGAAGAAAATTCGAGATCAATGACATCGGCTACATTATTAAATCTACAGGCTACCTCAAGTCGGTGGAAGAAATTGAAAACATTCCACTTAAAACCGTAAACACAACGCCTGTAAAAGTACGCGATGTGGCTACCGTGCAGATGACAG
The DNA here is from genome assembly GCA_049306095.1 of Cyclobacteriaceae bacterium. Classification (GTDB taxonomy): domain Bacteria; phylum Bacteroidota; class Bacteroidia; order Cytophagales; family Cyclobacteriaceae; genus UBA2336. The sequence goes on from JBAQPU010000020.1 coordinate 83,383, forward strand.
GCGAAACGCGATTGGGAATTTTTGATGAGAACGGTGAAGGAGAAGTAGTGGGCGGCATTGTGGTGATGCGCTATGGCGAAAATGCCGATGAGGTGATTAAGGGGGTGAAGAAAAAAATGGAAGATGTGGCGAAAGGTTTGCCTGGCGGCATGAAGTTTAATATTGTGTACGATCGCAGCGAACTGATTGAAGAATCGATCTCATCCATCAAAACCACGCTCATCGAAGAAATGATTGTGGTGTCGCTGGTGGTGATCATCTTCCTGTTTCATTGGCGAAGTGCGGCCAGCATCATCATTCAGATTCCGATTACGATTGCCACCAGTTTTATTTTACTGAATGCGTTTGGCGTAACCTCCAACATTATGTCGCTAACGGGTATTGCGCTGGCCATTGGTGTAATTGTCGATAACGGCATTATTATGGCCGAGAACTCGTACAAAAATCTGTCGCATCGCTTTGCGGAATTAAATCCAGAGGAAAAGAATTAAGCTATGGTTAAGAAATTATTTTCACGTAAGTATAATCAAATTGACGAGCAGGAACGGCTCGACATTATCGAGAAGTCGAGCAAGCAAGTTTCGCGGGGTGTGTTTTATTCTACCATCATCATCATCACGTCTTTTCTTCCGGTGTTCATGCTCACCGGTCAGGAAGGAAAACTCTTTCACCCGCTCGCCTACACCAAAACATTTATCATGCTGGTGGATGCTTTATTGGTGGTAACGCTGGCACCGGTTATTATTTCCTTTTTCATGAAAGGGAAGTTTACCGATGAAGGCAAGAATCCGGTTAATCGTTTTCTCGAAAAAATTTACGAGCCCATTATTCGTGTTTGCATGAAGTGGCGCAAAACAACCATCGGGGTTAACATACTTGCCCTGGCTGTAAGTGTGCCGTTGCTACTGAGTTTAGGTTCTGAATTTATGCCACCGTTGGATGAACAATCCATTTTATTCATGCCGGTTACACTGCCCGATGTTTCCAATGAAGAAGCCAAGCGTATTTTGCAAGTACAGGATAAGATTATCAAGTCGGTACCGGAAGTAGACAAGGTATTAGGCAAAGCCGGAAGAGCAAGCACCGCTACCGATAACTCGCCCATCAGTATGATCGAGACGATTATCATGCTCAAACCAAAAACGGAATGGCGAGAAGGCATCACCAAGAAAGACATCATCAATGAGTTGGATGCCAAAATGCAAATACCCGGAGTTGTAAACGGATGGACGCAGCCCATCATCAATCGCATCAACATGCTGGCAACCGGCATTCGCACCGATGTGGGCGTGAAGGTGTATGGACAAAACCTTGATAGCATTTATGTGTTATCGGAAAAAGTGAAGAAGGCGTTGGAAGGAATTCCCGGAGTAAAAGATTTATATGTCGATCCGATCACTGGAGGAAAATATTTAACCATCGACATCAATCGCGAAGCATTGGGCCGATACGGATTAACGGTGGATGATGTAAACGTAATGGTTGAATCGGCTATTGGTGGTTCACCAATCGGCCAGACCATTGAAGGTCGTCAGCGATTTTCCATCAGCGCCCGGCTGGCACAAGATTACCGAAACAGCATCGAGCAACTCAATCGCATCCCGATCAAAACACCGGCCTTGGGTAACATTCCGCTTTCCTCGGTAGCAACGATCAAATTTGAAGATGGCCCACCCATGATTACCTCTGAGAACGCCATGTTACGTGGTGCGGTTCTCTTCAACGTGCGCGACCGCGATTTGGGTAGTACCGTAAAAGAAGCGATCGAAACACTGAACGAGAAATTGGGTACCATGCCCAATGGTTATTATGTTGAATGGAGCGGCCAATATGAAAACCTGATCCGCGGAGAGCAAACGTTAATGATGATTTTGCCCGTGGTGCTGCTCGTAATTTTTGTTTCGCTTTATCTCGCGTTCAAATCTATTCGCGAAGCCTTCTTCAGTTTGATCACCGTACCCTTCGCACTGATCGGAGGCGCTTACATGGTTTATTTCTATGGAGTGAATTTATCCGTAGCCGTAGCTGTCGGCTTCATTGCCTTGTTTGGCATTGCGGTGGAAACCGGAGTAGTGATGATTATATACCTGAACGATGCCATGCAGCAATTGATAAAACTGCGCGGCAACTCACGCAAAACAATTTCTATGGAAGAATTAAAAGAGTATGTGATTGCTGGTGCAGCCAAGCGCCTTCGCCCGAAAATCATGACGGTAAGCGTAGCCTTATTTGGTTTGGTACCTGTATTATGGGCAACGGGTGTTGGCAGCGATGTTATGCAGCCCATTGTGTTGCCGATGATTGGCGGAGTACTCACCTCATCAACTCACATTTTATTGGTAACGCCCCTCATCTTTTTGATGACGAAAGAATATGAACTTAAAAAATTCGGAAAAATAGAAGTGTATGAAGCACATCATTAAAATACAGTCAATTGTCAATTGTCAATTGTCAATTGTTTTCCTATGCTTAATCTCTGTTTCCGCTTCAGCGCAGGTGCTTACACTTGATAGTGTGTTGCGCACCATTGATGCACGCAACCCCATGCTTCAGGAGTACGACAACAAAGTGAAAGCGTTGAACACGTACACCGAAGGCGCCAAAAGCTGGATGGCTCCGATGGTGGGTGCCGGTACGTTTATGACTCCGTATCCAGGTCAGGATATAATGGACGATCGCGACAAAGGTTCTATTATGATTACCGTTGAACAAGAAATTCCCAATCCAGCCAAGCTTAACGCGAATAAGAATTATTTCGCCTCGCGGGCTTCAGTGGAGGAGCAGGGCCGAGCATTGCAGTTCAATCAACTGCGGTCAGAAGCAAAAACGCAGTACTATCAATGGCTGGTGGCCGAGAAGAAAATGAAGGTGCTTGCGGAGAATGAGCGTATTATAGAGTTGATGTTAAAGATTTCGCGCATCCGGTATCCCTACAACCAGGGAAGTCTGGGCAATATTTACAAAGCCGAAGGCCGTTTGTATGAAGTGAAGAACATGCAGACCATGACGCAGGGTGAGATTGAAGAGAAGCGTTTCCGGTTGAAGGGATTAATGAATATATCGCACGATACACCCATCGAAGTAGATACCACCACAACAATTTCATACGAGGCCAATCAAATTATATATGATACAGCCGCCCTAAGCAACCAACGCAGTGATGTGCGGCAAATCAACAAAACAATTGACGCTATGCGGTTCAATCAACAAGTGCAACAAGCGCAGGCCAAGCCCGATTTTAAAATCCGCTTCGACCACATGCAGCCGTTGGGCGATATGCCAACACTATTCACAGCAATGGCAATGGTGTCAATACCCATTGCTCCGTGGTCATCGAAAATGTATAAAAGTGAGGTGCGGGGTATGCAGTATGACATAGAAGCAATGAAGCGCGGCCGCGAAGCGATATTGATCGAAGCACGGGGTATGCTGGCAGGCATGGCATCGCAGTTAACGCGGATGCAGGAGCAGTTGAATAACTACAACACCAGGATTATTCCCGCGCTGCGCAAAAACTATGAAACCCTTATGCTGGCCTATGAAGAGAACCGCGAACAACTGCCGATTGTAATCGATGCATGGGAGGCGCTGAACATGGCGCAGATGCAGTACTTAGAAAAAATGGAAGAGTATTATAATATGATTGTAGCGTATGAGAAAGAACTTGAAAAATAAGTCCATAGTCCATAGTCGACAGTCCATAGTGGTTCTGTGGACAATGGCGCTAATGCTATTTCTGTTAAGCTCATGCTCTAACGACAAACATGCCGATCACGCAGACACCTACATCTGCCCCATGCACCCAACGGTTGTATCGGATAGGCCCAGCACTTGTCCGGTATGCGGTATGGATCTGGTGCGAAAAGCAAGACCTGGTGAAGAAGTTGAAATTACCGAAGATCTTGCGCGGTTGATAAAGTCGCCTAATGAAGTGGTGATTGCTTCCATCAAAACAATAAAGCCGGAGTACAGGGCTATGACGGCTTCTATACAGGCACAAGGTATTGTCACTTATGATACGCGCTTTGTGTACAACATTCCGGCCCGCATTGGTGGGCGACTGGAAAAAGTTTACCTGAAGTATGCATTTCAATCGGTGCGTAAAGGACAAAAGGTGGCGGATATCTATAGTCCGGAGTTGCTGACTGCACAGCGCGAGTTGCTTTACCTGGTGGCAAACGATAAAGACAACGAAGAATTAATTCGTTCGGCTAAAAACAAATTACTTTTATTGGGCGCTTCCGAAAAACAGGTAGACGATATTATTGTTCGAAAAGAGGCCGTGTACACCTTCTCAATTTATAGCGGGCATGAAGGATACGTGGTAACCGAAACACAACAGGCACCGGCCATGGTTTCAGCATCGCCTTCAGCCGCATCATCTATGGGTGGTGGTATGGATGGAGGTAGTAACGCAACACAAGCTGCTGTACCTGCCGCACAACCTGCGGGCGAGTTAACACGCGAAGGTGCGTATGTGGCTACAGGCCAAACTTTATTTAAAGTAGTGAGCGCAGAGGCGTTGCGCATTGAACTCAACCTGGCCCTTGCTCAGGCCGGTGAGGTAAAAACAGGGAATAGAGTCACACTCAATCTTGGCGATGGTAAAACGGAAGAAGCGAAGGTAGATTTTGTTCAACCTTTTTTCAGCGATGGCGAAGAGTTTGTAAAAATAAGAGTGTATGTACGCAATACCGACAAGCTGCGTATCGGTCAGTTAGTTTCGGCTACGTTGCAGCTTCAAACCCCCGAAACACTGTGGTTGCCGAAAGAAGCCATTCTCGATATGGGGGTTGAAAAAGTAGCTTTTGTAAAAGAACGGGGCGTGTTTAAACCGAAGAAGATTGTGACGGGCATTCGTACCAACGGATCGATTGAAGTGAAACAAGGTCTTGCTTCTTCGGATGAAGTAGCTGCAAATGCACAGTACCTGGTGGACAGTGAAAGTTTTATTAAATCGAAATAGGCATGAAAGGAATGTTTGAAAATACGATAAGCAAATTGTCAATTGTCAATTGCCAATTGTCAATGTGGAGTTTCCTATTGCCTACTGCTTACTGCTTACTATTGCTCTTTAACATTTCGTGTAAAAATAAAGAGGCCCTACCAACAGCTTCCAGTGTAACCACTTACACTTGTCCCATGCACCCCAATGTTGTGCAGGACAAGCCCGGTACATGCCCGGTGTGTGGAATGGATTTGGTACCGATGTCAGCCAATACAGATGAAGGTGGCCTGATGTTAACCGACAGTCAGATAAAACTAGCCAACATCACTACACAAAAAGTTTCCGTCAAGCCCATCGGGCAAACCCTGGTAGTGAATGCAAAGCTTGTGGTGGATGAAGAGAAAACAACTGTGATCAGCAGTCGCACCGCAGGCAGAATAGAAAAGCTCTTTATTAAAGAGACTGGTCGTGTAGTAAAGCAAGGCGAACCGCTCTATGAAATTTACAGTGAAACGCTGTTGACACTTCAACGCGAGTACCTCTTGGCGCTGGAGCAATATGAAACGCTTGACAAAGAAGAAAAGCGATATGAATCATTTCTGAAAGCGGCCGAGAGCAAGCTTTTGCTGTATGGCCTGAATAAAAAGCAAGTTGAACAATTAGCAAAAGTAAAGGCGATCCAGCAACGTATCACTTTTCTGGCGCCAGCCGGTGGCATTGTGGAAGAGATCGCGGTAAGCGAAGGTCAGTATGTAAATGAAGGCGACAAACTTTATCGCATCGAAAACATGGCCTCGTTATGGCTGGAAGCGGAACTTTATCCGCATGAAACACGCTTTGTTTCAATGGGTGATAAGATACAGGTTCGCGTAAGTGGGTTTGAATCGGATGCTGTAACGGCAACGGTAAATTTTCTCAGTCCAGAGTACCGTGCAAGCTCACAGATTACGGTGATGCGTGCCTCGATAAGCAATCCGGGCTTACGCTTTAAGCCGGGCATGCAGGCGCAGGTATTCTTTACACACTCATCGCGAAAAGCGCTGGCCATACCGGTGGATGCCATTATACGCGATGGTAAGGGAGCCCATGTATATGTGCAATCGGGGCAGAACACTTTTGAACCACGCATGGTAAAAACCGGTGTGGAGGATTTCGAGCAGGTAGAAATCACCTCCGGATTAAAAGAAAGCGAAGTGGTGGCTGTGAGTGGTGCCTACCTGCTGTACAGCGAATTGATTTTAAAGAAAGGCACCGACCCGATGGAAGGGCATAGTCATTAATGTTTTGATTTATCTTATATCGATGATTTATTTTCAGCATACACAGACAACGCCTTGGCCAATCTTTGGCCTGGCAAAGGATAAGTGTGGATTGGGCACAGCATTGGATGAGTATGCGGGGCCATGCGGCCCTGGAGCATAAAAAAATAAAGAGTTTAACTATTAAATAACCAACAACTATGAAAACAAAATCTATTTTTTTCTCACTCTTCATTTCGGCTGGTTCTCTTGCCTTGTTTAACTGTGGAGGCAAAAAAGAATCAGGTGATGCCCACGAACATGCGGACAGTACACAACATGCTGTCGGCACAACAGCCTATGCCGAAGCTGCCGAGCCAACGTTTGTCGTGGATGCCGCTTTCCAGCAGCAACTGGCCAGTTTTTTTGCATCGTACATAACCTTGAAAGATGCTTTTGTCGCATCCGATGCCGCAAAGGTAAAAGCGGAAGCCGGTGCCACACAGGCAACACTTGCTAAGATGGATATGAAATTGCTGACTGGCGCTGCGCATAACGACTGGATGAACTACCAGGGAGGATTGAACACTTCACTTCAATCTATTACGGCTACCGATGACATAGAGAAACAGCGCGAAGCGTTCAGTGCGTTGTCCGATAATCTGTATAAAAGCATTAGGGCATACGGATTGGGTGGGGCTAATGCCTACTATGAGTTTTGTCCCATGGCCTTCGATAACCAGGGTGGTTTTTGGCTGAGCAAGGAAGATGAAATCCGCAATCCGTATTTTGGTGATAAAATGATGACCTGTGGAGTCGTAAAAGAGAAATTGAAATAGAAATTGAAATATTTTTGAAAATGTTTAACAACTAAAAATTATGACTATGAAAACGAAATTAACAACCCTTGCTCTTGCACTTTGCTGTGGAATGACTTTCGCGCAACACGACCATACTGGTCACGATCAAAGCAAAACACAAACAGCAGCAGCAACCTTTAAAGATGCCAAGCTGGGCACCGCGTACAGCAATTATTTGAAAGTGAAAGACGCTTTAGTAGCCTCTAATGCTGAAGAAACAAAAAAGGCAGCCACAGAACTTCAAAAGTCCCTCAGCGATGTGAAAGGCGCTGATGCTGTACTTTCAGCAACTACCAAGCTTGCCGGTGCCAGTGCTTTAGCAGAACAACGCCAATTGTTCAGTACGGTTAGCAATGAAATGACAACCCTGGTAAAAGGCGGTCAGCTTTCGGCAGGTGCATTGTATTTAGAATATTGCCCGATGGCCAACGGCAACGAAGGTGCCTATTGGCTTTCGAACGAAAAGCAAATCAAGAATCCGTACTTCGGTGACCGGATGCTGAAGTGTGGTAGTGTGAAAGAAACGATTCAGTAATCAAAAACGATTAGATCACAAACCTCTGGAACCTGTGAAATATCGGCAATATCGTTTTATGGCGCTGATGGTGGTGGCAGTAAGCCTTTTGAATTGCAGTTCGAAGAAGGCGGATGACGGCATTATTGAACTGAAAGATGTAAAGCTTTCCACCCTTACCGCTCAGCCAATTGATATGGGTGAATTCGAGGGTAAAGTAGTATTCATAAACTTCTGGGCAACATGGTGCGGGCCCTGTATCAAAGAAATGCCAACCATAGCGGAAGCGCAAACGTTGATGGCGGACAAAGATGTGGTGTTTCTGCTTGCTTCCAATGAAGAGCTCGACCAAATCGAAAGCTTTTCAGAAAAGCGCGATTTTAAATTCCGGTATGTGCAGTTGAATAATATGGAGGAATTGAAAATTCAGGCGCTTCCTACTACGTTCATTTTCGATTCGGAGGGTGCATTACAATTCTCAGAAACCGGAACCCGCGCCTGGAATGAACCGGCTAACATCGATCTCATCACTAAAATTCTTAATCATGAAAAATAGTTTAGCTCTTTTCACTTTATGCATATTGTTGCTGGCTGCTTGTTCTACCAAAACAGAAGATACGCAACAGCAAGTAACAATAACTCAACTGGAATCTCCGGCTCAAGCCGGAAGTGGTGAACCTTTTTTATTTACCTATGAGGATAGCATTGTTTACTTTTCATGGATTGAGAAAAAGGAGGAAGAATCGATCTTCAAACTTTCCAGTCTTGCCGGTGGTAAATGGACAAATCCCGTCACCATTGCTTCGGGCAATTCGTGGTTTGTTAACTGGGCAGACTATCCCATGATGGCGAGAAATGAAAACGGGTTCATCGCGCACTTTCTCGATAGGAGTGCAGATGGAAAATTTACGTACGATGTAAAGGTAACGACCTGCGCCTCAACAGACACCACCTGGGCAAAACCAAAAATTCTGCACGATGATGGCAAACAGGCGGAGCATGGCTTTGTGTCATTAGTACCGTATGGCGATAAGTTTTTTGTTACCTGGTTAGACGGTCGCAATACCGTGATGGAAGGGATGGAAAACATGAATCACGATCATCATGGAGAGATGAGCCTGCGGGCAGCAATTCTTGACTCCAACGGAGATAAGCTGAAGGAGTGGGAACTCGATAAGCGAACCTGCGATTGCTGTCAGACCACCGCGGCCATTACGGAAACCGGACCGGTCGTTATTTATCGCGATCGGTCGGAAGATGAGATTCGCGATATGTCTATTGTGCGATTGGTAAACGGTGAGTGGACTGAGCCGGTGAGTATCCACAGCGACAATTGGAAAATTGCAGGCTGCCCGGTAAATGGTCCAAGAGTTTCGGCTGTTGGAAATACACTGGCCACCGCCTGGTTTACGATTGAATCGGATACCGCCAAGGTGAATGTTATATTCTCCAACAATGGCGGAGAAACTTTTGGTCAGGTAATCCGATTGGACGAAGGCAAACCCATTGGCCGTGTAGATGTTGTTCTGCTGAATGAGCAGACCGCCATGGTGAGTTGGATGGAGGGAACGGAAATAAAGGTGGCGAAAGTACGCAGTGATGGAACGAAAGATCCTTCCATTACAATAGCCGCCTCATCCGAATCGCGCTCCAGCGGATTTCCGCAAATGACTAAAGCAGGCAACCAACTTATTTTCGCCTGGACCGACTCAAAAGAAAAATTGATCAGGCTGGCTTCGATGATGTTGTAATTAAATAAATTCTGAACATGAAACGAATAATCATAATAATGTTATTAACAAGTGTGGTTGGGCTTGCTCAAGCACAGCTCAATATGCCTAATGCCAGTCCTGATGCTGAGTTTAAGCAGCAAATTGGTTTTGGAGAAGTAGAAGTAAAATATTCACGGCCAAGCGCACGAGGCAGAGTAATTTTTGGAGGACTTGTTCCGTACGGAGAAATATGGCGTACAGGAGCACACGATGCTACCACCATTCGATTTTCTGAAGTTGTGAAATTAAACGGATATGATATTCCAACAGACACGTTTTCATTGTTCACCATCCCCAATCCACAGGAGTGGACAATCATACTGAATAAAACGTCTAAAATGCACGGCACCTCCGATTATACACAAGAACAAGACCTGGTTCGCTTCACCGTGAAGCCGGAAAAGTCACCTCGATTCTACGAAACCTTTACCATTGAAGTCAATGATTTTTCTAAAGAAGATGCTGCCTTGTACTTACTC
>JBAQPU010000021.1:0-14839 GCA_049306095.1 Cyclobacteriaceae bacterium
TTTACAGGCAGACTCAGTCTTATACTTCTGATAATCAGCTAGTTTAATTACCTCCGCCCGAATAAACCCTTTTTCAAAGTCGGTATGAATAACACCTGCCGCCTGGGGCGCCTTCCAGCCGGTTTTAATGGTCCAGGCACGAACTTCCTTCTCACCTGCTGTAAAATAAGTAATCAGGTTCAATAGCTTATAAGAGGCTCTGATTAACCTGTTCAGGCCCGATTCTTTTAGCCCGTATTCCTGAAGGAAAAGGGACCGATCATCCTCACTTTCCAACTCTGCAATTTGTGCTTCAATAGCAGCCGATATTACCACCACGTGGGCTCCTTCAGCTTTTACATGTTCACGAAGCGCATCGACATAACGGTTTCCCGAATGCAGCGAACCTTCATCCACATTTGCCACATACAATACCGGTTTCGCAGTAAGCAACTGGAGGTCGGCAATGGCTGCCTTGTCTTCATCAGAAACCTGAACCGATCGGGCGTTCTTTCCTGCAATTAAAGCTTCTTTATATAAAAGCAAGGTAGCGAGCTCTTTTTTGGCTTTTGCTTCACCGCTTTTAGCCATCTTTTCAGCGCGCTGAACTTTCTTCTCTACCGATTCCAGATCTTTCAGCTGAAGTTCAGTATCAATAATTTCCTTATCAGCAATTGGGTCTACCCGACCATCTACATGCACGATGTTGTCGTTATCAAAGCAGCGCACAACGTGAAGGATGGCATCTACCTCGCGGATATTCGCCAGGAATTGATTTCCTAACCCTTCTCCTTTACTGGCGCCTTTTACAAGCCCAGCGATGTCTACAAATTCCATGGCGGTTGGGAGAACGCGTTGCGGATTAACCAATCCTTCCAGAATTTTCAGTCGCTCATCCGGAACAGCGATAACGCCCACGTTCGGTTCGATGGTACAGAAAGGAAAATTAGCAGCCTCTGCCTTGTTATTAGAAAGTGCATTGAACAAAGTGGACTTTCCCACATTTGGCAACCCTACAATACCGCATTGTAAACCCATTACTTAATTATTTTTAGGTTAAGAGGGCGCAAATATAAGTATGCAGTGGGCAGTTGGCAAGCGGGTAGGATTTCCGGGTAGTAATCTATCTCGAAAATCAAGGGCCTGCAAAAAATAAAGGGTTCAAATATAAAAGACACAAAAAAAGGCAGTCTTAGACTGCCTCCTGCATACCGTTTAAAGCCTGCTTAATCAATCCCACTTCAATTCGTTGTCGCTGCCAGCAGTTTTGGATTCTACCGTTTCAGCGTGTTCCTCCCGTGCATGATCGAATTGGCTGAAATCCACTTCAGGCATCAGCTCGTTCTTCACATGATTCACGGTGTTGTTCAGGGCCTCAACAAATTTATTGAAGTCCTCTTTGTACAAGAAAATTTTATGCTTCTCGTACGTGAACCCATCATCTTTAAATCGCTTTTTGCTTTCTGTGATGGTAAGGTAGTAATCGTTGGAGCGGGTTGACTTCACATCGAAAAAGTAGGTTCTCTTTCCGGCTTTCACCTTGGCCGAGTAGATCTCGTCCCGGCCATTGTTCTTGTTCTCTTCCACAATCCGTCTGGTTTAGGTTAGGGTTTAGTTTTAGACAAAATTTAATTGTGTTAATATAGTATTTTGCCCAATTATTGCAAATAAAGAGGTCCAAACACCGTTTGACGTTTCGGTTGGATAAGCATTAAAAACATGGAATAATGTTGATTTATAAGGTTTTACAAAAATGAAGATCAACCTGGAACAAGCCAATCAGTCGGGCAGCCTTGAACTTCTGGCCCGCCAGTTAGTGGAAGGTTTCATTACCGGTTTACACAAATCGCCTTACCATGGCTTTTCAGTTGAGTTTGCCGAACACCGGTTGTACAACGAAGGGGAAAGTACCCGCCATATCGACTGGAAAGTTTACGGACGAAGTGATAAACTCTTTACCAAGCGCTATGAAGAAGAAACAAACTTGCGGTGTTTGATTGCTATCGACACTTCATCCTCCATGTTTTACCCGGCTGACACAAAAGCCAAAATTAAATTCAGTATTTACACAGCGGCAGCACTCGCTTCACTACTCAGTAAACAACGTGACGCGGTTGGGTTATGCCTATTTTCAGATAAAATTGATACCCTCACTCCTGTTAAATCATCCGCATCGCATCTTGGTAAAATTTTTATCCAACTCGAACAGCTACTCAATCAAAAGAAATCAACAGGAAATACCCACGTAGCACAAGTACTTCACGAGATAGCCGAAAAAATTCACAAGCGATCACTGGTGGTCATCTTCAGCGACATGTTTGATGGTGAACAAACAGAAGAACTCTTTAAAGCACTCCAGCATCTGAAGCACAACAAACACGAGGTGATTGTGTTTCATGTTGTCGATACCGAAACCGAGTTGCTTTTCAATTTTGATGATCGCCCCGTTGAATTCATTGATATGGAAAGTGGGGACAAACTCAAGCTAAACCCTGCCGATGTACGTGAGGTGTATAAAAAAGAAGCTTCCCAATTTTATCAATCGCTGAAGATGCGTTGCAACCAGTACAAAATTGATTTTGTGGAGGCGGATGTTCGGCAGGATGTAAATGTTATCCTTCAAACATACTTAATCAAGCGGGCGAAGATGCGGTAATCAATAATCAATTTTCAATTAACAATTATGAATTGTTGATTACCTGTTCATTGTCAATTGATTATTGATTCTCCTGGTGTAACCAGGCTTTCTTAGCGGTAAGCTCTTCCTTGGTCTCAACATAATCAGGATCAGGCACACAACAATCTACCGGACATACCGCGGCACATTGGGGCTCTTCGTGAAAACCGGTACACTCAGTACACTTCCCGGAAACAATAAAATAGAATTCATCGGATACAGGTTTTTGTGGCATTTTTGCGTCCTGCACAGTCCCATCTTCCAGTTCTACCTTCTCCAACTTGGTACCACCAGCCCAGTTCCACTCACGCCCACCTTCATAAATAGCAGTATTCGGGCACTCAGGCTCACATGCACCACAGTTAATACACTCGTCCGTAATAATAATTGCCATTTTTCTAATTTTGTGGCCTTAAAAAGCGCTGCAAACATACAGTGCAAATACTAACCCTGCAAACATACGAATCCGGTAAAAGTTCAAATGACAACCGAGCAACGCATACAAGCCTTCATTCAATTAGGCAACCACATCCGGACCATGAGTGAAGAGGCATTCGATACAATAGCCGAGAATGCACTACAGGAAAATCCCTGGTTCACAAAAAAAAATGTCAGGCTGGCACTGGATGGCATCAGTCAATACCTACAGGAAGATCACCTGAAATCATGGATCGCCAGGTATTCGTTAACCGCCCCGAAATCAAAAACAGTAGCATTGGTGTTGGCCGGAAATATCCCCCTCGTTGGATTTCATGACTTTCTGTGTGTCATGCTATCGGGACATCAGGCACAAATTAAACTCAGTTCAAAAGATTCGAAACTCTTTCAATACCTTGTGAAACACCTGGTTTGGCTAGCACCACAATTACAGGAACGAATTACATTCAAAGATAAACTGGAGAATTTTGACGCCATCATTGCCACCGGAAGTGATAATTCTGCACGGCACTTTGAATACTACTTTAGTAAATATCCTCATATCATCCGGAAGAACAGAACATCGTGCGCTATTCTTACCGGGGAAGAAACGGGTGAGGAAATTACCAACCTGGGTACCGATATTTTCAGCTATTTCGGACTCGGATGCAGAAATGTTTCTAAAGTGTACGTTCCGCAGGAATATGATTTTAAAAAATTGTTTGCTCAGTGGGAACCCTTCAAAGAGATCATTCACCATCATAAATATTGTAACAATTACGATTACCAGAAGTCTATCCTGTTGGTAAACGGTGCACCATTTCTCGATAATGGATTCCTACTCCTTCAGGAAAGCGACAAGGCTGTCTCTCCTATCTCCGTGTTATACTTCGAACGCTATGCCTCCGCACAGGAACTCAAGCATAAACTGGAGCATCATGCTGATAAAATTCAGTGTATTGTAGGAAATGAAAAGCCGGCTACTGTTTTATTCGGCCAGGCACAATTTCCGCGGGTATGGGACTATGCTGACCAGGTAGACACCATGAAGTTTTTAAGCGCGTTATAGAAAGAGTTGTCTGACAATATGGCCCGACAACTCTTTTAAATTTAGGGTTTTGTTCCTCTCATAATTTCAACCCATCCGGTATAGGTGCCACCATCTTTGATTTGCAGGCGATAATAGTAAACACCATCAGGACTATCTCCTCCATCCCACAGGTTATCGGGGTTGTAATTACCGGACGAGAAGACTTCTTTACCCCAACGATTGGTAATACTCAGTTTACTTCCGGAAGATGGAAGATTACGAACATAAAAATTCTCATTCATACCATCATTGTTTGGTGTAAATACGTTTGGTATAAAAATATCCCCATCAAAAGGAACAACAACCTCGTAGCTCCTCCTACAACTGGTGGCATCTTCCAAATACAAAGTATATGTACCTGCCGCTAACGATGTGAAGCTAACCTCAAATGTGATAGGATTACGTACAGGTTGAAGGGTGTCAGATAAGAATGGGTCGTTCTCCAGCCATAACTGATACGGCTCTGAACCACTTTCAGAAATCTTAATATTCATTGACCCTGTAGGTTGCTCTGGAAATGATTCAGTAACCGTCACTGACAAGGTATCAAGCACACCCGCAGGAGCTTCCAGTGTATCGCTGTAGACTGTACACCCAAATAGGGTTTGATTTTGCCACAGCCAGATAACAAAGTCACCGGTTGGGAATGCACGTATCGTATCCTGATTCAGCGGATCCGGTGTAACATCGCCCGACTTCTGAAACCCGTTTCCGAAAATCTCGTAATGCAACGGATCAGAGGAGGAAGCTGAAATATTATTCAATTGAAGAACACTGTAACTCGTAACACCTGCATCATACGACCTGCAACCTACCTCAAAAGATATAGATTGAGGCCCATTGATCACAATGGCCGCAACTCCAGGTGAATTTTCAAATCGGGTGGCACAGGCCGCTGAAGGTGTTCTTAACCAAACATAGTACGTTCCGGCATTCAAATCAGGTATAGTTACCAATCCGGTTGCAGGATTGTAAAAACCAGGACTATAATTTACCGGTTCATTTATTGGATCAGTTGTATAACCTGCTTCATAACTACCAGGAGGATTCGGTATAAAAATACTAATCATGCCTTTGGTGGTACAGGTAGCATCAACCGTTATGGCTGGTGCGGAGTATGTAACAAAACCGGGGAATGACACATTAATAACAGTATCACGCTCACACCCTGAGTTATCAATCAAGGTAACAAGGTGACCACCACCTGATAACCCTGTGAAAGTGAAGGGCAATGCTGTTTCAGTCGCACCATTATCTACTTTGAAACTATACGGTCCGCTAATACCGCCTGAAACTGAGGTGATTTCAATCGCTCCATCATTTCCATTGCACGTTGCATTGGTCACATTAAATAATCCTTGAATTCTTGGATTAATATTATTGATGGTTACCGGAACCTGATCAGGACACTGATCTGTAGCATCATCACGAACAAGTATAGAATAGCTTCCGTTCGGAGGCAAATTGGTAATGGTATGAGGCGATGTAAAGCTAATCCATGTTGCTCCATCTAATGAATACTCATACGGAGCACTTCCGCCCGAATTAACCGTGAGTGTCGCCTGGCCTACCGCTTCACCAAAACAGGCTACATCTACAAAGCCGCTTGCATCGGCATCGACATTCGTTTGTATCGGTAAACTATACGGTAACGTACACGTATTGCCATTCAAATCAAGAATTGTGTATTGATAGTTATTGGGCGACAAGTTGCTGAAAACGAAATTTCCGGCCGGACCAGGCAAGGCCTGTGAAAATCCTGGTGCAGACAAGGTTACAACATAGTTGGGAACCCCGCCCGATACAGTAATTGTAATCGTTCCGTCATCCTGCAACGCACAACTAGGACGCGTATCCGATATGGTCACTGTAAATACATTGCAATTCACTCCGCCACCACCACACAACGGGTTAGATGGATCAAGGACTGTTAATACCAACGTTCCCGATGCATTACAAACACCTGTATAGGTAACTGAAATAGAAATCGGCCCAGTCAGTCCAATAGGATTAAAAGTATTACCTGTTACGCCTGTTCCAGAGAAAGAGAATACCCCACCTGATGGAGTTGCTGAAACATAACTGAGTAAATTTACCGGTCCTCCATTCTGACAAACATTACTATTGGTGATCGTGAGAGATGCTGTCGAAGACACATCAATATTAAACTGCGCCTGTGGTGCTGCGCATCCGCCAGCATTGTAATCAACCAAAATGGTTTGCAACCCTGACAAGCCGGTTGGGTCAAATGTATTTCCAGTTACTTGCGGCCCCGAGAAAGTAAATACACCGCCACCGGGCGTACCGGAAACCAGGGTTAACAAGTCTATCGTGCCTGCTGTTTCACACGCCTGAATTGCTGTGCCTGGAACTGTAATGGAAGCTGTATTAGTCACCGTCAGATTTAATGTTCCTGTTGGAGCCGAGCAGCCACCAACAGAATAATCAACAGAAATTGCCACTAAGCCTGACAAGCTAGCAGGATCAAAATTATTTCCTGTAACGCCCGTTCCTGTAAACGTAAAGGTTCCACCAGAAGGAGATGCACTTACAATTGTTGTGAGATCAACAACGCCACCGCTTTCACACACATCCGTTGCCGGAAGAGTAAGAGAAGCACCATTTACAACATTTACCAAAATTGTGTTCGAAGGACTTTCACATCCTCCCGTATAGACAGCCGTAACAAAAAAGTCTGATGTTCCCACAGCCGCCATATCCAACTCAGTTACCGCTGGAGTATAATTGGCTCCTGTGAAAACTAAATTTGTCAGTGCCGCATCAGTATACCAATTGAAATCAATTACCAATGGATCCGTTGAACTGACACTCAGGGTTGGCGTTGCGCTGTTAACACAAACATCCAACGGTGTAGTAGTGGTTAAAGTGGGAGGCGGAACCATCGCATAGGTGAAACTTATTCTTGCGTCCGTTCCGCGCTCAAAATACTCGATCACCAAATCGTGCGTTCCTGCTGTTAAACAAATAGGTGCTGAGGTGTATTCTGTATAGGAATGAATAAAAAATGCTAAGGGATCGGTAATCACATTCACACCGTCAACAAATAGTCTCACGCCATCATCCGCGCCTACCGTAAACGTGTAAACCCCTGCCACAAACGTCTTGCGCATTTTATAGCGCACACTAAAATCATTTGCATAGGTTCCGCATACGTTCGGCCCAAAAATCTGAGCGGTGCCTAAATTCATATCAAAGGTATCAAGCGGCACTTCATACGTAGAACTCGCACTCATATTGTCGATATCTGCTGCTTCAATGTACCCGCGATACTTAGCACCTGTGAAGCCAATGTCCGATGATGGAGGGAAAGGTGATGAACTGTCGTCATAAACATATCCGATCCAGGTTTCGTTACCAAACGTCACCTGGTCGCCCGGGATCGGGTTCACCGTAACGGTAGCTACACCGCTTACTGTTCCCGCACCGCATGTTGCGTCTGTTACAGAAACAAGGGAGTACGTTGTAGTGATAACAGGGTTTACATTGAACGTAAACGGATTTGAATTTGCAGTGAGGTTAAAGGTGGAAGATCCATCACTGTAAACAAAATCCCATGTTGGGCCAGTGGCATCCGCAAAGGTAACGGTGAGCGTTGCACTCTGACCTACACATATTGCTGCATTTCCGGATAGCACAGCAGATACCGGTTGTGCCGGTTGGATGATGGTTACCGGTACAATGGATGTCAAGCAATTATTCGCATCACGCACCTGAATGTTGTAGGTACCTGCCGCTAATGTGTTAAACGTATTACTCGCTAAATCCAGAACTGAAAAGGTCGCGCCTCCGTCTATTGAAAAATCATAAGGCCCTACTCCGCCTGCCGGTGTTACTGTGATCGAACCATCGTTGCCTCCAAAACAACTCACGTTCACTTGTGTGAACGGTGCCGTTACTGCCGATGCCGGTTGTGTGATCGTTACCGGTACTACTACTGATAAACAGTTGTTCGCATCTCGAACCTGGATGTTGTATGTATTCGCGGTTAAGCTCGTGAACGTATGGCTGGCTACATTCGTAATCGGGAACGTGACACCTCCATCTATCGAAAAATCATAAGGCCCTACTCCGCCTGCCGGTGTTACTGTGATCGAACCATCGTTGCCTCCAAAACAACTCACGTTCACTTGTGTGAACGGTGCCGTTACTGCCGATGCCGGTTGTGTGATGTTGATAGTAGCCTGACTGGTACATCCATTACCATCTAAAACCTGAAGGGTAACAACACCTGCACCTCCATTACTAAATGGCACAACCATCGTTGGGCCCGGTGGAGGAAGTACAATCGTTGCTCCTGAGGTGTTCGTAATTATAGAATACGTATAGTTTGCCGACCCTCCGGTTACGGTAAATATTCCTGTAGCATCTGTATCACCAAAACAATCAAGTAAAACATCAGGTGTTCCGGTCATTTGAACATCCGAATAGTTTACGCTGATGTTATCGCTTGTTCCGGGACAAATAAGTCCAATATCCTGAATAGTCCATGTCAATGTGTTTAAACCAACATTCAAGTTAGTCACCGTAGCGGTAGGGTCATTAACGTTTGAAAACGTAACCCCAGGGGGACCGGACCAGGTTCCTATTTCTCCTGCACCGGCTGCATTTGCCGACAATACAAGGGAATTTGTTCCGCAAACTAAAGCGGTAGGCGGGCCTGCATCAGCCTGGGTGGTAATCGGCACATTAATATTGAGCGATGTTAAACAGCCATTCGCATCTTCTACGTCAACCGTATAGGCGCCAGCATCAAGATTAGACGCAACCAACGTACCATCCGGAATTGCGGTTGGACCAGTCCAGGTAATCAAATATGGAGCGACACCATCCGTAACCGAAATATCAATCTCACCATTTCCTACAGCAGGTACAGGATTACAATCCGGATCAACCGAATTAAGGGTAATGGTAAGGGCTAAAGGCTCAGCAATAATAAATTCACCGGCCGGCATTTCAACAATTGTTCGTGGATTTCCGGGACATCCAGCTTTGTAAAGCCTGACAGTATAATTTCCCGGTGGCACATTAGTATACACAACACTTCTATTCGAGACATCTTCCGTTTCAGTAACAGTCGCTGTTACCAATGCCCCTAAGTTCAGGTCGTACAGTTCGTAATTGTAAGGTGCTGTCAGTGTAGTAGTGGCGAATAAATCCACGGTGATGGTTCCATCGTTGGCACCAAAACAAGATACATCGGTGTGCGTGGCTATCTCAACATCACCTGGAAACGTCCCACATTGTGCAATGGCTTTTGGAGCAGGCAAGCTTAAAAACGCACAAAAAAATGAAGCTAAAAAGATTAAAAAATATTTCATGTTATTCAAGAACAATTCCGGTACCCTTAATTGATTTCTTCTTCGGACAGTCTGAAGAAGTAAAATAAACTGTATATGTTGAGGGACTCACTTTATCAAAGACGGTTTTACTCTCACCATCAATAAAACTCTCGCTCTTCTTCGCTACAAATTTTCCCGTATTTAAATCCTGCAACTCAAATTCATAACGAGCGCTGTTTCCTTTTTTTAATTTAAGTACAATGGAGTAATCCCCGTTTTTACTCTTTAAGCTATGCTCTGCCACAAACTCAGACTCACAGGTAATTCCTGCGCCAAGCAAAAAGTATATAGGCAACAATAACGAAAAGTATATTTTATTCATTAGCAATACTTTAGATAAACATCTATAAACTTAAAATTGAAGAAAATTACAAAATATTAATAACGTTTAAAAAATTATTGTAACCCGTTAAGCCACTTTAAGCCCATTTTGTAAAGATCACTTTTATTGTCCGCCCCGCAAAAAAGTTCCTGTACCAAAAAATAACTATACCTATTCAGGTAATATTTATATCAAAAAATAACTTTCCGGGCCCTAAAAATGCTTCCGACTGAGGACTTCACTTAAAATAAATGCCTTTTTAAAGCCCTTTGGGTCGCGCAAGTCTTTGGCATAATCGTGTAATAAATTCCGCTCTGCAGATGCCTCAAACACCTTGAATTTTCCAAAGGTTGTATTCACATTTGCCAAACTTACTGTTTCCTCCAGGGAAGGCCTGTTAAAGGCTAATTTTTTGGCATCCTCATAAACCTGATTAATACGTTCCTGGTCAAAGCTTACTTTTTCAAGACTCTTTTCTTCTTCCTGAATTTCATCATCATAATCGACATAAGCCGGTTGAGGCTGAGGGAGCTTATACTCAGATTTTGGTAGTTCAATGACGGGCTCATCAGGCTTGGTTTGCTTGCCCTCTGTTATCTCTTTCAGTAATTCTTCAAACGTAAGCGGACGAGGTGTGCCGTTCCCGGCCGGTGAAGAGGGTCTTTCTACATCGCCTTCCTCCTGTTTATTATTCTTCTTAAGCCGGTTGAAGAGGAAATAGATTATCCCAATGATGATGTAAATCAGAATCTTTTCGTCCATCCTCAAAAATAGTCAAAAATTGATAATGTGCGTTAAAACCGCCTGTTTTCATCCTTTTTTGGCCGAGCGAATTTTATTTTGAATTGCTACCGCGAGAAGTTTATCTTTGCCGACTTTACTTTTTAAACAACCACTAATCAACACCCGTTCATGCAACTAGCGAAGTTGGAGATCAAAGGATTTAAGAGTTTTGCCGATAAAATCACGATCAATTTTGATGAAGGAATAACCGGAATTGTAGGCCCTAACGGCTGCGGTAAATCGAACGTAGTCGATTCTATTCGTTGGGTGTTGGGTGAGCAGAAGACCAGCGCGCTTCGTTCTGAAAAAATGGAGAACGTTATTTTTAACGGAACCAGCGGGCGTTCAGCGTTACAAATGGCTGAGGTGTCGCTTACTATTAACAACACCAAAAACATCCTTCCAACCGAGTACTCTCAAATTACCATTACCCGTAGACTTTACCGTTCAGGTGAGAGCGAATACCTATTGAATGGAGTGGTTTGCCGATTGAAAGATATCACCAACCTTTTCATGGATACCGGTGTAGCATCGAACAGCTATGCCATTATTGAGTTAGGTATGGTGGATGATCTCTTAAATGACAAAGATCATTCACGCAGAATGCTTTTCGAAGAAGCAGCAGGAATTTCAAAATTCAAGAAACGCAAGAAAGAAACGCTTAAGAAACTGGAAGATACCGATGCTGATCTGGAACGGGTTGAGGATCTCCTTTTCGAAATTGAAAAGAACATGAAGAGCCTGGAAAAGCAGGCAAAGCAAACGGAGAACTACTACCGGATTAAAGAAGAATATAAAGAGAAGAGCATTGGCCTCGCCAAAGTTGTAGTGAGCAAGCAGAATGAGAAGTTCGGCAGCATCAATCAGCAGGTACAACAAGAAAACGATCGCAAAATTGAATTAACAGCAGAAATCGCTGAGAAAGAAGCAGATATTGAAAAGTCAAAAGCTGAGTTAGTTCATAAAGAAAAAACGCTTTCATCCCGACAGAAAAACATCAATGAATTTGTTTCCAAAATCAGGCATTATGAAAGTGAAAAGCAAATCAAGAATGAACGCTTAAAATACCTGACTGATCGTGCCATGAACCTTCGCGATCAGATTGAGCAGGATAAGAAGAGTAATGAGCGCGCACGTTTCAGCATTCAGAGTTTAGAGACTGAAAAAGAATCAGCACAGCAGATTCAGGATGAAATCTCGCAGAAGCTTGAAAGTCTGAAGGCAGAATACGAAGGACAAAAAACAGTAGCAGCTGAATTGCAGCATCAGGTTGATACGCTCCGCCACGTTCAGCGTGAAAAACAGGAAGAAAGCTTCCAGACAAACAAAGATGTTGAGATTCGTGAAATCCAGGTTTCTTCATTTAAGCAAGAATTAGATCGAACAGCCTCTGATTCTAATCAACAAAGCGCCAGTCTTGTCGAGTTCGAAAACAAACTTGTTGAACTTCAAACCGAGATCAATGAGAAGAACAACGAACTTCAGGCATTAAAGAAAGAAGAAGAAGATGTAGAGGACCGGATTGTGGGAATGGAGAAAACCATCGAAATGATTCGCGAGGAGATGAACGCAGCCAATCGTAAGCTGGACGCGCGGCAGAATGAGTACAGTCTGACAAAATCTCTTGTAGAAAATCTTGAAGGTTTCCCTGAAGCAATTAAATTCCTAAAAAAGAAGATCGCCAAGAATGCCCCTCTCCTTTCAGACATCCTTACATGTTCGGAAGAATACCGGGTTGCCATCGAAAACTACCTCGAGCAATATCTCAACTACTATATTGTTGATCATGAATCTGAAGCATACGAAGCCATCAACATTCTGAGCGATGCTTCAAAAGGTAAGGCTCACTTCTTCATCCTTGATTCATTCGAAAAATTTGATGTTACTCCAACACGTATTTATGACAATGCTTTCCCGGCTACGCAGATCATTGAGTTTGATCCGAAGTACAGGAAACTGATGTCTTTTATTCTGGATCGTGTTTATGTTTACGAAGGAGACATTCGCAACATACCGCACGATGACGATAACATCTTCATCACCAAGAGCGGCAAACTGACTAAGAAAAGATTCAGCTTATCAGGAGGTTCCGTTGGACTTTTTGAAGGTAAGAAGATCGGTCGTGCGAAGAACCTTGAAAAATTAGAGAAAGAAATAAAGGAACTCACTACCAAGATCGAAGAAATTCGCACGAGTCTTGTGCAACGCCAGTCTGACCTGGAAAGACTGAAGTCAAACAAGATGCGGCATCAGGTTGAAGAGTTGCAGAACGCACTACGCCAGGTAAATGAAGAATATGTTTCATTCCGCACCAAGCGAGAGCAGTTTGCGAATATGCTAAGCACTGCCGATTTGCGCAGGGAGGATATTCTCGAAAAAATTGATACGCTTTTAAAAGAACTCGATAACCTGAAACCAAAAGCTCAGGAACTTCAGCATGCCATGTTGGAGCAGGAAACACGATTGAGCGAGTTTACTGAAAAACTGGCCTTGGAAACTGACCTATTGGGTCAGAAGTCGGCTGCCTTCAATGAACAAAACATCTTATTTCACCAGCAGGTGAATCGGGTAAAAAGTACCGACCAGGAAATTCGTTTCAAACAGGAATCAATGGCTCAAAGTACACAACGCATTGAACTGAATATTGACGAACTGAAGAAAAACGAAGAGGAGACCAAAAACATCGTTGAGACCACTCAAAGCAATGATTCGGAGTTGATCGGTATGTATACCGAGAAGGAGGAGATGGAGAAAGGTCTGAGTGAGGCCGAAAAAGAATATTACGAGGCACGCGGAAATATTGATCACGTGGAGAAAGAACTTCGTGAAGTACAACATGCCCGCCAGAATATCGACAGCATTTTGATGGAGCTTCAGAATTCATTGAATGAAAGCAAGCTTCAAATGAATTCTGTAAAAGAACGACTATCGGTTGAATTTAATATTGATTTAGATACCGTTGTTGGCCAGGCTACACCGGAAGAAGCTGAAGAATTCGCAAAAGCAGATGAAGATAAAATCCGTGGAGAGGTGATTAAGATGCGCGAAAAGCTCGACAATATGGGGCCCATCAACCCGATGGCGATGGAAGCATATACTGAGATTAAGGAACGCAACGACTTCATCATCACCCAAAAGGATGATTTATTGAAAGCAAAAGAATCATTATTAAGTACCATTGGTGAGATTGAGGGCGTTGCCAGTGAAACTTTCATGGATGCCTTCAATAAAATTAAAACACACTTTATCAGCGTATTCCGCTCGCTCTTTACCGAAGGCGATGAGTGCGATTTGAAACTTGTTGATCCAACCAATCCGCTGGAATCAGAAATTGATATTATCGCGAAACCAAAAGGCAAACGTCCATTAACCATCAACCAGCTTTCGGGTGGTGAGAAGACACTGACCGCCACTGCCCTGCTGTTCTCAATGTACCTGTTGAAGCCCGCACCGTTCTGTATTTTTGATGAGGTGGATGCACCGTTGGATGATGCCAACATCGATAAGTTCAACAACATCATCAGAAGCTTCAGCAAAGATTCACAGTTTGTGATTGTGACGCACAACAAACGCACGATGACTACAACAGATGTGATCTATGGAATCACGATGGTTGAGAAAGGGATTTCACGCGTGGTACCGGTTGATTTGAGGGAGCTTGCATAAAGGATGATGGGTTCTGGATACTGGAAAGCAGTTTATAGAATCAAGCAACCCACCGTCTTAGAATCAAGCATTAACCACGTTTAGGATTTTATCATTCTTATTTCTCAAATCAATTCCTCCTTCCAGAATCGACTTGAGGTTGGTCAGGTAAAACGTCCACCCTGCTGAACAGTTCAGGCACAGATTCATTTTAGGATCATCCTCTAATGGAATATTTTCTTGCTTCAGTTCTGCAATTGTTTCTCCGTGTTCATGCTTGATAAATACGGTGACCAGACATCCACCAGTGAAAACGAAACGAAGTAAATTTTTGCCATTCGCTTCCAATACCTCTCGCCTTTCCATCGTATCATCACCATATCCAAACCAAAGCCATTCATAAGCATCTCCTTTATCAACGTGTGAACTTCTATCACGGATGTTACCATCGGGCATGGTGAATTCCGCTTTACGCAGGAACCAACTTTCTAAACCTTGTTGTGTCGCCCATGCATCATAAATACGTTGCGGGTCGGCTTTGATTGTTATTCGTAAAGCAAAAGAAC
>JBAQPU010000022.1:0-217904 GCA_049306095.1 Cyclobacteriaceae bacterium
TACTTCAACATTGGATGCTTTCTTTTTTCCTTTCACCACCGTGGCCACCATGCGCAAATCTTCAATGCGCGCGTTGGTACAACTTCCAATAAAAACATAGTCGACCGACTTACCCAAAAGTTGTGTGCCCGGCTCGAGGCCCATGTACTCCAGTGATTTTTTAAATGAAGTTTGTTCACTGATTTCTTTTAACTCTTCAACGGTTGGAATGCGATCTGTTACTTTAATGCCCATACCCGGATTGGTTCCGTAGGTAATCATTGGTGCAATGTCAGCGGCATCATACACCAATACCTGATCGTAGGTTGCACCTGCATCAGTTTTTAATTGTTTCCATTCTTCAACTTTTTTATTGAATGCTTCGCCTTGCGGTGCAAACTTTCTTCCCTTGATGTAATTGAAAGTTGTTTCATCAGGAGCAATCAATCCACCACGAGCGCCCATCTCAATGCTCATGTTACAAATGGTCATGCGTGCCTCCATTGACAGACTGGTTATGGCGCTGCCGGCATATTCAACAAAGTATCCGGTAGCACCGCTCGCAGAAATTTTTGAAATGATGTATAGAATAATGTCTTTCGCCACCACGCCTTTTCCCAACGTGCCGTTCACTTCAATGCGCATGGTTTTGGGTTTGTACTGTAACACGCATTGGGTTGCCAATACTTGTTCCACTTCACTTGTTCCAATTCCAAAAGCAATGTTGCCGAAGGCTCCGTGCGTAGAGGTATGGCTATCGCCACACACAATGGTCATGCCGGGTAATGTTAATCCTAATTCCGGACCGATGATGTGCACGATGCCTTGAAACGGATGACCCAGATCGTACAGCTCAACGCCAAATTCAGCGCAATTCCTTTTTAGCGTTTCTACCTGGTGGCGAGAAAGCGCCTCCTTGATAGGCAGGTGTTGATCTTTTGTTGGTACGTTGTGATCGGCAGTAGCCGTAGTGCGTTTTGTGTTAAAGACTTTGATACCGCGCTTTCGCAGTCCATCAAAAGCCTGGGGACTTGTTACTTCGTGTATAAAGTGGCGGTCGATGAAAAAAGCATCCGGGTATCCATCCGCACGCTTCACTACATGGGCATCCCAGATTTTTTCAAAAAGTGTTTTAGGTTTAGTCATTCCCTTAACAAGTGTTAGTTCGTTCTGATTATTCCAAAACAAAACCGCCCCGCTCTTTATCAGGGCGAGGCGGTTTATTCCGTTTGTATTCCTTTAGATAATCATGATCAATAATAAGTCTGCAATATGATGGAAGTTAATTCAACCGACAATAAAAAGTTGTGAAAACTTCATGCTGACAACTGTTTGGTAGTTACCCGGCAATCCTTGAAATGTGTGATTTAATCTCGCTAAAATCAGATGAACTCTTTACTGTTTTCTTCATGCCATTTAGCAGTAGCTGAAGGGTTTGAGGAATTGTGATTTTTGTTTGCAGCGTTGATTCAACTGTTTCAATAAACTTGGCCGGGTGAGCGGTTTCAAAGAACACACCGGTGCATGGTGGATGTTGAGTAAAATATTTTTTCAGTCCTGAGTAACCAACTGCACCATGTGGATCAAGGATGTAGTTTGATTTTTTAAATACTTCCTTCATGGCGATACGGGTTTCTTCATCACTGAACGAACACCCCCAGATGTTATGTCGGATGGCTGCATGATCATGATGAAATAAATCTAAAATTCTGGCAAAGTTGCTGGGGTCGCCAACATCCATTGCATTGCTGATGGTTGCCATGGAAGGTTTAGCTGAAAATATTCCTGAGTTCAGGTAATCCGGAACAATGTCGTTGATATTGGTAGCGGCAATAAAGCGATTGACCGGAAGTCCCATTTTTTTTGCCAGTAAACCGGCTGTCAGGTTTCCAAAATTTCCGCTGGGCACTGAAAAAATAACATCCGATTTTTTTGGTAATCGCGACCACGCATAGAAATAATAGAATGATTGTGGAATGAGGCGGGCAAGATTGATGGAGTTGGCGGAGGTGAGCAGAAAATTTTTATTCAATGCTTCATCCTGAAAAGCCTGCTTCACGAGCCGCTGACAATCATCAAACGAGCCACTCACTTCTATTGCTGTAATATTCTGGCCCAGGGTTGTAAATTGTTTTTCCTGCATCTCACTCACCTGACCTGAAGGATATAACACAATCACTTTTGTTCCGGGTACACCCATAAATCCGTGTGCTACTGCACTGCCGGTATCTCCGGAGGTAGCAACTAAAATGACTATCTCACGGTTTATTTGTTCTGAAAAGTACCCCAACACCTGCGACATAAACCTGGCTCCAAAATCTTTAAAAGCGAGCGTGGGTCCGTGAAATAATTCGAGCGCAAAAATATTTTCCCCTACTTCAACCAGCGGAGCGTCAAACGTGATGGTGTGTTCAACAATTTTCTTTAACCGATTGGAGGGAATATCATTGCCCAGCAATGCATGAGCAACATCATATGCGATTTCAGCGAAAGTTTTTTCGTGTAATGCTGTGAAGATTGCCGGGGAAAAAACAGGGATGGTTTCCGGCATGAACAATCCGTTATCGGGCGCAAGACTTTTAATAACCGCTTCCTGTAAGGATACCTGATGGTTTCGATTGTTCGTGCTGTAGTATTTCATGCAGTTATAATTCTTGCGCCTTGATTATTTACAGATGATACAAAACGCTCATTTTGAAGATTCATGGAATTAAATTTTTCCTGAATCACATTGGCTGCACGATGGGCATTTTCAATTCCTTTACAGAGGCAAAAAACCGTTGGTCCTGAACCGGAAATACCGCACCCCAACGCTCCGTTTTCAATGGCTGTTTTTTTGATTTCATCAAACCCCGGAATTAAAACAGCGCGAAGCGGTTCAGCCACCACATCTACCAGCGATCGGCCAATCAGTTCGTAATCATCTTTCATCATACCGGCCACAAGCGCAGCCGTGTTCGCCCATTGTGTTACCCCATCTTTTAGTGATATGGATGATTTCAACACTTGGCGGGCGTCTTTTGTTCTCACTTCAATGTGCGGATGAACCAACACACACATCAAATCTTTCGGGGTGGGAATGCGAATAATATCCAGGGGGTTAACACTTCGTGCTAATATTAGCCCACCCAATAAACTGGGTGCGGCATTGTCGGGGTGAGCAGAACCACACGCTACCCGTTCAGCCTCCATCACAAACGGAAGGAGATGATCACGCGTCAGGGGTTCGCCCATCAGGTGATTAATAGCTACTGCTGCCGCAACTGCACTGGCGGCACTTGATCCCATGCCGCTGCCCAGTGGTAAATTTTTGTGGAGTGTGATATCGACTCCCTGATTACTTTCAATGGCTTTTAAATATGCCCGCACGGCAACGCCTGCCGTGTTTTTATCGGCATCGTATGAAAGTTTGCCGCCATCACCTTCAATGGATTTAATTTTTATTTCGTTAGAATTATTCAATTCCAATGAAACAACATCGCCCGGATCGTTGACGGCTAATCCGAGCACATCAAAACCACATGACACATTGCCGATGGAAGCAGGAGCAAATACGTTGACGCTTTTCATGACGATCAGTTTGAATAGTTTCCAATTCTGATGATGTCGGCAAATACTCCGGCTGCGGTTACTGCTGCGCCTGCACCCGGACCACGAATGACCATCGGTCTCTCGTGGTAACGCTCGGTAGTCAGTAAAATCATATTGTCGCTGCCCGATAGCGCATAAAAAGGATGTTCGCTTTTTACCATTCCCAATTTTACGCAAGCTTTTTTGTTTTCAAACACTGCCTGGTAACGAAGTTTTTGTTTTTGTGCTTCTGCATCGGTTCTGATTTGTTCGAAGTTCGAATCATGTTCTTTCAGTTTCCCAAGAAAAATATCTGTACTCATTTCAGGCCTGCAGTTTTCCGGAACAAGATTTTCCACGACAATATCTGATAGCTCCAGCGATTCGCCAGCTTCACGTGCGAGAATTAAAATTTTTCTGGCCACATCCATGCCGCTTAAGTCATCGCGTGGGTCGGGCTCAGTGTATCCCTTTGCTTTTGCATCGTTTACAATTTCACTGAATTTCTTTCCTTCTGTGAAAGCGCTGAAAATGTAATTAAGGGTGCCGCTCAGCACAGCTTCAATGCGGATAACCTTATCTCCGCTCAGCAAAAGATCGTTCATGGTATTGATCACGGGCAGTCCTGCGCCAACATTTGTTTCATAAAGAAACCTGATTCCTCTTTTCTGCGCCAGCGACTTCAGCTTCTGATAATTTTCAAAAGTTCCTGAGTTGGCTTTTTTATTGGGTGTAACAATGGAGATGCTAGCGCTTAATATTAGTTCGTACAAATCCGGTACAGCCGCGCTGTTGGTACAATCAACAAACACGCTGCTGGGAAGATTAAGGTCAATCATTTGCTGAACATATTTTTCAAGTTTCATAGCTTCACCGGTTTCTTTCATGGTGTTGATGCAGGAGTTTAATGACAGTCCATTTTCATCGAATAGCATTTTACTGCTGTTCGCAACGCCCACAAGCTTTACTTCCAGTTTATTTTGAGTGGATAGTTTTTGAAACTGATCGCTGATCTGATTTACAAGCGTATTGCCTATGAGCCCTGTTCCAATCAGAAAGAGATTCAATGTTTTCTTATCTGAAAGGAAGAAGGCATCGTGTAGCGCATTTAATGCTTTTGAAACATCGGCTTGCTGAATAACGGCAGAAATATTCCTTTCCGATGAACCCTGGGCAATCGCCACTACGTTTACACCATTTTTTCCGAAAGCTCCAAACATCCTTCCGCTTGTGCCGGGATGGTGTTTCATGCCATCACCAACAACTGCGACAATCGAAAGATCTTTTTCAATTTTGATTTCATCGATGAGTTCCTCACGGAGTTCATGCCTGAATTCCTTTTCGATCGCTGCTTTTGCGCGCGGTGCCACTTCACTTTCAATAGCAATGCAAATCGAGTGCTCCGATGAGGCCTGGCTGATGAGAATAACATTTATTTTTTCGTACGCTAAGGTAGAGAATAACCGCATCGACATGCCCACAACGCCTAATAGTCCGCTGCCCTGTACATTCAGCAAACTGATGTTGTTCATCGATGAGATGCCTTTGATCAATTTTCCATTCGAAGAGGAAGCATGAATCTGCGTTCCGGCAGCCGCTGGATTAAACGTATTTTTTACCCAGATTGGAATACGATGAACCATCGCTGGTTGCATGGTGGAAGGAAAAATTACCTTGGCGCCAAAATGCGAAAGTTCCATAGCCTCTTCGTAACTCAGTTGCGGAACAGTGAATGATTTTTTTACCAATCGCGGATCGGCTGTCATGAGGCCATCCACATCCGTCCAAATTTCAAGTGCCGAAGCTTTCAGTGCACCGGAAAAGATGGCAGCTGTATAGTCTGATCCGCTGCGACCGAGGGTAGTGGTCTCTCCGCTTTCAGAAGTAGCGATGAAACCGGTGATCACTTGTACATCAGCATGATGCAGAAAATGATCATGAATAAGTTTGTTGGAAACTTCAAAATCAACTTTTGCATTACCGAATTGGTTATCAGTTCGAATGACGTTGCGGGCATCGAGAAATTCAAATGGCAAGCCACGATCTTTACAAGCTTCGGTAATAATGTAGGCTGAAAGCCTTTCGCCAAAACTCATGATATAATCGAGGGTGCGCGGTGTTCTTTCCTTCACCAGGAAGATACCATGCAATACATCCTCCAGCTCGTTCATTTGAATTTTTACCTGTGCCAGTATTCCGCTTTGCGATGAAACTCCGATTAATTCACGAACAGCATCGAGATGGCGTTTCTCTACCTGTTCTAAAATTTTCTTGTATTCCGGATTTCCTGCTACAGCAAGGTTACTCAATTGGATAAGTTGATCGGTTATTCCGCCAAAGGCAGAGAAGACCAACGCGATATCTTCTTTCAGATATGGTTTGACGATCTCAATGACCGATTTTATTCTTTCAGGAGTGGCTACCGATGAGCCACCAAACTTTAATATTTTCATGGATGAAGATTAATGGTTAAAAAAATTGACACACAAGGCTGCTTCCTGGAAACAGTATGCGCGTGGGCGGGGTGATATGGTACGATAGACGGGTTACCCCGTAATGGTTGTAGTTGTGGTAATTGAATTTACCACGGCAGGAATAGCAACGCAAGCACTGATGGCTTTGAAGAATATCGTGTGTTGCTTTTTCATTGTTGAGGCAAGATAATCAGGTAAAGTTTAAAGTTTAATGGTTTGTAAATATTTTTTTGAGATATGTTTCACATAGACCGCATAGAAATGAATAACCTATGTGCCCTCTGTGTCTATGTGGTTAAAATGCATTTCACTTTTATACTAAATATTCAAACAGGTTTTCATGTTGATTCACCAGTGTATAATTCAGTTTGTGCTCATCCATCCGGTTAATGAGTGAGCCAAAATCATTTTTCGATTTTACTTCAATTCCAATCAATGCCGGCCCTGTTTCTTTGTTGTGTTTTTGAATAAATTCAAAGCGCACAATGTCATCGGTAGGGCCGAGGATGTGGTTCACAAATTCTTTCAATGCGCCAGGTCGTTGGGCAAATCGCACGATGAAATAATGCTTTAATCCTTCGTACAGGAGTGAACGTTCTTTAATTTCCTGCATGCGATCAATGTCGTTATTGCCGCCACTGAGGACGCATACCACTTTTTTCCCTTTGATCAGATCGGCATGCTGGTCAAGCGCTGCAATGGAAAGCGCACCTGCAGGTTCGGCAACAATGGCGTCTTCGTTATACAATTGAAGAATGGTGGAGCTCACTTTTCCTTCCGGTACCAGGGTCATGTCGTTTATAACCGACTGGCACAAGGGAAAGGTAATATCTCCCACCTTTTTTACCGATGCGCCATCTACAAAACGTTGGATTTTTTCAAGTACTACCGGCTTGCCTGCATTAAGTGCAGCCTGCATGGATGGAGCGCCAGAAGGCTCTACTCCAATAATTTTAGTGTTGGGAGAATACGTTTTCACATACCGGCCAATGCCTGCGCACAATCCGCCACCGCCAACGGGAACAAAGATGAAATCGATATCCGATTGCTCTTCGAAGATTTCTTTGGCAACCGTTCCTTGCCCTTCGATGATTTTGGGATGATCGAAGGGAGGAATAAAATTGGAATCGTGTTGAGCGCAATATTCCAATGCATGCGCCTGACATTCATCAAACGTGTCACCAATCAGCACCACTTCCACCATGCTGTTGCCGAACATTTTTACCTGGTTGATTTTCTGCTTGGGCGTGATGGCCGGCATGTAGATAACTCCTTTAATATGGAGTGTTTTGCACGACCACGCTACACCCTGCGCGTGGTTACCCGCACTGGCACATACAACACCGCGCTTGCGCTGATCTTCGGTTAGACTTTGAATCAGGTTGTAAGCGCCCCTGATTTTATATGAACGAACCACCTGCAAATCCTCACGTTTCAAATACACCTCGCAGGCAAACTTTTCTGAAAGCTTGCGGTGGAATTGCAACGGTGTTTTAAGCACGACCTGCTTTAACAGGTTATGCGCGTTGTCAATGTTGATATCTTGTTTTAGTGTTGTTACCATTTATTTTGGACTTAAGATGTAAGTAGTAAGGTGTAAGACTTTATTATTACCATTGTCTTACTACTTTACGTCTTGTTACTTATGTCTACTGATTGATCATACTCACCTCAACCTGTTGTTTTTCAGGGCGCAGCGATCGCACAGCCGCACCGGCTTGCCATAGTTCGCTTTCGCGAAGTTCTTTTAACTCAACCTGTAAATTTTCCCGGTAGTCGGGCTTGCTGCAGGTTTCGATGGTGCGCTTCGCTTCCTGGCCGGAGGCTACACTGGCATACAGTTCTTTAAATACCGGTAGTGTTGCCGCCTTGAATTTTTTCTTCCAGTCGAGGGCACCACGCTGTGCAGTGGTTGAGCAGTTGGCATACATCCAGTCCATTCCGTTTTCCGCTACGAGTGGCATCAGACTTTGTGTGAGTTCTTCTACCGTTTCGTTGAATGCTTCAGAAGGAGAGTGGCCGTTCGCGCGAAGCACTTCGTACTGGGCTTCAAAAATTCCGGCAATGGCGCCCATGAGTGTTCCGCGTTCGCCAGCGAGGTCGGAGTAAACTTCTTTTTTGAAATCTGTTTTGAATAAGTAACCTGATCCAACACCAATACCTAATGCGATTGCTTTTTCGGTTGCCTTACCTGTAGCATCCTGAAACACGGCATAACTGGCGTTGATGCCTTTTCCTTGCAGGAATAGCCTGCGAACAGAAGTTCCTGATCCTTTTGGTGCCGCGAGCACCACATCTACATCGGCAGGAGGAACAATTCCGGTTTGCTCTTTGAAAGTGATTCCAAAGCCGTGAGAGAAATACAACGTTTTTCCTTTTGTGAGGTATGGTTTGATCACAGGCCACGAGGCGATTTGACCGGCATCGGAAAGCAGGAATTGTAAGATTGTTCCTTGCTTCGCAGCTTCTTCAATATCGAAAAGTGTTTCACCGGGTACCCAGCCATCTTTCACGGCTTTGTCCCAGGTTTTTCCTTTTCGCTGGCCAACGATCACATTGAATCCGTTATCGCGGAGGTTTAATGCCTGTGCGGGGCCCTGTACGCCATACCCGATGATGGCAATGGTTTCATTACGCAATACGTCTAATGCTTTGCTCATCGGAAATTCTTCCCGGGTTACAACTTCTTCTACGGTTCCTCCAAAATTTATTTGTGCCATTCTTTATGTGTTTAAGTGTTGATGTGCTTATGTGTTTAAGTGTTGATGTGCTTATGTGTTGATGTGCTTATGTGTTAATGTGCTTATGTGTTTAGGTGTTGATGTGTTTAGGTATCTATGTTCAGGCAACCTGTTTGTTATTTCGTTCACTTAATTCAAAATAGTGTTCGCTGCCTTCGTAGTAACGGGCAGATTCAACTTCTATAAGTTTTTCTAACTGATGCTTTATTTTTTCAATCGCCTCTGTGGTGGTGTACAGCAACAAGGTGGCTCCGCCTTTACGGAAGTCATCCTCGTGCTCGTGCGCGATTAATTTTTTGATGCGCACACGCCTGCGGTTCAATACGTTGATGATCCGGTTCAGGATTGAAAAATTATTATCAGCCAGTACTTCAATAGTGAATTCTTTTTTCATAACACGTGTGTTTATTTCTTTTGTGGTGGTTCCAGAATAACTTCGGCAACGCCAGCCCCGGTGGGTACCATCGGGAAAACATTTTCTTCTTTCTCAACAACAGCTTCCAGCAAAAATGGGCCATCAGCTTTCAGCATGTCTGCAATAGAAACTTTCAAATCTTTTCTTTCAGAAACCTTTTTAGCAGGAATGTTATAAGCCTCAGTAAGGGCAACGAAATTCGGATTCTTCAATTCGGTAAATGAATAGCGGCTCTCAAAAAACAGTTGCTGCCACTGGCGCACCATGCCCAGAAAATTATTATTGAGCAATAAAATTTTTACCGGGATGTTATACTGCATAATGGTTCCCAATTCTTGTAATGTCATTTGAAAACCGCCATCACCGATAATGGCCACTACTTGCTTGCCGGGTTGCGACAAGGCTGCCCCAATGGCGGCAGGCAACGCAAAACCCATCGTGCCTGCACCACCGGAGGTGACATTGGTGTGCGGATTTTTAAACGGATAGTAGCGTGAAGCCACCATCTGGTGCTGACCCACATCTGTCACAATAATACTTTCGCCTTTTGTTTGTTCTGACAGTTCACGAATTACTTCACCCATCTTAAGAGACTGGCCTAACGGATAGTAATCGAATTGTATTACTTTTTCATGCTCTTTCTGAAAGGCATCCTGAAAGGCCTTTAACCAATTTTCGTGTTGGGCAGGCTGCACCAAACGAAGCAATGCTTTCAGTGCTTCTTTTGCATCGGCATGGATGCCCACATCGGCAGGAATAATTTTATTGATCTCGGCTTTATCAATCTCTATGTGGATGACCTTGGCTTGTTTCGCGTATTTATGCACGTTGCCGGTTACGCGATCATCGAAGCGCATCCCAACGGCAATCAATACATCACATTCGTTGGTAAGCACATTGGGCCCGTAATTGCCGTGCATCCCTAAAAAACCTGCATACAGTTTGTGCGTGGTTGGGAAACACGAAAGCCCAAGCAGTGTTGATGCAACCGGAATGTCAGCCTTTTCTGCGAGAGCTATTAACTCGTTGGTGGCTCCGCTTAACAACACTCCTTGCCCCGCGAGGATGTAGGGTCGTTGTGCCTGATTGATCAGTCGTGCGGCTTCTTCAAGAGCCGGAAAATTCAACTTCGGAGTTGGTGAATACGTTCGAACTGATTGACAAGGCCCATAGGTGAACTCCTCGATCATTTCAAACTGCGCGTTTTTGGTAATGTCGATGAGAACAGGGCCTGGCCTTCCGCTTCGTGCAATGTAAAATGCTTTGGCAACTTGCTGTGCAATGGAGGAGGCCTCCGTTATTTGAACATTCCATTTGGTCACCGGCAGGGTTGTGTTGATCACATCCATTTCCTGAAAAGCATCGGTGCCCAGCAAGTGTTCGGCAACTTGTCCTGTAATACACACTACAGGATTTGAATCGATGAGCGCATCGCCCAACCCTGTAACCAGGTTAGTGGCGCCCGGTCCGGATGTTGCAAGAGCAACGCCCACCTTTCCTGAAACACGCGCAAATCCTTGTGCTGCATGAATGGCGCCTTGCTCGTGGCGAACTAAAATGTGATTGAGCTTGTCGCTGTAATGATAGAGTGCATCGTACACAGGCATGATGGCTCCGCCAGGATAACCGAAAATTGTGTTAACTCCCTCGGCTACGAGGCATCGAAGCAATGCTTCAGATCCCGAGATCTTTGTTTTTGTTTCGGGCTTAGTCTTCGTCAGTAACGCATCCATCGGCAGCAGTTTTTACTTGGTTGGCATATTTTTTTAATACTCCGCTTTTCACAGCAAGAGCGGGTTGCACCCAACGCTTTCTTCGCTGGGCAAGGGCTTGTTCATCAACTTTCAAATTCAGTTGGTGTTTTTGGATGTCGATTTCGATGGGGTCGCCATCTTCTACGAAGGCGAGCAAGCCGCCATCAAAAGCTTCAGGCGTAATGTGGCCTACCACAAATCCGTGGGTTCCTCCGGAAAATCTTCCATCGGTAATGAGCGCTACATTTTTTCCAAGGCCAGCGCCCATGATAAGCGAAGTAGGCTTTAGCATTTCCGGCATGCCGGGTGCGCCTCGCGGCCCGACATAGCGGATCACCACCACATCACCTTCTTTGATTTTGCCCGAGCGGATTCCATCCACCAATTCAAACTCGCCATTGAACACACGGGCCGGCCCTGAAAATTTTTCACCTTCTTTTCCCGTGATCTTGGCAACCGATCCTTTCTCAGCCAGGTTGCCGTATAAAATCTGAATGTGTCCCGTTGCCTTGATGGCTTTTTCTACCGGAAGCACAACATCTTGTTTATCAAAATTGAGAGGGGAGAGGCTTATTAAATTTTCGACAATGGTTTTTCCGGTCACGGTGATACAATCGCCATGAAGGAAACCTTTTTGTAATAAATATTTCATTACCGCAGGAACACCCCCGATTTTATGAAGGTCTTCCATCAGGTATTTACCACTTGGTTTTAAATCCGCTAACAGCGGAGTTTTATCTGATATACTCTGAAAATCTTCCTGTGTAACCGAAACGCCAACGGCTTTGGCCATGGCAATCAGGTGCAGCACTGCGTTGGTCGATCCGCCCAAGGCCATCACCACGGTAATAGCATTTTCAAATGCTTTGCGCGTCATGATGTCGCGAGGTTTTAAATTTTTTTGTAGCAGATTAAGAATTGCTTTTCCTGCCTGCTGACATTCCAGCGATTTTTCTTTGCTCAGCGCAGGGTTGGATGACGAGTACGGAAGTGCCATACCCAACGCCTCGATTGCAGATGCCATGGTGTTGGCGGTGTACATCCCTCCGCACGCACCGGCCCCCGGACAAGCGTTTTGGATTACACCTTTGTAATCTTCATCGGAGATTTTATTGGAAATTTTTTCGCCTAACGCCTCAAAAGCGGAAACGATGTTCAAGGCTTTGCCTTTCCAGTGTCCACCGGCAATGGTTCCGCCATACACCATGATGGCAGGACGGTTTAACCTTCCCATCGCGATGAGCGACCCCGGCATATTTTTATCGCAGCCCACTACCGCGATCAGTCCATCATAGTATTGCGCGCCACAAACTGTTTCGATCGAATCGGCAATGACTTCACGACTTACCAATGAATAGCGCATGCCTTCCGTGCCGTTGCTGATGCCATCGCTTACTCCAATGGTGTTGAAGATCAGCCCCACCAACTCATTATCCCACACCGCGGTTTTTACTTCCTGCGCAAGTTTGTTCAAATGCATGTTACAGGTGTTGCCATCAAAACCGGTGCTCACAATACCTACCTGTGCTTTGGTGAGGTCGTGTTCGGTTAAGCCAATGCCATACAACATCGCCTGCGATGCCGGCAGCGTTGGATCTTGCGTGATGGTTCTGCTGTATTTATTAATGGACATTGGTTTCTGTTTTCTACTTGTTTCTTACTACTTGCTACTAATGTCTTGTGTCTAGATAATTACATGACTAAACGATTTCTCCAACACCTGGCACTTGTACGCTTCCTGGATAACCGCACCCAGACTTTCGCTCCAGGGTTTGCGGAAGGGTTTTGCATCGATCGACTCAACGCCAACAACCTCAGCTGCGGTACCACACAAGAAAGCGCTGTCGGCTTCTTCCAGCAGTTCAGGCTTAAAAAATTTTTCTTTAACAGGAATTTCCAGTTCACGGCAAATGTTGATGACGGTTTGTCGGGTGATACCGGGAAGAATGTGACCGAGCGGAGAGGTGTAGAGCACGTTATCTTTTTCGTAAAAGAAGTTGGCGCCTGGTGCTTCGGCCACGTAGCCGTTCATGTCCAGCATCAAGGCTTCATCGTAACCGCGAACCTTCGCTTCGCTTGTTGCTAATATGGAATTCACATAATGGCCGGTTACTTTGGCTTCTACTTTCACCGAGTTAGGGTTCGGTCGCTGATATGAAGACAAGCAAAGTTTTAGCAAGTTATCTCCCAGGTATTTTCCCCATTCCCAGGCGCAGATCATCAGGTACACTTCTTTGGGTGGAGTGAGGGACATATTCGGACTGCAATACACCAGCGGACGGATGTAAGCATCCGTGAGATTGTTCTTCTTTAACAGTTGATAGGTAACCCGAATGAGCTCATCGGTATCATACTTAAACGGAATGTTTATCAGCTCAGCGCTTTTTCGAAGGCGTTCGTAATGCTCAACAGCCTTAAATATTTTTGTTCCGTTTATCGTTTGGTATGCGCGAATTCCTTCAAACACACCATAGCCATAATGCAATGTTTGGCTGTACAGATCCGTACTGGCATCGGTGGCTTTGATAAATTTTCCGTTGAGGTAGAGTGTTGTGTTTTTGTTGTAGTACATGTTGAACAACTGTTAGTTTGTTTAAGTATCTATAAAATAAAACCGCCCCGAGGATGAGTCGGGGCGGTTGATAATTTCTGTTTATAAAATTATATCATCATCGCCCCGATGGTTTAATAATAAGGGTAATAATGACTAGCACGGAAACTCCGTTCAGCAAGTTCAGTTGCTGTAAGCGGTTCGATAAAGTATTGAGTTGTATCATTTTTCCTTTGTGCGTGATGCAAGTATGGTGATTGAAAAATTTGAATTCAAGAAAATATCGAAATAAATTTTTAAGGAGCTGATAAACGAATGTTAGGTAGCGGTGTACTTTCAGGTTAAAGAGGGTAGAAGATCCTTCGCTCCGCTTAGGATGACAAGTCTGCCTGTGTACCTAAACGAAGAATG
This sequence comes from Cyclobacteriaceae bacterium, assembly GCA_049306095.1. Lineage (GTDB taxonomy): Bacteria > Bacteroidota > Bacteroidia > Cytophagales > Cyclobacteriaceae > UBA2336. The sequence continues at coordinate 13,896 of JBAQPU010000022.1, forward strand.
AAAGCCGTCTGACCGCTGATATCGGAAGCATAAAGCATCTAATTTCCAACTTATTATTGGTTAGAAGATCCTTCGCTCCGCTCAGGATGACTTTTAGACAGAGATAAGGAGAGGTTGCAAAATTGTGATGAAATTATTTTAGGGGCAAGTCGTCAGACCGTTCTAAGCTTTCGTTAACCAGCGGTCACTAAAGCTTTAGGCAGGGATACGCGTCAGTAAAACAATGTTTTCCACATGCATGGTGTGCGGGAACATATCCACCGGCTGTACAGCCTCAATGATGTATTTTTCAGAAAGTATTTTCAGGTCGCGCGCCTGGGTGGCAGGGTTGCAGCTCACATACACGATTTTTTCAGGCGATGCTTTTAGTAGCATAGTACAAACATCCTCGTGCATACCGGCTCGTGGTGGGTCGGTGATAATCACATCCGGTCTTCCGTGTTTATCGAGAAAGTCATCATCCAACAGGTCTTTAATGTCGCCTGCGCAGAAGTCGGTATTGCTGATGTTGTTTAGCTTCGAATTTATTTTGGCATCCTCTATGGCAGGAGCAACGTATTCTAATCCGATAACCTTTTTTGCGTTGGCCGCCACAAAATTGGCGATTGTTCCGGTACCGGTATATAAGTCGTATACTAGTTCATCACCCTTCAGGTCAGCCATCTTCCATGCTGCCAGATAAAGCGCATGAGCCTGTTCGGCATTGGTCTGGTAAAATGATTTGGGTCCTACTCTGAATTGCAATGTTCCGTTGCCGTCAGGTTTTTGCATCGTTTCGGTAATGTACGGGTTGCCCTTCCAGCAATGGACTTCCAAATCGCCATACGTATCATTCTTTTTGGCGTTCACGACATAGTTCAGTGATGTTACCTGTGGAAAGGCATTGGCAACATGACCAAGAATTTTTTCGATCCAATCTTTATTATAGGCCGTTACCTGGAGGATCACCATGACTTCACCCGTATTGGCTGTGCGGATTCCGAGCGTTCTAAGAAATCCATTTTGTTTTTTGGTATCAAAAAAAGGAATGTTCTCTTTTAAGGCAGTTTCTTTTATCGCCAGGCGTATACTATCGGACGGCTCCGGTTGCAGGTAACAATGTTCGACATCAAAAACTTTATCAAAACTTTTGGGAAGATGATAACCGAGGCCCTCACCCCTTCCCCTCTCCCAAGGGAGAGGGGTGTCCGAAGGACGGGGTGGGGGGCTTTCACGCTTTATTTCATTAAACTCTTCTGTAGTCAACCACCTTCGTGAAGTAAAACTAAATTCCAACTTATTACGGTAGTGCTTTATTTTTTTGGATGCGATGATCGGGTTGATCTGCGGAAGCGTTAGTCCGCCCAACCTTTCCAGATTATCAATTACTTGTTGCTGCTTGTACTGAAGTTGCGTTTTGTAATCGAGGTTTTGCCATTTGCAGCCACCGCATAATCCGAAGTGAGAACAAAAGGGATCTGTCCGCTTGTCGGAGAATTTTTTTATGGTAACGGCCCTCCCTTCTAAAAAGCTTGATTTGATCCGCGTAAGCGAAATATCAGCTACATCGCCCGGTGCTGCCCCCTCAATGAATAATACTTTTCCTTCAATTCGTGCCACACATTTGCCTTCAGCGGCCATGCTTTCCACCACTACATCAGCCAGAATATCACCTTTCTTCATTGGCTGCGAAATTACACAAATACGCGTGTTTTAAGCCAGCAGCCAATTTCTTATCTTTCGTATTGTGCAAGATGTGTTATGAAAAAATTCGTGACGATCGGTATTCTCTCGCTGATGTTCCTGTCAGCCCGGGCATCACACATTGTTGGTGGGGAATTTGAACTCCGATTCATCAGCGGCAACACCTACCGGTTAACACTCATTTTGTATTTTGATTCTATTAATGGTTCAGAGGGAGCGCGAGACCTGGAAGCCGTGGTGCGTTTTTTTCGTAAGCGAGATAACATGCCTGTTTTTCTTATTCCGGGAAATGCAAGTTCAAGCTTTCTTGCTTTACCGTTTGACGGAGTACAGCGTTCGGTACCGTATACTAATGACGAGTGCCAGATTGAAGAATTGGTTACCAACAAATTGGTATACACCGCTACGGTTGTGTTGCGCAACGATGTGTTTAATGATCCGGAGGGTTACTATGTTTCGTGGGAGCGCTGCTGCCGCAATTATGGAATTACCAATATTTACAGTGAAGACCCTAACAGTGGAGGAACGCGCTATGGCGGTCAAACGTTTTACCTGGAGTTTCCGCCTGTCGTAAAAAATGGCCAGCCGTTTATCAACAACACACCAAGGTTATTTCCACCCCTCAGCGATTACGCATGTCCGAACATTCCCTACTTCGTTGATTTTGCCGGCATCGATGATGATGGCGATTCTTTGGTGTATTCGTTAGTAACACCGCTAAATACCATTACGGCTGATGCCCTTCCTCCACCGGTTGTGATCAATAACCAGTCACTGCAGTTACCAAGGCCAGGGCCTTATCCTGAGGTTTCCTGGCGTCCTGGTTTTGGGTTAGATAATATTATGAAGGGCGTGACTAACCTTGAAATCAGTGACGATGGTTTTTTATCGGTTACACCCGGTAGACAGGGTCTGTATGTTTTTGCTGTGCGCTGTGAAGAATTTCGCGATGGTATTAAAATAGGAGAGGCGCGCAGAGACTTTCAAATGCTGGTGCTGGATGCCTGCCCGGTGCCGGTGCCTCCGCGCATTGAAGGAAAAACATTGGAGAGCGCTGATTTCAATACCAATGGAACGCTGGAAGTTTTTTTTGATGGGACAGAAACAGACGAAGAGCGATGCTTTGAAGTGCGTGTTACAGATCCCAGCACGTTATTGGCGGATGACGGCTTTCAGGAGAATATAAGAATCAGGGCTATTCCAATCGGCTTTAAGAAAAATCTGAGTGAAGTGTTGCCCGTTGTTACCCATGCCGCTATTGTAAATGGAGAAGGTGCTGTATTTACCATTTGTCTTCCGGTGTGTCCGTATGTTCCTTCCGGTGATTTTCAAATAGGCATTGTGGCGTTTGATGACGCCTGCGCTGTGCCCTTGCGCGATACGCTGATGGTAACCGTGCATTTAGATCCACCACCCAATGCGCATCCGTTATTTAGCAATCCGGGAAACGGAACAGAAATAACAGCCGTGGTTTCAGAAGGTGGTGCGATTGAAACGTGGCCGTTGCAGGCTTCTGATGCCGATGGTGAATTACTGTCATACAGATTAGTGCCGGTTGATTTTACGTTGGAAGATTTTGGTATGTCCTTCAGCAGCACGCTTACCGGTACCGAGCCGGGGCCAATCAACAAAACACTGAGCTGGGATCCGAAATGCGATGTGTATGACTTTACGCAAAAGTCATCGTTCGAACTTTATTTCATTGTGGAAGATATAGACCTGTGTTCGGTGGTGCATGCCGACACTACGTACTTTAATCTGAGCATTACCGATTTTTCTCAGATCACTCCGCCCGTTATTGATAATGCGCTGGAAAGTTTAGCCGACACCTTGGAAGTTAGTCTGCAAATGTATGGCGAACCGTTGGTGCTGGATGTAACCGGCAGCGATGTGGATAACACCCCGATTTTGTTGCGCGCGAATGGCATTGGGTTCAGCGCTTCTGCGTATGGCGCATCGTTTCCCGAAGATTTTGATCGGGGTACAGTTGCTTCGCAGTTCCGTTGGGAGTTGCTGTGCGACAGCATCAACCTGGAAGTGAAAGATGTGTTTGAATTTAGCCTGATGGTTGTGGACAGTCTGAATAAATGTAAATTTTATAAAGCTGATACACTTGTTTTGAGGGTTCATATTGAATCGGCCGAAGAAGAAGCGTTTAATCCTCCCAATGTTTTTTCTCCTAACAGCGATGATAAAAATGCATTCTTCGGAATGGTTGAATATAACGAAGATACAGGCGAGTTCATCAGCATTCTGCCAGACGATAATTGTTTTGGCAAGTTTGTGAACATCCGTATTTACGACCGCTGGGGGAAAGCGGTATACGAAAGTGACGATCGCAATTTCAGGTGGTATGGAGAAGGCATGCCCACGGGGGTATACTATTATTATATTCGGTATTCTAACCGCGGATACAAGGGGATTGTCAGCTTACGGTTATAGCTACAGCTTTATGGGCAGTACGTTGTTCTCTTTGATGTACACCTCAACATCTCCCCACGAAACTTTTAGCCAGACATCTTTCCTGCCAAGAATTTCAACGCGATGCCCATCGCGCACAATGGCAATTACCGAGCTTCCTGCCGATGGCTTATCCATTAAGTACGTATTGCTGTTGACAATGATGGCTTGTGTGTGACGGCCGGCCAGGTTCAGGTGTGCCAGCAGGGCAACCGAAACCATGGCAAACAAACTCCAGGCAACCACCGGTTTAATTTTAAAACGGAATTTCAGTGTCAGGCAAAGCAAGAGCAGAAGAAAAGAAGCGCCAGCAAGAGCCAGCGAGATGCGGTTGGTGTACTGTTGGCATAGTGAAAAAAGTTTACCCGTTTCGGTTGAGGTGTATCCTTCCAGTTTATGTTTAGCGGCCAGTTCTTCCAGCTTGGTTGCGACCGATTCATCGTAGGTGGCGAGGTAGTACAGGTTCAGGTAATAGGCAGAGGAAGAAATACGGTCGAGGCCCTCTTGAATATAGGCCATCTTCAGCAACATGGCGGGGGAATAGAGGTGGGCTTCAAATAGCGATCGGTAAATTTCATACGATTGGGTGTAGCGTTTCTGCTGAAACAGAGAATCGGCCTTCGTCAGCAGGGGGTTATTGCCAAGGGTAAGTATTGGGGTAAGGGCAATCAAAACGATTATCAGAATTTTTAAACCCCCTTTTTGCATATGTTTTTTATCGTGTTACCTTTGTGCCCTCAATTACGGAAAAGCTGTTAAAACAGCCAAAGAATTGAGACTTTGAAGCATACCAACGGCCTCAAAGAACTGTAAAAGGTAAGATCTCGTAGCTCAGTTGGTAGAGCATTACACTTTTAATGTAAGGGTCCTGGGTTCGAATCCCAGCGGGATCACCAGCCGCAAGGCAAACAAAACGAAAGCCGCTTAAATTTTATGTTTGAGCGGCTTTTTTATTTTCTCACCACCATCCAAGCACAAACAATCTCAAAGAAAAAGTGAGCAATTCGGTTAGCATATTCTGCGCCTTATAATTGCTAACCGAATTCGTTGTAAGCGACACTCGGCCTGCCAACAAAGTTCGCAGCCGCTTCCTTCGTCAGCTCTCTCTGCTCACACCCTCACTCCACTCGCGGCCTCCATTCGTGCCTCATTACGGCCTAAACGGCTCGCAATCCGGTAGAGGCCATCGCACTGGTAATGCACAGTCATCCCATTTTCAAAATCTTACGTTCTCAAGTACTGTTCACTAAGCTCCACGTATTAGGGCTTTGGACCTTTATTCCATTCGTCCAGCAAAAATTTGAAAGAATCAGTAATGGTACTCGACCGCGCATTCCATATACACGACTATTCTGTCAAACGAAAAGGTTCGTTCTGCGGAAAGACCAACTGAAAGAAAGATTGACTTAAGTTGATTGAGAGAAGATGGAAGGAATTTGAAACCTAGGCATGTGCCAACTCACTTGGTAAGCCATGCGCTTTTAAAATAGCCTCCATAGCCTTAGCCTTTTTAACAAAAAATGGAGCCTTATCATAACTCTTCACTTTTTTGCTAATAGCCACACTCTTCTTAGCTGTGCGCTTTCTCTGTACTTTTTTTGTTGCAGTAGCCATAATTCACGACTAATTTACGATTTTTCTGCGAGTAACCAATATAGCTTTATAACTAAACCTCCTCAGAGTCACTCATGAGCGATAGGATAAGGAGTGGCAGAGGACTCTGAGTAAAACGAAATTATAGAAAGAGAAATAAATTATGAGACCAAATTAAACAGAGACACTTGTCGTCACACACCTTACATACCGAACATCACGAAGTTTACTTTTGTACAGTTACCTGTTACAACTGGCTACCCTTGTTTGAAGAAGCAAGGGCATATCCATCGGTTTACAAGTGGTTTGAGTTTTTAAAGAAAGATGGCTGCTATGTGTCCGGCTATGTTATTATGCCTAATCATGTGCATGTGCTACTCTTTCCAACCAATCCAAAAAAGTCGCTGAACAAGCTTGTTGGTGAAGGCAAGCGATTTATGGCTTACGATATCGTCAGGCGCCTTGATACGGAGGACAAAACTAATCTACTCAAACAGTTAGAGCAGGGTGTTGAAGAAAGCGAGAGGAAGAAAGGTAAGAAACACCAGGTATTCAGGTTGTCCTTTGATGCGCGGAAGTGTTTCAATCAAAAGATGCTCGAACAAAAGTTGGATTATATTCACCATAATCCTGTAAACGGCAAGTGGAGCTTGGTTGATGATTTTGTTACATATCCGCATTCAAGCGCGGGGTTCTACGAAAGTGAAAGCAAGGGATTTTGGGAAGTGGTGCATTATAAAGAATTGAATGGGTTGATATCAACCTCAGAGTCCTCTGACGAGTGACTCTGAGTAGGTTGGATGGTCTATAAATTTTATCAATGATGGTTAAATTATTTCTATTGCTTACTTTGACGCAAACGGCAGATACGCTTGATTTATCAAATTGTAGTGATAGACCTCATAAACGAAAGGAGATTAGCGCAGCTGTTATTCAAAAATACTCTTCAATAATTTTAGATTGTAATGGTCTAAATGACTTGTCAAAGTATGATTTTCAAAATGTGGAGTACTTAAAACTATCGATGAATCCATTATCTACATTGGATTCCCAAACTCCTTTTAGCAACCTAATTCACTTAGACATCACTGATACAAATATTTATTTATTCCCGAAATCATTGTGCGCGGCAACGAAACTAAAGCGAATAGATTCATTTGGAGGCTCCTTGTCTAAAGCAAGTTGTCTATCGGAAATGGAATCTTTGGAGATATTGAATTTGGATTTTATTGAACTCGATTCTGCTGTAGATTTTAGCAGGAGCAAACTTAAAAACATCAGTGTCGCTTTTGGGAAAGACACAACTGTCAATTTGGCAATCTTAAATCAAATAGGAGTTCTTAATCAATTAACGAGGTTAGGAATGTTGGACTTTAACTTCAGGATTTCCCAATTAGCTGACTTAAACAACAAACACCAAATTGAAGTATTGTCAGTTAGTCTCACCAATGATGATTTTTTTTGCGAATTTATTGAAGAAGTTTCCACATGGAAGGAGCTGAAAACATTAAAAGTTACAATAAACAACAGAACGGTTCCAAGTTGCTTGGGGTCACTAACGAATATTAAAACGTTAATTTTGCGATCAAAAAGGGGAAATGGAAAAATCTATATCCCTTTAGAATCATTGAACTTAAAAAACCTCGAAAGTGTGTACGACTTTAAGAACATCAAGGATTTTTTGACAAATAAGAGTAGCATAGCTGTAATAGTTGAATCACCATTTCAACTATCAGATTTTGAGAGATTGGGATTGGAAACTACCGTGTACTCAAACCCAACTTACATTTTAGAGAGCAAGTGAATTGGTTTCTATAAAAGTAACTTTTTATGGGCCTGCTATCAGCCTGCAAATTTGCAATGCCATAAACGATAGCCTTAAATCAAGCACATCAACATTCAATGAAAAGATCGATAGCTTTCTTAAAACGTCTGAGGAATCGTAAAAATATTCCAAACGCTTAAGTGTAAGCAGCTACGAGGTAAAAAGAATCGATAGTGACTACTTTGGCGAAGAGTAAAAATCATCAATACTAAACTGACCCTACTTTGGCTAAAAAGAAACCAGGCCCCAAAGACAAAGATTATGTCAACAAGTCGCAGAAATACGAAGTTGATTACAAACCCAAGAGAAAAACTCCAGCTAAGAAATGGGGGTAAGAGAAAACCCAAATAACCCACCGCACATCCCTAAAAAAGGTTAATGAGGTATTTCTAATTCCTCGCGAACTCCAAAAGTGGGGCAATATCATTTGCATCCGCAGTTTTGATAGCAGCGAGATATTCCTTCCTTGTATTACTGGTTTTCGTTAAATCAGAATTGGCACCCCAGGAAAAAACTGGCTTATTAAAAATTTTCTCAACTATTAAATCACCCATCATTCGCGAGTGCCGGCCATTGCCATTTGAGAAGCAGTGAATAGATACAATGCGGTGCTTAAAGCGAACAGCAATTTCATCAGGTGGGTAAGTACCATTGTCAATCCAGAATTTGCAATCGCCAAGTAGCTTTCGTAATTCTATCGCTATCTGGTACCTATCCACACCAATGTTTTTGTTGCTCTTTCTAAACTCACCAGCCCATGCCCACACATCTTCGTACATTTTCTTATGAACGAGCTTCACAAAATCTTCTGTGAGCATGTCATCCTTTTTAAACTTACGTCCCATGGTCCATTTAATGGCACGCTCTATATTTTGCTGCTCAAACTCATCCAACTCACCACGGGTGGTAATGGTAGGAATAAGAAGGCCATCTTTCTCCTCTTCATCGAGAGGAGTTTGCCCGTCAACCAATTCAAAATCTAATCCCATAAGTATCGTGGCATTTCTCTCTTAATCTCATCAGCTAATTCTCGTACTGCTTTTTCAACTCGTTCTTTACTCACACGTTGATCTTCCAGTTTCATAGTATTATCAGTTCGCATCACAATTTTTCGTGCAACGCGAAGAGCTTGCTTATCCACCATCACTGCCAAAGATTCCTCCTTGGGCACAAAGCCGTAAACAAATTTCATGTCTAATGCTTGGGCCGCTTCTCGCATTGATTTAAGACTAATCGTTCCTAAAGCTTCCCGCTGTTCCAGTTCCCGCACACTCGGTGAGGTAATATTCATGCGCTCACCAAATTGCCGAAGAGACATTTTGAGAGCCACACGAATAGCCTGTATCCATCCTTTAGCAGGTGGCTCAATTTGAATAACCTTTTTAAAAAAGGCCATTTTCTTATCCATTTGCTCAATTATGAGCTTTTGATTGAGTTTTTTCATAAGGCTATAACCTTAAATTGTTATGTCAAATATAAGGCTATAACCTTATATTAGCAATATAATAGTAAGGCTAAAGCCTTATAATACAATCAGTCTAAAATTCAAATTTCAGGCACTAAACCGCATTTGCTGCCGGATTATAGATTTTAAGGAAGAGCAAAAGTTTGCGATAAGTACCGAAAAGTGTCACTTATCGCAATAAAATGCTCACGGTAGCTATGGCCCCATTGGCCCCAATATGGCCCCATTAAAAAAACTCTCCAGTCCATCGCTTAGAGGATACAGTCCAATGCTGATACTAGGAGAGTTTTCTAAACTTAAAAGTACAATTAAAGAGGAGTAGATTCCCCACTCTAGCCTTTGTTGGTGTTCTACTAGCCTTTGTTGGTGTTCTTCACCAACAAACAAGCTGAACCAGGATAAGCTGGCGGAATTGATGAAATTTGGTAGAAAGAATATGATGATATGATAGGTGCGAAACAATATGCGGAGTTTGTAACAATAACTTGCCTGGAATGGAAACACATATTGATGGAAGACCGGTTTAAAGATATTGTAATGGATAGCCTCCGGTACTTGTCAGGAGCTAAGCGGGTGATTGTTTATGGCTTTGTTATCATGTCAAATCATTTTCACGTGATCTGGCAAATTGTGGGGGATCATAGGCGGGAAGAAGTACAACGGGATTTTTTAAAATACACAGGTCAACAAATACTAAAGCGCCTCCGCAATGAGCAGTCCGCCTTGATTAATGAGTTGCGTGTAAATGCAAAAGACCGAAAGCACCAGGTATGGGAGCGAAATTCGTTGGGTATTGCCTTGTGGTCTCCCGAAGTTTTTTGGCAAAAACTTAATTACATTCACAATAATCCTGTGAAAGCGGGACTTTGTGAGTACCCTGAGGACTACAAGTTTTCAAGCGCAAAGTTTTACATAAAAAACGAGAAGGACTGGGATTTTTTAGTTCATCATGAAGGATAAGATAGGGATGGAGAGAATGTTTACTGGTTCGTTGGTGAAGAACACCAACGAAGGCGTAGGTACATAAAAGATTAAGAATAATTTATGTCTAACAGGGAACGCAAAAAATTCTCTGCACCGCGCAGGAGACTTTGTAACCGTTATCCCTTCCTGACATAGATTGATTTCAATGCCATTGCGCCAAAACCCTCTACTTTACAATCAATATTATGATCGCCATCGGTGAGCCTGATGTTTTTTACTTTGGTGCCGGCCTTGATTGGCTTTGAAGAACCTTTTACCGGCAAATCTTTAATGATGATAACCGAATCGCCATCAAGAAGCACTGTTCCGTTGGCGTCTTTCACGGCAAGGGCGTCAGTTTCAGCCTGAGTGGTGCTGGTCGAATCATCCGGATTCCATTCGTGGCCACATTCTGGGCACATCATGGAAGTGCCTGTGGGATATGCGTAAGCTGAGTTACACCTGGGGCAATTCGTTGTATCTGACATTTTTAATTTTTTCTGTAAAGATACGAAATGGAATCGCGGGTTTATGACTGTGTTTGAGGCATGGAAATAAATTTCCATAGTTATCTCACAATTATTTACGAATTTAAATGGCGAGTCACGTGGCCAGTGACCTGTTGCTGAAAAAATTTCCGGGTCAGACTTGCCGATCGTACTGACGGGTGGTTTTTCCGGTATTTTCCGGATACAGAGAGAAGACTGGCTGCTAATAACGTATAACCAATAAGAAATGAATCCAAAAGTTGATTGGTTCTTTAAAAAAGATACTCCGTGGAAGGAAGAGTATGGAGAGTTGCGAAAGATCGTTCTTGAGTGCGGGCTTACCGAGGAATTAAAATGGGGCTGTCCATGCTACACACTCGATGGGAAAAACATCGTACTGATTCATGGGTTTAAAAATTACTGCGCTTACCTGTTTCATAAAGGTGTGTTGCTAAAAGACCCGAAACACATCCTGATTCAACAAACGGAAAATGTGCAGGCGGCCAGGCAGATGCGGTTCAAACATGTCGACCAGATTGTTGACATGGAGCCGGTGCTGAAAGCGTATATCAAAGAAGCCATCAAAAATGAAAAGGCTGGCCTAAAAGTGCCGATGAAAAAAACTGCACAATTTGAGATGCCCGAAGAATTTAAAAGCGCTATAGATAAGAATCCCGCGTTGAAAAAAGCATATTCAGCCCTTACCCCCGGCCGTCAACGAGGGTACCTGCTTTATTTTGCATCGGCCAAGCTGGCCAAGACCAGGGAAGCAAGAGTTGAAAAGTATATTCCAACGATACTGAAAGGGAAGGGATTGGAGGATTAGATTTTAGGGGGTACCTAGGTATTGGCATAAATAGCGTGATATTGAGTAAATTTACTCATTATATTGAGTAAATTGCAAATCATGTTTGAAAGATCTTATATTCAGCCACTTATATCCAGACTTAAGGAGCCAAGAACCTTTATCCAGGTGCTGATGGGGCCTCGCCAGGTGGGTAAAAGCACCCTTACAAGACAGCTTCTTGCCAGGTTGAAAACTCCTCATCTCTTCGTATCGGCCGATGCTGTACCAAACAGCGGAGAAGTTTGGCTGGAACAACAGTGGGAGGCAGCGCGCATCCAATGGAAAATTTCCGGTGCTCCTGATTTTATTTTGGCGATTGATGAAATTCAAAAAATTGCTAACTGGAGCGAAATCGTAAAAAAATTATGGGATGAAGATAGTCGCACGAATCAAAACATAAAGGTTGTTCTGTTAGGATCATCTCGTTTACTCTTACAGCAAGGCTTGACAGAATCGTTAGCCGGGCGCTTTGAGACTACCCACCTGAGTCATTGGTCATTCACTGAAATGGAACAGGCGTTTGGCGTAACCGCTGAACAATATGTTTGGTTTGGCGGGTATCCGGGGTCTTCCGGTTTAATGAATGACGAAGATCGATGGAAAAGATATGTGACCGATGCATTGATTGAAACAAGTATATCGAAAGATATTCTGATGCTCACACGCGTGGACAAACCTGCGTTGCTGAGAAAACTTTTTGAATTGGGTTGTCTTTATTCAGGGCAAATTCTTTCCTACACAAAAATTGTAGGGCAATTGCAGGATGCAGGCAACACCACAACATTAGCCCACTACTTGCGGTTACTGGATACGGCAGGTCTATTGTCGGGAATTGAAAAATATACAGGAGAACAATTGAGGCAACGTTCTTCCAGTCCTAAATTTCAGGTATATAATACTGCTTTGCTTACGGCCCAACAAGGTGCCGGTATGAAAGAAATACGGTTAAAACCTGACCTGTGGGGCAGATGGGTAGAGGCATCGATTGGCGCACATTTGATAAACCATCAGCTAAGCGAAGGGTATTCGGTGCACTACTGGAGGCACAGGCATGATGAAATTGATTTTGTACTGGAACGAAAGGGAAAAGTTATTGGACTTGAAGTGAAAAGTGGAGCTAAACAAAAAGCATCGGGGATGGAAGCCTTTCAAAGACACTTCCAGGCCGATAAAATCCTGCTTGTCGGGAATAGCGGAATACCCTGGCAGGAGTTTTTGAAAGGCAGGCCGGCACAATTGTTTTAAAATTTTTGATCTGGCAGCAACTAAAATTTTTGAGCCATCAGATCACTCACAAGCAGACTATCATAAAACGAATGGATATGAAAGTCCTTAAAAAAAAGTTGTCAATAGATGAGCGTCTTGAGTTGCTCATGGTTTTGCAAGTACGTTTTGAAAAACACAAGAACCGTCATAAAGGGCTCGATTGGACTAAGGTGCAAACAAAGCTCGAAGCCAACCCGGCTAAACTGTGGTCGCTCTTTCAAATGGAAAAAACAGGAGGAGAACCGGATGTGGTAAGCTTTGATAAAAAGACAGGCGAATTTATTTTTTTTGATTGTTCAACCGAAAGCCCTCAAGGTCGCAGAAGTTTTTGCTACGACCACCAGGCACTTGAAAAACGGAAAGAACATAAACCGCAAAACAGTGCGGTTCAAATGGCAGAAGACATGGGCATTGAACTGTTAACAGAAGAGCAGTACCTGGAACTTCAGAATCTTGGAAATTTCGATACGAAAACATCAAGTTGGCTGAAAACGCCTGCCTCCATTCGAAAACTTGGAGGTGCTATTTCAGGCGACTTTCGTTTTGGCCGTGTGTTCGTTGGCCACAACGGTGCCGAATCGTACTATGCGGTGCGCGGATTTCGCGGGTGCTTGCGTGTTTAAAGTAGTTACAGCAACCCCTTTCCTTCCAAGACGGTCTTCAAGGACTCGTGCGATTTCCAAAACCGGGCCTTCGACTCGTTGAAATATTTTTTGAATTCCGGATTGTCCTTAATAGTCTCCATTAATGGGTCAGCTTCCAGAAATAATATAATCCAGTACTGCACATTGTCTTCTGTTGAAAACAGTTTCATGTATTCAATTGCTTTTTGTTGATCGCCTGTATAGATATAGTAAGCACACAGGATCAGGTTGCGATAGAGGGATTGATCGGCCTCTGCAAATGCTTTATAGCTTTTCACCAACACTTCCGATTCTTCTTTTTTTCCAACCTTAGCCAACACAAACGCGATGGTCAGGTCTTCATGCCGGTACACATCCAGTTGGCGTGATTCACGAATGAAAAGAAATTTTTTATAGTACTGATACGCACTTTTGTAATCTCTCATATAACACGAAATTTTCCCGATATCTTGCAGGATATCAAACCGCGTGGTGTCTTTATTAAACTCAGCCAACAGGAGTTCGCGGGTGTGCACGGCATCTTTGGTTTTGGCAAACAGGACAAATGCCCTGACATAAAGCGAAAATGGATTATTAGAATTGTATTCCAATGATTTGTCGATATACTTCAGCGACTCATCCACAAAGCCATTTTGAATTAATGCATTGCCCAACCGAAGATAGGTGTAACTTGCTGTCATCGAATCAAGCGAAGCTATATCCAGTTGAATGCCCTTCAACGCGTATTCGAGGTACTTGCCCGTGTTGGGCATATACAACGAATAGAAGTCGGCCAGAAAACCAATGACCGAAGCCGAGCTTGGATAATACGCCAATGCTTTTTCAAGGTAGGGCACAGCTGCCTCAAATTCCTTTTTCGCCATGTAGTCCATGGCTTTGGCCATCAGGCTTTCACCCAATGTTGGATCGTATAAAAATGCTTTGTCGGCATACAGGGTTATTTCAGGTGCATGTTTTTTCTCGGTCTGAAAGATCTCGAGATAATAATAGGTGATGGCAATTTCTGCGTAGGCCGTAGCGAACTCGTTATCGTGTTCAATTGCTTTCTTAAAAAAGTTGATCGCTTCCTCCAGATTGTTGGGGCCGCCAATTTCCTGTTGTTCCAGTCCTTTTAAATACAAGTCGTAGGCGGCCAGGTTTTCGGTTGGTTTCTTTTCAATTTTCCGGACTTCATCCGGTGTTACAATCACTTTGATTTCTTCTGCTATGCTTCTGGCGATTTCCTGTTGAAGCTGAAAAATATCTTTCGTTTCGCGTTTGTACCGGGCCGACCACAAGTGCCGGTCGGTAGAGGCTTCAATCAATTGGATGTTCAATACAATTTGATCTCCGATTTTTTGACCGCTTCCTTCCACAACGTAACTCACCTGTAACTCCTTCGCCATTTCAGGTATCGACTTGGTGGTGTTCCTGTATTTTTCAGAAGACGTGCGACTGATCACCCGCAGGTCTTTGATCTTCTGAAGATTGTTCAGGGTCGACTCCATTAACCCATTGATCAGGTACACATTGGTGGAATCGTTGCTTTCATTCTTGAATGGCAACACAACGATGGATTTTTCGAGAACAACATCGCTTTTAAATGGCCAGGCTTTCAGCAGGTACAATGCGAAAACTGTTAATGCGATAATGACAACCCCTGCGGCAAGAAAGACAGTTTGGTTACGATTGACAGGTTCAAACAGAACGGGTTCAGCTTCCGGATGGCTGCCAACTTCCCCGGGTGGGTATCCATACTGTTCGCGGAAGCATTTGATAAAATAGGACGGACTGTTAAAACCTACCTGGTGCGACACTTCCGAAACATTCATCGATGACTGGCGCAACAGTGCCATCGCCCGCTTCAGGCGTACCTGGTTGATAAGCTGGCTGACCGAAAGATTAGTTTCTTTTTTGACCTTCCGCAGTAAATTCGACCGGCTCATGCTCAAGGCATCGGCCAGTTCCGAGACCCCAAACTGCTCGTTTTGCATATTCTGCTCAATAATGGCAGTTACCTGACTAACAAAATCATTCAACGAATCGGGCATGCGATGTATTGATTTTCGCAAAAATAAGCGTGTCTGCGCGAAAATTGATATTCCTGCATCATAGTTTATATCGTTTCCAGCAAACTTGATGGTTTTGTGCGCATACCTGTTTAACCAGCGCATCCCGGTCACCCGTTCTTTGCATCATAAAAACAAAATTATTTAAACGATTCTCGTATGAAAGCAAAGAACATTTCCCTGTTAAAAGTATCGGCAGCCATTGCTTTGTTTGGCATGTTATTAACTACGGCATCCTGCCAGGAAAAAAAGACTGTCGGTGAAAACAAAAATGTAAAGTCAGGTGTAGCCGCTCCGCAAATGGATATGCACACCGCAGTAATTGCCGACAACATGGAAGCCATTCGCCAGCACATTGCGGCCGGTTCGGATATCAACGTGAGAGATCCGTTTGGCGGATCCAGTCCGTTGATCAGCGCAGCGGTTTTCGGGAAGACGGAAATAGCGAAAGCGTTGATAGAAGCCGGAGCAAATCTGAATCTTCAAAACAACGAGGGCTCCACTGCCCTGCACACAGCAGCCTTCTTTTGCCGGCCGGAGATTGTAACCCTGTTGCTGAATAAGGGTGCTGATAAATCCATAAAAAATAAATACAACACCACTGCTTATGAAAGCATGACAGCACCATTTGGTGAAGTGAAACCATTTTATGACATGATGGTGAATGCCCTCGGGCCGATGGGGTTGAAATTGGATTACACCTACGTAGAGAAAACTCGCCCGGTTATCGCTGACATGTTGAAATAACAAATTCAAAGTTGAATGATGATGACCAACCGCAGATACGATATTGACTGGATCCGTGTGATCGCCATTGGTTTGCTCTTACTCTATCATACGGCCATCGGGTTTCAGCCCTGGGGGATGATGATTGGTTTCATTGCAACAAAAGAGCCGTGGGTGTCTTTATGGACGCCCATGGCCATGCTGAATGTGTGGCGAATACCGCTCTTATTTTTTGTTTCAGGCATGGGCGTGTACCTCGCACTTCAAAACAGAAACTGGAAGCAACTGGTGGCCGAGCGTACGACCCGCATTTTTATTCCCTTTGTGTTTGGAATTTTTTGCATCATACCGATACACGTGTACAGCTGGCAATACTATTATGGAATGAAGCCTGCCTACGTTGCTGATCCCGGGCATCTTTGGTTTTTAGGTAACATTTTCGTGTACGTGCTTCTCTTCATGCCTGTGTTTTATTATATGAAAAGGAATGAGGGGGGTAGAGTTGCGCAAACGATGAAGAAAATAATGAGCTCACCCTTCGGACTGCTCCTGGTTTTTGGTTTTTTCATAGCCGAAATACTGCTTATCGATCCGCAGATTTATGAACTCTATGTCATGACGGCTCACGGTTTCTTTTTGGGCCTGATTGCCTTTTTCTTTGGCTTTTGTTTTATGATGGGAGGAGAAGGATTTTGGAAAATGATTGTAACCTGGCGCTGGTTGTTTTTAGCGGTTGGCTTTATTCTTTTTATGTTGCGTGTTGTGCTTGCTGTGGTGACAATGCGTTTGCTGATACCCGTTGAATCTCTCTGTTGGATACTAGCAGTGTTGGCGTTTGGTCATCGTTACCTGAACAAGCCGAGCCAAACTTTGCAGTATTTGAGTGCGGCAGCTTACCCGGTTTATATTGTGCACATGATTTTTCTTTACCTGGGCTCAATGTTGATTTTCCCATTACCCATTGCGGTGGAACTGCAATTTGTACTCACGCTGTTGTTTACCGTGGCCGGATGTGTAGGCGCGTATGAAATTATCCGTAGGGTAAATTTCTTAAGGCCGTTGTTTGGATTGCGTTTTGAGTGTGCACGAACGACTTAGCCTATAACCGAAGCCTTGTCCAGTCAAGGCTTTTTAAGTAGGTCTTTCAAATAAGCAGTAGCCTTACTTAATTCGCTTTACCCGAACAGCGTTAAGTCCTTTAAAACCCATTTCGGTTTCGAAGGTTACTTTGTCGTTTTCGTTGATGGGTTCGGTTAGTCCGTTCACATGCACGAAAATGCTCTCTTGTGAATCCAGGTCTTTAATGAAGCCAAAGCCTTTGGAGGTATTAAAAAAAGTAACTTTTCCGGTTCTAGTTTTACCTCCTTTATCGGTAACCTCGTGTTTACGGGCGCCCAGTAAAATATCTGATTCTTTGATGACTATCTTTTTTGTGGGATCGGGAGGGGTAGAGGAAATGTTTCCATTTTCATCCACATAGGCCATCATATCCTCCAGGCTTTGTCCTGTCTTGGCATTCGCTTTCCTTTCTTCCCTGCGTTGCTCTTTTTCTTTTCTTTTTTGAGCTTTCTTTTTCTCTAAATCCTTCTTGTTAGGTGTTTCTTGTGATCTGCTCATGGTGCGTTTAAGTGCGCAAGATACCAAAATCCTACGACTATTGCCTGGGGAGGTCAATTTTGGTTTTTCTTGGAAACGGGTGGATTCAAAAGCAATGTAAATGTAAACTCGCTACCCATGCCCGGGTTGCTCGTCACAGAGAGTTTGCCCCCAAGTTGTTCAACAAAATCCTTACAAAGCGATAAGCCGAGGCCTGTTCCTTTTTCTCCGCTGGTTCCTGCCGTGGAGGTTATCCCACCGCTGAAAAGTCGTGCGATTGTTTCAGGTGTCATACCAATTCCGGTGTCGGATATGCGGACATACGCCATCGTATCCGGAATCTCAATATCAACTTCCACGGTTCCATGTGCCGATGTATATTTAAGTGCATTGGAGATCAGGTTTCTCAGCACTACGTTAACCATATTCGCATCAGCCCACACCGTTGCATTCGTTACTCCATGGCAAGCAAGGGTAATATTTTTCTTCACAGCAATTACATTCAGTAACTCAATATTTTGCCGAACCAGCATTATCAAGTCAACCTCCTGAAAGTTTGGTTTAACACCTTTTACCTGGCTGTTGGCCCATTGCAACAGGTGGTTGACGAGATCAAACAACTTGTCAACTGATCCGCTTAACGTTTGGCTGAGTGCTGAAAATTCCTGTGCAGAAAGTTGCCCGGCATTCACCAGGTCGAGCAAGCCTTTCAATGAGCCAATAGGGCCTCGTAAATCGTGACCGATAATGGCGAACAACTTATCTTTTCCGGCATTGGCTACCTGAAGGGCATCGGCCTGTGATTGGATTTCTTCTTTTTGTTCCTCTACAATAATACGGCTCGTTTTCTCCTTCTTGCGCGCACGATTATAGAGTATCGCTGCAACAATGGCGGTCATCAAGGCTGCCCCTAATGCAACCATCCAATATTGTTGTTGCCTGCTTATCTTTTTGGTGTTTTGAAGTTCCAGGTCTTTCTTCTCGAGAGAAGCACGGGCTTCGAGCGATGCTATTGCTTTTGTGTTGTCGATGTTAAACAAACTATCGCTGGCAGCTTTGTAGGCCACATGAAAGTATAAAGCCGAATCGTATTGTTTGAGGTTGCGGTAGTTTGAGAAAAGAAATTCGCTGATAATGCTTTTCTCCCGCAAAACATTTAATTGCTGCGCGTAAGTCCAGGCCTGTAAGCCATATGAAATTCCTTTTTTCTTGAAACCCTGACGGGCATATGCTTGGGCCATTCCAAACCTGCTATACATCCGCATGTACGAGGCGTTCATGGAATCGCTTAGGGTAAATGCTCGTGAATAAAAATATAATGCACTATCTAACGTGCTTTGTTCGAGATATACATCGCCAATGTTGTGGTAACTCTCGGCTACTTTTACAGGGTCACCCATGAATTGACGCAACGCCAGTGCAGCACGATAGTGGATCAAGGCCGCGTTATAATTGTGCTGGTAATAATAGGCAATGGCAATGTTGTTGAGAGCGTTGGCACGCGTAACAGAGTCACCGCTGACTATAGTGAACCGGATAGATTTTTCATAGAATTCGAGTGCTTTCTTAAAATTACCCAGGTTCGAATATACAATACCCAGGTTGTTGTGCGTAACGGCCAATCCCCGGTTGTCCTTCAGTTCTTCCAGAAGCGCAAGCGTTTGCAAATTGTAGTCAAGTGCTTTATCGAAGTTCCCCATCGTTTCATGAACAATGGCGAGTTGATCCAGTGTTTGGGCTTGTTTGTCTTTTTGGTTTGTGGCGGTAAAGAGGTCAAGCGCTTCTTTACCATAGTATAAAGCACTGTCAAATTTGCTCGCCTGGCGGTACGCTTTGCTGCAATTAAGCCAGGCCTGACCCTGTTCTGTTAATGTACCTGATGTTTGAGTTTGTTCAAGATCTTTTCGGGCGTTGATCAAAATAGTATCGGGTGATTGGCAGTGCACGGCAGAGGGAAATACCCCAGCTGCCAGAATCAATACCATCCTGATCCACACTTTTAATCTCACGCATGGAAGTTACTATATTTTTATAATTGGGAGGATAAATCGGATTTACCCTGAACTCGTTTCAGGTTTTTTTCGGTACAGATGCTGAAACAAGCCTGCCTACGGTAGGCAGGTTCAACTTGACCGCAAAAAAACAGACTAACCAAAAATAAAAAAAGCCATGACATTGCTGCCATGGCTTTGAGCGAGGTTTGGAAAAACAATTACAACGGCTGCAAATCAAAAGTAAAATGACCGCTGATTCCCGCGACTTTACCGCCTGCGGGGGGTACGGTGAAATCAAGCTGAAGACTGTTTTCAGTTAGCTCAAATTCCATTTCCTTTCCGGAATCAAGGATGATCTTGCTTCCCTCAAATTTCCATTGGCCGGAAGTTTCAGCGAAAGCGTAACCGCCATTGGAGACGATGAAGGTTCCGTCAAATCCGTTCGATGGATTGTCTGTGAAAACAATAACAAAATCTTCGTATTGATCGGAAAGATCGCCATCGCTGTGTGTTACCACAGCGTGAGACCACGGCTCGGCCGTAAGCATTTTTGTCTGTGCATCGGTTCCGTTGTCTTTATCATCACTGCACGCACCGAGTTGAATCAGTGCGAGCAGGATGGTTAATCTGAACATATTTTTCATGGTTCGTTCGTTTTATTTTTTAATGAACTTAATCGTTGCCTGCTTGTTGCTGGAAACAGCCCGGATGATGTAAATACCTTTACTCAAACCAGAGACGTCAATCTTCGCTTCGCGGGCAACGCTGGCATCCATTTGTTTGTTGATGAATCTACGTCCGGCAGCATCCAGTACAGTCAGCGAAACTTCACCGGTCCAGTCGTTGGTAACCGTTACCGTTGTGAAATCAAGGGTCGGGTTCGGGTAAGCACCCAATCCGTTGTTGAGCAGGTCCTCTTCGGATCCTAATACTACATCTACCGTTACGGTAATCGTATCGCGTGATACAGCTCCCTTGCTATCCGTAACCTCAAAGGCAATTTTAGCTTCGCCAACTTCCATTGGTCTGATGAGGAATTGATTTTCAGAACCAAATACAACCACTGAAGCGGTGTTATCGCTCGATAATGTGAAAGTGAACGCGTCACCGTCAGGATCTGAGTAGAAGTCGGAAACTTCATATTCGTTTAACAAGCCGGTCGCTGTAAAGCTCATAGTCTCTTCACCGATGAATTGAGGCGCACGATTGGTGTGCAGCACTTCAGCCGGGATAACAATTTCCGTTACAGCATTGTGTTCATCTGTTGCTGTAAACGTATACGCATACTGGCCTGCATCGCCAAAGTCGGGCGCGAGGGTTACCGTTAACGTTCCGTTATTGAACGAATGCGTTACACCTGGGTACGATTGTGCCGAAGCCACCGTAAAAGTATTGTCCTCTTCATCGGTAACTCCCATATTAATAACGAGTGTTTCACCTTCGGCAATCAATATGCTTTCAGGCACGTTGCTGAAATGTGGCCCTTCATTCATGTGAAGGGTTACGGGTACGTTTACGGATGTGTTGGTCGGATCATTGGAGGTGATGACCACCTTTGCTAGTTGGTCGCCACGCTGTGCGAACGGACCTTCCAGCAACAATTCAATGCTGCCCGATGCGCCCGCTGCCAATGTACCTGAAGTTGGTGAGGTGATGGTTAACCACGATGAATTTCCTGCGGTTTCTTCTCCGGCAAACATCAACCAGCCTGCAGTTCCAAAGCTGCTTTCTTCCTGAACATCATACCATAATCCTTCCGCGAAGTAATAGTATCGTCCCGGGGTTGAGGGTTCACCAGTTACCGTTCCCTGCGGGAATTGAATACCCAATGGGTAGGTAACAATCACATAGAAATTTTCATTCGGGTAAATTCCGGCAGGCTGATCGAGCGCCACCTGGAACATAGAGCCGGCATCATCCGAGCCTGAGCCTGTAAAGGTTTGAGAACCTGATGCCAGCAGTACAGCATCGGCAATGGATGTACCGCCTGCTCTGATTTCAACCTCGATGGTACCTTGGGTTACGGTTTCGGTTCTGAACCACGTTTCCACATGCGACAGGTTGAAACCTTGCGCACCGGCATTGTATTGTGTTGCCAGTGTAAACGGTGCTGATCCTCCTGTACCTACAAATGTATCAGGTGTATCTTTTGAAGTGTGCTTCAATGTACGGTTGTACGTTGTTGTCGTTCTCGCTCCGCTGTTATTGATGCGTTGCGCCTGTGCGGAAGCAAGCGTGGTGTTCTGTTGCGTGACAATGGACATCGCTTCCGTTGCTGAACGTGATGTGGTAGCACGACCAAAGTCGATGCTTACGTCATACGTTAAGTCAGATGCTCCCGCCATGTTATCGAAAGCAATGCTGGCGGTAGCTGTTTCGGTTGTCAGGCTCATCGTTTTTTCGATCGGTGTTTGATCTACATTCATCACCGGAGGTTCAAAACCGGTTCCGGTAAATGGAATGTGTGTTTCACCCAAGCTGGTAGTCAGCACCAGTTCATCGGTGAACGTACCTGCATACGAGGGTGTAAATACTGCGCGTGCTTTCAGTGACTCTCCCGGCTTAATGGTGAACACCGGAGTTGGCCATGCCCAGGGTGAGTAGAGTTCTGAAATATCAGCCCAGCGCCACTCGGGCCCAAACCAGCCATCTACCAACGCCCAAATTTGCAGACTCAATCCTTGCATACCATCGGTCATTTGCGCCCATGTAATATCTATAGGAGCGGAACCCGTATTGGCCATTGGCATATCGACATAGTATGACTTGTACGACCAACCCTCAGCCTGTACCATTTTCGAACCGAAGTCGACCGACTCGGCAACAGCTAACACGCCATCACCGGTTACGGTAAGTTCTACCGGTTTTTCGAGAAACTCACTGTTCGGCACATTGTTGTTAATTTTCAACGATGCGTTATACTGACCGCCATAAATGTTAGTGGCGTCCAGAACAATGTCTCCACTGAGTGTTGAACCGGGCGCAACCACATATTTCTTAGCCGGTGTAATGATATAAGCAAGTCCACCAGTGCCATAGTCGAGCGGTAAGTATTCGGAAATTCCAATACCCGTATTGCTGTCTTTCTGCAAACCAATGGTTCCGAAGTGAGAGGTCGCATCAACACCGCCTTCTTCTTTTTTATACTGGAACTTCATGGTTCCGTTGTTGTAGAAAATCACCTGTGCGGATACAGGGTCGCCCATACCACCAAAGTTGTTGGTGAAGTAACTCCAGGTGATGATGAACTTATCGTCATAGAACTGATAGAAGATACCAATGTCTTCAATCGGATAGATGTAATCACTAAACCCGCTGAACGTCCAGTACGGCATGATGCATGGCCCCGGATGCGTTTGCGATGGAATGTAGTCGGTAAAGAATGATGCCTGTGGCTCATCTTCGAACGAAATAATTCCATTATCACCGATTTTCATCGAGGTATAGGTTACCCCGTAGAACTCAATCGGGAAAGGTAAATCAAGGGTTCTCCAAAAGGTGCCTTCATAATCATCAAAGTTAACGAATGGCATTTGGGTTCCTGTCTCGCGGATGTCAATCCACTGGTAGAATGTTCCATCATTATTTTTTTCTACGGTATATCCGAAATCAGCCGGTGTACCGGTGGCATTGAATGATAGCCACTGTGTTCCGGCTGTGGAAACTTCCAGGTCAGCCAATCCGGTATTCTCGATCGTAAACGGATGGCTGGAAGTTGTTCCGTACGCCAGCGTTTGCTGTAACAGGGAAAGATCAACATTGATAGCAGGAGGTACTACCACCGCTCCGGTAACGTAGATGGTATCGTGTGTTCCGTCAGCATAATTAATCGATAACCAATCTTCCAATGTTGCGATGGACGAGGTTGGAATCTGAATGCTGTAATCCTTGTACAAACCAGGCAGAATAGAGGTTGGTCTTTCGCCTGTTAGTGCGAAGTCGCCATTTACAAAATTCATGCTGGTGATGTTCACATTTGCCGTTCCCGGATTTTTAATCAGGAATGGAACAGAACGAATTGCACCCTGAAACACATTACCAAACTTGATAGTATCCAGTGTTACCAATGGTTGAGCGGTTCCGCCATCTGTAATGTTAAGTTGGATCAACGCGGTTTGTTGTGAATGGAACGGATCGTTGCTGATGAAGTTGACATACCGGTTCACAAGGCCTTCAGCCAAGGTGTTGGTGTTCATGGTAACATCTACTGCTACCGAACTTCCGGGAGCAACAATTCCAGAACCATTGGCTATTGCGGTAATAATATTTGGACCAGGGTAATCAAAGCCAAGTGCCAGACCGCTGTACAACTCAATCGGCTTTTGCCAGTTGTGTACAAGAATTCCATCGCTTTGCGCCATGTCTTCCATTAAAATGCTTAGGTACTGGAGACTTTCAGATGGCCATCCCAAATCCTGGTAGAAGAAGCGAATGTTTCCATTAGAGTATAATACCATTTGAGCGGTTAACGAGCCGGGTGTCCAGCCATCGCTTACATTATTGTATTGAATAATAACACGGTCGGCTTCTTTCTGATAGAAAATTTCACCTTGGGCAACATAATTTAAATGTGTTCCAAGCAGGGAGATGTAGCCTTTGGGTGTCCATTCATTTCCTGGAATGGTTGGTGTGTTGATGCCCTGAATAGAATTGTCGAATACCGTAAAGCCTTTCTTTGCAACATAGATCGTTGACATTTTATCGCTATAGAAAGGAAACTCAAATCCCATGTCGAGGGCATAGTACCAGTTTCCATCAATTTGATTGGTAATGTTTACACCCGTTGCCGAGATGTCCTGATATTCGTAGGAAAGTGGATCAGCTTCAGCAGCGTAGCTGGTTCTGAACTTGTATCCATACGAGTGATAATCAGATGGCCAGGTGTCGCTGATGCCTTTCTCATCAAAACCCGGAATGAAATACTTGAGCGGATAAGCGCCAGTATTTTCAACCGTGATTTGCGCATTCACCTCATCACCGATGGTAACGTTGTCGATGAGTTGAGTTTCCGGTGTAAGTGCGATGGTAGAGGTTTCAGTCCCTACGCCAAACAATGAAATCTGGTAAGTCTGATCACCGTTGGTGAATGTCAGTTTACCGTTGATATTACCAGCGGAGGTAGGCGAGAATTTAATTTTCACGGTTACTTCCTCACGCGCTTTGATCTGCCACGGAGCATAGCCATCAATGGTATAATCAGCATGGTCGATTGAGAAATTCGGGTTGTTGAAATTTCCGTACCCATTGTTTTCCAAAACAAGTTCCAATGTTTTAGTGGTTCCCTTGAACACACTTCCAAAATCGGCAATGTCGATATGCTTGATTTTTGGTTTGTGGCCGCTTACAGTAAGGTTCACCGGAATCCTTAATTCCTGGTTTTGTGCATCGTTTGAGGTGAGTACCAGGTTAGCGGAATAACTTCCGTTGATCAGGGTTTCAGCGTTTGCCGTAAGTGTGGTGAGTTGATTTTCCATTCCGGCAACATCGCCTGATCCGGGCTCCAAAGTCAGGTATGTACCCAAGTGTGCATTGTAACTGGCAGCAGTCATGCTCCAGGCAAAGTCATCGCTGGCAATTGCGGTTTCCAGCGGTATCCAGGTTGAACCAAGATCCGTTGAGAAATAGCAATAATTGGAATAAGCCGGATCGTTTTCGTAACCAATGCCCAACGGGAAAAGATTTCCAGCTGGAACGTGGAATGCAATCCAAAAGGTTGAGCCTGATTCGAAGTAAAGTTGTTCGTTCAGGGTGATGTACGCCATGGCTTCATCAGCGCTCCAGTTGCTGTGTTCCTGCGCGTAGATCAGGTTGCTTTTCACCGGTGCATTTCCCTTATACACTTCCACGATAACCGGCCCGATGGCAGGATCGTGTTTCAGGTACATGCTCACTTGCGTTAGATTAAACCCATCTGGTTCTGTTACCATGAACTTAGCGGCTGCTGAGTTCGTCAGGGCCAGGTCAGTTTCTCCGATAATGTTGGTTGGCCAGCTTGAGTA
This sequence comes from Cyclobacteriaceae bacterium, assembly GCA_049306095.1. Lineage (GTDB taxonomy): Bacteria > Bacteroidota > Bacteroidia > Cytophagales > Cyclobacteriaceae > UBA2336. The sequence goes on from JBAQPU010000022.1 coordinate 39,493, forward strand.
AGATTTCTCAACACTTTCAAAAGCCATGGGTTCTGGTTCGTTGCTTCTGAGTTTTTCAGTTTGTGAACCATTGGTAGAGTTGCGCATGAGCAACTTACTGTCGGCTGTTTTCTTTTTGGTTACCACCGGGTAGTTTAATGATGCTGCGTTCCATGATAGTGAAGTGTTTGTATGACGCATGAAATGGTTCCAACGAAGAATGCCTGCTGCGTTATTGAGAATGGTTATGTCATGTGTGGCAAGGGCAGAGGTTGCTGCATCAATCTCAAGGGAGATCGACTGACTGTTTTCGTCTACGGCAATGGAAGGCCCTTCGTTAGTAGTTGCGGTAACTTCATTTGAAAGCACCGAAACATTTCCCCAGCGGTCGGTTGAGGTAACAACAAAGTAATAGGTTGTTAAACCAAGCAGACTGTCAAGCTCGTATACGAACTCACTTCCTGCTGAGAGTTTATTTGGAAGGTGAGTCCTCACGGCTGCATTCAGGTTGCCTGCTGTCAGCGGCTCGGTATGATGGTATAAATCAAATGATAGCGGTTGACCATCATCCGTATCGGCCGGAACGGCCCAGCTAAAGGTTGCAAACTCTTGTGAGATACCGGTGAGGAGCAGATTGGTAATACCTGCCGGTGCAATTCCCAAATCATTTTGAATAGCCAAGGCTGCGTCAATAGCGCCTGTTCCTAATTTTCCGGTATAGTCTGGGTTGTACTGATCAATATCCACCACACCGGTTACCAGTTTGTTCCACAACTCATCGTTTGTTAGTTGTTTGGTTCTGTTTGCTAATGCCAGGGCTGCGATGCCGGATACGTGCGGGCACGCCATAGAAGTACCTTCCAGGTAAGCGTACTTATTGTTGGGGATGGTGCTTAGTACTCCACTACTCGAACCATAAGTCATATCTCCACCGGGTGCGGATAGTTCAACCCATGCACCGTAATTTGAATAGGCAGCTTTTTTCCATTCAGGGCCAAGAGCGCCAACGGCTAACGCGGCAGGGTGGTACCCAGGATACCATTCACTGTCATAATTACTGTTACCGGCCGCGAAAATTACGATACCGCCTTTCATGGGGCTGCCCGGAAAATCACCTGCTTCTTCGGTGAAATAATCAATGGCGTCCAGTACCGATTGTTCAAAGTATCCGGGAGATGAATACCCCCAACTGTTTTGCGAAATTACTGCACCGTTGTTGGCGGCATATACATATGATTTTTCAACGGCTGCTCCTCCAAAAATTTGAAGGGACATAACTTTTACACCGTTGCCGGTTCCATCACCACCAGCTACGCCTGAAACGCCTATGCCGTTATTGTTTACAGCAGCTATAGTTCCGGCTACGTGTGTTCCGTGGTACTGCGCATCTACTGCGCCTTTGTTTTTTTCAAAGTTGTATCCGTTAATGTCATCAATATATCCGTTGCCATCATCGTCTACATTAGGAGTACCGTTTTGTTCGGCCTGGTTTACCCAGATGTTTGCTTTTAAGTCGTTGTGATTAACATCTACACCCTGATCGTGAATGGAAACAACGATGTTATTGGCACCGGTTGTGGTAGCCCACGCTTCAAACAAGTTCACATCGGCATCACCAAAGCCGGTTTGATTAGAGTTGTTGTAGTGCCACTGATCCTTTAAGTAAGGATCATTAAAGGGAAGGGTGCTGGACGGTGCCGGTGATGGCTGATGGTTTTGTACCTGGTATGGTGCCAGCACCTTTTCACGATCAACTTCTGCGGTAGCAATCTCCTTCAGTTGTTTGAATTGGGCTGCTACTTTTTTCGGATCGGCATTTTTATCAATTTCTACCACGTACCACAGGTGTAATCCATGCTTGCGCAGCTTGTTTTCAAAGCGCGCATCGTATGGAAACAGGCGGTACATTTTAGTGGCTTCTGATTGTTGCGCCACGGCATCGAAGGTTTCAATGCCGGTACTCAACTTTCCACCACGGGCGTTTACCTGCATGGTGTTTAAGGTTGGGGTCATGGTTGTGCTGAATTTTACTTTTACCATGCCCTTGCGAACTCCATTCTGGAATGCTTCGGTTTGTGCCCAGGCAGTGCTCAGGCACACCAGAAACAATCCTATCAGAAGGATTCGCTTGGTTGCTGTTTGTAAAAATTTAATCATAGAATTTAGGTTAGTTGTTATTTTAAGTGTGGATTAAGAAACATTTTCAGGATGTCGAGCGAGGTCTGAAGGACCTCCCTGAATGACGGTTTTCGATTGTCATCAGGATTTGATTTTGCCTTCCGACTTTTGCTTTTCATTGGTTGTGGTTTTGTTTTCGATGGCATTCAATAGTTTTATAAATGCATCATTCTCCTCTTTTCGCTTTTTTATCAGTTTATCGATTAATTGTTCGCTTTTGGCCTTTTCTTCCATGGGATCTTTGGTCTTTTAGTAGAAAAGCCAAAGGAAGTTTGGAGGGTGTTTTGAAAGAAAGATTTTGCCTTTGAATAACCACTACGCAGCGGCAATGAGCCATAGTATTATCGCTCGGCTTTTGAAAAAGACCTTAACGACACCATAGCAGGTGCTTAAATCATGTGAAATTCAACGCTTTTTGTTAAGACCTTGAAATGGGCTCGGTTGTACTCGCCTTTTCGAGCTCCGTGTTGATCCGGGAGATAATGGAGTCAATTTCGTTTGTTTCGTGCTCGATTTTTTTAAAAAGAAACGGAAGGTCTACGCTGGGATCAATTTTAGAAAGGTGAATGAGCCCCAATACCCGGGCAACCGGGCCGCGCAGGTGGTGCGCATTGGCATACGAATATTTCAGCAGTTGTTCACTTTGTTTGACTAACCGATCAGTCCGTTCTTCAATTGATTGCTCCAGAACCTGGTTCAGGGAGCTCAACTTCTCCTGACTGCGCACAAGTGCTTCATTTTGCTCTTCAACCTCATTCGTTTTTTCAGTCAGTTGAAGGTTTACAACAATTAATTCCTGATGGATGCTGTCATACCGCGCCTTCAATTTAGCAGCAGAAAAGGTAATGAGTATATATAAAATAGTATACGCTATCCCGGTTGCCATAACAATATTGGCATCCTGCTTCATATATGCCTCGGGGTGATGGGTTTGCACATAAAACACACTGATAATGCCCGCCATCGTAATGGTGTGCATAAACCACATCAGCTGACCTTTTAGAAGTATTGAAAAGGCGAAGCCAATAACCAAAATAGCCGTAAGGGCAATGGTACTATCTTCAGCCGTTACCGCCTGGTAGAGCATGGTACACAGCGGAATGGTTGTAATGGTTATCACCGAGGCTGTAAACTTGTGTGATCGTAGCAGAATAAAGGAAACCAGTGTGGTAATTAAAATAATGACATCGAGTGTTACCGATCTGACATTGTGAAATGCCAGAGAAATGTCCGAAACAAGAATAATAGTAACTCCCAGTAATGCTATCTGGAGCAGGTTTTTAAGAAAGTATAATTCAATTTTCCTGTCGTTCAAGTCCGTCCCTTTCAATAAGGAGGCGAAAGTATTATAAAAAGGCGGTTTGGAAGGGACAAAATTCCGGTTTTTATTACATGGTACAGAAACTTTCGAAACAAGATCGACACAACCTTAAAGGGTTGATAAGTGAGTAACCAGGTTGGAGGTTGTGTTGGTGAGGTTGAGTTTTTTGCGGAGCCGTGCACGCGCCACTTCCACGCTTTTAATGCTTTGCTGTGTAATAGCAGCAATTTCTTTGGAACTCATGTTTAGCCTCAGGAAGGCACAAAGTTTTTCATCAGCAGGTGAAAGACCCGGATACAGTTTACGAAGTTTGGTGTAGAAATCGCTATGCACCTGGTTAAATCGCAGTTCAAACTCCTTCCAGGTGTCGTTGTCGGCTTCTTTCTGTAAGTCGATGATAATATCGTGAAAAACTTTATGGTTTTCCGATGGGATGTTGCCTTGAACGCCCATTAAGCGTTCGGCCACACTGTTAATCAGTTCGTTTTTGCGAATTAGGTACATCACGTTGGTGGTGAGCTCCTTATTTTTGATTTCAACGTCCTGCAACAGGTTTTTTCGTTTGAGTTCTGTTTGCCGGGCTTTTGCCCGAATGAGGATCACCACCAGCAGGGCTACCAGCAAGCAAGCTGTAAGAATAATAATGGTAATAATATACCGGTCGCGTGTTTGTTGCTGTTCCTGCTTTTGCACCGTATCGGCTTTTTCAAAGTCGTACTGCAACTGCAGGCGTGTAATTTCGCTGGCGGTTGATTGCCGCTGAATGCTATCGTTAATGCGTTTGAAGTTCTTAAAGGCATCTAACGATTCTTTATAATGCTTCAGCCCTTCTTCAATTTCCGATAAACTTGAATACGCACCGAGTTGCACTTCCAACGAGCCGATTTCTTTGCCCAATAAAACTGCGCGATCGGTATAGCGTTTCCCTTCCTCAAAATTTCCCTGGTGGTGGTAATATCCTCCAAGAAAGACCAGTGACTTGGCAATTTCTCCTTTATCGCCATTTTCTTCACGCACCTTTAATCCTCTCAATAAGAAGTCGAGAGCTTTTTCAGGTTGTTTAAAGTCAAAGAAGTAGAGCTTTCCTATATTATTGAGTGCAACACCCTGTACTCGTGTATTTCCAGCTCCTTCGGCCAGGGCAAGAGATTTCTCGTAGTATTGTAATGCTGATTTTATATCTCCTTTTGTTTGGTAGATATTGGCAATGTTGTTGTATAAGCTTGGCAGTGGAAAGGGATATCCTTCTTTGGATTTGACCTTATTATACAAATCCTGAACCTTAAAATAATATTGTAGTGCCTGGTCAAAATCTTTCAGCCGGTCGTGTACAACTCCCAGGTTGTTATGGATGGCCATAATTCCAGCGGTGTCTTTTGCGGCTTCGTAATACCGCAGGGCCTGGAAGAAATGGGAGGAAGCATTTTTGTAATCGCCCACGTTAAAGTAGGCGAGACCCAATGCCCGGTTGGCTTTGGCGCTCATTGTTTCAAGTTTTTGCTTATTGGAAAGTTCTGTGGCTTTGCGTGCATATTCAACCGCCAACGCCAAATTGTAGGCAGAATAGTAACTCGAAATTTCCAGCAGGGTATTAATTTTTACGGTGTCGGTGGGTGCGTTTTGAAGTTGCAGCAACAAGCTGTCGAGCCGTGGCTGATCTTGCGGCATGGCAAATGAATCCGGGATTAAAAGGATTGAAAAAAACAGAATGGCCAGAGAAATTCGCATGATGCTTATTCAGAGTCGCCTAGGTTCTGCAAGGTAACCAAAATCAGGTTGCCTTAATAGAAGAAAGGATTTGATCTCAAAACAAAACCGTGGCAGCACTTATCTTTTTTCTCCCAACCGGTTTAAAACAGCTTCCATCATTTCGGTTTGAATGCGTTGTATTTCAAGCAGGCGTTTGCTCTGATGAATAAGCAAGTGATCGATTTTTTTGTGCAGCAATTGAATCTCTAACTCGGCCTTCAAATTGATTTTGTAATCGTGCTCTGATCTCATCCTGTCTTTAGCTTCCTGACGATTCTGGCTCATCATGATGATAGGCGCCTGAATAGCGGCCAAACAAGAAAGTATGAGATTGAGAAGGATAAAAGGATATGGATCGAAAGAGCGGTTGTTGAGCCACCAGATATTAATGATCATCCAACCGATGATAAAGGCAAAAAAAATCATAATGAACCTCCAGCTTCCGCCAAACTCCGCAATTTTATCAGCCAGCCGATCTCCAAATCGTGCCTGCTCGTCAAAAGTGAACTCAATTTTTTCCGATAAAATCTTGTTTTCAGAAATGCTTCTAATCACTTCATTTTCCAGCTCGTCCAACTCACCGAACTCACTCAGCAACAGCTGGTCCAGGTATTCTTTTTTGATGTGCAGCAGTTGGTCGTCACCAATGAAACTGTCCTGGGTCAACTGTTTATATTTTGCGTGGATAAAATATTGCATGTTTTTATCCAATACCGAAAGGGGGATGACCTGATCCGCGGGGTACTCCTTGCCGGTAATGGCACAGGTAATGGCCTTTTCCATAGTGTCATGTAAGATTACCGTTAATTTAGTTCTTCTGCCTGAATATTTTTTTATCACCTTTGAGTCAAACAAGTGTAATGCAATTTTTTAAACGCGTAAGTCTGACCGGGATTTTATTCCTGATTTTTTTTCAGACCGTTGCCCAACCTGGTGAATCAACGTCTGCCGAGTGGTATCAGAATTTCTTTATAAAAAACAGCCGGCAGCCAGTGGATCGAACGCTCAAACAAAAAGATGATGAGCGGATGCAGGCGATTGAAATGCTGGATGATTCAACCCAGGTACGCATCCTGCTCGAAATGGGATTGATCAACCTTACGCGTACGTTCAATTACGACACCGCCATGGAGTATTTTATCAGGGCGCTGGTCATTTCCGACTCCCTTAACGATACGTCAGGAAAGATTTTCTCTTACCTCGCGATCTCCGATGTATTTGAGGTGGTGAATAATTATGAGAAGAGCCTCCAATTTCTTGAAGATGCACTGGAACTCAGTAACCCGGTGGCCGATGTGGGTATTCACATTTTGGTGTTGAATGAATTCGGTAAGCTGAACGCAACCATGAACCAGCCTGAGGAAGCGTTAAAAAACTTCCAGGAGGTGCTCGCGCTCGAAGATAAAGTAAATCAACCAAGTATAAAGGCCGATGCACTTTTTAATATGGCCCGGCTCTATGATAAAAATGGTGATCTGGAAAAATCGGTGGTCTTTCATAAACGAGCGTTGGCGGTTTGGCGATCGCTCGGAAACCGATTGCAGGAAGCGCGCCTGCTCAACGAAATTGGTGATGTGTATGACCAGATGAACAATCCCGAACGGGCATTGGCCAATTACACAGCTGCCCGCGAAGTATTTGAGCTGGTGAATGATAAGGTAGGTATCGCAGAATCATATAATAATATTGGCGTACTTTTTTATAAACAGAATAGAATCGATGAATCTATTGATAATCTTGAAAAAGCTTTATCATCCGTTCAGGGGTCACCAACAAAAGATCAACCAAAAAAAAGTTTTGAATACCTGAGCTTTTGTTTTAAGAAAAAGAATGATTTCCAGAAGGCACTGAAGTACAATGAAGAGTTTATCATGATGAATGACCTGCTTCAGAAAGAAGAGAGCGATCGGTTAATACTGGAGGTGCAAAACCGATACTTGCTGGACAAACAAGACAGTCAGATTAAGAGACTCGATACGATTAGAAAGGAGCGCGAACGGGAGATTGCAGAGCAGCGCAGAACACGAAATTTCCTGATTGGCTTCATCGGCATGGGTATAGTTGTGGTCGTGCTCATTCTTATCTTATATGCCTTGAAGCGCAGATCGAATAAGCAATTGAAAGCAGCTCACGCAAAAGTAGAGCAACAAAATGTCGAACTGCAAAACCTGAATGCTACCAAAGATAAATTCTTTTCAATTCTTGGACATGATTTAAAGAGTCCGCTAAATTCCCTCAGCTCTTTCTCCAACCTGCTCATCAATTACTTTGATAGTTTGAGCAAGGAAGAAATTCAAACTCTTGCAAAAGACCTGGACAAGTCATTGAAAAACCTGTATTCGTTGCTGGATAATTTGTTGGAGTGGGCACGATCACAAACCGGTAATATCAATTTTGCACCTGAACAATTTGATATCGTTGCCGTACTCACGGATAATCAGGCGTTGTTATCGGGTCAGGCCGCCAATAAAGAGATTACCATTGTGCGGGAACAAACGTCACCCCTTCTTGTTTCGGCACACAAGCCCTCTATTGCAACGGTGATCCGAAACCTGGTGAGCAATGCCATCAAGTTTACTCCGAAAGGAGGGCAGGTAAAAATTCGGGCAGTTCTTCAAGAGCACGTGGTGATCGTCTCTATTGCGGATACCGGTGTAGGCATGAGCGAATCGGTTATGAAAGGTTTATTTCGGATTGACTCCAAGCATTCGACCCTGGGAACCGCCAACGAAAAAGGAACAGGCCTTGGCCTGGTGCTTTGCAAAGAATTTGTTGAAAAAAATGGCGGGAAACTTTGGGTTGAAAGTACTGAAGGAAAGGGAACGATTTTTTATTTTTCTGTTTCAGCAGCTACGGCTCCTTTTCTGTCGTAAGGGGAGGAGCGTATAAAAGCATTCTCAAAGGCAAAAAGCTGTTAGGTTTAAATTTTTAAAAAGCTGAACTCCATCAGACTAACAAAACCGCATTAAATATTACTTCGGTACTAACAAGAGCTTAATCGTTCATCCTGGGAAGAACAAATCAGGCAATTTTGTACGTTCCATTTTAAAGGAGGAGATATGATCTTAACTGTTACCACTTTTGTTTTGTTTCATACAGTTGTTTTTGTAAGCGTACGTAAATTAAATAGGGCAAAAGTAGCCCCTTAGTCACAGAAAAGCCCAAATTCAATTTCAGGGATGCGATTATCTGATTCTGTTACAAGGAATAGCCGGGCACTAGCCACTAGGGCTCAAAACGGTTATTTTGTTAAAATCATTAAGCTTGTTACATTTGTCGCCCTATAAAATGGGGTTCGACTGATCTCCGTTTATAGCGTTCATTGCATTATGCCCAGGTGGCGAAATTGGTAGACGCACTACTTTGAGGTGGTAGCGCCCGAAAGGGTGTGCTGGTTCGAATCCAGTTCTGGGCACTGAATTAGTTCAGTGTTTAAGGTCAAGATTCTTGTTACTCAAGAACCTTAAACGTTGAATCTTGAACGAATAAACCGAAGTGGTGGAATTGGTAGACACGCACGTTTCAGGGGCGTGTGTCGCAAGACATGAGGGTTCGAGTCCCTCCTTCGGTACAATGTTCGTAAGAACTATCCTAATTAGAGGGACGAGAAGTTTATCCTGCGCAAAGCTGCGGGAAGTCCCTCCTTCGGCACAATGTTCGTAAGCACTATCCTAATTAGAGGGGTGAGAAGAAGCCGCTGTTCGGTACATTGTTTCTATTAGCAATCATATTTTGAGGTATACCGAACAAGAGATAGAAACATATCTTCAAAAAGCCTTAACGAACTAATTTGGCAAGCAGGAAACCTGCGAAGGCCAGTAAAATTCCGAAAACATTATTGAGAAGGATGTTAAGAATCGCAAACTTGATATTTCCCTCTTTTAACAAGTTAAGGGTTTCGATCGCATAAGCCGAAAAGGTTGTAAAGCCTCCAAGTATTCCAACAAAGAGAAATAATCTCAGATTCCCTGCCGGTTGATTTTCGAGCAAACCCCACAGCAATCCAATCAAAAATGATCCTGTAAGATTAACGGTGAGTGTTCCTACAGGAAAGCCATTGCTTACATATTTTTGAGAAATTCCGGAAGTATAAAACCGGATCAGACAGCCAAGCGCGCCACCTGTTAAAACAAGAACAATTTTCATGAGCCGAGAATGGGATTTGAACCCACGACCTGCTGTTTACGAAACAGCTGCTCTACCCCTGAGCTACCTCGGCTTGGTATCTATAAAATTAGTTATACTTACAGTATAGAAAAACATGCTCTCCAAGAAATGTAAATATGCCATTCACGCGTTGGTACACATGGCCCGACAGCCTGAAGAGAAATTCCTGATCAAAGAAATTTCCGATGCCTGTAGTATTCCAAAGAAATTCCTGGAAACGATTTTGCTGGAATTAAACCGGGCAGGCATTTTGGGAAGTAAACAAGGAAAGGGTGGGGGCTATTTTTTAAGACGAAAGCCCGCTGACGTTAACCTGGCAGAAATCGTCAGGTTGTTTGACGGTGCCATTGCTTTGTTGCCCTGTGCCACGTTTAAGTATTATGAACGCTGTGAGGAATGCCTGGATGAAGTTACCTGTAGCATTCGACACGCCTTTCTGGCCATCCGAAATGAAACGGTTGAAATGTTGAAGAAAGATACGCTGGAAGATCTTGTAAAAACCGAACGAAAGCTTCAGGTGAAGAAAAAGAAGAAAGCATAAGTTTTGATGAACTACCGTTACCTGACCATACTCAGGACTCCCAACCGCGAATTGTTGGAATTGCTCAATCAAAATGTAATTGGTACGCCTGGTGTAAGCATGCGCTATCAGCATCGCCAGGTTGAGGAAAAACTCAAACAGATTACCGATCCGTATTTTGTAAACATCATACGAGCAGGTCAGATAGCCGGAACTTGTTGCTTTTGTAACCGCATCACCCTTAACCAGGGGAAGTCAATACGTTCGTTTTACATCCGTTATTTTTCGTTTAAAGAATCGTTTCGCAGAAAATCAGCACCAACAAAAACAGTATCCGGAAACAGTAGCCTGAGAAAGGAAATTGAGATGATGTTGACCGGGAATGGCTTAAACTGTAAGCCGGGCGAGAAATTTTTCCATTATGCCTATGTCGATCCGAGAAACGAGCGGTCGGCATTGTTGTGCAAAGAATTCGGCTTTGAGCCTATCCGGCAATTTACCGCGGTTGTTTTTAGCCGATTCTTCCCAACGGTAAGCCGGTACAAAATTATTGAAGTAAAAGCCGAAGAGGCACATGAACTTCTAACAACGTTTTACGGTACCTGGAATACGTTTTCAGTTGAAAATCTTTCGAACAGAACGTACGCTTTTATGGAAGATGAACATGGACAACGAGTGGCAGGCGTGCTGATTAATTCCGACCACTGGAAAATTCATGCCATGCCCGGATGGATGAGCACAGCAATGTTAACTATATTCTCTCGTCTGCCGGTGCTGAATAAACTTCTGAATAAGAATTTTAATTTTCTTTCGGTAGACGGAATGTATGTTCTTCCGGGTTATGAAAAGTATGTCGAGAAACTATTGGAATCACTTCTGGCGAAACACAGGTTAAATACAGCAATAATAATGGTAGATGCGAACAGCACGATGTACACCATGCTGCAGTCGTTGCAATTAGGAATCCTTAACAAAATTCGTAAAGAGGCGAGGGGAGATGTGATTGCTAAGTTTGTGAATTTCACAGCAGAGGAGAAGGCACCCTTCAAAAACCACCCGGTTTACATTTCGGGAATGGATGCCGCGTAAGAGAGATTCTGATCAAGCGAGTTTTTCCGGTAAGCCGGAATTATTTGATTGGCGCCTTATTTTTCCTAAGTGGCTGCGTTTTGGAGCGTTCGAAAACAAATCCAAATGTTGATTTTTCGTTTGAAAGTAAAATTGAAGCAAATAGCTTTGTTAAAGCTAAAGAGTCTCAGGAATAGGCAGTATATCAAAAAGGAGTTTGTTCAATATTTTATCGGGGCGTAGCGCAGCCCGGTAGCGCGCTTCGTTCGGGACGAAGAGGTCGCTGGTTCGAATCCAGTCGCCCCGACTGAAGGAATTTTAATGATTTTTAATGATTCCCTAAAAGTTGACAAGTCTGAACAAGAAGTTTTAGATCTGAAATTAACAGGATCGAAAACTTGCCACGCAGGCCAACTCATCAAAATCTCTTTAATAGCCATCAAGTCTTTTTGGTGGCTTTATTTTTGACATTAGCCTTCCCCACTCTTCAAAATTTGAAATAGTTTCAAGCATTGTTGAAAAGCTAACATCATAGCTGATTTCAACTTTATTCAAAGTCGTTTACCTTATCGTTTTCTATTTGGCTATATTTGTAATTCAATCGGCAGCTATGAATACATTGATCATTGACAAAAAAAAATATGTGGTGGTTGGCCAACGTGAGTATGAGAAACTCCTAGAAAAAGCTGCAGTAAAAAAGCCGGCTGCACGTAAGTTAAGCCTGGCAGAAGGTAAGAAGTTGGCTTACAAACTAATCGATAAATGGCACAAAGAAAAGTAAGCATTCTCGACAAGGCTGCCGAAGAGGTTGCGTATGTCGCTTACTTTGTAGAGTCAAAAGGCCTTCCAAATACGGCTAAAAAATTCGTAGCTGAATCGTTCAAATTTTTTCAAACACTTGGAAATCCAAGCATAAAACATAGGCCTTGCCATTTTGTCGAATGGAGGGAAGAAGGTTATCGATGCGCCAATTTCAGGAAGAAATATGTTGTTGCCTATCTTGATACAGAAGACGAAGTGATTATTTGCGACTTTGCCCTTCAAAAACTTCTTTCATAGTTACATCGGGTTGTTAGGTTAATAATCCCAATAGTCAGTTTTAATTGATTGTTGGAAATTGTTGTTAAAGAATTGAAGAAAGGGATTAATAATTAATCTCCACCACTTTTTTGTTTTGCAGTTTCTGCATCCTTTTCGGAACAATGGTAAGGATTTCCTCTTTCAACGCATTTAGCAGTTTTGTTTTGATATGATCGCGGTGGGTTACAATGCTCACTTCGCGGGCTGGGCTCGGTTCTTTTAATTTCTTGACAAACTTTAATTGTGGCTTGCTGAATTCCATCACGGCCATTTCGGGTAAAATGGTAATGCCGTCACTCGTATCGACCATGCGCTTCAGAGTTTCAATGTTGCCGGTTTCGTAATGAAAGTGCTGATCGGAGTATTTACGCAACTCGCACAGGTTCAACACTTGCGAGCGAAAGCAATGCCCCTCTTCCAGCAACCATAATTGATTAGGATCAATTTCATTGGCCAGCACATACTTCTTATCAAACAATGCGTTCTTTTTCGAGACGTATACAAAGAGTTCCTCATAAAAAAGAACATCTTCTTTAATGGATGAATCTTTCAGGGGCGTTACCACAATGCCGCAGTCAAGCCGGTTGTTTTTAAGGTCGTGAATCACTTCTTCGGTAATGGTTTCCTTAATGACCATGTTCAGCTGCGGATATTTTTGACGAACCTGCTGGAAAAGCGGAGGCAGCAGGTAAGGAGCCAGGGTAGGAATGATTCCGATGCGCAGTTCGCCTGTCATGCTGTCTTTCTGATAGTCAATCAAATCCTGCATGCGGTATGCTTCATTCAGGATAACACGGGCTTGAGCAACAATGCTTTTACCGATTTCGGTAGGTATAACAGGTTGTTTGGTACGGTCAAATATTTTTACGCCCAGTTCGTCTTCCAGTTTTTGAATTTGCATGCTCAACGTTGGCTGGGTAACGAAGCACTTTTCAGAAGCCAGTACGAAATGGCGGTGCGTATCTAATGCTACAATGTATTCCAGTTGAATTAAGGTCATAGAGTATAGCTATATCTTTATAAAAATAATCAATTTGATTTATTGATCAGAATAAGGTTGCTTGGGTGCTCATTCTATTAAATCAATTAACACATGGGAAATAGCACAAACACAAATGGCGAAAGCAAGTGCCCGTTTGGTCACGGGTCGCAAAAACCGATCGCTGGGGGGGGTACACAAAACCGCGACTGGTGGCCGAATCAGTTGAATTTGAATGTTCTTCGTCAACATTCATCCTTATCAAACCCGATGGGTGAAAAATTCAATTACGCAGAAGAATTTAAGAAACTGGATCTGCAGGCAGTGAAAAAGGATCTTCAGGAGCTGATGACCAAATCGCAGGACTGGTGGCCTGCCGATTTCGGGCATTATGGTCCGCTTTTTATTCGCATGGCCTGGCACAGTGCCGGCACCTATCGTACCGGTGATGGACGTGGTGGCGCAGGAACGGGTCAGCAGCGGTTTGCCCCACTCAACAGTTGGCCTGATAATGTAAACCTGGACAAAGCCCGCAGACTAATTTGGCCGATCAAACAGAAGTATGGAAAGAAAATTTCCTGGGCCGACCTGATGATTCTCACTGGCAACGTAGCCCTCGAGTCAATGGGATTTAAAACTTTCGGTTTTGCCGGAGGCCGTGAAGATGTTTGGGAGCCCGAACAAGATGTGTATTGGGGCTCAGAAACAAAATGGCTGGACGACAAACGGTATTCGGGAGACCGCGATCTCGAAAATCCGCTGGGAGCGGTGCAAATGGGGTTGATTTATGTAAACCCACAAGGCCCTAACGGAAATCCCGATCCGATTGCAGCCGCCCGCGACATTCGCGAAACGTTTAAGCGCATGTCAATGACCGATGAAGAAACCGTTGCCCTGATTGCCGGTGGCCATACATTTGGCAAGACCCATGGCGCGGCTCCTGAGTCGCACGTTGGCGCTGATCCTGAAACGGCATCCATCGAAGAGTTGGGCCTTGGCTGGAGAAATAGTTTCGGCAGTGGCAAAGGCGGAGACACCATCACCAGCGGTATTGAGATTACCTGGACATCCACCCCCACCAAATGGAGTAATAATTTTTTCTGGAACTTGTTCGGTTACGAATGGGAATTAACGAAGAGCCCGGCCGGAGCACATCAATGGCAACCCAAACATGGCGCTGGCGCCAACTCGGTACCCGATGCGCACGACAAGTCGAAACGCCACACGCCTAAGATGCTCACCACCGACCTTTCGCTGCGATTCGATCCGATTTATGAAAAAATTTCAAGGCGATTTTATGAAGATCCCGATGCGTTTGCCGATGCCTTTGCGCGTGCATGGTTTAAACTCACACACCGCGATATGGGGCCGCGCACGCGTTATCTGGGCACTGAAATTCCAACAGAAGAACTCATTTGGCAGGATCCGGTTCCTGCAGTCAACCACAAGCTGGTTGATGACAAGGACATTGATTCATTGAAATCGAAAATTCTTGCTTCCGGGTTAACAATTTCGCAACTGGTGTCAACGGCTTGGGCTTCGGCTTCCACGTTCCGTGGTTCAGATAAACGTGGCGGAGCAAACGGAGGGCGCATTCGTCTTGCTCCTCAGAAAGATTGGGCAGTGAACAATCCTGCTCAACTTTCAAAAGTTTTGAAGGCATTGGAGGGTATTCAAAAAGAATTTAACACGGCTGATAAGAAAATTTCGCTTGCCGATTTGATTGTGCTGGGCGGATGTGCCGCTGTTGAGAAGGCTGCCAAGAATGCCGGTATTGCTGTTTCAGTTCCGTTTAAACCGGGAAGGATGGATGCCACGCAAGAGCAAACCGATGTTGAGTCGTTCCAACACCTGGAGCCGGTCGCAGATGGCTTCCGTAATTACCAGAAGAAAAAATACGCAGTTTCAACAGAAGAGCTTTTGGTTGACAGGGCGCAGTTATTAACCCTTACCGCTCCTGAAATGACGGTGTTGGTAGGAGGATTGCGCGCACTCAATGCAAATGCTGATCAGTCGAAATATGGGGTATTCACCAAGCGTGTGGAATCACTCACCAACGATTTCTTTGTAAACCTGCTGGATATGGGCACGGTTTGGAAAGCTACCTCAGAAGAACAGGATGTATTTGAAGGACGCGACCGAAGTAGCGGTGCTGTGAAGTGGACGGCTACCCGAGCTGATCTCGTTTTCGGATCGAACTCTGAATTAAGAGCCATCGCGGAAGTATACGGATGTGAAGATTCACAAGAAAAGTTTGTTCAGGATTTTGTAGCTGCCTGGAACAAGGTGATGAATCTTGATCGTTTTGATTTGAATTGATCTTAAGTATAGTGTTGAAGTGTAAAAGGTGGCCGAACAGCCACCTTTTAATTTACAGGTAAGCTTATGTTAGCAATTTGTACATCCGTGATAACATCAAAACCTTTAAAACTGCCCACGATGCAAAGTCCTGTTACTTCTGTGGCTATGCCATTTTACTATTGATAGTCAATAGTCTAATATATATCTTTTTTATTAGCCCCTAAAATCCCTCCTTGCAATTGTAGCAGAGACGGGATACGGCCAGGTTTATACAAACCTCGACATGAAATTTTCTGGCTCCGAGTTCGAAAATTCTCACACAATTGTTGCAATTAAATTCGGTACCGGGCCGAAATATTAATGCACTGTTCATCATAGGCTTGGTAATCCCGTCATGTTTCCAGGTATTTCAGCAACTTCCTTCACCCAATACATTCCGGAATATTGACGCCATCCGGTTATTTGTCATTCAAAGTCTGGATTTCAGGCGGAAAGAGTAATTCCGTTTGGGGCGCAATCAACACTTTTGATTTTCATTCTTCCGCTGTTATCTTGCCGCACTTTTTATAAATCATTGTTTGAATGGCGCTTTTTGAGAAACATCTGTACGTGAAAAAATCAACCCTGCCCAATGCGGGTAAAGGATTGTTTACGAAAGTTTCAATTCCGAAAGGAACGTTGATTGTCGAGTACAAGGGAAAAATCACTACATGGAAAGATGTGAAAGATGACGATGGCAAGAATGGATACATTTTTTATGTTAAACGGTACCATGTCATAGACGCATGGCCCACCAAAAAACCCCTTGCGCGATACGCAAATGATGCAAAAGGCCTTACCCGCATAAAAGGAGTGACGAATAACTGTGACTACATTACCAAAGGGTTGAAGGCGTACATCGAATCAAAAAAGAGTATTCCGGCCGGCTCAGAAATTTTTGTCGACTATGGCCCCGATTACTGGAAAGTAATCCGCGAAAATATCTCCGTAGATAAAAAGGCAAAAAAGAGTAAGAAATCGAAAAAGGTGAAGCACAAAACCGCCAAGCGTGTAGATACACACCCCAAGCATTAATCATTGCTTTTTTTTCAGTTCCTCGAGTTCCTGCGAAACAGTGGCGGCAAATTCGTCAAAACCCATACGGGTTGCCTCTGCAACATAGGCCGTCATTAAGCGAACGGAGTTTTTGTTAACGTGCATTGCATCAGTAATGATGTTGTACGCCTTCATTGGATCCAGTGAGTGTTTCTTAAAATAGCGTGCCGATGCAATGATTCCCTCCTCGTAAAAAGGATTGTAGTGAGCCAGCACCTTGTAATTTTTTGTCGCTGAAATGGTATCGCCATTAACTTCGTTCAGCATGGCGGTGTACAATATTTTTTCCAGTTCCTGCGAACGATTAAAGGTAATGCCTTCATTAATGGTGTTGGCCAGCAGACTAACCTGTCCGCGGGAGGCCAGCAATTCCAGTTCGAAGTGGCGGATTTTTTCCAACAAGCGTTTATCTGTAAATGAGATGCCCGCCAATCGGGTAAAATATCCAATGGCAGATGTCGTATGACCGGTATTGAATTGCAACTGTGCCATTTCCAGCAGAGCTTGTGCCTTAAAATGATTATCTCTAAATGAGTGAAACAGCCGGTTAAAATCTACCGAGTCTTTCGAGGTGATCCGGAAACGGAAGTATTGATACTTTTCAATATCCGAACGCTGAATGACTTCCGTTAACGGGAGTGTAAGCGCCTGCTTTATTTGTCTACCGATTTCTTTTTCAAAGGTATCCTTGCTTTGAAGGAGGGTATCGGCCGAGATCAGCGCTCGATTGGTTTGATGAGATTCTGCCAGCGCAATGGTGGAGTATAGTTTTGCCTCTTTATAACTGTATTCAACTGCATAGTCGAAACACTGAGCGGCCAACTCGGCATTACCCTGTTCCAACGCCCACAAACCCATTATGTAATTGTACTTTCCCTGCAGGGTTTGACTGAGGTACGCCAGCTCACTTAAAATCTGGAAAGCTTTATTCACATTGTTCTGATGGTAATAGGCTTGTGACAGCGTAGCCTGTAAAGATTCGCTAAATCCTTCATTAAGAGAATCGGAGGCGATCCGGTATGCCGCATGAGTGGTGGTTGTATCAACTTCTTTCAGTTTATTGACCAGATAATTGTTGAGTAGGGTGGCCGAAAAAAGATCAAGTTCTTTTTTTTCCAGCGGATTTACTTTTGTTTTCAACGATTGATGCTGCTGTGTGGCCAGGGCAAGGGCATTGCTGATGACTCCTGCCGAATGGGTTCCGAAAATTTCCAGCAATGAATCGACATGCTGCGTAGTTTCCTCCTGACTCAGAAACGCAATAAAATTTACTTCGGCTGATTCTTTGGTATTGGTATGTTTTCTGGCAGCTTCCAGGGCGAGCAAGGCTGAATCCATCAAATGGATTTTAGTGTATGTATAACCGAGGTTATTTTGAATCGGGCCTGAGTCTGGGAATTTTTTCAGAGCATCTTTAAAAAAATAAATAGCATTGAAATACCGATCTTCAAACAAATATAAATTTCCTTCATTCACCAGCGAGTATTCTGTAGCGCGTTTGTAGTTGGCCAGATCATAATGTTTCCGTGCTTGCTCCAGATCATTTTTTTGACCTTCCAGGTAGCCGATCAAATAATTGGAATGATGGTTGGCAAAACCCAGCGCACCACTTTGTCGGTAATATGCTTCGGCAAACCCGCGCTTGTCCAGTACCCGATAAAGATCGCCCAAACTGTTATAAAAACCTGAGGTGCTATGGTACACATACTCGTGCCAGTTTGAATAGAAGACAAAAGCCAGCATGGCAATTAAACCGGCAAAGCGGTATGTGAAGTAGGGCATCCGGTTGGGCGTATACAACACTTTGTACACATTCATATTCTCTGCCAGCATCAGAATAAAGTTGGAGAGGATGTAAGTGAAAAAAATTAATCCGAAGCCTAAGTGAGTAAAAAGAATGAAGTCGCGAATAACTTTTAGTGCTGGGTCGTTGGCCGATCCCAGCAGCATGCCAATGGTGGATAAGCAAATGGCGGCCATCCCGGCAATGAAAAACGCTCCAAAGGGATGAAACCCTGTAATCGTTTGATATAACTTTTCACGTTGTCCGTATCCCCACAAGCTGAGGATAATCGAAACCGTTAACAGCAGGTACACATTGATGTAGAGAAAATTCCAATGAATAATCCCCGCTTCGTGCATGAAGGCAAGAAACAGATTAACAAAGTACACCGTGCAGATGATCATAAAATGCCTCAAACTTTTGGAGCTGGCCGAACCCTGACTGGTGAGGTACACGAATGAAGCAATAATTTCATGCGCGATCATGATCATGAACAACACACTTAAAATCAAACCGGGTACGTAACCGGTTACAGCCAGGTGTAAAAATGGGTGGCCGACCATCGAAAAGTAATGGATTAAAATCCCAAGGATAGTTGTTATCAAAAGAAAGCTGACCAGTCTGCGGGTGAAACTGGCGGCAGTGTAAAATGTATTGAAGTAAAAACTTACTAAAACATACACACTGAGGGCAATAATGGTTACCCATTGTCCTGATAAACCGAAAAGACGAAGAATGTCCAGGCGAAGACTTACGATAAACAAAATGAATAGCCCCGTACCCACAAAATACCAGAACCTGCCGAAGGTGGTAATGACGGTAAGCAAAAGGATGGCCGACAAAACAAGCACCACCACAAAAGCATACAGGGCAAATGTATTAGGTATTAAATCGGTTCCGTTGAAATATTCAAAAGTGCTGTACGATTCAATCGGAACTGAAAACTCAAAACTTCCAACCTCAAATACGTGTGAAATGGTTTCAACGGTTTGCTGGTCATGGAATTTCTGCCATCGGATAACGGCATCGGTGCCTGTAACGTATTGGTACCAGAGGAATGTAAGAGAAAAGAACAGGACAAGCGCAATGGCATACCAGATGATGCGGTATTCTTTACGCCATTGTCTCCAGTACCAAAGTGATTGCATATTCAGCGATAACAGATTATTGAATGATGATGACGGGCGGCTGTTGAAAGCGCACGATAAGCAAGCGAATTACTCTAAAACTTTTGGTACGCGAAAATAATTGGCATCTTTTTTAGGGGCATTTCTCAGCGCGTCCGATTGATCAAGGTGAGGTTTGACTTCATCTTCTCGCAGGGAATTTACTTCGTGCGACATGCTCGTGAGAGGCTCGACACCATCGGTATTCACCTCGTTGAGTTTTTCCATCCAGCTTAAAATGGCGGTCATATCCTGCATCATTTTTTCAGCATCTTTTTCGTCAAGCTCAAGGCGGGCCAGGTGCGCAATTTTATCCAACAGTTCGCGGGTAATTTTCATGGGAAATGGTTCTTCAGCTCAGCATCTATTATTGAGTACACCTTTTCTTTCAATACATCCGCTTCTTTTAGGGAATACCCTGATGGGTCAACAGGTGCGTGAAAGATTAATTTCAACGGCTTCCACCGAAGGGTCAAGTACTTGGTGTCGGGCAAAATTATCCAATTATAAGGTATCGTCACCGGAACGATCTCAATTTGTTTTTCAATAGAAGCGCGAAAGGCGCCATCCTTAAAGCGGCCCATGTGCGGAGGACGGTGAGTTACCATCCCACCTTCCGGAAAAATAACCAGGCTTTTTCCTTTGTCAAGTGCCTCGAGAGAACGTGTAAACGTGCTATAGCGACTTGATAACTTTTCACGATCTACGGTGATGTGAAGTTTCCGGTACATGAATCCGAATAATGGAATTTTTTCCATGGCGCTCTTCCCTACAAAAATGGTATTGTGATAGTTCAGCCCCATTATGGCAATGTCGAGGTAGGAGAAATGATTAGGACAAAAAATATAATTTTTTTTCGGATCGAGTTTCTTTCGGTACTCGACATGCCATGGAAATCCCGTCAGCGGGAAGAAAAGCCAGGCCCACCACCGGTTGATGGCACCCACTAATTTAAACCTGGAAGGAAAGTAGATCGGAATCAGGAAAAGCGGAAAAAACAAAAGAAACAGGATAATGAAAATTACCAGTGCATACAACGTGTGAAGAACTTGAAGGATTTTCATTTCGGCAACGCCATCAATTAGACCTGTACTCCGCTTGAGTTGAATTGAATTACACACCGTTCGTTTCGAAGTAACTCGGGGGCCTGCTTCACTTCCACATGTGATTTGGCATCGTCCAATTTTTCACGAATGGCATTTTTTATTTCTTTCATGTTCATCGCCTCAATAAACCGCTTTACTTCTTCTTTGTTCTCCAGGATCAGCTTGGGTACGATCGTTGGTTTATCGTCTTCGCCCTTTGCCACCATTGTAAAATACGATGAGTTGGTATGCTTCAGGGTGCCCTTCTTTACATTTTCGGCAATTACGCGAATGCCCACCACCATCGAGGAGTTACCCACATAATTGACGGAAGACATCATCGAAACCAGGTCACCTACTTCAACTGGCTGTAAAAACTCAACCTTATCAACCGTAACCGTTACGCAATAGGTACCGGCATGTTTACTGGCACAGGCATACGCTACCTTATCCATAAGTGAGAGTAAAATACCACCATGAATTTTACCGCCAAAGTTGGCGTAGGCAGGAATCATGAGTTCGGTGATGGTGGTTTGTGAATAACGTACGGGTCGTGCTTCCGGGTTCATAAGAATAAAGGGTCGTCTGAATGGATGAAGGTAATGGAATCTACAGGAACGTCCTACTCCGCAACAGTTCTTCCAATTTGTTTGCTCAACAGGTTGAATCGAAGAACCATGGCGGTAGCTGTAAGAGTAAGCCCAACAAGCAACCCCATCCAAATGCCGGTGGCACCCAGCCCTCCTTTAAAGCCCAGCCAGTAGCCAAGGGGTAAGCCAATGATCCAATAAGCGATGAAAATAAAAGCAGAAGGGATTTTTACATCCTGCAACCCGCGCAGTGCGCCAGCGCACACTACCTGAACACCATCTGAAAGCTGGAATATTCCGGCAATCACCAGCAGCGGAGTGGCGATGGCAATCACGTCAGGATCGCTGATATAAAAACCGGGCAGGATGTTTTTTCCAAGAATAAAAATGAGAGCCCATACACTCATCAATGAAATGGCCATCCCCAACAACGAGAATGCGGAAGCCCGGAGATTCGTGCCGTCTTGTTTGCCCAGAAAATACCCGACACGAATAGTTGCAGCTGCGGCTAATCCGGAGGTCATCATGTAGCTGATCGTTGCCATGTTAATGGCAATTTGATGAGCCGCCAACGCGTGAGTTCCCAGCCACCCCATCATCACGGCTGAGATGTCGAATGCGAGCACTTCAAAAATAAATTGCATGCCGGCCGGAATGCCAATGTGCAGCATCTTCGTAAAGATTTTTTTGGAATACCGGCCAAACGCGAAAAGACCCTTCAGGTCTTTGAATTTCGCACTGTAATAAATATAGAGGATGATAAACGCGGCCATGAAAATGCGTGAGGCAAGGGTTGCCCAGGCGGCACCCAGTAACCCCATGGCGGGAAATCCGGCATGGCCGAAAATCAACACGTAGTTGAGAAGAATATTCACCACATTACTCACCAGCATCACAATCATAGCAATGCGTGTAAAACTCATGCCTTCTGCAAACTGACGATAGGTTTGAAAAAGAAGGACAGGAATAATAGAGTAGGTAATGATGCTTAAAAATGGAATGGCCTGTGAAACCACTTCTTCGGGTTGACCGATTTTAAAAAGAAGCTTTTTTCCAAGCGTAACCAAACCGACAAGAATGATTCCATTGGTCAGGTTAATGATTAATCCGTGCCGGACAATGTGAACTTTATCATTATTATTGGAGCCCACAGCTTCCGCTACCAGCGGAGTGATGGCGTACGAAACACCAATGCCAAATAACAACAACACATTGAAGATGACATTTGATAGAGAAACTGCCGCCAGGGAAGTAGATCCGATGTGACCAACCATGATGCTATCGGTAACGCCCATCATCACGTGCCCCAGTTGGCTGAGCATGACCGGGTAGGCGAGGTGCCAGTTAGTCTTGAGGTGGTCTTTATACCGGGTGCTGATCATGTTTGTAATTTGAGTAATTTTATTTGACAGATCAATTGGTATGAAAAGAAGAGATTTTCTGACGGCAGCTTCGCTTTTAGGCGGTGCGCTGTCGCTCGCCACAACAGGTGAAGCGTTTGCAAGCGGGAAAAAATATTTCCGCGTGGCGCACATGAGTGATGTACATGTGAAGCCGGGCGAAATTCCTGAACGCGGTATGGCCAGGGCATTACAAGCTATTCAGGCACTTAAACCTAAAGTCGATTTTATCATTAATACCGGAGATTCGATCATGGATGCGCTGGAAGCCGATAAGCCTTCTATTACAAGTCAGTGGAAAATATTTCATCGAATCCTGCAAAGTGAAAATAAACTTCCGGTTCATCATGCAATCGGCAACCACGATATTTGGGGATGGTTCAATAAAAATGATCAGGATAAACAAGATCATGCATACGGAAAGCAATGGGCAGTGGATGAACTGAGCCTTCCGGCAAGGTATTATTCCGTTGAAAAGGACTCCTGGATATTTTTAATACTGGACAGCACTCAGTTAAATCCTAATGGTGGATACATTGCCTATTTAGATGATGAACAACTTCACTGGCTGCAGGATAAGCTCAGTACAGTAAAAGAAAAAAATGTTTGTATCGTGTCGCACATTCCTGTTCTTTCAATTTGCGCAGGGTTATTCTTTAATAAGACTGAGGCCAACGGAGACTTGCTGATCAAACGAAATCTGATGCATACCGATTTTTTAAAGTTAAAGGAAATTTTTAAGAGTAATGAAAACATTAAAGTGTGTATCAGCGGGCACATTCACCTGCAGGATGAAGTACACTACCTGGGAGTTAAATACTACTGTAACGGGGCAATTTGTGGTAACTGGTGGAAAGGGAGTTTTTTTGAATTTGCACCGGCCTTTGCCGTGATGGATTTTTTTGATGATGGCTCGGTTAATCGTTCGATAGTCAACTATTGATCGTTAAAAATTTTTAAGACGGGCAACGTGTAATATCCCTGCAACTGACAGGCTATCGGTAATCTTTCCGGTCAGTACCATTTCCAGCGCATCGGTAAAGGGCATTTTCTTGACGATCAGATCCGCCTCCGTTTCTTCCAACTGGCTTTCACCGAACGTCAACGATTCAGCCAAAAAAACGAATCCCTCTTCATCCGTAACAGAGTTAGAAGTATGAATCCGCATCATCAGCTTCCATGACTGAGCAGTGATTCCGGTCTCTTCAAGTAATTCACGCTTGGCGGCTTCCAGCGGATCGGTTCCAATCGGCCCGCCTCCTTCAGGGATTTCCCAGGAATATTCATTTAAGGTATAACGGTATTGCCCTACTAACCATGTATTGCCTTCGTTATCGAGAGGAACAATGCCGATGGCTTTATTTTTGAAATGTACTTTACCATAGATGCCTTTTCCGCCTGCAGGATTGAGCACCTGATGTTCCTCAACGGTGATCCAGGGATTGGTATAAATCTGTTTTTCGGAAAGTGATTTCCATGGATTAACAGCTTGCTGGTTGCTCATGTTGTAACGGTGTTTGCGTAAACTTCCTTTTATCTTGATGTAAACAAAACTATTGTTTTTATTTGGTTGATCATATCCGGTAAACCTTCCAGTATCCATGAAGAAAACAGTTTCCTTTTTGTTGCTACTCCTCTTCTTCAGCATGGCGGCAACAAGTCCAACCGGCAGAATACCGGTGTATGCAAAGAATGGTATGGTAGTTTCAGCTTCAATGGTTGCTTCTGAAGTTGGGCGTGATATTTTAAAAAAAGGAGGCAATGCCATTGATGCCGCAGTGGCCACTGCCTTTGCCCTGGCGGTAACCTGGCCAACAGCAGGCAATATTGGGGGTGGAGGATTTATTGTTTATGTCGATAAGCAAGGGAAAGCTACTTCCATCGACTTTCGCGAAAAAGCTCCGCTGGCAGCTCATGAAAAAATGTTTCTTGATAAAGAAGGGAACGTGATCAAGGATTTAAACCATGCCGGATTATTGTCGGTGGGCGTACCCGGAACGGTGGCCGGATTGCATTTGGCGCATTCGAAGTATGGTCGGTTGCCCTGGGCAACATTGGTAGACCCGGCCGTTCAACTGGCATCTAAAGGATTTCCGTTTACGCATGCCCTTCACCAGCAAACTGAAAACCTCAAAGAAGAAGTTGAAAACTATCCATCAACAAAAAAAGTAATCTATAAAAATGGTGGCGAGCTGTATGAGATGAACGAAAAGTGGAAGCAGCCCGATTTAGCAGCCACTTTAAAAAGAATTAAGAAATATGGCCGCGATGGTTTTTATAAAGGAGAAGTAGCCGAAAAACTGGAAGCCTTTATGAAAGCGAATGGAGGATTAATCACACGCCAGGATTTAGAGCAGTACCAGGCAGTTGAAAGAAAGCCACTAATGGGAACTTATAAAGGGTATACACTATATTCGATGCCGCCACCAAGTTCTGGAGGGGTGGCTTTGCTTGAAATGCTTTCGATCCTGGAAGGATTTGACCTTGACACGCTTGGTTATAAATCGGCCGACTATGTTCATGTGATAACCGAAACGATGCGTAGGGCGTTTGCCGATCGTGCAGAATTTTTAGGCGACCCTGATTTTAATCCTGAGCTTCCGGTAGATAAGCTGATTTCAAAAGAACGTGCTGCACAACTTCGAAGTAGTATCGACATGGCAAAAGCTTCTCCCAGCGACTCATCAAAATTTGGTCAATTGTACGATGGCGGCAACAACACTACTCATCTGTCGGTAGTTGATAAAGAAGGTAACGCGGTTTCATTAACCTATACGTTAGAGCAAAGTTATGGCTGCAAGGTGGTGGCTGAAGGACTAGGTTTTTTTCTAAACGATGAAATGGGAGATTTTAATCCGCAGCCGGGTATCACTACCCGAAGTGGGCAAATTGGATCAAGACCGAACCTGATCGCACCCGGCAAACGTATGCTTTCCAGCATGACTCCTACCATTGTTTTAAAAGATGGCAAACCTGTTTTGGTAGTGGGGTCTCCGGGTGGACGGACTATTATCAATACTGTACTACAGGTTTTTCTTAATTATGCCGAACATGATATGAATATTGCCCAGGCTGTTGAGATGCCCCGG
The DNA here is from genome assembly GCA_049306095.1 of Cyclobacteriaceae bacterium. Lineage (GTDB taxonomy): Bacteria > Bacteroidota > Bacteroidia > Cytophagales > Cyclobacteriaceae > UBA2336. The sequence goes on from JBAQPU010000022.1 coordinate 65,043, forward strand.
ATGCATCATCAGTGGTTGCCCGATAAATTATATTTTGAACATTTTTCTATTGCACCTGAAGTTCAGAAAATACTGAAAAGCAGAGGACATACACTGATTGAGTTACCCGTTGGTGCGGTATCCTTTCCCGGACATGCCATGAGTATTGCCATTGATCCGGTTACAGGTTTTCGAATGGGTGCGGCTGATTCGCGTGGTGCCGATGGCGGTGCTGCCGGATATTAGTGAATGGATAACGGAATGTTAATCTCGTCCTATACCACCGATAAAATAGAAGCCGGCTGTGACGAAGCCGGTAGAGGTTGCTTGGCCGGTCCTGTAATGGCAGCAGCGGTAATTTTACCCAAAGGTTACAAACACGAACGACTGAACGACTCCAAACAGTTGAACAAGGAAGAGCGAGATCAATTGCGAAAAGAAATTGAACAGGATGCCCTGGCCTGGGCCGTGGCAGAAGTAAGCAACGAAGGAATTGACGAGATTAATATTTTAAATGCTTCTTTCAAGGCGATGCACCTGGCGATAGAAAAACTCTCCATCGTTCCGGAATTTCTGTTAATTGACGGAAACCGTTTTAATCGGTACAAAGAGGTCAACCATGAATGTATCATCAAAGGCGATGCCTTGTACCTTTCCATTGCGGCTGCATCTATTCTGGCTAAAACCTACCGGGATGAGGTGATGCAAAAACTGGCGCAACGGCATCCCGGCTACGGTTGGGAGACAAATGTGGGGTATCCTACTCCCGAACATCGCGAGGCGATTAAGCAGCTGGGTATTACGCCCTATCATCGAAAGTCATTTCAGCTTTTGCCTTCACAACTCGAACTTTTTGAGAAATGAAGATGAACTTCTGAAACCACAAACACGTTTGACAAGCAACCATGTGCCTGATTTTTATTTCGCTGAACGATCATCCTGACTACACATTAATTGTAGCCGCCAACCGTGATGAGTTTTATGAACGTAAAACACAGCCGGCTCAATTTTGGAATGACCACACAAATATTTTGGGTGGCCGCGACCTTGAAGCAAGTGGAACATGGATGGCGATGGCGAAAAACGGAAAGATCAGCATGGTTACCAACTACCGTGATCTTCAAAACATAAAAAAACAGGCACCGTCCAGAGGACAACTGGTTTCGGATTATCTTTTAAATGGCGATCAGCCGGTAGGATACCTGAGAGGAGTAGAGAACAAAGGCAAAAACTACAATGGGTTTAATCTTGTTGTGGGAACGCCCAAAGAACTATACTACTATTCAAACTATAGAAAAGGCATCGAGAAAATTCCCGATGGGCTTCATGGGCTGAGTAATCATTTACTGAATACTTCCTGGCCCAAAGTTGAATGGGGGAAAGAAAAAGTAAAACAAAGACTTACGGCAAAAATTATTGACCCCGAAGCTCTGTTTGAAGCGTTGTACGATGATACGCAAGCGCCTGATGCTCTGCTGCCTGATACAGGGGTTGGATTGGATCGTGAGCGAATGCTTTCGTCTATGTTTATTAAAAGTCCGAATTACGGCACACGGTGTTCAACTGTTATTTTGGTGAACAAAGATGGTCATGTTCATTTTTCAGAACGAGTGTATGATTTAGCCACGTTCAATCATACCGCTCGTTCTTACGAATTTAAAATCAGCCCTAGTTGATCACCAACCTAAACACTTCGCCTGTTTGTATTCGGATGGTGTAAACTCCCGGAGTCAGGTGCTGGGTGTTAAAGCCGGTCGCTGCGTTATAGCGGCCAACCACCTGGTTAAGATTATTGATGACCACCGCATTTACCTTCCTGTTAAATTTCACAAATTCTTTTCCGGCCGGGTTTGGATACGCACTAAAGGGCTCGCCATCACGGGTAACCGAGATGTAATAGGAGTACGTGGATGTTCCATCAAAGTCTGTTTGTTTCAACCGATAATAAGAAACACCCGGCAGGGGTTGTTCGTCTATTGTTGAATAGTAATGTGACTGTGAGGTGGTGCCGGCACCGCGCAGCGTAGCAATCTTTGTAAAGTCAAACCCATCTTGCGAGCGTTCTACATCAAAGGAGTCGTTATTGAGTTCAGACTCCGTCTGCCACTCCAATAATACCGATGCATGTGCTGTTAACGAAGCTTTAAACCAGGCGAGTTCGATCGGCAATGGATTGGCGGCTGAGACAGAAGCCAGGGTAATCGGACTAAAACTGGTAATGGCAGCAGAAGAAATTATGGTTCCATTGGTTGGCGTTCCAGTTGTGCCGCCATTTCCATGGTCGACCCAATTCGTTCCGTTCCATCTTGTTACGCGTAAGTCTGCGGGGTTAGTGATGTAGCCGGGGTTGCAGGCTAATTCATTCCAGCTTAGGGTAACAAATACATTTGAAGTGGGGGCTGTATTCCTGTCTACCACCCAATATTCACACCCGGTAACTGTCCAGAAGGTGGGATCCCACACAGCGGGGCTTCCCAGGTTATGATTGGCGTTGAAATATTGCGCAGTAAAATAATGAGCCACACCGGTAGGTGCAGAGATGGAAACAGGCCGGTAAAAACCATTATCACCAACAGGGAATGTGAAGGCATCATCTCCGGTTTTACGAACCGGGCCATCGACATAACTGGCATCAACACCACCCGTAACAGTAGCGTTATTAGCAAAGTTTAGAAGATTGACTGCTGTTGTGTTAATGATACCGGTTGTAAAGGTTCCATTTATGGTAACAGAAATGTCTGTGTTGAGTGTCAGATCATTTGCGGTCTTATCCATTGTTATTCGGGAAAAGACCGGTGAGGCACCTGCAATTTTATTAATGGTTTGAGAACTACCTCCACTAAATGTAATCGAACCGTTATTGGCTCCAAATGAAATGGCGGTGCTGCTGTTCGTGGAAAGATCTCCGTTTACAATATTGACATTGTTGTACGCAGGTTGGATTGTTCCGTTCGATCGAACAAACGTTGCACTGCCGTTATAAGTGTCAGCAGTGGTAACAGCAAAACGAAAGATACCCGTCCCTGAATTGGTGAACGTTGTGTTTCCGTTAAAAATATTGTTACCTGGACTGTTATCTGTTGAGGCACCTGTTTTGGTTATTGAATTTGTAGTTCCGTTGAAAGTTGTGCCATCCAACAATAATCCCGGTGACGATGTGGTCATATCACCATTAAAGGTAACGGTAGGGCCCGAATGCAGCGTAGAGGTTCCTGTAAGCAAAAGCGATTGTGCTGTGCCTCCTGTTTGTGTAAATCTTCTTAGTCGTAACGTCCCTGCAGAAAAGCCCGTGCCGCCTACGGAAATAGTTTTTGTATTGGCCAGCGTAACAGATCCTGTAGGGTCTTCACAGAAATTAATCCCTCCGCCTGCGGTGCTGTTCACCTGAATGTTTCCATTGAACGAGGTTGCTCCCATATAAGCCACCCGAACCGATGAGATGTTGGTGTTGGTGAAGGTAACATCACCATTATACGTACTCGCTGTTGTTAACTCCAGGAGAATGTCGGCAGTGCCATTGTTGGTTATGGTGGTAGTTCCGTTAAAGGTATTTCCGCCATTGGTGCGCAGCACTCCCGTTCCGTTGTTAATAATGGTAGTTAGGCCATTAAAGGTGTTTGAACCAGATCCGGTACTATTTGATGCTCCTGTTTTTTCAAGGTGTGCTGTTCCGTTAAATGTACCCCCGCTTAGGAATAATTGTGGTGATCTGAAGTCAGCATTACCGTTAAACTGCGTTGATGGGCCCACGGTGAGTTGAGCTGTTCCGGTTAATAAAAGCGTTTGAGGCGTTGCGCCCAATTGTGTAAACCGGTCGAGGCGCAGTTCGCCAATGGTAAATCCGGTAGCTCCAACTGAAATTGTTTTTCCAGCAGCCAGCGTTGCATTTGCAGGAGGGTTGTCGCCAAAGAAAATGCCCACACCGCTGGTGCAATTCACCTCAATGTTTCCATTGAACATAGTACCCGGAACAACATCAGCCATCAGGATGGAAGATGTTCCTGTATTCGTCAAGATAAGATCGCCATCAAAGGTATCAAGGGTGGTAACAGCAAACCTGAAATAACCACTTCCCGAATTGGCAATGGTGGTCGTGCCGTTGAAGTCATTACCCCCATTGCTACTGTTGTTAGCAGCACCGGTTTTTTCAAGATAGGTCGTTCCGTTGTAGGTACAGCCATCCAGTTCAAATTGCGGTGAACGGAAATCCACATCTCCGTTAAAGGTAGAGGAGGGGCCAATTTCCAGAAGCGCTGTGCCTGTGAGTAAAAGTGTTTGGGCTGCGTTTCCAATCTGGGTGAATCTTCTGAATCTTAAAACTCCACTGCTAAATCCTAATCCGCCAACATTCAAAGAAGCTCCATTACCAAGGGTAGCATCACCTGTGGCAGTTGCTGCAAAGGAAATCCCTCCACTTCCTAAAGTTGAATTGAACGTAATGTCACCGTTAAACTGATTTCCGCCAACGTTATGAGCCAGATAAATAGTACTTGATCCTGTATTGGTTACTGTCAGGTTGCCATTAAAAATGTCTGCAGTTGTATAGGCGGTTAATAAATAGCCACTACCAGAGTTAATGATTGTTGTTGTTCCATTGAATGTATTACCTCCATTGCTGGCATTATCAGTAGCGCCTTCCTTTTCAAGGGAAGCAGTTCCGCTAAAGGTTGTTCCATTCAGATAAAGTTGAGGTGCGCTGAAGTCAACATCGCCACCAAAACTTGAAGTTGGCCCTAATGTTAAAATAGCAACACCGGAGAGGTCAAGGGTTTGAAGAGTAGGGCCTACTTGTGTAAAACGAATCAGGCGGATATCTCCGCTAATCACTCCGGAGGAACCGACACTAATAGTTCTTCCTGCGGCAAGGGTTGATGTACCAAGGGTGTTGTTTCCAAAGTAAATACCGCCACCAAAGGTTGAATTCAATTCAATATTTCCGTTGAACTGATTTCCGGCTGCATTATCCGCCATGCGAATGGTGGAAGCGCCATTGTTGGTGAGGACCAACAATCCATTAAAAATATCAGGAGATACGTTGCTCGTTCGTAAATAGGAGTCGCCCGAGTTGACAATTTCGGTTGTTCCATTAAAGACATTTCCGCCAGTACCATCATCCGGTGTTGTACTGCTTTTTTCAATGTAGGCAGCTCCATTGTACGTGGTTCCGTTCAATAAAACCCGGGGAGAGACAAAAGTTACATCACCATCAAACTCAGAGGAAGGCCCAAGCCGCAACAATGCGGTACCACTCAGGGTTATATTTTGGGCGGTGGCTCCATCTTGTGAAAACCGGTACAAACTTAATTGGCCCGTTGTGAATCCGCTACCTCCAACGGAGATCGTGTTACCTGCTGATAAAATTGAACTTCCTAGCGCGTTTTCAGAGAACGAAATACCCTGGGCACTTCCGGTATTGTTGACGACAATGGAGTTGTTAAATTGATTTCCTGGACTGTTGTAGGCCAGGTAAATCAGACTGGAACTTGTATTGGTTATCGTAAGAGGGCCGTTAAAAATATCTGCTGATACGTTGCCGATCATCAAATAACCGCTTCCTGAATTGATCAAGTCAGTGGTGTTGTTGAATGTATTTCCCCCATTGCCTGCATCATTATTCGCACCGGTTTTCTCCAGCGAGGTTACTCCATTGTAAGCAGCACCGTTCAGAAGAATACGAGGAGAGATGAAGTTCACCTGTCCATCGAAAGAAGAATTCGGGCCGACTCTCAGTATGGCACTGGAGGTAAGTGTTAAATTCTGAGCAAAGGCTCCTACCTGTGAAAAGCGATAGAGGTTTAATGAACCAGAAGAAAATACTCCGGAAGAAATAGAGCCGTTTAAAACAGAACTTGAGCTGGCACCGTTATTAAAAATAATGCCGTTTGCTCCGCCACTGTTTGCAACAGCAATATTTCCGTTGAAGGTGGAGGTTCCATTCATACCCATGTACAAGGTAGTGCCTGAGTTTGTATTGGTGCAGTTGATATTAGTAGCTCCGTTAAAAACAGCAGATGACCCAACACCATTCAAAAATTGAAAAATACTTTGTATAGCGCCACCACAATTGATTGCAAGTGTGCCACTTACTAATAAGGCTGAAGTTCCATTTTCGCCCACCAAAAATGAGTACGCATCTGTGCCTGCTGATTTATTTGAGTTTAGCGTAAGGTCACCTGCAAACGTAGTCGTTTGGCCTGGGTGGTTGTGTGCAAAATAAATACGGTAACTACCGGTATTATTAAAGATTGCATTGGATAAGAACTGGTCCCTGTTTCCATTGCCGGTCAAGAGGTAGCCAGAACCGCTATTGGTAATGGTGGCAACCCCTGTAAAGATGTTTCCACCTGAACCCGCATTGCTGGTGGCGCCCGTTTTTTCTATCGTTGCTGTTCCGCCATACGTACACCCATTCAAATAAACTTGCGGTGCCCTAAAATCCACATCACCATCGAAAACGGAAACCGGACCAACTGTTAGATTGGCAGTTCCTGAGAAAGCAGTAAGCGTTTGAGGTGTGGCGCCTGTTTGGGTAAACCGTAACAAACCAAGTGTTCCGCTTGAAAAGCCGCCTGCACCAATGGTAATGGTGCGTGTGGCGGCAAGGGTAGAACTTCCGCTTGCACCCGTGTTAAAACTTATACCTGCTGAGCCTCCGCTGTTACTAACAACGATATTGTCATTGTACGTTGATGGTCCGTTAACGCCCATCGAAATCGAGGTTGAGGCGTGCGTATTCGTAATGTTTATGGTTACCGTTCCGGCATACGTGGCCGAACTTCCTGCGCCTTGTAAAAATCGGTGGTTGCTTTGAAGCGTACCAGCACAATTGATGGTCACATTTCCGCCAAAAGACAAATGCGAATTTGGGTTTTCACTAACCAGGTACGACCACCCATCAGCACCGCCTGTTTTGTTTGTGTTGAATACGACATCTGAAGCGAATGTTGTTGTTTGTCCGTTGTGATTATCCGCAACTAGGAATCGGTAGCTTCCGGTGTTGTTGAAGGTGGTTGAAGCATTGAATTGATCTGCTGTTCCGTTACCGAGCGCAAGTTCACCAGACCCACTATTGGTTATTATTGTAATTCCGTTAAAAATGTTTCCTCCTGTACTGTTATTGTCTGTAGCCCCCGTTTTTTCTAATGTGGCAGAACCTCCGTATGAACATCCATTAAGATAAAGCTGAGGTGCACTTAGGTTTACATTTCCCGTAAATGTAGAAGCCGGGCCAAGGTAAAGTGAGGCAGTTCCGGTTAGTGAAAATGTTTGAGCGGTGGCACCGGTTTGCGTAAAATTTCTAAAACGTAAAGTGCCGGCCGCGAATGCACCAATAGTAATTGTTCCGTTTCCGAAAGAAACAAGACCGGTGTTTTGAGATAAATAAATATTGTCGGATGTATTGTTGGTAATTTGTAAATCGTTTGCGAAAGTCACGTTTCCATTTACGCCAATATAATTTTGGGCAGCGCTGGTGGTGGCGCTGTTCGTATAAATCACGGGGCCGTTAAACGTGGTGGAGGTACCGACATCGTAACTGATGTGAATGTCACTGGCATTACCATTGTTGAAGAAGGTGGTGGTTCCGTTAAAGGTTACTTCGGCCCCGGCTAGTCTTGAAATCTGGATCCGATTTTGAACATCGGTTGCAGAAGTATTATTGAAGGTTGCGGCAGCATTGAAAATATTACCGGAGGTTTGTTCCGGCACACGCAACCGATAACCACCGGTATTGTTAAAGGTAGCGTTGGCATTCCAGGTATCGCCTGCATCAGCAGCGTTGCTTCCAAAAAACATATCTCCGCCCTGGTTGTTAACTATAAAAACACCATTAAAGGTATTTCCTCCTCTGATATCACTGGTTACGGTTCCTGTTTTGGTGAGGGTGAGTGCCTGGAAAGAACTGCTGTTCAAAATAATAGAAGGTGCAACAACGGTGAGACTGGCAGCGAAACTTGAAGCCGGCCCTATTGTTAATGTGGAAGTGTTGTTTCCTGATAAGGTGATGGCCTGAGCCGTGCCTCCGTTCTGGGTAAATTGAGCGAGCGAAAGATTCCCTGATCCTGCGCCACCTATCGCGCCAATCGAAATAATTTTTCCTGTCTGAAGGGATGATGTGCCCCCCGCAGCACCAACGAAAACATCTCCCGTTGAATTATAGTTGATGGTAATATTTTCGTTAAAGACGTTGCCGGCACTGATTCGGGCTAATGAAACATTACCTGTGTTATTAAGGTTGATGGTTAATGTGCTGAATGAATCCGGATTGGTATTTCCTAACCGAAGTTCACCTGTGCCTGCAGATGAAATTGTCAGGCTATTATTAAAGATATTTCCACCCGCTCCTACATCCAAATTGTTATCAGTTTTAGTAACGGTTACGGTACCGTTAAACGTTGAGCCACTAAAATAGAGTCTGCCTGTACTGCCATTTACATTTGCATTGAACAGGGTACCATTGAAGGTGGTGGTTACGGTTGTGTTTAGGGTAACCGCGGCAGCTCCGCCAGAGTTTGAAATTGTTCCGGTGGTAAAAAGGTTGGTGCCTGTTGTTGTAAGGTTATTTCCTGTCAGGTCGATAGTTCCGGTATAGCCGTTCACGGTAATACCGCCAACGGTTGGGGCGATGTCTAAATTGCAATTTCCTAACCCGTTGGCATTGAAAATGGCAGCATTACCTGCCCCCGGTACGGAAGCTCCGCCTGCACCTCCTGAGGTTGTTGACCAGTTGGCGGGGTCATTCCAATTTCCGGTTGCCCCGGCAATCCAAAATCTGTTTTGACCTAAAACGCATGCTCCAGTTCCAACCAGGAACAGTACCAGAGTAAAGCCTTTCTTTATAGACATAAAGAATAAAATGTGAGGGGTAAAGATAACTGTTTCAGGTGATTATGTTATGTCGGAAGTTTTAGTTTTTTTGTGGGGAAATGTATGTTTTGAGGTCTTTTTTGAAAAGAATTTCATGAGTAAACAAAGAAGCAAGGTGCCGTTTCTGCTTCGGGTAATTCCGGTTGTTTTTCCCTGGCTGGAAAAGTTTGTTCCCGCACTGGCCAACCGGTTTTTTGTTTACATATTTTTTACTCCCGTGCGATACAACGTTCCTGAAAAGGAAAAGAAGGCTGAGTCGTTCAGTACCCGGTTTGCTCTGGATATTTCCGGAAAGAAAATCCAGTTTTACCAATGGGGGAAAAGCTTGAAAACAGTTTTAGTGGTGCATGGCTGGGCCGGAAGGGCCACACAATTCAGGAGGTTTGTAAAACCATTGACAAAGGCTGGCTACCAGGTTATCGGATTTGACGGACCGGCACACGGCCAATCAGAAGGAAGAAGTACCAATCTTGATGAGTTTGAAGAAGTACTTCAAGCCATTGTCAGCAAAACCGGAAGCGTGACCGCTATTATAGCACATTCTTTTGGCGGAGCGGCCTCTTTGTATGCCCTTACTAAAAAATTACCGGTACCTACACTCATCAATATAGCCAGTCCTACCATTGGCAACGAGATTATCAATACATACCTGAGAACAATCGGTGGTTCACCAAAGACTGGCGAAACGTTTAAACAGTATGTCTTTAAAAAAACAGGAAAAACGTTCGATGAATATTCGGCATTAGAATTTATCAAACACGTACCCGCCAACCTGGCGCTTCTTTTGGTGCACGATGCTGATGACCGGGAGGTTTCAATTGCACATCCAATGGAGTTGTTCAAATTGTTCCCACAAGCCACTTTACATCGTACCACCGGCCTGGGTCATACCCGAATCCTGAAAGACAACCAGGTAATTCAAAGCATTGTAACATTTATTGATCGCCATTCGTCAAAAACCTGAAAAATCAGCAAAAGTCATTGAAGGGTGTCGGCCCCACCGAAAACCGGCTAAAAATGTAATTTTTGAAATTTTATACCCACTAATTCGAAACTAAAACCAAGCTTACCAGTATACCCTATGGAAATAAACTTTTCAGGTAGTTCGGGCATCTTTACCTTTAATTAATCAGATAACAAGCGATTGCATGAATATTATAGAAACACACAATATTTCAAGAAAATATATCATGGGTACAACCGAAGTAAACGCGCTTCAGTCGGTATCCATCACCATTGAAAAAGGTGAATATGTAGCCTTTATGGGTCCTTCCGGATCGGGGAAATCAACCCTCATGAATATTGTGGGTTGTTTGGATACGCCTACTGGCGGAACGTACTCCCTTAATAATCACCTGGTGAGCGACATGACTGAAAATGAGTTGGCGGAAGTACGGAATAAAGAAATCGGATTTGTGTTTCAGACGTTCAACTTGTTGCCACGTGCCTCGGCCCTTGAAAATGTGGCGCTTCCGCTTATTTATGCCGGGTATGGAAAGCATGAGCGAACCGAAATGGCCATGGCCGCTTTGGAAAGTGTAAACCTGGCCGATCGCTACCATCACAAACCGAATGAACTGTCGGGAGGGCAACGGCAGCGGGTAGCGATTGCGCGTGCCTTAGTTAATAATCCTTCGATTATTCTGGCCGATGAACCAACCGGTAACCTCGACTCAAAAACTTCTTATGATATCATGAATCTGTTCCAGGAGCTTCACGACAAAGGCAATACCATCATCATGGTAACGCACGAAGACGACATTGCCCACTATGCCCATCGTATTGTGCGCCTTCGCGATGGTTTGGTGGAGTGGGACAGAAAGAATGAACATGTTACCAGAGGCAAGCCTGTTGTGGCTACTCATTAAGTTCAAGGTTCAAGGTTTAATGTTCCTTTGAACCTCAAACCTTAAACTTGAAATCTTGAACCTTAAACTTGAAACCCCGAACTTACCGGAATGAAAATCTACACCAAAACCGGAGATAAAGGTACCACGGCACTGTTTGGAGGGAAACGTGTTTCAAAAGCCGACCTGCGCATTGAAACCTATGGAACGGTAGATGAACTCAATTCATATATCGGTTTACTTCGTGATCAGGAAGTAAATACCAAGCGGAAAGATATATTGGTAGAAATTCAGGATCGGCTTTTTACGGTTGGATCTATTCTTGCCACTGAACCGGGAAATACAAAAGTGAAAGTGCCTTCGCTTATAGAACAAGACATTACTTTTTTAGAGAAAGAGATTGATGTGATGGATAGCCAGCTTCCGCCCATGAAATCATTTGTGTTACCGGGCGGCCATCAGTCGGTTTCGTTTTGCCACATTGCCCGCACCGTTTGTCGCAGAGCCGAACGGTTGGTGATTGATCTGGATGCACAAGAGAAAGTGGATGCGCTGATTATCCAATACCTCAACCGCCTTTCCGATTATTTATTTATGCTCTCTCGTAAGATGACGGCAGAGCTGGGCGCAGAAGAAACACCGTGGAAGCCGAGGATGTAGGTACTCCTTTCAAAATTCAATACCCCTGGTCTGTGTTGATACAATCCTCGAAAAAGAAATGGTGTACTGATTTTGTCGATCAGTCAGTTACGAAAAAGCATTTCAGTTTTGTTTTTGTATCTTGGTAAAACGCTACCTAAAATGTTAAGAAAAATTTTCAACCATCTAAAATCTAAATGGTACAAATATGTACTGGAGATTGTTGTGGTTATCATTGGGATTTCGATTGCCTTTAATCTTGAGCAATGGAGTGACACGCGTAATAACAAAAGAAAGGAAATCGAAATACTGAAAGAATTTAAAAGGACGCTCACGGCCGATTTAGCGGAAGTGCGTGGCAATATCCGATCTCATGAGTACAGCATTCGCTCCAGTAGAATTATATTGAAGGTGATTAACGATAATCTTCCTTATCATGATTCTTTAGATGCATGTTTTGCCTACACGCATAATTTCTCCATTTTTTCTGGCAGGATAGGTCCTATTGAACAATTGAAAAACACCAATTTAGCGATTGTTTCTAATGATACGCTTCGTTTAAAAATCATTAGCATGTATGATGAGGTGTATCCTAGAATCCGCTTGTTGGAATTGCTTATTAAGAGCGACTATCAGCAATTAAGAGATTTTGACAGACTTTATTTTGAAGCCTATGATCAGGAACGTGTTTCCAGTAATAAGAGCATCCCTCCGCCTCCTTGGGGAATAATGCGTCCGATACGGTTTGCAGAACTAAAAACAAACCCCGAATACGCAGGCCTTCTTCGCGCAAGAATTTCAAACCAGATGGGTCTTTTAAAGATTCACTATTATCCTGCTGAAAAAGCGCTAAACAATTTGCTTAAACTAATTGATCAGGAAATAGCGAAGTTAGAGTAGTCAACTGGAAGTCTTTGTTTTGCTTCCTCGGGTTGGTTGACCCATATTGTGTCAGCAAAGACCATGGTAAAGAAGCTAATTACATACTCCTAACACGTGTTAGCCATCCTTGAAAATAAGTCCTATCTTGCCACCAATTAAATTCTCAAAAATCTTATTACCATGGTGGAAACGCAGAAAATCAGTATTCAAAAGGTAGGGCAATCACGGTTGCCAGAGGTGGATTTTTCTAATATTCCGTTCGGTAAAATTTATACCGATCACATGTTTATGGCTGATTTCCGAAACGGTGAGTGGGGTAATATGAGAATCCTTCCGTATGGGTACATGCCCATCAGTCCGGCAACACCCGCCTTGCATTATGGCCAGTCGATTTTCGAAGGCATGAAAGCACTGCCCGGCCCCCAGGGTGAAACGCTGGTTTTTCGTCCACATGATAACTGGATGCGCATGAACATATCCGGAGAACGCATGTGCATGCCGCACATCCCCGAAGAGTTGTTTATGGAATCGCTTGCTACATTAATTGACCTCGACAGAAACTGGATACCAGCTGCTCCGGGGTCATCCTTGTACATCCGGCCTTTTTTATTTTCTGCCGATGAATACATTGGCATCAGGGCATCACAGGATTTTACATTCATGATCATTCTCTCCCCGGTTGGAGCATATTACTCAACGCCTGTAAAGGTTAAAATTGAAACCCATTACACCCGCGCGGTAGAAGGTGGAACAGGGTATGCCAAGGCAGGTGGAAACTATGCGGGAGCAATTTATCCGGCCAAATTAGCGCAGGATGAAGGCTATCATCAGCTGATCTGGACAGACGGAAAAAACCACGAGTATATTGAAGAGTCTGGAACGATGAATGTGATGTTTGTGATGGAAGATACCCTCGTTACTCCTGCGCTAAGCGATTCTATTTTAGCGGGCATCACCCGCGACAGTGTAATAAAACTTGCACAGCATTGGGGAATGAAAGTAGAAGAACGAAAAGTATCAGTGAAAGAATTGGTGGAGGGTCTTCAGAGTGGAAAAGTAAAAGAGGCGTTTGGGGCAGGAACCGCGGCCACCATTGCTCACATTGAATTAATCGGACATGAAGGAAAAGATTACTATCTTCCACCGATTGCCGACCGGAAATTTTCCAATCGTGTATTGGATGAACTGGATGGCATCAAGCGTGGAATTAAACCCGATCCGTTCGGATGGATTGCAAAAATGTAATACCAGATCAGCCTCAAAAGTCAAAAATAAATAAGGACTTACTTTGCTGGACTTGTTCCGGCATCTATCCCCTGTGTAATATTTGTAGGATCGCGGCACAAGGCCGCGAAGTCGAATTCAAAAATGGGTTATTACCCCGATCAATATTCCTTGCTCTATTGTTAGCTTTTTCTTTACCTTCCATTGGGCAGCAACGTCAACTAATCGTTTTAAAAAATGAAGAGGTGTTGGCCCGTTACCAAAAAGGGGACCCCATTCATTTTGCACGGGCAGGCGAAAAGGAAATTCAGATTCAACGCATTTTAGACATGAATGATACGCTGCTGATGATGAATATGGATTCAGTAGCGTATTACAGAATAGCCCGCCTGGACATCCGCGGGAAAAAATCGGCAACGTATGCGCAACGGTTGGGAACCTATATGATGATTGCCGGGGTAATATTACCGTTAGCAGAGCTGTTGAACACCGGGGTCATTCAAGACGATGAACCAACGGTTAGTTCAGGAGTATGGGTTGCATCAGGGGTGTTAGTTGGTGGCGGAGCCATTCTTGCTTTCGTTAAGAAACCCTACTTTAAACCCGGAAGAAAATACCGGTTGATGATTGTAGACGATCGATCGCCATTTTACAAAGTGAAACCCGTTCAGGAAGGATACACCTCGCCACTCATTCCTAAAAATTAAATTGCCCTGCCGGATTTTCCGCAATGTCATTCATGCATCATAAGAAGATGTCTCACTACGTTCGACATGGCGTAGGGCTTTGCCGGATTTATTCCGGCATCTTAATACTTGATGTTGATGTTTAAATTATTGACTATTCTCCGATGGTCAATATTCTTAAAAATTAAATTGTCCTGCCGGATTTATTCCGGCATCTTTGCTTTGCATGAGCATCTTCACTACACCCAGCAAAATAGTTATTACATGTAACAAGCGTTTGATCCCCTGGCTCGAACTGGAGGTAAAAGAGTTAGGCTATGAAATTACAGCTTCGTTTGCAACCGGTGTTGAAATTAACGGAACGGTAAGCGATTGCATCAGGCTTAATTTGAACCTACGTTGCGCCAGCCAGGTGCTGTATTCATTATTCCGATTCCGGTGCAACAGCCCGGAAGAGTTGTACCAGGGAGTTTTCAAGTATGCGTGGGAAAACCTCATCGCGAATGATGGTTACTTTTCCGTAACCAGCGTGACCAAACACCCCAGCATCGACAACTCCATGTTTGTGAATGTGAAAGTGAAAGATGCCATTGCCGATAAGATCAGAAGAGAAACTGCGAAGCGACCCGATTCAGGTTCTGAAATGAGCGGTGCCGTGATTCATTTGCACTGGTGGGAAATCAGTGCCGAGATTTTTTTAGATACGTCAGGTGAAACCTTGTCAAAACATAGTTACCGGAAAATACCAGGCAAGGCTCCAATGCTGGAGGCACTGGCGGCATCTACACTGCTTGCTTCAAAATGGGACAGGCAATCTCCGTTGGTGAACCCCATGTGTGGGTCTGGCACTATTGCCATTGAAGCTGCGTTGATGGCTACTAATCGCAGACCAGGTTTATTGAGAAAGAATTATTCATTCATGCACGTGATTGGGTACGACATTAAAACTTATCACCGCGAATATCAAAAACTGCAAAACCAGGTTGTTAAAACACCTACTGTCAAAATTATAGCAACCGACATCAGTGAGGATGCAATAAAAATATCAAAAATTAACGCAAGCGTGGCGGGCGTTGAAAATATGATTGAGTTTGCGCAGTGCGATTTTGAAGAAACCGATGTGCCTGAAGGTGCGAAGGGTGTCGTGTATTTTAATCCGGAGTATGGTGAACGGTTAGGTGAAATCCAGGAGCTGGAAATAACCTACAAACGGATCGGTGATTTCATGAAGAAAAAGTGTCAGGGGTATACCGGGTATATTTTTACAGGAAACTTAGATCTCGCCAAAAAAATCGGACTCAAGGCCAGCAGGCGATACGAATTTTACTCAGCCAAACTGGATTGTCGGTTGCTGGAGTATGAGTTGTATGCTGGTAAAAAAGCAGAGGCGTTTTAAGTTCAACGTTCCTACAACCTTAAACCTTAAACCTTAAACCTTAAACCCTAAACCCTATTCCCTTTACATATACTTCAAAAAGTTATATTTGCATCTTTAATTTAGTGCATAATGACCACCGAACAACTAAAAGACCTGAAAACGAGAGTTGCCGCCCTTAGGCGGTATCTTTGACTACGATCGTAAAATCGTTGAGGTAAAGGATGAGGAACTCATCACCCAACAGGCCGATTTCTGGAACAACCCCAAACAAGCCGAAGTAACCCTTAAAAACATCCGCACTAAAAAAGTGTGGACCGATGCCTTTGAGCGTGTCAGTAAACTCATTGAAGATCTTGAAGTGCTCAATGAATTTCATGAGGCGGGCGATGTAGGCGATGAAGAACTTGATCGTGATTATGCCAAAACAGAGAAGGCTGTAGAGGAACTGGAATTCAAAAAAATGCTGAGCCGGGAGGAAGACCAGCTCAGCGCCATTGTTGAAATAAACCCCGGTGCCGGTGGCACCGAAAGTAACGATTGGGCCGATATGCTTAACCGCATGTACATTATGTGGGGAGAGAAGAGTGGTTACTCGGTTTCACAACTCAACTACCAATCGGGTGAAGTGGCAGGGATAAAATCAGCAACACTCGAAATCGATGGTGAGTTCGCTTATGGAAAACTCAAATCTGAAATTGGTGTTCATCGGTTGGTGCGAATCTCTCCGTTTGATTCGAACGGTCGCAGGCATACTTCGTTTGCTTCGGTATTTGTATATCCGAAGGTTGATGACACGATTAATATTGAAATCAACCCGGCCGATATTGAAATTCAAACCTCCCGTTCGGGTGGTGCTGGCGGACAGAATGTAAATAAAGTTGAAACCAAAGTTCAGCTTACCCATAAACCAACCGGTATTGTTATTGTGTGCCAGGTTGAGCGTTCGCAACACGCGAACCGCGAACGTGCCATGCAAATGCTCAAGTCGAAGTTATTTCAGGTAGAAATGGAAAAACGAAATGCCGAGCGGGATAAAGTGGAGGCTGGCAAAATGAAAATTGATTTTGGTTCGCAAATACGAAACTATGTGTTGCACCCTTACAAGTTGGTGAAGGATGCCCGTACAGCCGTTGAACGAACCGATGCCCAAAATGTGCTGGATGGCGATTTAGATGATTTTATAAAAGCATTTTTGTTAGGGGCGCAGGAGGAGGCTACTCAGGCTTAATGCTTGGATTCTGAATTCTAGATTCTGGAAGTTGGATTCTGGAAATGTTTATAAATTAAAATATGAGTTATAAAAACCTGGAAATCTGGCAAATGGCAAGGGAACTAAGCTTAGAGATTCATGAAGTGACATTAAAGCTCCCGAAATTTGAACAGTTTGAAGAGGCACAACAAATCAGGAGGTCAAGTAAATCTGTTAGATCGAACATTGTGGAGGGGTATGGAAGAAGATTTTATAAAGCTGATTACATCAAGTTCATTATTTATGCGCTGTCATCAAACGATGAGACTATTGACCACCTGGAGATTCTATTCGAAACAAAATCGCTGGTAGACATAGAGTTTTATAATAGACTTTGCCAAAAGGCAACCTTATTGGGTAAGAAGCTAAATAACTTTCTTAGGGCAATTCAGGATCGTCATACGAAACCTTATCAGAATTTTGAAGAACAAACGACTGACTACGAATTTCCAGAATCCAGTAACCAGAATCCAGAATCAACTTAATAGTGCACCACGCCTCTCAAAAAGTCTACACCACCCAATTCTGGCTTCTGTGTTTAAGCTCATTGCTGTTTTTCGCCAGTTTCAACATGATCATTCCCAAGCTGCCGGCCTACCTTACCGGTTTAGGAGGCGCTGAACACAAAGGGTTGATTATTTCATTGTTCACGGTTACGGCCATGATCTCGCGGCCCTTCAGTGGAAAAATTGCCGACAAAGTTGGAAGGATTCCTGTAATGGTAATTGGCACTTCTGTTTGTGTGCTCATCAGTTTGTTGTATCCGGTACTTTCTTCTGTTTCCGGGTTTTTATTTTTGAGGTTGGTTCATGGATTTTCTACCGGCTTTACACCAACCGGGTTAACGGCTTACCTGGCCGACATCATTCCATTTCATAAAAGAGGGGAGGCAATGGGCTTACTTGGAACAGCCGGTACGGTTGGCATGGCCTCTGGGTTGGCGATTGGCCCCGGCATTGCCAATACCTTTGGATTGAACGCCATGTTCTATTGCTCTTCTGCTATGGCCGTACTTTCCATTGGCGTGCTGTTCGGCATCCGTGAAACGCTTACCCATAAACAAGGTTTTTCCACGGCTGTATTTAAAATTCACAAGCGAGATCTGTTAGAGCCACGGGTGCTCATCACGTGTATTGTTATGGTGCTTGCTACGTATTCCTACGGAGCGGTATTCACCGTTGTTCCGGATTTATGTGCACACGTTGGTATTTACAATGAAGGGCTCCCCTTTATGTTTTTAACCGTGGCATCACTCTCCGTTCGGTTGATAGCAGGAAAGGCATCTGATATTTATGGAAGACGAAAAGTATTGATGGTTTCTTCTTCGATAGGAGCCGTTTCTATGGTGATCCTTGGGTTAGCCACTTCTTCGCGCGATGTTTTAATTGCCATCTCGCTGTACGGCTTAGCGCAAGGCATGACTTCACCTACCTTGTTTGCCTGGGCAACAGATTTAAGCGATGAGAAGCACAAGGGGAGGGGTATTTCCAGTTTATATATTTTCATGGAGTTTGGAATTGGAATGGGTGCCTTTACTTCTGGATTTATTTATGGGAACGATCCTGCAAATTTTTTCACTACCTTTTTAACCGCTGGATTATTAACAACAACGGCACTGCTTTACCTGATTTTTACCCGGCTAACGGGCCGCCCGCGAATGACCAAAATGGAAACCGCGAGTGACATTGAACAGATTCCTTAACTATGAAAAAAACGTTCATTTACCTTTTTCTGATCGTTAGCATGGGTGAGTTGATCTCCAAAGTCGGCAGTATGGCCTGGCTGGAAACAATTTGCAAACCGGCCATTATGATCTCGTTGGGGTTATTCTATTGGGCATCGCAACGCGAAAAGAACGAACCCGCAGTGTATACCGTTTTACTGGCAATCTTTTTTTCATGCCTTGGAGACGTACTGCTGATGCTTCAGGAAGTGAACGCGAATTTTTTTATGCTTGGACTTGGGTCATTTTTGCTGGCTCATGTGAGCTATATACTGGCATACAAACAGCATCAGGGTGAACGATCGGCCGATGAATTGCAAGGTCTGCAAAGAATCAGGTTTGCGCTGCCGATTATTTTGTCAGGAACGGGCCTGGTGGTTATTCTCTACAATCATTTAGGCGACTTAAAAATTCCTGTTCTGCTCTATGCCGGTGTGTTAACCTACATGGTACTCACTGCGCTGTTTCGCTTTGGGCGAACAAACACAGCAAGCTTTACAATGGTTTTTGCCGGAGCGATCTTATTCATGATTTCCGACTCGCTTATTGCTGTTGATAAATTTCTGGAGCCTCTTTCAAGGGCGGGGTTTTGGGTTATGACCACGTATATTATTGGTCAGTTTTTAATCGTAAAGGGGTTGGTTCGTTCTTCTTCTTTTTGACTTTCTGATTTCTGCCAATCTTGTCGTTTTTTCGTTTCGCTTTGTTTCGGTTAGACTTGCCGGCTTTGGCGTGCGGACTTTTTGAATCTTTGTAAATTGTTTTACCGGCCTTTTTTGACTTCTTATTAAATTCTTTTCCGGCTTTTATCATTTCCTGATCAAACCCCTGGCTATAGCAAATGCCGGAGAGCAACAGGAACGAGGCCAGTAGGAGGAAACGTTTCATTTTCATAGTAAATATAAAAAAAAGAGGTTGTCGCAAACAACCTCTTTCTATCCCCTTAAGGTAGGGTTACAGCTTTCTTACTTTTCCGCTGCCGCTTGATTCGGAATTAACATGCGAAGGATTTCCTTTGTAGCTCACGGTTCCGCTTCCGGAAATACGGGCATTCAACTCACGCTTAACATGGATTTCTACATCGCCCGAACCACTGATGCGCACGTCACATGTTTGGGTTTCCAGGTTGGCGGCAAGCACTTTTCCTGATCCTGAAATCTCCGCTTTTACGGTTTGGGCCGATCCAACAGCCTCTACTTCTCCTGACCCCGAAATATCGAAATCGGCAGTGCCCGATATCATTAAGGATAAGTCAACATTACCAGACCCGCTGATTTCGGTTCCTAAACTTTTGCAATTTCCTTTTAAACTCATGTTGCCCGATCCGCTCACATCGGCATCTACCTCGGCTGCATCAATTTCAGCTTGCAGTGATCCTGACCCGCTAACATTCAGCTTTAAATTATTGCCTGTTATTTTTGTTTGAACGATCATATCGCCAGAGCCATTAACACTTAGTGCTTCAATGCTTGCAACGGTGATGTAAACAGTCACTTTATTGTCATCACCCCAGCTCCAGTTCCAGTTGTTTTCTGGGCCGATGATCAGTTTGCCGTCTTCTACTTTTGTCTTAATTTTTTCCAGTGCTTCAGCAGTTCCCTCAATTTCAACTTTCTGTGGGCTTCCTTGCTTCACATACACCTTGCCTGGCGTGCGAAAAGAAATTTTTGTAAAGGTAGAAACCTCGCGGGTTTCACGTTTTTGGGCAATCGCCACGGTTGAAACAAGGGCGATTGCAATAAGAAATGAGAATATTTTTTTCATGGTTTTAGTATTTCGTACAACAGACAAGGCCAAAGAGGTGATGGTTGCACCGGAAGAGTCGTATTTTTACAACTTAAGACGATAATTCGGGGACCAGCGTTACATGATTTTTTCGTTCAAAACCATTCAGGCGCCAACGGAGGGAAATTATAAAGAGAAGGGAAGTAAATTTCTCAGTTTTGCCTATCCGGTTCGGTCGGAAGAAGAGGTTAAGCAACGCATCGGTGAGTTAAAAAAGAAATATTTTGATGCCCGGCATCATTGCTTTGCCTACATGCTGGGCGCTGATGAAACCAGGTTTCGGGCGTTTGATGATGGGGAGCCCAATCACTCAGCGGGCGATCCTATTCTGGGGCAGATAAAATCTAAAAACATAACAAATGTTTTAATAGTTGTTGTACGCTATTTTGGTGGTGTGAAGTTGGGTGTAGGCGGATTAATATCGGCCTATAAAGCAGCGGCAGAGGATGCATTGAATAGGTGTGTTATTATTGAAAAAGAAATTTTACAAGGGTATGTTATTGAATATCCATATGTGAGCACGCCTGATGTTATGAAACTGGTAAAAGAGTTTGACCTGGTAATGCACAATCAATCGTTTGAAGAGGAGTGTAAAATGGAAGTAAGTATTTCAATACGATCGAGAACTTTATTCAAACAGAAGGTTCAATTATTAAATGTGCTTGGTGTTAAAATTTTCATAAAAGAAATTCCCTTACCTTGATTAAAATTCAGTTCATGCTTAATAAACGCTCGCCTGCCCTCGGTTTTATTTTTGTTACGCTTTTACTGGATGTGGTTGGTTTCGGAATTGTTATTCCGGTTATGCCCGACCTGATCATTGAACTGGCGGGGTTAACCAAAGATACACCTCATGCGATTAGCTATGCCTCTAAAGTTGGCGGATGGATGATTGCTGCGTATGCCATCATGCAATTTATGTGCGCTCCTGTTGTTGGCGCGCTCAGCGACCGGTTTGGTCGGAGGCCGGTTTTATTAGGTTCTCTTTTTGGGTTTGGCATCGATTACCTTTTTATGGCGTTGGCGCCATCGCTGTGGTGGCTTTTTGTTGGGCGCATCATCGCAGGCGTGATGGGCGCCAGCTTTACAACAGCCGGTGCTTACATTGCCGACATCAGCACCCCTGAAAAGCGTGCGCAGAATTTTGGAATCATCGGTGCCGCCTTTGGACTCGGGTTTATTATTGGTCCTTTGCTTGGTGGCTTTTTGGCAGAACACGGCTTGCGCACTCCATTTTATGTGTGTGCCGCGTTAACGTTGCTTAACTGGCTTTTCGGATTTTTTATTCTTCCGGAATCATTGAAGGATGAAAACAAAAGAGCCTTTGATTGGAAACGAGCCAACCCTGTTGGAACATTGAAAAGTCTGGTTCGTTATCCGGTTATCGAAGGATTGTTTGTTGCCTTGGCATTCATTTACATTTCGGCACATGCGGTGCAAACCAACTGGTCGTATTACGTGATTGAAAAATTTAAGTGGACACCCTCCGATATTGGATGGTCGCTGGCCGTGGTGGGAATTGCTTTTGCCGTTATTCAGGGAGGGTTGATACGTTTTATTATTCCTAAACTGGGCCAGGAGCGAAGTGTGTATGTTGGGTTAGGATTGTACGCTGTAGGTTTTTTATTGTATGGAATTGCCACGCAAGGCTGGATGATGTATCCCATTATTATCATTTATTGCCTGGGAAGTATTGCGGGCCCTGCCCTGCAGGGAATTATGTCTACCTCCATTCCACCCAATGAACAGGGCGAGTTGCAGGGAGGCTTTACAAGCCTGATGAGTTTGGCGGCTATTGTTGGGCCGATTATCATGAACAGTGTGTTTGCCTGGTTCACGGGCGACAATGCACCGGTTTATTTTCCGGGAGCGGCCATGATTGTGGGCGCTATGCTTACATTGATGAGTTCATTACTGGCGAGAAATACACTCAAGAAACACGCGAAGAAAGCATGAAAATTTTTTCAGTAATCTTTTTTATTGTCCTGATGATTCAGCAAACATCCTTTAAAGAAAGCCAACTTAAGCATAGTCGTGTAAAAACTGCTTATGAAGAAAAGGAAGCTGTTGTTAAAAAATATTTTACCGATAAGAAATTTTCAGTTGATCAGTTTCAATTGTTTATCCGCGCTTTTAAAAAAGAACAAAAGCTGGAAGTGTGGATAAAAGAGAAGGACAAACAGGAATTTGCTTTACTGCATACCTATGATTTTTGTACCACTTCCGGAACGCTGGGGCCGAAACGGAAGGAAGGCGACCTGCAAATCCCTGAAGGTGTGTACCACATCAGTCATTTCAATCCGCAAAGTAATTTTTATTTGTCACTTGGACTGAATTATCCGAATGTATCGGATAAAATCCTGAGCCACAAAGTGGCACCCGGTGGCAGCATTTATATTCATGGTAACTGCGTTACGATCGGTTGTATCCCCATTACCGATGATAAAATTAAAGAGTTGTATGTGTTGGCGGTGGAGGCGCGCAATAACGGGCAACAAAAAATTCCGGTGCATATTTTTCCCGCAAAACTAAACGAAGGTGTTGTTGATCAATTGGTATCGGAATATGCTGTCGATGAAAAGATTAAAAACTTTTGGAAAAACCTTGAACCTGTTTACCTGGATTTTGAATCAACAAAAAAGCTTCGGCCGGTTAAGGTTAATAATAAGGGTGAGTATCATTTCTAAATCATCTCTAGCCGGACTTGCCTGCTTGTCAGGTAGACAGGTTCCGGCATCTTTCAACTAATTAAATAGACCCCGGCACAAGGCCGGGGATTTGAAACCTGAGAATAGATCCAACTAACACATGAAAAGATCTCTCACTGCGTTCGAGATGACTTTGGTTTTTAATTGAGGCTTATTCTTTTTAAACCCTTTCTTCAATTTTATTCATCACCTTTGTCTGCACCTGAATCGATTCGTGGTGGATGAGTTTCAGCATGTCTTTCGTGAATTCATCACTTAGTCCCATGGCTAGCCCCATCGCCACGCGAGTAGCAATAATTTCTTCCCAGCGGTTTACCTGTAAAATGGTAACATTATTATCTTTTTTGTATTGCCCGATTTTCTCGGAGATCTTCATCCGCGAAGCAAGCTTTTGCATAATCTCGTCATCTAAGTGGTCAATCTGTTCGCGCAGTACGCTCAAGGTGTCTCTGAATGATTTGTTATCGGTAGACGTTGTTCGCGCCACCAGGCTTTCTATCAACTTGCCTAAAACTGCCGGTGTAATTTGTTGTTTGGCATCACTCCAGGCGGCATCGGGGTTAATATGACTTTCAATCATCACACCGGCCATATCCAGGTCAAGCGCTTTTTGTGCAATGAAGGGAAGCAGTTCACGATTTCCTGAAATGTGACTGGGGTCGCAAATAATATCCAGCTCAGGAATTCTCGTTTTCAATTCAATGGCCAATTCCCACATGGGGGCATTACGGAAAGGCCCTTTTTCAAACGAAGAAAATCCGCGGTGAATAGCGGCCATCTTGGTGATGCCCGCTTTGTTCAGTCTCTCCAACGCGCCAATCCATAATTCAAGATCAGGGTTCACCGGATTCTTCACCATTACCGGAATATCAACACCTTTTAAGGAGTCGGCAATTTCCTGCACCGAAAAGGGATTCACCGTAGTGCGCGCACCCACCCACAAAATATCAACTCCAGTTTTCAAACATGCTTCTACGTGGGCGGCATTCGCTACTTCGGTGGTAATGGGCAAACCGGTTTCTTTCTTGGCTTGCACTAGCCATTTCAACCCTTCTTCACCCGCACCTTCATATTGTCCGGGGCGTGTGCGTGGTTTCCAAATACCAGCCCGTAATGCATGAACCTTTCCCGTAGCGGCAATTTGTTTGGCCGTAGTTACCATCTGACTTTCAGTTTCGGCACTGCAAGGCCCGCTGATCACAACAGGTTTTTTAGCAGTTGGTAGCCAGGTTGATATTGATTCGAGTTGTAATTCCTTTTTCATAGTGTTAATTCGTTGATTCAGTAATTTGTTGATTTTTTGTTAAGCTGAGCGGAGTCGAAGCTTGTGGTTTAGCATCCATTCCATTTAATATCCTTCTGATTTGATTGGCTTCAGTCATGGCCCGATGCAACTCATTCACATCGCGCTTCATCAGGTGATATTGAAATTTCTGTAAATGCATGATGTATTCCAACAATGCCTGACTTAAATACTCAGCATTCTGTTCAAAGATGGGCGCCCACATGTCTGGCGAGCTTTTGGCAAGACGTACCGTAGACGAAAAACCACTTCCTGCCAACGCAAAAATATTTTTCTCATCACGTTCAATGTCCAACACGGTTTGCCCTAACAGAAAAGAACTCACGTGTGATAAGTGCGACACATACGCAACATGTTTGTCGTGTTCTTCCGGCTCCATGAAAATGGTATTTAAACCAAGAGCCGCAAAAACTTTTTCTGCAACGGACAGGGCGAGATCAGATGATTTCTCTTTTTCGCAAATGATATTTGTCTTGTCAATAAATAAACCTGAAAAAGCAGCTTCTGGCCCCGAGTTTTCAGTTCCGGCAATGGGATGCGCTGCTACAAATTGTGACCGATGAGGGTGGAGTGACACAGCTTTACAGATGGAAGATTTAGTAGAACCCGTATCAATCACCACAGCATTCTTTTTAACAGAATCTAAAATGGAGGGAATCAGTTGACCTAAAGCGTTAACAGGAATTGCCAGGATGATCAAATCAGCTGATGCAATCGCTTTATCTTCCGATTCAAGTTTATCTACGAGTTGGAGTTCAAGCGCCTTTGAGGCATGTCGTGAATTCAGGTCGATTCCGGTAATTTCAGTGGCAATGCCCGCCTTTCGCAAGTCAATTGCGATGGATCCGCCAATAAGACCTAGTCCGATAATGGTTGTTTTCATTTTATTCAGACTTTAGTATCAAGAATTAGGGTGCCTGACTTGGCTTTTGTAAAGGTTGCAATTCTGCTGCATGCTTCTGTAAGCCGCTCTACCGGGCTGCATAATGAAATGCGGATAAACCGCTTTCCATTTTCCCCAAAAATGAAACCCGGGGTAATAAAGACTTTTGTAGCATACAGGATTTCATCAATCCATTTTTCAACATCGCTGATTCGGTCAGGCACTTTCGCCCACACAAATAAACCCGATTGCTTTTTAGCGTAAGTGCATTCCAATGTATCCAGAATTTTGTTCGCGGCTTTCCTTCGTTCTATGTAAACTTTATTTAATGAAGTAAACCACTGCTCGCCATTTTTTAATGCTTCAACAGCCGCATGCTGTAAACCTAAAAACATACCCGAGTCCATGTTGCTTTTCACTTTTAACACTGCATCAACATATTCACTCTTCCCTGCAACCCACCCGATGCGCCAGCCCGCCATGTTGTGTGATTTACTCAACGAATTTAATTCCAGCGCAAAATCTTCTGCGCCTTCAATTGAGAGTATACTCAGTGGCTCATTATTCAAAATCAAACTGTACGGATTGTCGTTCACAATCATAAAATTATTTTCACGGGCCAGGTCAACCAGTTCTTTCAACTCTTTTCGGGATGCGATTCTTCCGGTTGGCATGTGCGGAAAGTTGATCCACATGATTTTTACTTTTGATAAATCTGTTTTTCGCAATGCATCCACATCGATGCCCCAGTTGTTCTCCTCTGTTAGGGCATACGTTCTGATTTTTCCGCCAACGAGATTTGTCACAGACGAATAGGTAGGGTAGCCCGGATCGGGAATCAGCACTTCATCACCTTCGTTTACAAACGCCATGGAAATATGCATGATGCCTTCTTTTGATCCCATTAAGGGAAGGATCATGCTTTCGGGATTCAGCGTTACGTCATATATATTTTTATAGAAATCAGCGATGCCATTCCTAAGCTGCGGAATGCCTTTGTAATTCTGGTATCCATGATTGGCCGGATTTTTAGCAGATGCAATCAAAGCTTCAATTGTTTCAGTTGAAGGGGCCTGATCGGGACTGCCAATTCCTAAGTTGATAGTTCGGAGCTCCGGTGAATCCAGACTTCTAACTTCAGTCAGCTTCCTGCTGAAGTAGTATTCTTCTACACTGTTAATTCTTTTCGCTGTTTCAATCATATATTTTTTTGTTTTCCCACACCCCGTCTTCGTTCCTCAGATCTGCCCGTCCGGTAGGCAGGCACCCCTCTCCCCAGGGAGAGGGGAAGGGGGTGAGGTGATTATTTATATTCAATCTTTCCCTTTTTATATTCCCCCAGTACATTCATATTTTTAACCTGGCGCAATACCTGATTCATGGCCTCATCATAATTTTTTCTTTTCTTCCACTCAACATCAATGTGAATGGAGTATTCGGATGGCCTTCCAATAATGGGTATCGATTGAATTTTGGTCAGGTTAATGCTGTTGTTCTTGAGGGTTGTTAAAGCATCTGCCAGACTGCCCACTTCGTTGGCCACTTCAAAACTTAATGAAGCTTTATTGGCCTCAGCCTTTCCATTGCTCCGCTTTGTCAGAATTAGGAAACGCGTAAAGTTCTTTTTATGTGTTTCAATTCTTTTCTCTAAAATCTGTAACCCGTACTTTTTAGCTGCGTGCTCATTGGCAATTGCAGCAGTAGTTTTAAGTTTTAATTCCTTCACACGCTTGGCAGACAAAGCAGTATCATCGCTTTCGCGGATTTCAACGCCATTCAACGCATGCAAGTATTCCGAGCATTGCCGAATAGCCATGGGGTGCGATTCGATGCAGGTGATGTCTTTTAATGTAACACCAGGTAACACCAGTAAGTGCATGTGGATGGGCAGATACAATTCACCTGCAATGGCGAAATGATACTCCTGTAACAGAAAATAATTCGGAAGAATGCTTCCGGCTATAGAATTTTCGATGGCCATAACGGCCACATCTGCTTTTCCGTGCTTCAGACTTTCGCAGAGCTGATGAAAAGAGAGGCACTCGATGGTTTCGATAGTTTCTCCAAAATAGTTGAGCGCTGCCACCTCATGAAAACTTGTGGCAATTCCTTGTATGGCTACCCGTGTTTTTTTCTTTTTATTCATTCGTTCTTCAGGTCATTCAGTTCTGTAAAAAAAAAGTCCCCCGTGGTTCGGGGGACTTTTTGAGTTCTTGGTATCGCTTTATTAACAACAATACACTACTCTTCTAAGTCCCGCCAGGGTCATAAAATAGTAGTAATAAAACCAAAACGATGTGTTGTTAACTTTCATTTCTTTTTTGTTGCCTTAAAGATAAGGGCATTTTGCTTTGTGAAACAAGAACCGTAAGCAACTTTCTGCTAAAATTTATGGCTAATAGCCGTTAGGGATTGCGGGATGGATGATCTGTTATACCTTTGACGAAAAGACCAAAAACAATGAAATCGATAGTGAAAATGATGCTGATCGTACTGTTGGGTACGATTGTCAGTTGCGGAGAAAAAGAAAAACCACTCTACGACCAGGTGATGGATATTCACGATGAAGTGATGCCTAAAATGGACGTTTTATATAAAGCGAAGAAGCAGTTGCAGGATTCAATTGCCAAAACAACCAACTTGTCAGAGGAACAAAAGAAGGAGATGGAGGTAACTATTCTTGCCTTGGACTCAGCCAGTAATTCGATGATGGTATGGATGCGCGAGTTTAATCCTCCTGATGAAAAGCAGGATAAAGAAGCCTTTGACGCGTATATGAAATCTGAACTGGTAAGGGTAAAAAAGATGAGAGAGCAGGTGATGAAAGCCCTTGAGCGAATTCAAAAGTAATTCTATCCTGATAATAAAATAGTACCTTTGCCGCACGTTAAATAAACCTTATGGAGAACCCCGTAAAATTTATTCCTTTAAATGATTTGCATGTTAAACTTGGTGGAAAAATGGTTCCGTTTGCCGGATACAACATGCCCGTTCGGTACTCATCGGATATTGAAGAGCACATGACGGTGCGCAAAGGTGTGGGAGTATTTGATGTGTCGCATATGGGCGAATTCACGGTGAAAGGCCCGAATGCCCTCGACCTGATTCAACGTGTTACCAGTAACGATGCCTCCAAATTAGTTGACGGCCAGGCGCAGTATTCATGTTTACCAAACGAAACCGGTGGGATTGTGGATGACCTGATCGTGTATAAGGTTAAAGAAAACGACTACATGTTAGTTGTTAACGCTTCTAATATTGATAAAGACTGGAGCTGGATCAGTAAGTTCAATACAAAAGGTGCTGAGATGAAGAACATCTCGGACGATATTTGTTTGTTTGCCGTACAAGGCCCTAAGGCAGTTGCCACTCTTCAGAAGCTAACCAAAACGGATTTAAGTGCGATTAAATACTATCATTTTGCTTTGAGTGATTTTGCCGGAGTTTCAAACGTATTCATGTCGAATACAGGATACACCGGAGCAGGAGGATTCGAAATTTATGTAAACAAGCAACACGCTGAGCAAGTATGGCATTCCATTTTTGAAGCAGGAAAAGAATTTGACATCAAACCCATTGGCTTAGGCGCGCGCGATACCTTGCGCCTGGAAATGGGCTTCTGTTTATACGGAAATGATATTGATGATACAACCTCTCCGTTAGAAGGCGGTCTTGGATGGATCACCAAGTTCACAAAAGAGTTTACCAATGCTGCCA
Source organism: Cyclobacteriaceae bacterium (assembly GCA_049306095.1). Classification (GTDB taxonomy): domain Bacteria; phylum Bacteroidota; class Bacteroidia; order Cytophagales; family Cyclobacteriaceae; genus UBA2336. The sequence goes on from JBAQPU010000022.1 coordinate 93,911, forward strand.
ACATCAAAAAACAGAAAGAAGAGGGCGTGCAGAAAAAACTGGTTGGCTTTAAAATGATTGATAAAGGTATTCCGCGTCACGATTACACGATCAAAGACGCAACTGGTAATATAATTGGTAAAGTAACTTCCGGAACGATGTCACCGATGTTAAGCATTGGAATTGGATTAGGGTATGTTACCAGCGGATTTGCTAATCCCGGATCAGAAATTTTTATTGATGTACGCGGAAAGGCGTTGAAGGCAGTAGTGAGTAAACTCCCACTTGTATAATGTATCCCCGGCCTTGTGCCGGGGTCTATGTATAGTTGAAAAGATCCCGGAACAAGTCCGGGATTAAAAAATATAAATGAAGACAATTGACGTTTGCCTGAGCCCCGACCTGATGCACTTGTACAATGTACAAGATAAAACCGTAGTGGTGGTCGATATCCTGCGGGCTACTTCCTGTATGACCACTGCCTTCGCGCATGGCATTGAAAGCATCACCCCCTTTGCCAAATTGGAAGATTGTCTTGGTAAGAAACCATTGGGTTTTTTTACGGCCGGTGAACGTGACGGTAAAAAAGTGGAGGGATTTGATTTGGGAAATTCTCCTTTCGAGTATATGGATTCTAAACTGAAAGGAAAAAAGATTGCTTTTACAACAACAAACGGAACTCAGGCAATCGAGAAATCAAGAACTTCCAAAGAGGTAATCATCGGAAGTTTTCTCAACCTTTCTTCTGTAGTGCGCTATTTGTTGTTTGGTAAAAACAACATTCTGATTGTTTGCGCAGGCTGGAAAGGTAAGGTTAACCTCGAAGATACGTTGTTTGCGGGAGCTGTGGTGGATAAGCTAAAAGATTTTATTGAACCTGATTGCGATGCGCCATTGGCAGCACAACACCTCTATAATCTTGCGAAAGATGATATGGTCAAGTTTCTACGCACCTCATCACACGTGAAACGCCTCGCCAAACTGAATATCCACAAAGACATAGAATTTTGCTTAACGCCCGACCAGTACCAGGTGGTGCCGGTATTGAAAAATGGACTTCTTACTGCCTAGTTTGCAGAACCTACTTCCGCTCAAATACAGTTTTTCCGCCTACAACAGTTCGTTGAACTTTCACATCACGGATTTTTTCAGGAGAAATGGTAGTAATATCCTCATCCAGCACTACAAAATCAGCCAGCTTGCCAACCTCAATAGATCCTTTAATTTTTTCTTCAAAGCTCGCATAGGCAGCGTTGATGGTATAGGCTTGCAAGGCCTGCTCAACCGAAATTTTTTGCTCGGGTACCCAGCCTTCCGGGTTTTTGTCATCCAATGTTCTTCGGGTAACAGCCGCGTAAATTCCTTCCAACGGGGTAGGAGGCGCCACAAACCAATCGCTGCCAAAAACAAGTTTAGCGTTAACGTCTAAATATGATTTAAAGGCGTAGGTGGTTTTGCACCGCTCGTATCCAATTACTTTTTCGGCCCACCGGCCATCGTCAATGGCGTGGTAAGGCTGCATGCTGGGTATCACTCCAAGTTGTGCAAAACGAACGAAGTCGGGTGGATCAACATGTTGCGCGTGTTCATTTCTAAACCTGCGGTCGCGTTCGCCATTTTCTTTTGCAACCCGTTCATAGATATTCAGCAGTGTGTGAATCGCCTTATCACCAATGGCGTGCGTCATGATTTGCAGCCCGGCACTATCGGCAGATTTAATTCTTTTATAAAGTTCCTGCTCTTCAATGACAAAGAATCCAGAGTCGGTGGGGGTATCGGTAAAAGGTTTAAAAAATGCAGCCGTGTGAGATCCCAACGAGCCATCAACAAATTCTTTCAGTGCTCCAATCCGCAACCATTTATCTCCTCGTCCCTGCTGTTTAATTTTTTCGTCCAGGGCCTGCCAGTTTCGCAAACTCATGCCCGCATAAATCCTTGTCTTTAATTTTCCTTCCCGATGTGCCCGTTCAAAAACGTCCATGTAACCACTCATGTTATGAGCAGACGTCACGCCTCGTTCTGCCACATAACGCATGGCAGACTCAAGCGCCTGATCCAATTGCTCCGCAGATGGATCCGGAACTTTGAGATTAATCAAACCCATGGCGTTGTCTTTAAAAATACCGGAAGGTTTTCCTTGCTTGTTGCGAATGATGGTTCCGCCAGGAACATCTTTTACGTTGTCTGAAATACCGGCCGCCAATAAAGCAGCTGTATTGGCAAGACACATATGCCCGTCAAGCCGATTAATCCATACCGGATTATCTTTTGTAACGGAATCAATCCAATCGCGTGTAGGTAATTCACCACCCCAGTTTTCATGATCCCAGTCACCGGAAGTAATCCAGGTTCCGTTGGGTTGCGTTTTGGCAAAGGCCGCAATCCGTTGAATGAATTCGTGTGGAGTTTTTGCATCGCGCAATTGAACGGAGGATAGCGCCAGGCCCCCATCTATAAAATGAGTGTGGCAATCGATAAACCCCGGTACGATCAGGTTGCCATCGAAAGTTTCAGTTTTTACGGTGTTAGCACCAACCCATTTTTCAATATCAGTGCGTGTACCAACAGCAACGATCGAATCACCAACAATCACAAACCCTTCTGCCCACGGCTGCTTTTCATTTGCAGTCCAGATTTTTCCAAACACAACCTGGTCGGCTTGCGGATGCTGAGTGCATCCGAACGCTATCAACGCAAAAAGTATAATCACTAATTTCTTCATGATAGTTTTGGGTTTTGGTGGTGCCGGTCGTTATCACGATTGGTCTTCTTTTCAATATTCTTTTTAAACGCTTCCGTAAGATCAACGCCTGTTTGATTAGCGAGGCAAATCAACACCCACAGTACATCGGCCATTTCATCGCCTAAGTCTTTATTCTTATCCGATTCTTTTTCTGATTGCTCGCCATACCTGCGCGCCATGATGCGTGCTAACTCTCCAACCTCTTCTGTTAGAATGGCCATGTTCGTGAGTTCATTGAAGTACCGAACACCGTGGGTTTTAATCCAGTGGTCGACTTGTTGTTGCGCTTCTTGAATAGACATAAGACGTAAGTAGTAAGATTTAAGACATGAATATACCGAAGTCTTGCCACTGTCTTGCTACTTGCATCTTGCTACTTACATCTTGCTACTTACATCTTGCTACTTACGTCTACTCAAGTTCTTCAAACGAAATATCCATTACATCATACTTCTGCCAGCCAATAAAGTCGAAATGCCACCATTCCGACCCATTGACTTTAAAGCCGTATTTGCTCATGACGGAAATAATCAGGTCGCGATTTTTTTTAATGACAGGATCACTTACTGGCGTTGATGGCCATGCTTCTTTCCGGAAAGAATCGTATTCGGTTGGCATCAGCAGGTCTTCGCCTGTTTTTAAATCATAAATAGTCATGTCGATGGCGCAACCGCGGTTATGACGTGATCCACGATAGGGTGAAGCAACATACGTAGTGTCTTTATACACTTCATAAAATTTTACCGTTGCAGCGTACGGTCGGTAAGCGTCAAAGATTTTTATTCCAAGGCCAAGTTTGTTAAAATCAGCCTGCGCTTTTTTCACGGCCTCTGCCACAGGTTTTCGGGCGTAAGCCTTTGCGAGGTTGTAAATTTTTTCTTTCGTGAAATTATTCGTGGTCGCATAACGAATATCCAGTTTTATACCCGGAATGAATTTTTCCAGATTAATTAGCTCGTTTTGTTCGCTGGAAGCAATACTTGCCTGATATTTCTCAAGGGTTACCGGTGTGAGCCCGTACTTGTACTGCGCCTGTGAAAGAAGCGGAAGAAAATGCAGCAGAAAGATTAACCGTTTAATTTTCATTGGTCACAATTGTTAGTTGAACTAGGCACTTTTTCAATTTCAGTTTTTAAAAACATTCTTAGGTCACCCCGAACTTGTTTCGGGGTCTTTGTGCTACAGATGCTGAAACAAGCCTGCCTGCGGTAGGCAGGCTCAGCATGACCGCAATCTGACAACTTTTAAATAACTTTAGTTTTTATTCTTCATCATGAAAATACTGAAAAGAATTTTAATCGTGTTGATCGTGCTGGTTGCCCTGATCGTTGCCGTTGGTTACTTCTATGTGCAATCTACGGCACCAAATTATTCAGGCACGGTTAAACTAGATGGGCTCCATGCTGAGGTGGAGGTGCTGTATGATAATTACGGTGTTCCGCACATTTATGCGCAAAACGAAACGGATGCCTATTATGCGCTGGGCTATGTTCACGCGCAAGACAGACTGTTTCAGATGGAGATGCTGCGGAGGGCTGCGGGGGGCAGACTTTCAGAAATTCTGGGTGAGGATTTAATCAAAGTCGATAAACTGTTTCGCACGCTTGGCATAAGTAAATTCGCAAAAGAGCATGCGCAAAAATTTTTAAATGCTGATACAGCTTCATTTCAAAAAGCTGCTTTAGCATATCAGAAAGGAATCAATCATTACATCAAAACAGGAAAGACTCCGCTGGAGTTTACGATTATCGGCATACCAAAAGAAGAATTTAAACCCGAAGATATTTACCTGGCTGTTGGATTTATGTCGTTTGGGTTTGCGGAAGGGTTGCGTGCCGATCCTGTATTGGAAAAGATCAGAACAGAATACGGTGAAGAGTACCTGGCTGATTTCGCAGTTCAAACTCCACCCGATGCCGTCAAGATTAAGAATTTTAAAGGTACGATTAAGAATGCCCAAGGTGATTCACTGATCGCTGCCCTACACGAAGCGCTGGATAAAATTCCGGTTCCCCTGTGGAGTGGCAGCAATGGATGGGTTGTGGCAGGTGATAAAACTGAGAGCGGTTACCCGATTTTAGAAAATGACACACACATCGGATTTGGGCAGCCTGCGGTTTGGTACGAAGCCCATCTGGAGTACCCCGGAAAAAGTTTTTATGGTCATCATATAGCCGGTATCCCGTTTGGGTTGCTCGGTAACAATCGCTTCTCGGGTTGGGGGCTCACCATGTTTGAAAACGATGATGCTGATTTTTATCGGGAAACAGTGAATTCGGAAAATACTAACCAGGTAAAATTTAAAGACCAGTGGGAAGAACTTTCGGTACGCAAAGAAATCATCAAGGTAAAAGACGAACCCGATGTTGAACTCGAAGTTCGTTCGTCACGTCACGGAGCATTGGTAAACGGAATTGTAGATCACACCCCTAACGATCAGGCGGTAGCGTTATCATGGGTGCTGACAAAAGAAACCAACATGGCCTTGCAGGCAGCGTGGCTGCTGAATCATGCTCAGCGGTTTCGCGATGCCGAAAAAGGAGCTGCTACCTTTTCGGCACCGGGGCTCAACGTGATGTATGGCGATGTTGACGGAAACATAGCCTGGTGGGCTTGCGCCAAACTTCCGGTTCGTCCGAAACATGTACGCACAAAATTATTTTTAGATGGCGCCAGCGGTAACGATGAGTATGCAGGATATTATGATTTCTCAAAGAACCCTCAATCCATTAATCCGCCCTGGGGTTATGTATATTCGGCCAACAATCAACCCGATTCGGTTGATGGAATTTTATACCCCGGCTATTACTACCCGAAAGCGCGTGCCGGAAGAATAGTAGAGTACCTGAGCAAAGAAAAAAAATGGAAACCGGATGACATGAAGGAGATGAACCTCGATGTGGTTTCCATCAGCACACCAGAGGTAGCGAAAGAAATGGCTTCTGTTTTATCACCACTGAATAAGCCTGAGTACGCTGCTATGATTGATTTACTAAAAAACTGGAATGGCGATCATAAAAAAACTGACACCGCGCCTTCTGTTTATTACAATATGCTTTCCCAGATTTATTATTTGGCTATGAAAGATGAAATTGGTGCAGACGCCCTGAACGCCATCTTAGCGACCTCGGTTCCAAAAAATTCGGTGAACCGGTTTATTAAGAACGATCAATCTCCATGGTGGGATAATGTAAAAACAAAAGGAGTGACTGAAACACGTGCCATGATTTTTGAGAAAGCTGCCTTGAAAACACTCTCTTTATTGAATGAAACCTGTGGTGAAAAACCGGAAGACTGGGTGTGGGGAAAGATTCACACCCTGAAGCACAATCACCCGCTGGGTGCTGTTGGTTTGCTGGATAAACTTTTTAGTGTTGGCCCTTTTGAAGTAGATGGAGGAAACGAGGTGCTCAATAACCTTCATTTTGAATTGGACACCACCGGGTACTTTCATGTGAATGGCGGCCCGGCCCTACGTAAGATTACAGATTTTAGTGACATAGAAAAGGGCGAGACTGTTTCGCCAACAGGGCAATCAGGCAATGTAATGAGTCCTTTTTATTCTGATGAAGCAGAAATGTATGCAACCGGAAAATTCAGAAGAATGCTGATGAACAGGAAAGAGATTGAAGAAGTGAGCAAAAACAAATTGGTCCTGGTACCTTGATTGAGTAACCATTTCTGGCAATGCATAAAAGAACAAGAAAGCTTTTGGCAAAAATTGGATTGTATGAGATTCTGGACTTAGAGCTACGAATAAGCATTGATCATGTAGCTAGTTTAAATATAACCCCTAGATCTGAATTATCATTTTATCTTTCGCCAGCAAACAGATTGGCCTATATATGGAGACATGGTGAAGTTAATGAAAGAGGCAAACTGCCAATTCAATTTGACATTTATCCGAAGCACTACATCTTTTTTCTTCTGACTCTATTTAATACAACATTTATTAGCTCAATCTTTGGACTTGGTATTGCCATTGTAGGTTTCTCAACTCAGGAATACACCATGGCTTTTGGGTCACTTTCAATCTATTCATTATTTCTTTTCCTTTTCCCAATCAGGCTTTTAAAAAGAATGCAATGGAGAATCTGGGATTTAAGACTTGAGATAGAGAAAGATTTAAAAATGATAGAGCAACAATTAAATAACTAACTACATTTTTGGGTCAGTATTTCTAAACCCGGTTCTTAGTATCAATAACAATGGTTACCGGCCCATCATTGAGTAAACTCACTTTCATGTCGGCCCCGAACTCACCGGTTTGAACAGTTTTCCCCAAGTTTAACTCCAGTGACTTAACAAATTTTTCATAGAGCGGAATAGCCACATCCGGTTTCGATGCCCTGATGTACGAAGGTCTGTTACCCTTCCTCGTGCTGGCGTGCAGGGTAAACTGACTGACCGCAATAATGTCACCAGCCTCCTCCAAAACACTCCTGTTCATCACACCTTCAGCATCATTGAAAATCCGGAGGTTAACAATTTTGTTGCTCAGCCAGTCAATATCCTCCTGGCTATCGGCATCTTCAATGCCCACCAACACCAAAAGGCCGTTGCCGATGGAGGATTTTAAGTTTCCTTCAATCGTTACAGAAGCAGATGAAACTCTTTGAATAACAACCATCATAGTCATCCAATATTCGGCATTCACTCTGGTTTATTCAAAAAAATATTTCTGCCCCGCCATAGCAGCCGCCAGATTAATTTTCGAAATTCGAAGTCCTAATAATCGTACACTTCATGAAAAACCTTCCCTGGAAAAAAATTGCCATTGGCGCGGTTAGTATTGTTGTCTTTGCTGTGGCCGTCTTTTACTTTACTACGGGCAAAAGTGCTAAGCCGTCAGGCTTTGTAAATCCGGCTTTTGGAGAATACATCTCTAGCTATTCGGCCGGGGTTGTTCCTTCCGGTTCCTTTTTGCGCATTGCATTGGCCAGCGATGTGGTCGATTCAGTTAGTTTTGGCCAGGAGGCTGATATAAAGCTTTTCAATTTTAATCCCTCCATAAGCGGCAAAGCATATTGGCTTGATGCCCGCACGATCGAATTCCGACCTGAAAAACGAATGACGGCCGGGCAGGTTTATGAAGTCAGTTTCTTTCTGTCAAAGTTGGTTGAAAACGTACCTGCCGAACTGAAAACTTTTACCTATACGTTTCAGGTTATTCCGTTGAACTTTGAAGTTTCGATCGAAAATGTAAAAACGTATGTAAAGACTGATTTGAAACGACAGAAAATTGAGGGGTCGTTACATACTTCTGATTTTGCCGATAAAGAACTGATTGAGAAAATGGTAACGGCCAATCAGGATGGAACACCGTTGAAAATCAGCTGGAGCCACACAGGCGAAGGCAAGCAACATAATTTTATTGTAGAGGAAGTATCCCGGAAAGACAAACCAAGTAAAGTAAGTGTTGTTGCCGAGGGAAAGGTGCTTGGCGTAGACCAACGCGATGAACGCGAAATTGAAATCCCCGCATTGGGCGATTTTAAAATTATGAATGTGCGGGTTGAACAAAGTCCGACACAAAACGTGGTGATCCAGTTTTCAGATCCGTTGAATGAAAATCAGTTTGTGGCGGGCTTGATTAGCATAGGGGATGTGGGCACCCTTGACTTTGAAGTCCGCGACAACGAAATCAGGGTGTTCCTTCCGGTCAGGCAAACAGGAGCAAAAACAATGACGGTAGAAGCCGGCATTAAAAATATTCTGGATTACAGGCTGACGAAGGGAGGAACCTTTGAAGTTGTTTTTGAACAGGTGAGCCCGGCTGTTCGGTTTACAGGCAAAGGCAGTATTCTTCCGGGTTCCGATGGATTGATCCTTCCCTTCGAAGCAGTTAACCTGAAATCGGTAGATGTGGAGATTATTAAGATTTATGAAAGTAATATTCTTCAGTTTCTTCAGGTCAATCAGCTCGATGGAAACCAGGAGCTTCGCAGGGTTGGTAAACCGGTTTTAAAGAAAACTATCTCATTGGATAATTCGGGCGTGACAGACCTTGGGAAATGGAACAGATTTACCCTTGATTTATCTACGATGATCAACACCGAGCCGGGCGCCATTTATCAGGTGCGCATTGGCTTTAAGAAATCATACAGCACCTTTGAATGTGCTGATGCCGGTGAAGAATCGCCTCCATCCGATCAGCTTGGTGACACGGAAGAATCCTGGAGTGAAACAGATGGCGAAAACAGCTATTGGGATTCATACGAGAATTATTACTACGATGAAAATTACGATTGGGAACAACGCGATAACCCGTGTCACTCTTCTTATTATAGAGGCGAGCGAACCATCAAAAAGAACATTCTTGCCTCCGACCTTGGCTTGATTACCAAACGCGGAGGTGACGGCAGTACCATTGTTTTTGTTAATGATCTGAAATCGACCAAACCTCTTTCGGGTGTTACGGTCGAACTCTTTAATTACCAGCAGCAGGTAATTGGCACGGCCACCACCGATGCTGACGGCAAAGCCGTCATTCAGGCGAAAGAATCTCCGTTTGCATTAATTGCAAAGAACGGATCGCAACGCGGATACCTGCGTTTGTTTGATGGTGAATCACTTTCGATCAGCAACTTTGATGTAGGGGGTGAGCGTGTCAATAAAGGGTTAAAAGGATTTTTATATGGAGAACGGGGCGTATGGCGCCCGGGCGATTCATTGTTCATGACCTTTATGCTGGAAGACAAACTCAAGTTGTTGCCGGCCAATCATCCTGTTGTGTTTGAGTTGCAAGATCCACAAGGGCAGGTAGCCAGCCGCCTGGTTCGCGCTTCAGGTGAAAATGGTTTCTATAAGTTTGCAACCGTTACCGATCCGGATGCCCCTACCGGAAACTGGAAAGCCCGTGTTAAAGTTGGAGGTGCCGAGTTTTCGCAACCCGTGAAAATTGAAATGGTAAAACCGAATCGGCTTAAGATCAACCTCGACTTTGGTGTCGATAAGATTACCGCTGGCAATAACAATGTATCAGGAACGCTTCAGGTCAATTGGCTGCATGGTGCACCGGGCCGTGGATTAAAGGCAGAGTTTGAAGTGTTGCTGACAAAAGCGGAAACTAAATTTCAGAAATATCCGGATTTCACATTTGAAGACCCATCACGTGAATTTTACAGCGAAGCGCAACCAATTTTTGAAGGATATCTGAATGATGAAGGCCGGGGTACCGTAAGCGTTGCCATTGAGCCCCCTGCGGAGGCGCCCGGTATGCTGAATGCCGTTTTCAGAGGCAAGGCGTATGAAGAAAGTGGCAATTTTTCAATTGATCGGTTTAGCCTTCCTTATTATCCATACAAGTCATTCACAGGCATCCGGCTTCCACAGGGAGACGCTGCCCGTGGTATGCTGTTAACAGACACAACACATAAGGTTGATGTTGTTACCATAGATGCTGATAGTCAACCCGTTTCACGCGATGGAGTTGAGATGTCGGTTTACAAATTGCGCTGGAGATGGTGGTGGGATAACACGGAGGAAAGTGCTGTGTATTTAACAGATTCATACGCGGCACTCATCACCAGCGGAACCATTAAAACAATAAAAGGAAAAGGAACATGGAATTTCAGGGTAAACTATCCCGACTGGGGCCGGTATTTGGTACGGGCCTATGATCCGGTTTCGGGTCACAGCACAGCAAAAATTGTTTACATCGATTGGCCCGGTTGGGCGGGCCGCTCACGCGGAGGAAATGAAGGTGCAACCATGCTTTCTTTCTCATCAAGTAAGCCCGCCTATAATATTGGTGAGAAAGCTACGGTAACCATACCGGGCAGCGGACAGGGAAGAGCACTCGTGAGCATTGAAAACGGAAGCCGCGTAATTGCCAGCTACTGGGTTGAAACACAAAAAGGAGATACCCCTTTCAATTTCGACATCACAGCGGAAATGACTCCGAATATTTTTGTTCACATCACCTCGTTGCAGCCACATTCGCAAACCGTAAATGACTTGCCGATTCGTTTATACGGTGTGATCCCCATTCAAGTAGAAAATCCAAAAACACATCTTGAACCTGTTCTTGAAATGCCCGATGTGCTGGAGCCGGGAAAGGAAGTGGTAATTAAAGTTTCAGAGAAATCAAAGCGCAAGATGACGTATACCATTGCCATGGTGGATGAAGGATTACTGGATCTTACCCGATTCAAAACACCCGATCCGTGGAAACGTTTTTATGCGCGTGAAGCATTGGGCGTAAAAACCTGGGACTTATACGACCAGGTTATCGGAGCCTATGGCGCTCACCTCGAACGGTTGCTGGCCATTGGCGGAGACGAAGCACTAAGAAAAGAAGAGGACGCAAAGGCAAATCGTTTTAAGGCCGTAGTAAAATACCTCGGACCCTTTACACTGGATGGTGGCAGCGAGCAACACCGGTTTACAATGCCGCAATACATTGGTTCAGTAAAAACCATGGTCGTAGCCGGTTATGATGGAGCGTACGGATCAACTGAGAAGGCAACTCCCGTTCGCAAACCATTAATGGTGTTGGCAACTTTGCCCCGTGTGCTGGGCCCCGGGGAGAAACTGAAACTTCCGGTAACACTTTTTACAATGGACAATACTATCAGGAATGTTAAGGTTGATGTAAAGACATCCGGGCCGCTGCAGGTAACCGAAACATCTCAACAAGTTGCCATGACAGGAAGCGACATGACCGTTGATTTTGATTTGAATGTGAAGGGCATGCTGGGGGTGGGAAAAATTGTTGTGACGGCCACTTCCGGAAATTATAAAGCAACCGATGTGATCGAAATTAATGTTCGGAATCCTAACCCACCAATAACAACTGTACAGGAGGGATTACTGGAATCCGGAAAACCATGGAACGTTGATGTCAATGCTGTTGGCATGATCGGAACCAATTCAGCTACACTGGAGTTGTCCACCCTTCCGCCCATCAACCTAGGCCAGCGCTTGAAATACCTGCTAAGTTATCCTTACGGCTGTATCGAACAGACAACCTCCGCTGTTTTTCCTCAGCTTTATCTTGATCAGATTAAATCGTTATCGGAAGCGGAGAAGTCAACCATTCAAGCCAATGTGCGCGCAGGTATCGACCGCTTGAAATTGTTCCAGCAACGCGATGGCGGATTTGCTTATTGGCCGGGTGGCGAAAACGCTGATAGTTGGGCAACAACGTATGCCGGTCATTTCCTGATTGAAGCGGAGGCTAAAGGATATTTGGTGCCCAATGAAATGATAAAACGGTGGAAGAAGTATCAACGCAACAAAGCAAGAGACTGGCGGAAAAATCAGGAATTTTCCAGCAGTGAATTGATTCAGGCCTACCGGTTATACACGTTAGCGCTGGCCGGTGATGCCGACTTAAGTGCGATGAATAAAATGCGCGAACAGGGTGGCTTGCCCACCACGGCCGCATGGATGCTGGCCGCAGCGTATGCAAAAGCGGGACAGGAAGAAGCTGCCCGAAAAATCATAACCAATCTTCCGGTGGCCATAAAACCGTATCAGGAAATGGCGTACTCGTATGGTTCCGATCTTCGCGACAAAGCAATTATTCTGGAAACGCTCATTCTCATGAATGATCGCGTAAAGGGATTTGAGTTACTGAAAGATATTTCTGCTTCGCTCAGCAATTCTTCGTATTGGATGAGCACCCAAACGGTAGCGTGGTGTTTAAAATCAGCGGGGGCGTTTGCAAGTTCCGAGAAAAAAGGCGAACTGAAATTCCGTTATACGTACAATGGTAAAGAGGTTAAGGTCAGTACCGAGTTGCCGGTTGCACAGGTAACCCTGCCAGTGGATGGTATCAAGTCGAAAACCTTAAGTGTGTCGAGCGAAAGCAAAGGAACCTTGTTTGTCAGGTTAATGAATGAAGGAACGCCCGCACGAGGAAGTGAAACAGAAGAGGCAAACGGATTGGGTATAAAAGTTTCGTATACGAATACCGGTGGTGAGCCAATTAATCCCGCTCAACTGGAACAGGGAACCGAATTTGTGGCAGTGGTTTCAATTGCCAATTCGGGAACGCGCGGAGCCTACAAGAATTTAGCGCTCAACCAGATTTTCCCTTCGGGATGGGAGATCAACAATTTAAGGTTGGAGGATGCGGAAAGCAGGATAGGCGGTGACACCCCAACCTACCAGGATATTCGTGACGACCGGGTGTATACGTATTTCGATTTAGGTGCCGGCCAGCAAAAGACGTTTCGGGTAATGCTTACGGCCAGCTATGCCGGAAGTTATTACCTGCCATCGGTCAGTTGTGAGGCCATGTATGATCACAGTGTGTACGCAAGAACCATAGGACAGGTTGTTGAAGTTACTAAACCGATTATTGAATAACAAAGTTATATGTCAGTCTGAACGGAGTCGAAGACAGACATCCTAAGTGTTTAACGTTACTGTAACGAATGAATAAGTCATTTATATTTTTCTTTTTGATTGTAGCAAGTTTTAGTATTCAAGCTCAATCGGCTGAAGAAACTGTTCTGGGTCTTTCAAAAGATAAATTCGGTTGGATGATCAGGATGCAGTACGATTCATTGGAAGCAATGTTAGACGATCGTTTGGTGTTCGTTCATTCAAACGGATGGGTAGAGAATAAGCAGGAAATTATTGAAGACATTAAATCAGGGAAACTCCGCTATGTTGAAATTAATGTAACAGAGGCATCAGCAAGAATTTACCAGGCCATGGCAATTGTAAACGGTAAAGGCGTATTTAAAGTTTTATTGGATGAAAAGCCACTGGAGATAGCGCTGTCATATACTGAAGTTTATGTGCAACAGAAAGGTAAGTGGTTATTGGCATCGCGGCATTCAAATCGAATGCCTTAAGTATTGGAATGAAATCGTTTATTATCCGGAATAAAAAGTATGTGATAGGACTTTTGGGAGCCCTGCTCACCGGATATTATTTCTGTCTTCCTTCATCGTTGTTTAATGATTCGTACTCAACGGTATTAGAAGATTATCGCGGTGAACTACTTTCCGCCTCCATTGCAGAAGATGGCCAGTGGCGATTTCCTGAATTAGATACTGTTCCTGAAAGATTTGCCACGGCTATTGTGGCGTATGAAGACAAACGCTTTTGGAATCATCCGGGCGTAGATATTCTTTCAATGGGGCGTGCCCTGAAACAAAACCTGAAAGCGGGGAAGATTCAAAGCGGGGGGAGCACCCTCAGCATGCAGGTAATTCGCTTATCACGAAAGAGTAAAAGCAGGAGTTTACTGGAGAAATTAATTGAATCGGTGTTGGCTACCCGGCTGGAGTGGAGTTATTCCAAAAAAGAAATTCTGGCGCTGTATGCTTCACATGCACCTTTTGGAGGAAACGTGGTTGGACTGGAGGCAGCCTGTTGGAGATATTTTAGAAGAGAGCCTAACGCCCTTTCGTGGGCAGAAGCCGCCATGCTGGCCGTACTTCCTAATTCACCCGCATTGATTCATCCCGGGAAAAACAGAGAAAAACTGCTGTCGAAACGGAACCGCCTGCTTGCGAAATTAAGAGAAAGGAAGGTTATCGATTCATTCACGTATGAACTGGCCGTTGCAGAACCGATTCCCTCAGAACCACACCCTTTGCCACGCCATGCCCGCCATTTACTTGTTCGTTCCGTTCAAAATGGGAGTGCTGGAAAAAAAGTATCGTCCACGGTGCACCTGGCGTTGCAACAACGCGTTGAGCAAATTTTGGACGACCATCATCAGCAATTGAAAGGAAACCAGATTTATAATGCGGCCGCCATTGTGCTGGATGTTGAAACCGGTAATGTATTGGCGTATGTGGGCAATGTAAATTCTGATACCGGGCATGGGACCGATGTCGATGTGGTCACCGCTGCGCGCAGCACCGGGAGCATCTTAAAACCTTTTTTATACGCGGCTTTGTTAGAGGATGGCACGATTCTTCCCGGAACCTTGCTTCCGGATATCCCCACCATGATTAACGGATTTGCTCCTAAAAATTTTAATCATCAGTATGACGGAGCGGTTGCTGCAAACGATGCGCTGACACGTTCGTTGAATATTCCAGCCGTTTACATGCTTCGCGATTACCGGTACGAAAGGTTTCATCAATTGCTGAAGAATATGGGAATGACTTCGCTGAACCAACCACCCGATCACTATGGCTTATCGCTGGTGTTAGGAGGGGCAGAGGCAACCCTGTGGGATGTTACCGGAATGTACGCATCTATGGCGCGTACCCTCAATCATTACGCTGAATATTCGCACTGGAAAAATAAGTATGATCGAAGTGATTTTCATGCGCCCGTCTACCTCACCCCACCGTCTTACAGACACCTCCCCTCTCCGGCTGGAGAGGGGAGGCAGGGAGGGGTGAGGTTAGAGCAAAATTCCTGGCTAAACGCAGCTTCTATTTATCAAACCTTTGACGCATTAAAGGAAGTGTACCGACCGGGTGAAGAAACCGGCTGGCGTTATTTTTCATCCTCAAAAAAAATTGCCTGGAAAACAGGAACCAGTTTTGGCTTTCGCGATGGCTGGGCGGTGGGGGTAACCCCGCGGTATGCCGTTGGTGTTTGGATTGGCAATGCCGATGGTGAAGGAAGGCCCGGTCTGACCGGAACGGAAACGGCCGCACCGGTGATGTTCGATATTTTTTCGCAGTTGCCGGAAGATACCTGGTTTCAGCAACCCTATCCGGAAATGCAGAAAATATTGGTTTGTGCAAAAAGCGGTCAGCGGCTGTCTGGCCGATGTGAGGATGCAAAAGCAATATGGGTGGGAAGGCGCGGCCTGGAATCTGTTCCATGTTCCTATCACAAAACCATACACCTGACTCAGAATAAAAAGTTTCAGGTTCATAGTGAGTGTGAACCGGTTGATAGAATAGCCAATATAAGTTGGTTTGTGTTGCCACCGGTACAGGAATTTTATTTCAAATCGAAAAACCAATCCTACAAATTGTTGCCGCCCTTTAGAGGCGATTGCCAACGTACCGATGTTGTAGCGGCAATGGATTTAATATACCCCAAGCCAAATGCGAAGATATTTATTCCGCGCGAACTGGATGGAACTAACGGGAGCTCTGTTTTTGAGCTTGCCCACCGTAACCCGGCAGCTAAAGTGTACTGGCATTTAGATGGCAAATTCATCGCGGAAACGCACAAAAGCCATCAAATAGCACTCAACCCGGGCGAAGGAAAGCATGTTTTAACTATCGTAGATGAAGCCGGAGAGGCATTAAAACGCAATTTTGAGGTTGTTTCTAAGCTATAAACCTCTGACAGGTAAGGTTTTATTACTATTTTATTAATTCTTTACTATATTAGACTTTACTTTTGCAGTGTTCACTAACCATTTAGCGTTATGAAGACCTCTAAATTTTTTGCACTGGCAGTTATTTTTTTAACCCTTTCTTCCTTCCGGTTTATCGGATTGGAGGTTAAAGGCGCCCAAGTGATTCGTTCAACGGATGACACCAATTATGTAGTCATTGGTGCATTTTCAATTCAACGGAACGCCATCCGGTTTACCTCAAGTGCTTCCAAAAAGAACCTTGATGCGAAATACGCGATGAATCAAAATCGGAACCTCTACTATGTGTATGTACTCAGTACCAATAACCACCAACAGGCCATTGAAGAAGCGCTGAGGCTAAGAAAAGATTCACCGTATAACGACACCTGGGTTTACCATGGTTCGTTTGCAGCAACCACAGTTAAATCCGGCACAGATATCAATCCGGTCACACAGCAACCGATACAGGCAGTTGCAGAAGAATCAAGTCAGGTTGAAGCCGCTGCTATGGTTGGGGTCCCTCAGTCAGCAACCAGTACTGTTTCAGAACAGGCTGAGCAGGGAACCACACAAGAATCAATAGCCCAGACAAAAAAAGAAGAGACAAGTGAACCAGCAGCCAAAAAAGATATTGACACGGAAACCAGCGGCAAAAGTTTTTATTTTAAGATTTTCAGAGGCGATGACCAACAACCGGTGGAGGGAGACGTGAATGTAATTGATGCAGAGCGTTCAAGAAAAATCGGAACCTTTGCAGGTAATACAGAAGTGCGGGTGACTGACCCGAATAATAAAGAAGGCGGGTTATCACTGGTTTGTGAAGTATTCGGATTCAGGAAAGTGCAGCGTGACATCAAGTATGAAACTCCCGAAGGTGAAGGAATTACCAATGAGAATAATGCAACGGTTGTTCCCTTTGAACTGGTTCGCCTGCAAAAGGGCGATATTGCAGTAATGTATAATGTTTACTTCTTTAAAGATGCCGCAGTGATGAGGCCTGAGTCGCGGTATGAAGTAACAAGCTTATTAAACATGCTGAACGAAAATCCGAAATACAAGATCAAAATCCATGGCCATACCAACGGAGGGGCAGCCGGAAAAATTATTTCGATGAAAGAGGGCAGCGATAATTTCTTTTCCCTGAACGATACAAAAGAGGGGGTTGGTTCTGCTAAAAAATTATCAGAAGTACGCGCAGAAATTATCCGTGATTTCCTGAAGAGTAACGGCATTGCCGAAAACCGGATGCAGGTTAAGGCGTGGGGCGGTAAACGACCCGTTTACGATAAGCACAGTCCGCAGGCGCAGTCCAATGTGCGGGTGGAAATTGAAATACTGGAGAATTGATTTGTTAGGTGGTAAAAGGGGTGTTAGGTATAGGGAAATACAGGATTATACCCATGCCTTATACCTTTATACCCTCACTATCTTTACATCGGAACATTCACATGCCGTTCGGCATGGTAGGACGATCGCACCAGCGGTCCGGCTTCAACATATTTTAGGCCGCGCTTCAGTCCTTCCTCTTTATATAAAGCAAATGTATCCGGATGGATAAATTCAGCTACCTCCAGGTGCATTTTGGTTGGTTGTAAATACTGACCTAATGTAAGAATCATCAAACCGTTTGCGGCCAGGTCATCCATGGCTTTGAAAACTTCTTCTTTCGTTTCGCCCACACCCAGCATGATTCCTGATTTCGTGCGTTTGCCCGCTTCGCGAATTCGTTTGAGTTGCTCCAGGCTCCTTTCATATTTTGCCTGCGGACGAACCTGACGGTATAACCTTCCAACTGTTTCCATGTTGTGCGATACCACTTCCTGTCCGCCCTCGATCATCCGCGAAAGGGCATCCCAATTTCCTTTCGTATCCGGAATTAAAGTTTCAATGGTCGTTTCCGGACTGATTGCTTTAGTTTGAATAACGGTTTGATACCAGACTTCGGCACCGCGGTCTTTCAGTTCATCACGGTTTACCGATGTGATTACTGCATGTTTAACACCCATCAGTTTAATCGCTTCGGCTACACGCCTTGGTTCATCCTGGTCGTATTCAGTCGGGCGGCCGGTTGCCACCGCGCAAAAGGTACAGCTTCGGGTACAAATATTTCCGAGAATCATAAACGTAGCCGTTCCTGCACCCCAGCACTCGCCCATATTCGGGCAGTTGCCGCTTTCGCAGATGGTATGAAGTTTATGATCATCCACCAGTCTGCGGACTTTCGCATATTCAGGACCAACCGGCAGTTTAACCCGCAGCCAGTCGGGCTTGCGTTTACGGGTTTCTTCTTTTGATATAACGGGTAATTCGATCATGAATAGTCTTGAGTCCTTAGTCTTTAGTCCTTAGTCCTCAATACTCAGGACTTATGACTAACTACTAAAGACTATTATTTACCAATAAGTTCCTTGTACTGCTCAGCGGACAACAGAGCATCGGTGCCACCGCTTACTTCAATTTTTATCATCCATCCGGCACCGTATGGGTCTTCGTTTACCTTTTCCGGACTGCCATCAAGGGCCGGGTTTACTTCAGCCACTTTTCCGCTCACGGGCATATATAAATCTGAAACCGTTTTAACGGCCTCTACGGTTCCAAAGATATCTCCCTGGGCAACCGCTTGGCCAACGGTATTAATATCCACATAAACGATATCGCCCAACTCGCCTTGTGCGAAATCGGTAATGCCAACGGTGGCCATGTTTCCTTCAATTTTAACCCATTCGTGGTCTTTTGTGTACTTTAATCCGGCAGGAATATTCATAGTTAGAAGATTAGTTGTTGCCAAAATTAAGGAATTTGTGGATTGTCGGGAATGGAAGGCCAATTAATTACTGCGCCAGGTTAAATCGCACCTGTAGCCCAAATCGTGTAGTAGCCCTGCGGAAGGAATTGGAAACAGCCGGGTTATTGATCGACCGTTCATAGTACATTTGAACGCTCAGCTTCTGGTTAACAATGTAGCTGATGTTCGGGCGCAACTGGTAGTTGAGGTTGCCGCTGGTAATGATGTTTTGTTCCTCAATTTTCCGCTGAATGGTTTTGCTGTCGGTAACGGTCAGGTTTATCCGGAAGGTCACATCGTTTTTCAGTATAATGGTTCTTCCTTTTGTTTTAATCGGTAGCCTGAAATTATTTTTCGTATAGCCAAACTCAAAGGAGAAATCTTTGCTGCTCACTTCGGTAACCTGTGCGTTTGAAATATTCAGGGCCAGGTCGCGTTTGGTTTTGTAATCGGCACGCACTGTGAGTCTGTTTTTGGTGCGGAGGTTTACGCCAATAAGCGGTGAAAATTGTTCTGAAATTAACACCTGACTGATTACATAAACAGGTACAATTTTTCCATCAATAACGTTACCGTAAATTCCGTTGTTGTAATCTTCAATGGGTGCATCAATTCCAACTTTTCCGGGATCAGAATATTCAAGCGAATTAGAATAGTTTAGTACCGAGTAAGTAGAAGAATAAGCATGAGAGATGGTGATGGCCTGAAAGGCATCTTTTAGAACCGGAATCTTTGTCAGCCCGGTGTAATCAATTCGCCAATTGGGTAAAGGTGTTTTAGGAAAAGGACTCAGGTTGATTTTGTCGGCATTCTTTCCGCTGTATGCAGCTATAAATGCTGCAATGGTAACATCTTGTGCAGCGGTATCGTATTCGGCCCCGGTAATTGTTTGAAAACGCTGCCGGACGGTGATCAGGTTCTTTTCAAATTGGTGAAATACATCGGAAGAAATTTCATCGTTCGAGCTGTTAAAAAATGTTCCGATTGTAATGGTAGAAATTTTGTAGCTCCCCACCCGGCTTGGATTGAGCGAAGCATAATCATTCATGACTGTATCAAAACGGAAAATTTCCTGGTAGGAGTCCATAACATCTTTCTTGACATCCAGCTGAATCTTGAAATCGGTGGTCGGATCAATATTGGCCCTGGCCGAAAATGCGCGTGTCCGCGATTGTGTGAACGGGTTTGTTAGTTCAGGTGCTTTCGTCAGCCATCCTTTGTCGGCTGCTTTAAAACGGATGTCGCCATCCTGGCTACCAAAAATAAATTTCCATCCGGGCGCTTCCCAGGCTTTGTCCATACCAAACAAGTGCGGACTGGGTTCGAACCCCGGCAGGGTAATTCCTTCTGTAATCGTGTACGTTCCGTTGATGGAACGGAGTGACATCAGTAAGCGCAGAAAGCCTTTAATAATTGGGGAAGCCGTCCTTACGGTATCAGGTTGTTTGGTGGCAGTTGGTTTCGCTGGTTTGGGTGGCGAATTTATATCTTTTAAAAACTTTATTTTGTTGTAAAGCTTAACCATGTCCAGTCTTCCGGTGATGGTTTGGTCGCGACTGTTTTGAATGATATTCTTAAAGTCGAGACTTAATGAATCAGTAGGATCGTAAAGAGGTCCGGCACGCCAATCGTAGTTCACATTATATCGATACTCAGCCCCCAGCCAGTCGGTAAGCGGAAATTTATCCAGGGGTACGATATAATTAGCCGTCAGACTTTGGTTGAAATTTTTCATCCGACCGAAGTTTTTCAGATTCTTTTTAATTTCATCCTGCACTTCTTTTCCTTCTCCTTCGGGTTCATCCACAATAGCATTGGCCCTGGCCGAATAATCCAACGTCAGGTTTTTTGAAAGATTCCACCGCAGGTTATACAGGCGATTGAACGTAAAGTATTTTTGATAGATGGGTGCGGAGCTTGAAAGGTCATTCCGGTAAACATTTTTGATGAACGATCGGTCCAGGTCGGCCCGTACCGAAATGCTGGCGGGCATCAGGCTGAAATTAAAATCCTTCACCAATTTCCAATACGGTGATTTAAACGCATCCATATTTTTGAAGGGCTCAATACCGGTTGCCTTGGGTGAAAAAGTATAGGCAACCCCTCCTTTGTAAAAGCGCTGTACCGATTCCTGAATGGTAAAACTGCTGCGGGTGGCTTCGCTGAAGGAATAGTTGAAGGCGAAATTTTCAATATCGTAAAGATGATTTTTTGCCTGGGGATTCACCTTTACCTTTCGCACGTTCGTAAAGTTGATGCTCTTTCGAATGGTTTGATCGCGGATCAGTCGTTTGTAGGCGTCTCCTTCCGCGGTGGAGAGTTCATCAATAAACCCATCCAGTCGGATATCGGGGTTGGCCGGATCATATTTTGGATTGATGGTGGTGTTCTCATAACTCAGCAGCATGGGTAACTTAATGCCTGTGTTGCCCAAGAATATTTTATCGAGGTTGATGTTGGCAGTGATATCATACGCGGTGGTTTCTTCGCGCGTGCGTTCACTGATTTTAGAACTTACCCCCCCGAATCCAAACGTGGTATAACGCAAAGAGCCTGTAATCGTGGCGAAGTCAGCAAGCTTGGCACTCAGTACAGTGTTTGTAGCCCATCCTGCTGTCCGGTCGAAATCGGTTAAACGCAATTCGTTTGCCCAAATACAAACCGACTGTCGCTGCTTGTCGGGTGAGCGCGGGTTGCGTACGCCAATCATCAGAACCTTCACTTGTGTTAAATCAGGTCTTCCTAAAATTCTCAGGTTATGCCTGCCCGATGGTTTCGGTCCGTTTTGAGGATATAAATTATCCAGCGGGTAGGAGGCCAGGTCACGTTCGGTCTTGAGTTGGTAAAGTTCATCAAGGGCCAGATTAAACTCATTGGCCTCCGGCCATATTTCTCTGGGATCGGTAGTGGTTGCCGGGCGCGTAATTTTTAACGGAAGCTCTATTTCATAATAGTTTTGTTCAAAATCGGTTCCCAGGCGCATGAACACAGTCAACTCGTCATCATCGGTGAGTTCGCTGTTGGCGTGAACAAACATTTGAATGCGGCCATAGTTGAAAAAATCCATTCCTACGTTTTTGTAAATGGCGCGCGCATCGCCATCCTCCAGTCCATCAATACATACCTGAACTGATTGCTCGTTAAGCTGACGGGGTACAGACGAAGTATTGTCGGGGTCGCGTCTGAAGCCAGGAGGTACAACATAGGGTGATTTTAGCCCCGCAGGATCTTTACCCGAATTTTCTTCAATGTTTACGACCGACACCGTAAAGTTATCGGTGCCCGGTTCGGGATCTTCAATCAAGCCGCCATCCCGAAGGTTTTCGGTGTAGCGTATCCAGCGGTTGCCCACCATTCGGAAGTTAGCGAAACGCAGTACCACCGGTTGTTGAAAATCTGTCAGAATCATGCGTGCATACTTAATGGAGGTAAACCCGCTGATGTTTCCAACTTTGCCTTTAAATTGTTGAATCGGTATTCTGAACAAATACCATTTTACTTTGTCGGGGTGCTCATCTCCGGCACTGGTTTCAATTTCATCTACAATGTATCCTTTGCCAATGCCAAGATCGCCCGGCCTCAGATCAATCTCGTATTTGTAATAACCTTCTTTTTCGCTTACGGTTTGGTCAATGTTCAGGTCCTCATTGTCGGGGTAGGGGCTTCCCGAGCGGGCGATAGGATCGTTGCCCTGTACAACCGGAGAGTTGCCTTCCATGCCATTGAAATTTTTGTAGCGTTGAAGGAGCGGTGCATCGACTGCATCCAGTTTATCGTCAAGAAAATATTGAAAATCATCAGCTGATGGATCGGCTAAAACCTCCGGCCCGTTAATGGTAGAAAGAAAACCCGAAAATTCGGTATTTTCATTTTTTGTTCCGCTGGCGCTGGTAAGGCCATCTAACCCAACGTCCTGATTTTTTCTGGATGAAGGTTCGTTGTCAAATGCGTTGGTGATGTATTGCTGATCGGTCACATATCCCCAGTTATTATTTGGAGTCAGGCTTAAATCGCCATTGGGTGGGAGTCCGTTTTCAAAGGCATGGCGAGAGTCGCGCATCACATCTTCTGAAACATCACCGAGATGAAAAATGAGCTTTCCGCCAGTTGTATTCCAGTTATCGAATTTCCCATCCATGATTTTTCCATAGTTGGAGTACATGATGAAAGGATCCAACATCCAGAATTCGATATACTCGATGTTGGCTTTATTAAAGTCAACTTCCGTTCTGATGGCCGTGGTAATACCACCCCAATTTTCACGGGGGCTCAACAGCTCACCGTTGGTGTTGATTTTCGCCAGATCGGTATTGTAGTTATAAGGTCCGCGTTCTGTAGGATAGTACGCCAGATCAAGAATGGTCTCAAAAAAGTTTCCTTGTGTACGATAGCGTTCCGGGAAAATTTCCTGAGGGCCAACCGCCCGTACATAGTGATTTTTTAAATCATCTTCTGAGATGTTTTTGGGTTTATACTGTCCGCCATCGCGGTAAAACTGATTATCGACCTGGTACCAGGCCAGTTTTGCGCGCTTGAAACCGGCACGCACATCATCAGGCAAGCCACCGCTGTCATCAAAGTCGAACGGAACGGATGCGAGTTTCCAGGAAAGCGGATTGAGTAATGAGTAAGGTGTAGCCGTGTTTTCAAAATCATCGATGTAGCCGGTACCTTCACCATCAACAATGTTGGAGGTTCCGGGTAACAACTGCGCGAATTCCCCGCTCCAGTTAATGCTCGACAGTTCTTTGGTTTGAATACCGGGGATGGCATCCACCAGCTTGGTGAGCAGACGACTGTTCTTTCGCACATTAAAATCGAGACCGTACTGAAAGTTACGGGCAGGCTCGGTTCCAATGAGGTTGCGGCTGATCAGCGGGCGTTCATTATAGTAGAGTGTGGTGGCCCCAAAATTAACTTCATCGTTCAGTTTATAATCGAAACGCGCGCCCAGCAAGGAGCGGGTTTGAAAGGCAAATGGATCAGATTGTTCGTAGTCGACTGTAATATTTTTGCCGGAGTTTAATATGGCATCGTTGAGGATGGTTACTGTCCCGAAGGTATAATCCACCACGAAATCCTGCTGTTCAAGCAAGGGAGTTCCTCCTGCATACACGCGTACCGAGCCGGGTGTTACACCAAAGCCGGGTATCTGAATATTTTTTGATGAACCCGAAGCGCTGTACGTACCCACCAGATAGAATTTGTTTTTTGTGGCCAGGCGTTCGGCCTGTGCTTTGGGTATCCGATACAAAGTATCGAATACATATTTATTGATGAGGTAATCTTTATTGGGTTCATCCTTAAAGGCGGCTCGGAGCGGATGATTGTACGGTTCCAGGTATGGAAAGATGATCAGTCCTGTTTGGGCATTGATGGTGATGCCTTCAACAAAATCGAAGTTACCATCACCCGGTGGATCGTTCACCGGATTGAGTCTGTCCATCCCCATAATTTCAATCAGTTGCCTGTTGCGGGCAATGGAGCCTTCCTGCAATTGTGGGTTATCGATACCGGTTTTGTCATCGCGGTAGATTACGCGCAACTGAAATCCTTCTCGCGTAAGTTGGCTCACATTCATGCTGTAGATGTTCTTCATCATCAGATCCCACATAGGAAGTGGTTTACCTGCGGCATCGGTTGGAAAATAATTGCGCGTGCGGAGGAGTTTTAAATAAATGACTTCCGAATCGGCCCGATCGGCATAGTCTTCGGAAAGTTCACCTACTTTGTATTGTTTTCCATTGTACGTGTATTCATAGGCAACGGCCAGGGCTTCATCGCTTTGCAGTTTACGCGAAAGGGTGATGTAACCCAGTTGTTTATGAAAGGTGTATTCGGTTGGTGCCAGTTTACGCGAGCTATTAATTCTTTCAAAGTCAACCCCGTTTGCCAACCCGATCCCGCTTAGTGCTGTTATGATGCCGTCAACATTGCGGTCGATGTTATCCAGCAACAGGGTTGTGCCATTGTCATTATCATACCAAAGGTTATTGGCTTTATTGCTGTTGGCGGCATCGGTGCCCATCGGTGTGACCACTGAACTGTAGATTTTGCTGAACTCGCCAACATCCGCCAATCCTACCACCGTACGAAGGGTTTGTGTATCGCTGCTTCTGTTAATCAGGTACACTTCCACACGCGTTATGTTAATACCGGATATTATCTGCGGAGTGCTTCGCAACCATTTTTCATAGTTGTCGCGGAAGAAATGGCCAAGAAAGAAATGTCGACTCTCATCATAGGCAGAAGCAATGAACTCAAAGGGTCGTCCTTGTCCGTTGCTGCCGCCCGGTATGTTAATGGACTCCACTTTACCGCGCTGCGTGGAGGCAATGGAGGTTACAAATAATTTTCCGAATTGCATTTGTGCTTTAACACCAAAGAGGTTCTGTGATCCCTGGATGAGCGTGTTGTTCAGCGGTAAGCTTACATTACCGATTTCCAGTTTTTTCAAAATGTCTTCTTTGAAACCAGTATACTCAACCTTCATGTTGTTTTGAAAGTCGAAGGAGTTGTTGTTATCGAAGTTGGCACTCACGGCCAGTTTCTCGCCCACTTTACCAACCACGCTCATGTTGATCTGCTGATCAAACTCAAATCCTCCGTTTTTTTGTTGCCGGATTGGGATGGCAGGGTTACTGATTTTCTGAAAAGAGCCACCGAAGTCGAGCGTTACAAATCCACGCGGAATCAGTTCGACATAGCTTCCTCCGAAAATTCGATCGAGTACCGGACTGATATAAATTTTTGGAATCAGGCCGCGACTGCTCACCGCACTTTCGCCATCCAGACTGCGCGATTTCCCCTGCCAGTAACTTTTCAGCAGGTCACGTTCCTGATAAGCTTTAAACTCTTCGAAACTCATAGTGGTGACCGGTCTGAAATTTAGCTCACCCACTTTTTCGTAGATGGTATAGTTTAACCCCGAGTCAAGTTCAACATCCAGGTTGACTTTCGTTGGGTCCTTTAAAAAAAGAGGCGACTCTGTTGGTGTGTTGGAGAAGGGATCTCCATAGCGGTCGCGCAAATAAAAGGTTGGCTTGCGACTGGGTTTATAGGGAATATTTTTAACAGTGTCTTGCTTCAGGCGGGTAGTATCCTGCTGAAAAAAGGCAGATGCCTCCGCGTGCAAAAAGAAGCCAAGAAAGAAAAAAAGAGCAAGGATTTTCCCATGCGCCAGCATGCCCAGATGCCAATAGGGGCGTGTGTGCGGATGAATCGGCACATGGGCTAATCGCGGCATTGACAAAATTAATTTCTGAGTGCTTGTTTAACTAAATCCTCCAAAGTAAGGGTATTTCCTGATTTTTTCAGGACTCCATCCACACTTTTCTCTGCAGCACTTTTGTTTATACCCAACGTGATTAAAGCAGATAACGCTTCATTGCGAAGGGTATTGTGTTTAACGCCTGTTCCGGACGGAGTTATTTCTTCGTAGGCATCTTTTTTGAGTTTGTCTTTCAGTTCAATGATCACGCGCTGCGCTGTTTTTCCACCAATACCTTTAATGCGCTGAAGGGCAACAGCATCGTCATGGATAATGGCACTCTTTAATTCTTCGGTAGACAGGTACGAAAGCATGACAATGGCAGTACTGGGGCCAACCCCGTTTACCGAAATCAACAGCTGAAACATTTTCTTTTCACTTTCTTTACTAAACCCGAAAAGCACATGCGCATCTTCTCGGATGTTCAGGTGGGTATGGAGTAAAATATTTTCCTGTTCTTTTATTTCTGCAAATGTTTGCAATGAAACATTAACGTGATACCCAACTCCGTTCACCTCAATGATTACATGGGTCGGGTCTTTGTGGATCAGCTTGCCTCTTAAAAAAGTGATCATGTTAAGGTTCAATGGTTTAAAGTTTCAAGTTCAAGGTTGTCATGTTCACTACACAAAACCTTGAACGTTGAACTGGAATTCTAAAGATGGTCATTCTGTTCGTGTAACTGCGCATCCACTACGGCAATGGCGGCCATGTTTACAATTTCACGAATGGAACTTCCCAGTTGTAAAATATGAACCGGCTTTTTCATGCCCAGCAAAATCGGGCCAATGGCTTCCGCGCCTCCGATTTCCATCAGCAATTTGTACGCGATATTCCCTGATTCCAGGTTAGGGAAAATTAAGGTGTTGGCTCCCTCATTGGCAAGCGCGCTGAATGGATACGTTTCTTTCTGTAAATTCGTATCAAGCGCCACGTTGGCTTGCAGGTCGCCATCAATTACCAGGTCAGGAAATTTTTGTTTTGCGAGCCTGACTGCTTCACGTGTTTTCTCCGGAACTTCTCCCTTTGAAGAACCAAAGTTTGAATAAGAGAGTACTGCCACGCGTGGATCCATGTCAAAGAATTTTACTCCGCGCGCGGTTAACCCGATGATGTCGACCAGTTCGGCAGCGGTTGGATCGAGGTTTACCGTGGTATCGGCAAAGAAGAAAGTTCCGCGTTTATTCAGGATGATGTACATCCCGGCCACGCGACTTACACCTTCTGCCATTCCAATGATTTGCAACGAAGGCAAAATTGTTTTTGGGTAATCTTTAATCAAACCCGAAACCAATGCATCCGCCTCACCGGTTTCCACCATCATGGCTCCGTAATAGTTTCTGTCGCGCAGTGCCTGCTGGCAATCGCGTAATGTCATGCCTTTGCGCTGGCGTTTCTTATATAGGATTTCTGCGTAGTGCTCTATTTTCTCTTTCTCCTTTCGTGGATAAATAATAGGGCAATCCAGTTCAAGTTTGTGCTCAACAATCAATCTTTCTATTTCGTCTCGATCACCCAACAAAATTGGTTTGGCTATTCCTTCATCTTGCAGGATTTGTGCAGCCTTAAGAATTTTATGATGGTGCGCTTCGGCAAATACCACCCGTTTCGGATTTTTCTTGGCGCGATCAATAATGCGGGTCATCAGTTTTTGATCGATACCAATGCGATTCAATAATTCCTGATGATATGCACCCCAGTCGGCTATTGGATTTTTTGCCATTCCCGAATCCATCGCAGCTTTGGCCACTGCAGGAGAGATGGAGGTTATTAATCTCGGATCCAACGGTTTGGGTATCAGGTAATCGCGGCCAAACGAAATTTTATCGGTGCCGTAGGCTTTCACTACCATATCGGGCACCGATTCTTTTGCCAGGTCGGCAATGGCGTGCACAGCAGCCAGTTTCATTTCTTCGTTGATTTCGGTTGCGCGAACATCCAATGCTCCGCGGAAGATATAGGGAAATCCTAACACGTTGTTCACCTGGTTCGGATGATCGGAGCGCCCGGTAGCCATGATTAAATCCTGGCGAGTTTTTTTAGCGACATCGTACTGAATTTCAGGATTAGGATTGGCAAGCGCAAAAACAATCGGGTCTTTTGCCATCGCCAGAATGTCATCCGGTGTGAGAACATCGGCTTTTGAAAGTCCCAGGAAAACGTCCGCTCCTTTAATGGCTTCCTGTAAAGTTTTTATTTTTTTAGAGGTTGCAAAGCCCGCCTTGATTTCATCCAGGTCGGTTCGCTCTTGATTAATTACACCTTTACTGTCGCACATGATCAGGTTTTCAGGTTTTAAACCCAATGCGAAGTAGAGTCGCGTACACGAAACCGCGGCAGCGCCTGCGCCATTTACCACCACTTTAATTTTATCAATTTTCTTTCCTACAATTTCAAGCGCGTTCAGCAAAGCCGCAGATGAAATAATGGCTGTTCCGTGCTGATCATCGTGCATGATGGGGATGTTCATTTTCTCGCGCAGCACCTGTTCAATTTTAAAGCACTCTGGAGCCTTAATGTCTTCGAGGTTAACACCGCCAAAAGTCGGTTCCAGCGACTTCACAATGTGTATGAATTTATCCGGATCGGTTTCATCAATTTCAATATCGAACACATCGATGCCGGCAAATTTTTTAAAGAGTACGCCTTTACCTTCCATGACGGGTTTAGAGGCTTCCGGTCCAATGTTACCCAGGCCCAGAACAGCCGTACCGTTAGAAATAACGGCCACCAGGTTTCCTTTTGCCGTGTACTTATACACATCGTCTTTGTTGGCGGCAATTTCTTTACAGGGTTCGGCAACTCCGGGTGAATAAGCAAGGGCTAAATCAAGTTGAGAGCTGAGTACTTTGGTGGGTACGACTTCAATTTTTCCAGGCTGCCCCTGTGTGTGGTAGTTGAGGGCATCCTGCTTTCTGATCTTAATGGACATGCTGTTTTGGTTAAACAGCCAAAGATAGTATTAAGCGTTAAAAAAGACCTATTGGCCAGGTCTCTTATTGTGCGATGACCAGCGTTTGACCGGGCTGAATCTTGCTGGAAGTGAGGTTGTTCAGTTGCTTGATTCGTTCAATGGTCAGGCCTTGAAATTTTTGAGAGATGTCCCACAAGGTATCACCGTTTTGAACTACATATGTTTTTGAATCGGGAACAGGAATGGGCACAATTGTTTTGGGGGCAGAAGCAGCAATAGCTGATGCATTGGCTGGCTGCTTCAACCAGATGTTTAACTTTTGTCCTATGTGAATGGTGTTGCTGTTTAGATTATTCCATCGTTTGATATCATTCACCCGAACATTGTAGCGAATGGCTATGCCTCCGAGCACATCACCGCTTTTTACCCGGTAAATGATCCGATCACGACCATAGGTGCTTCCTTCGGTATTCCTGGCCAACACTTCTAACTCGTGCTTGCCAACGCGTGAGGCTGAATCAAGAATAGCGTACCGGTTGGTCATGAGTTTTTCTTTGGCTGTTACCGGAATTTTTAATGCATATTTTCTATTCAGGGTTGGCAGCGCATTTCGTTGAATGGATGGATTAAGTTTTTGAAGATCTTCCAGACAAACTCCGGTAAGGTTTGCGAATGTATTGAAGTGTAAATACTTACTGACAGATACGGTATCATGTGGCATATACCGCTCGTCACCAATGTTGTAGAAGTTGTGTTCGTCCAGGTAATTCATGGCATAGATGATCGCCACAAATTGCGGCACGTACGAACGGGTTTCGCGCGGCAAATAATTGTAGACTTCCCAGAATGTTTTTTTATACCCCGATCTGCGAATGGCTTTTTTTACATTGCCCGGGCCCGCATTGTAAGAGGCGAGGGCCAATTCCCAGTTATGAAACATACTGTAGAGGTCGCGCAAGTACCGGCACGCAGCATCGGTTGATTTTTCAGGGTCCATCCGGTCATCGATGTACCAGTCGTGATGCAAACCGTAGTGACGGCCCGTTGCCGACATAAATTGCCAAAGCCCGACAGCGCGTGCCCTTGATACTGCTTTTGGATTTAACCCCGATTCAATAATGGCGAGGTACTTGAGTTCATCGGGTAAACCATATTTCGCCAAGTATTTTTCAAAGAGTGGAAAGTATAAATTTTTTCGGGCGGCAACCATGCGCGTATACTCACGGTCGCGAACAGTAAAATAGTTAATGAACGAATGGATGCGGTTATTGTAAACTAACGGTATAGTTTGTTGAATGCACTCCAGTCTTTCTTCAATAATGGTCGGGAGATCATCACCAGGAATATACTCGACATCAGTCGGCAGCTCATAAAATGCAAAACTGGTGGTGTCTTCTTTATAAAGCAGTTCATCTTCGGCAACAGCTACCTCCAGGCTATCAATAGCAGTGGTATCAGCTGCAATAAATTCCTGAGCGGTAACAGGTAACGCTGAACCAGTAATAAAAAGCAATAAAAATAGTATTCTCACCATGCTATCCTTAATTCAAGTGCATCACCATTTCTGAAAACCGAAAGAGTTTAGCTTCTTCAAAATCATCGGCAATAATCTGTAATCCAATGGGCAGCCCCCGCTGATCGTTTCCACACGGAACAGAAATGCCCGGTACGCCTGCCACATTTGCCTGCACCGAAAATAAATCGGTTAAATATTCTTCAAGAGGGTTATCTCTTTTTTCGCCCAGCTTGTAAGCCGTGGTTGGTGCTGTGGGCATGATAATAAAATCGAAATTTTTAAAAACCTCTTTTGTTTTATCACGGATCAACCTTCTCACTTTCTGGGCTTTTGAATAGTATGCATCGTAGTAACTGGAACTTAACGCAAAAGTACCCAGTAATATTCTTCGCTGCACTTCTTTTCCAAAACCTTCGGC
The DNA here is from genome assembly GCA_049306095.1 of Cyclobacteriaceae bacterium. GTDB lineage: Bacteria > Bacteroidota > Bacteroidia > Cytophagales > Cyclobacteriaceae > UBA2336. The sequence goes on from JBAQPU010000022.1 coordinate 124,776, forward strand.
ACGTGTTTTTTTATACATTGATGCGAGGTCAGTTGTGGCTGAACTTCTAAAACCATATCGGACCCCATCATACCGCGAAAGGTTAGAACTCGCCTCGGCAGTTGCCAGGATGTAGTAAGTTGGAAGCAGGTATTCAGCCAATGGAAAGTCGATAGCCTGAACCGTATGCCCATCAGCCTTCAGCTTTTCGATGGTATGGTTAATGCGTTCTTTAATTTCTTTTTGCAACCCGTCTGATTCCAGCGTTTCGCGCAGGTAAGCAACGTTGTATTTTTTTTGGGTAGAAGATGAGAGGGCTTTCGTAAAATTGTCAACGGGCTTTTTCGAAACTGTGCTATCGTATTCATCGGCACCGGCAATTACCTCCAATACCAGGGCAATGTCGGCAACACATTTTCCAAAAATACCAATGCAATCAAACGAAGAGGCATAGGCTACTAATCCGTGGCGTGAAATGCGCGAGTACGTTGGCTTCAGTCCTACGATTCCACAAAACGCTGCTGGCTGTCGAACAGAACCTCCGGTATCGGAGCCAAGCGAAATCCTACACATATCGGCCTGAACAGAAACAGCCGAGCCTCCTGATGAGCCTCCTGGAATTCGGGTGTTATCGAGGTCATTTAATACCGGTCCGAAAGCCGAGTTTTCATTTGATGACCCCATACCAAACTCATCGCAGTTGGTACGACCGATGATGATGGCATCTTCATCCAACAGCCGCTGAACAGCCGTGCTGTTGTAAAGCGACTGAAACCCATCTAAAATTTTGCTGCTCGCCTGTAACGGATGGCCCTCGTAGGCGATTACATCTTTAATGCTCACAACAAGACCGGCCAGTTTACCTGCGTTGCCTTGTTTTATTTTTTGATCGATTGCGGAGGCACGCTGAAGCGCTTCTTCCTCATACACGCTTAAGAAGGTATTGAGGTGTGCTTTGGTTCGGATGTTACCGAGATGGTGCCTGACTAATTCGAGAGAGGAGATGGTGCCGCGCTGAAGATCTTGTTGAATATCGCGGAATGTAGCGTATGCTCTCACCTAAATTTTTACTTTTCTCCTTCTTCCAGTTTCCCTGCGCGGGCGCCTTCGTCAACCTCTTTTTTTACATCCTTAACAGCATCCTTGAATTCGCGGATACCGCGACCTAACCCTTTGGCAAACTCAGGGATTTTTTTTGCGCCAAAAAGTATCAACACAGCGATTGCGATAATAATCCACTCCGATCCACCAGGCATTCCAAGCAAAAGAATTGAGTTCATATTTTCTATAATATATTATGGTGTAAAGATAACGTTTAGGTTGTGAACGTAAAAATTGCCTAATGGGTGCTAATTCCTCAGCCAAAGCTGCGGGTCGAGCGGAGTAGTATTCTTGCGGATCTGAAAGCGCAACTCTGAAATACCCTCTGAATTGGATAAAACAAGCCCGATTTCTTCACTTACGGCTACTTTTTGCCCTTTTTTAACGTACACTTCCTTCAGTCCGGAATACACCGTGAAGTAGTCGCCATGGGTTATAATAACAGAGTTACCCAATGGTGGAATAAAAGCGACCGCCCGAACTTCACCCTGAAAAATTGACTTCACCTTTTCGTTTTCAGCCGTTTGAATATTCACGCCATTGTTCTCAACGTAAATTCCTTTGAGCAATGGATGCTTCTGCCTTCCAAAACCCAGCGATATAAACCCACTTACCGGCCATGGAAATTTTTTCTTATTTTCTTCAAACGAGGCTGAGAGTGCAGCGGTAGCGGCTGTATTGGTGGAAGTTTTGGTTTTAGCTTTCGCTTCACGCGCAGCGCGTTCCATTTCTTCTTTAATAATATCGTTGATTTTTTTATCCAGTACAATCAATGCCTTTTTGGTTTCTTCCAGATCGCGTTTTAATGATTTTTCTTCTTTTTCGAGCGAACGCACCAGTGTGTTCTGTTTCTTTTTAAGGCCAGTCATGTTGGTGTTTTCAGAAACCTCTTCCGATAGCAATTTGTTCTTTTCCGATTTTTTGGTTTCAATTTTTCTGACCTGCCCTTGCAGCTCATCCTGAACAGCAAGAATGGCGGCCGCCTGAACTTTTCGCTTCTCTGAATACTGCTGCATATACCGCATGCGCATCACAAGTTGCTCAAACGAACTGGCAGAAAATAGAAAAGTCAGTCGGGTTGCGCTGTTGTTGGCTTTTTGAGCAGCGAAGAGCATGGCCGCATACTCTGACTTGAGTTTTTTCAGATCACTTTCAAGTGCGGTGATGAATCCGTTGTTGTCATTAATTTCCTGACTAAGAAAATTGATTTCCTCTTTAATGGATCCGATGAGTTTTTCCTGCTCGTGAATGCGTTGATTTAAAGCGGTTAATTCGCCTAATGTATTTTTCTTTTTAGCGGTAGTCTCGGTTAAGATCTTTTCTACCTCTTTTATCTTTTGAAGGTTCTGCTGCTTTTCTTTCTGAAGCTGAGTTTTTGTTTTCTGGGCGTGAGCAGAAAATGCAAGGCAGATAAAAAGGGCAAAAGCAATTGTACCCTTACCTGCGTTCATACTTTTTAGGAATGTTGAATGGAAACTTGAGTTCTTTGTCGCCAACTTCTGCCTTTGTATACTCAAAAATAATAGTTGTGTTTAACAAGCCGGCAGCCGTTTTGTAAAAAAGGTTGATGGTGCCGTTGTATGGAAATAATTTATCTCCAACCGGTTGAAAATCGCCATAGTTAAGCGTTAACGAGTTATGGGTGTCACCCTCCTTCAACTCTACTTTTTGAATTTTCATAGTGGCCGCGCTGATGTAATTCAAAACGTCCACATGGCCTGAAGACTGGCTTAATAAATAGGTTGCTCCTTTTTGCTCTACCGTATCTTCAGGTTTTCTGTCCATTAACAGGTTTCCTAACATCGCAGCCTGAATAACCTTGTAATTAATTTCAAAATTAAAACGCTTTGAAAGTTCCTTATAATCAAAAACGTAGTACTCCTTCTTCACATTGCTTACGATGGTGATGGAATCTTTGTCAATTAAGGCACGGCCACCCTGCACCCCAATCACTGTAAAATTCATCCAGATAACGCTGTCTTTCCTAATCCGGATATTGGTTTTTACCTCCTGCTCTTTGTTGCCGTCCTTCAGTACCATGCGTGCTTTGCCGTGCAGGTAATCAAAATTAATTTCCTCAACGGATAATGATGAGCTTGGAATGAGAACTGTTGGTGTAGAACCGGTGGGTGCTGTCTTTTTACTGCAGGCAACCGTGCCAAGTATAAGAAGTAGCCATGCAAGGCGCTTACCGTTATTCATAGATTTTTCGATTCGCAATTTTTTTATTGAGGTTCTCGTTGCTGCTCGTCAGCATGCTTCTGGCTTTCTCCCATTGTTGCACAGCATGCTCAACCTCTCCCAATTTAAAAAGAATGTCGCCATAATGTTCGATGTGTGTAGCATTGGCCATGCCCGAGGTAACAGCGCGCTCAATAACTTTCTTAGCCTCTTTGTACTTTTCCCTCACATATAATACCCAGGCGTAGGTGTCTAAGTAGGTTGCATTAGTGGGGTTGTTTTTGGTCAGTTGCGCTGCCATCCGCTCGGCTTTTTCAAGATTGGCTTTCCGTAAGGCTAAGTAGTAACTGTAATTATTGAGCACCACATCATTATTAGGGTTGGCCAACAAGGCCTCTTCATAAGCCTTGTCTGATTTCTCGTATTCTTTTGTAGCGTTATATGCATCTCCTAATAAGGTGTTTAGTTCACTTAGCATGCCCGCATTGCCGGAAGAAAGTTTTTTTGCTTGCTCAAACGACAACGAAGCTTCGCGGTTTTTTCGTTTGCGCATGTACCCGACTCCGTTGAAGTAGTGAAGCATGGCCTGATTTGGGAACGATTCAAGTGCCCGTTCTGAATGTTTGATCACGTTGTCGTATTGCTCCAGTTGCAATTCCAGGTAGAGCAGGTTTTGCCACACTTCAAACGTGTTGGCTCCCGCATCAATAGCTTGCAGGTATTCTTGTTGAGCATCCGTATTTCGGCTTAATGAAAGGTATAAGTCACCGCCTACCACATGGACATTGGATTGGCTTGGATATTCCTTTTCAAGGCGAGAAAACAAATCCAGAACAAATTTTTCTTTTTCAGGATCAGTTTTTCTTTGCTCTTTGTTTTGATTGAGTTCGGCATTGTATGTTCCCAATACGATTAATTTGCTCGACAGGTCTACTTCAGGATTATCAAAAACGCGGAGCAATAACATCCGTGCTTTTTCCTCCTGGTGGGTGTCGCGGTATAGCCCTGCCAACAGCATACACGCATTGGGAGCCGACTTGTTCTCCTGAATAAATTTTTCAAGCAAAGAAATTGCCCGGTCTTTAAAGTTGTATTGCGAAAGGGTTTCCGCCATACCCATGGCAAATTGTTCCTCTTCCGGAAAAGCAGCGAGAAGCTTTTCTCCTTCCCTAAAGCCTTCTTCATTTTTTCCCATCTCAAAATACAAACGCTGTTTCTGAAGAGACGCTATTTCGTTGACACCAAAAAAGGCTTCTGCTTTGTTGTACACTTTGATGGCTTCTTCCGGCTTACCGGCATATTGGTACACAACGGCCAGTTCATATAAATTTTCTTCGGCTCCATCAATTTCACGCAGCATCGTTTCATACACTTCTGCCGCTTTTTCAAAACGGGTCAGTGAAGTATAAATGCGGGCGGCCATTAAATAGAAGTACTTGTTTTTGCGCTCCAGCGAAAGGGCACGATCAATACTGATGGATGCCTTAATCAGGTCCTCCTGTTTATCACTCATGGCCAGGACTTCGGCAATCTTGTAGTGAACGGTAGCATTGTCAGGGTTGATGTCAAGGGTTTTCTGGTAGTAGATCAGTGCTTTGGCATAGTCTTCCAGAATAAAATATTTCTCACCCTCCGTAAAGTAAAATTCCGCTTCCCGGGATTTTACAGATCCAACCGGTGATTCCGACTTTTTTCTGCGTTGTGCTGAACCGGCTGTGGTTGCGGCCATTACCGTCAAAAGAATCAGCAGAATAGTAATATGGTATTTCGTTTTCAAGTTCGGATGTGTAAGCACAAGATGTACCAGTAGTCGCGTGCGAACCTCAAAAGTAATGAAAATTATAGTTTCCGGAGTTAAACGGGTTGGCGAAAATACTGCCTTTCAAGGAAATAGACCGCCATCAGGTAGAAAAGCAGTACTGCCTGATGAAAGCCAATGGCAACCCATGGATTCGCAACGTTTACAGAATTGACTGAATACACTAACGCAGTAGTAAGCACGATGTAAGCAACTCCTTTTCCAACAAGGTAGGGTATAGGGTAATATTTTTGGCCGAGGAAATAGGAGATTGCAGCCATTGATAAATAACACAGCAGTGATGCCCAGCTGCTTCCCATATAACCAAACCATGGGATCAGCAAGAAATTAAATCCGATCGTAACTACCACGCCAATAATGGTAATGATGGTTCCGAAGTAAGTACGGTCAGTAAGCTTAAACCACACGGTTGTATTGTAATAGATACCCAGGAACAAGTAAGCCAGCAGAAGAACAGGAACAACCGACAGGCCCTCCCAGTAGGCTTTGTCTCCGAGAAAATATTTTAAAACATCAAGGTTAATTCCAACACCCAACATTAAGACACAGCAAACAATAATAAAGTAGTGGTTTACCTTTGCAAAAAGCCCGGGAGAATTTTTATTGGAAGCATTTGAAAAGAAAAACGGCTCGGCTGCATACCGGAAAGCTGTAACCGCTAGCCCCATAAGCATGGCGAACTTAAAACAGGCGCCAAAAATTCCTAATGCATATTCAGCGCTTTGACCCGGATAAAAGTTATCGGGCAGCCAGGCCTCTAATGTAATGCGTGAAAACATTTCATTCACCATACCGGCAACACCCATGAGCATAACAGGGTAGGCGTACCGAAACATTTCTGGTGTGATTAACCGATCGAAAGCAGGCCGCCACGAAAAAAGAGTTCGATAAAAGAAAAGAATATAAAAGAGATTCGCGACCAGGAGCGCCAGAATTACATACCCAATGCCAACTGCCGGGTTATAGGCAACTTTCAAAAAATAAAGATTGAGCCCGACTAGAATAAAAATATTAATCAGCTTACCAATGGCAAACATTGCTGCCTTTTTTTGCAAGCGCAGCCGGGCAAATGGAATGGCAACGATGGCATCCATAAACATGATCACGGCAAACCACACGATGATGTTTGCATGACCCGCAATGTTAAGCACCTGCGAAAGAGGAACAGCGGTAAAAATGAAAAGAAGGGAGAGGATTAAACTGATGGCTCCGACCGCTGTTTGGGAGAGATTAAAAATCTTCTTTTCATCGGCTTCGGGTTTGGTGGCAAACCTGAAATAGGTGGTTTCCATGCCGAACATAAAAACGATATTAACAACCGCTACGTAGGCGAATAATTTTGTAATAACCCCATAATCTTCCGGCTTAAAAACAGCCGTGTGAAGGGGTACCAATAAAAAATTCAGAAACCGCGGAACAATGCTGCCCAGCCCGTACAGTATTGTTTCTCCTGCAAGTCTTTTAAGTTGTTTCATGGTAAGGCATGAGAAGTGTTTCCATGGACTACGCTTCTTGTGCCAGCAAGGCAGGCAAATGGTTGAGGATTTCAGTGGTCATTTCGCTAATTCCAAAAGCGTGTTTCCAGCCCCAATCTTTTCGGGCAGCTGAATCATCGATGGATTTCGGCCAGCTGTCGGCAATCGCCTGCCGGAAGTCGGGTGCATAGGTAATGGAAAATTCAGGGATGTGTTTTTTGATTTCTCCTGCAATTTCATCAGGGCAAAAACTCATCGATGCGATATTATAACTCGAACGAATCTTTACTTTTTCAGCTGGGGCTTCCATCAAATCCAGTGTGGCTTTTACGGCATCATCCATGTACATCATGGGGAGGTAGGTGTCTGGCTTCAGGAAACATTCAAATTTTTTGTCGGTAAGCGCTTTAAAATAAATGTCCACGGCATAGTCGGTGGTACCACCACCGGGTTTGGTTTTATAGCCGATCAATCCGGGATAGCGAAGGCTTCGAACGTCAACACCCATTTTTTTGTGATACCATTCACACCAACGTTCTCCTGCTTGTTTACTAATTCCGTAAATAGTGGTTGGATCCATAATGGTATCCTGCGGTGTATTTTGTTTGGGAGTTGTGGGGCCAAAGGCGGCAATGGAACTGGGCCAGTACACTCGGTCCAGTTTAAATTCAACAGCGGCATCCAGTACATGAATGAGTCCGTCCATATTCAGATGCCAGGCAAACTTTGGATTTTTTTCTCCAGTGGCCGATAAAACGGCTGCCAGGTGGTAGACTTGGGTAATTTTATTTTTCTGGATAAACTCGAACAAGTGTTTTTGTTTCAGAACATCCAGTATTTCAAAATTACCTTGTGATAAAATTCCCTGAGGATCCTTAATATCAGTGGCAATCACGTTTTCTTTTCCGTACAGGCTCCAAAGGCCCTGCGTCAATTCAGAGCCCAGTTGCCCTCCGGCTCCGATAACCAGAATTTTGTGCTGTTTCATAAGGGCGAAAGGTAATCAGGATTATTGGATTATAGGATTTGAAAACCATGGATTAAGATGCGTGACGCTATAAAATGTTAGATTGGTTGTTATGGTTAATCCGCGAAATCCGGTAATCCTGATTAAATTTGAGTCGTGAATTTTGAAGAATACCTGGTTGGTAAAAAAATTGATGCACAGGCTTTCAGAAATGGTGAGCCCCAGCGATGGGAAGTGTGGCAGCGCGAGTTTTCAGAAGTGCACCCCAACAGTTTTACAGCCCGATATCTTTACCTGATTAACCCATTTCGCAGAAAATACCCATTATCCCAACCCTTAAAGAAATAGCCCATGTACAAAAAACTTCAACCCGTTCTTGAAAAAGAATTGAATACAATTCGGGAGGCAGGTCTTTTTAAAAAGGAACGCATCATTACCACACCACAGGGAGCCGACATAAAAATCAATACAGGTCAGGAAGTAATTAACTTTTGTGCGAATAATTATCTGGGTCTTTCATCGCATCCGCGGGTGATTGCTGCCGCCAAACGCGCAATTGATAGTCATGGTTTTGGCATGTCATCGGTGCGCTTTATTTGTGGCACGCAGGATATTCATAAAGAACTGGAGAAAAAAATTTCGGATTTTTTAGGTACCGAAGACACTATATTATATGCCGCTGCCTTCGATGCAAACGGTGGGGTGTTTGAACCATTGCTGGGTGAGAAAGACGCCATAATTTCCGATGAACTGAATCATGCTTCTATTATAGATGGTGTACGGTTGTGTAAAGCCATGCGTTACCGCTATAAGCACAACGACATGACCGACCTGGAAAGCCAATTGAAGGATGCCAAACAGGCGGGAGCTAACCAGATGATCATTGTTACGGATGGTGCATTTTCCATGGATGGAACCATTGCGCAGTTAGATAAAATCTGTGACCTGGCCGATCGGTACGAAGCACTGGTCATGACCGATGAATGTCACTCCAGCGGGTTTTTAGGTAAAACCGGGCGCGGGGTTCCGGAATACTGCGGTGTGATGGATCGTATTGATATTATTACAGGAACATTAGGCAAAGCATTAGGTGGAGCTTCCGGAGGATTTACTTCCGGACGGAAAGAAATTATTGAACTGCTGCGTCAGCGTTCAAGGCCATATTTGTTTTCCAACACGCTGGCACCCTCCATTGTTGGGGCCTCTATTGAAGTGTTTAACATGCTTTCAGAAACAACCGCGTTGCGCGATAAACTGGAACAGAATACAAAATACTTCCGAACGGAGATGACCAAGGCCGGCTTCGATATTAAACCCGGAGAGCACCCTATTGTGCCCATCATGCTGTATGAGGCACCCCTTGCGCAACAGTTTGCCGAGAAATTGTTGCAGAAGGGTATTTATGTGATTGGATTTTTCTTTCCGGTGGTTGCAAAAGGAAAAGCCCGGATACGGGTGCAGATATCAGCAGCACATGAGAAGCATCATTTGGATAAAGCGATCCAGGCGTTTATGGAAGTCGGAAAGGCATTGGGTGTATTGAAGGTTGGTTGAATGTTGTTTAAGACTATTTATCGTACCTCGGCTCCAAATTTTATTGCTGCTTTAAGTATTTCAATGTTTATCTCTTTTAGAGTTTTGAACTTGATGCAATAGCCGGTCACGCTCGCCTTGCCAAGTTTTTTCCCGAATGCGTTGGCTAAGTATTTTTTATCGTTGATGCCAAGGATGTAAACGGAGATCCCGGTTTTGTTTGCGCTGAAACCAACTTGATAAAACTCTTTTGTTTTTCCGTCAGCATAGTGTAGGGTGCGAAGGCCATATCCTATGTTTGGATTTGAAACAATTTTATTCTCACTGTTTTTCCCATCCATGAACCATACTTTACCTGCTGGTATTGTTTCCTGAAAGATTCGGTGCAACTCGTGCATCTCGCTGCGTTTTGGTTCAGGTTGGCTGGAAATATACTTGTTGATCTGTTCTTGAACGGACATGTTTAATACAGTTTCTGATTGTTATTTTCTGGATTCTGTTTGCAACAGATTTTCCAGGTTGGCCAAGCTCATCATAAACCCTTCCTTAAAGCCCATTTCTATCAACTTTTCCATGCGGGCAAGCGATTCATTGTAAATGGTAATGCGTACCGTTGTTCTTCCGTTCTGTTCACTAAACGTGTAATCCCAATCAGAACCAGGCAATTCAGGATTTTCATCTTTGTCGGCAAAAACATTAAACATTTTAAAATTGGTTTTTGGACTGATGGATTTGTATTGCTGAATTGCCCAACGTTCGTGACCTTCCGGGCTTATCATGGCATAAAATCTTCGTCCACCAACCTTGAAGTCCATATACTTTGTTTTTGCCCTCCAGGGTTTAGGTGCCACCCATTGGTCAAGAATGTCCGCAACCGTAAAGGCATCCCAAACCAATGAAAGATTAGCATCAAATTCTCTCGTAATGAATACCGTTTGCTTTGCTTTGTCAACGGTAAAATCAAAAAGCAGGTTGTTATTCATTTTTTCTGTTTTTTTAGGTTTAACAATACGTTGTCGAGTTGCGCGAATTGAGTTTGTAAATTCTTTTTGAATTGCTCAAGCCACTGATCTATTTCATTTACTTTATTCGCATTAATGTGATAGTATATTTCTCTTCCTTTTTGCTCTTGCTTTACAAATTGACACTCAGTCAGTATTTGAATATGCTTTGAGATCGTCTGCCTGGAAGAATCAAAATTTTCGGCAATAGCTCCAGGGGTCATTGCCTGAAGGGCTAATAGACTTAAAATCGCCCTTCGTGTGGGGTCGGCAAGGGCTTGAAAGATGTCTCTCCGGGCTTCCATTTATGCAGTTACCTGACTGCAAATATAGTGCAGTTATTTAACTGCGCAACTTTATTGTCAATTATTTATGGGGTAACGGGTTTTCTGGCGATTACGGGTAACGCAGGTAGTGCCTTGAATAGGATGTGGTTCCCGATTTGTCAGGAGAAATGGTCGGTCTAATTTCCTGGTCTGTGTCCTTTTCTCTGGTCTGTGTCCCCACAGACTTTTCCCTGGTCTGTGTCCTTTTCCCTGGTCTGTGTCCCACAGACCAGAAGACTCTTCCCTGGTCTGTGTCCCACAGACCGGAATAGGAATCAAATCCCAAACTCTTTCTTACGCTTGCTTACTATTTCGCCCATTTTAGAAGTATCGCGCGCGATGAGGTCGTAGGCGGGTTCGATGTTTTTTGACGGGAAGAAATAGATCGGTGTTTTCCGGGTTTTCAGCTTGAGGCGATAGAGGTTGAAAATCGGAACAAGCCTGATCGATTTTACTTCCGGCCACTCTACCCGTAAATTTTTTCTTCCTTCAATAACCACAATTCTGTTTTTGCCAACCGCTACGCGCTTCATGTTGCTGCGGAGAAAAAAGAAAAACACAACCATAATGGATCCAAGGCTAAGAAAAATAAAGGTGGCTGAAGTATTTTTCGGAGTGCTTCCAAATCGTAATGATAATACTGCGGCTACGGTCCATTGCAACAACCCGAAGCCCAGAAAAAAGTACTTAGCAAAATAAAACTTTGCCGGACTGGCCTGCTTGAGTTTTCCCATCGTTTTTTGTTCTCCTAAGCAAAGATACGAAGAATGTTAAGAATTGTTGCCGCTCCTCAGGTGCGGGCCTCTTCCGGTTCTTCTTCCGGCAGTTCCTCCCAGTTGGCTGGCTCATCATTGTGTAAAAACTGCAGAATTTTTTGTTCCACTTGTTTCAACTTTAACCCGCGAATATATTTTCCGTTGCGCGCAAGAATCAGCCTTCCGGTTTCTTCCGAAATGGCCATCACCAGGGTATCAGTATTTTCAGACATGCCTATAGCCGACCGATGCCTTAAACCGTAGTGAGCCGGTAAGTGATCATTCTCGCTTACCGGAAGCACACATCGCGCGGCTTTTATCCTGCCTTTATAAATAATAACAGCGCCATCGTGCAGCGGACTGTTTTTATTGAAGATCGAAAGCAGCAGTCCCTTGGTTACTTCAGCGTCAAGGGTTTCACCGGTTTCAATGTAAAATTTAAGTTCGGTATCGTGCGAAAAAACAATTAGTGCACCGGTTTTGGTGGCCTTAAATGTTTTCGCGGCTTCTATTACCTGATGAAGATCAAAGTCGGTATTGTATTGATGCCGCCAGGTAGAAATATTTTTAAAGAAGTTATCGCGGAATTCAGTACTTCGGCCGATCACCAGTAAAAACTTCCTGATCTCGGGCTGGAAAAGAATGATGATGGCTAACACTCCTACACCCATAAACTGCCCGAGAATGGTTGACAGTAATTCCATTTGAGCAGCGCGTACAATCAGGTAAATCAGGTACAGGGCCAGAATGCCCAGAAAGATATTAACAGCAATACTGCCCCGGATAAGTTTGTACACCTGGTATAAGAGGATGCTAACGATGGTGATGTCCACCAGATCAACCCAGGTAACATCCAAAAAACCAATTTTGAAAAGAAAGATCATTCGTAGTAAAAGTACTCTTTTATCCCGTTAACGGGATAAAGGTAATGCGTGTAAATAACCTGATTGCTTCTTTCGCTTCTTTCACATCGTGTGCCCGCAAAATGGAGCAACCTTTCAAGAGGGCAGCCATGTGCAGGGCAGTGGTTCCGTTAAGCGCATCGTCTGGTGTGGTTTGAAGACTTTTCCAGATCATGGACTTGCGCGACAACCCAACCATGATCGGCTTGCCCAGAATCTTGAAGTAATCGAGGTGACTGAGCAATTGAAAATTCTGTTCAATGGTTTTGGCAAATCCAAATCCCGGATCAATAATAATGTCGTGAACGCCTGACTTTTCGAGCACAGCAATTTTTTGATGAAAAAAATCAACAACCTCTTTAAGAAGATTGTCGTAGGTGGTTAACGTTTTCATGGTTTGAGCAGTTCCGCGCATGTGCATCATTGCGTAGGGAACATTTAACCCGGCCATCGTTGCGAACATGTTGCTGTCCAACTCGCCTGCAGAAATGTCGTTGATCATGGCGGCACCTTCTGCAACCGCCTGGCGCGCTACCGCTGACCGGAACGTATCAATCGAGAGAATGGCCTCCGGAAATTTTTTAGCAATTATCTTCACGGCTCCTGCAACTCGTTTTAATTCCTCCTCTTCCGGAATATCGGCTGCATCTGGCCGTGACGAATAACCGCCAACATCTATAAAGGTTGCACCCTCAGCAATCATCTTTTCAACCTGATTCAAGATGGAGCTTTCCGTTGTGTACCGGTTGCCATCGTAGAAACTGTCGGGGGTAACGTTCAAAATTCCCATGACATGCGGAACCGACAGGTCGATAAGCCTGCCGCGAATGTTGAGTGTTTTGTTTGTTGAAAATGCCGTATTTTGCCCCGATGATTTCACGCCATGAACGAAAAAACTTCCATCGAATATAAGCAGGTAATTAGTAATTGTAAGGCTTTGTTTGCCAAGAAAACGCGTGACTACGGAACGGCCTGGCGGATTTTGAGGCTTCCCTCCATTACCGACCAGATTTTTATTAAGGCGCAACGCATCCGAAGCATTCAGGATAAGGGAGTGCAGAAAGTGGGCGACCCGATTGCCGATGAATTTGTTGGGATAATAAACTATTGTGTAATTGCTTTGATCCAGATGGAGCTAGAAGATTCTTCCAAAACCGAAATGACCTTTGAAGAGTTGGAGCCTTCCTACGATAAGGCGGTGGAGGAAACTTTTACTTTGCAACAGGATAAAAATCACGATTACGGAGAAGCTTGGCGCGACATGCGGGTAAGCTCCATTACCGACATTATTCTGATGAAATTGTTACGGGTGAAGCAAATTGAAAATAATGAAGGCAAAACATTGGTAAGTGAAGGTGTAAAGGCGAATTATCAGGATATGATTAATTATGCTGTGTTTGCACTGATTCTCTTATCTGCAGACCGATGATATAAAAAGACTAACCATTATGATTCAAAAAGTAATTGACCAATTCTCGCGCTTTTTTGTAGGAAGCCTTTTTATTTTCTCAGGGCTGATTAAACTGAACGATCCTGTTGGAACAGAAATTAAACTGGAGGAATACTTTGAAGTATTTGCAACCGACTTTGGTTCATTTTTTGAAATCTTTATTCCGTATGCGCTGGAAATTGGGTTGATCCTGATTGTACTTGAAATAGTGCTGGGGGTTGCCGTCCTCATTCATTATAAAATGAATCTGACTACCAAAGTTTTGTTGGGCCTGCTGGTATTTTTTACATTCCTCACTTTTTACTCAGCTTATTTTAATAAGGTAACAGACTGTGGTTGTTTTGGAGATGCGATCAAGCTAACACCGTGGCAATCGTTTTACAAGGATGTAGTTCTGATGGTGTTTGTACTGCATTTGTTTTGGTACAGCAAGCGATTTGATCCTGCGCTTCGCACCTGGGAAGGTCATGGTGTGATTTTGGCCACTACTCTGGTCAGTTTTTACATGGGCATTTACGCCATCCGGCACTTACCGTTTATTGATTTTCGTGCCTATAAGATCGGCAACAACATTCCTGAGAAAATGAAACCCGAGCAACAGCCCATCATTGAATTTATTTTTGAGAAGGATGGTGACGAAGTTCGCTCGCAAACCTTCCTCACTGAAGCAGACGGGTATCGATACAAAGATTCCCGCATTTTAAACCCCGATGAATCAACCGCTAAGATTACTGATTATTCTGTCAGCAATGTGGATGGCGAAGACGTTACACAACAGACCTTTACCGGAGCCAAACTGCTCATTATAATATATGACGTTAAATATGCTTCTGTGAAACATTTAGATGCTATTCGCAAGCTTGCGCGTGAGTTGGAAGGAAGGGTGGAGGCTATGGTTCTCACCTCTTCATCAGGTGCCGACTTCGAAGCTTTTCGTCATGAACACCAGCTTGCGATACCTTATTATTTTGCCGATGCCACTGTACTGAAAACGATTGTGCGCGCTAACCCAGGAATAACCTTGTGGGAGAATGGTACGGTGAAGGGCATGTGGCATCATAACAATACCCCGGGGGCAGCTGAAGTTTTGGAATTGATTTCTAAATGAAAATATTCCTCATTGGCTTAATGGGCTCCGGCAAAAGTGCGTTGGGAAAAAAAGTTTCCAACTCTATTAAACTACCTTTTATCGATCTGGATGTTGCCATTGAGCAGCAGGAAGGAATGCCGGTTTTTGAAATTTTTTCTAAAAAAGGCCAGGAATATTTCCGAAACACGGAAGCAGGCGTGTTGAGGAAGCAAAGTGAAGCAAAGGAATTTGTCATGGCTACCGGTGGAGGCACACCGTGTTTTCATGGCGGAATGGATTTCATGAATGAAACAGGGATTACAATTTTTTTGAATACAGACATTCCTGAAATTGTAAAACGATTGGATGGCCCTCAGCAGAGTTTACGGCCGTTGTTAAACGAACTTCCTGAACAAACGCTCGAAGAAAAACTGAAAACGATGCTTCAGAAAAGATTGCCTTTTTATGAACAGGCACATTTTACGTTAGTCGGTACAAATGCGAGTGCGTGGGATGTTCTTCAACTCGTTACTAAAAAGTAAAGCCGAGGGTCGCCATTACGCTGGTGGTTGTATTTTGTAAAGATGCAACAGGCCCAGTATTGTTGTTTAGCGCATATTGACTGAATTTGCTGTTGCCCTTACTTTTTAACCAGGTCAGGTCAAGATAAAATTTAGCAAAGCGTACGCCTGCGCCCGCGCTGATTGTTTCGATCTTCTGGTTCACATCAAAATCTTTTTTATATGGATTCTGCAGTACGTTATATCCACCGCGTATTCTGAAGAGGTTGTATCGAAACTCGGCACCAAGGCGGTAGTTCGCTACATTGGTGTAGAAAAACCGGATATCATCATTTTCGGGACTGAATGAAACACCCGGTGTATCCGAATCGTATTTGGCTTTGTTGTAGTTTATAAATTCAACATCGCCTGTTATAAATCCATGTTTACCAAGAAAGATGGCTGCGCCTGTGCTCACCTTTAATGGTGTTGTCATTTTATATTCAGCAATAATAGCTTCTCCGGAAACATCTTCATCATCCCGAATATTCCAGTGGGCAGCCAGATGGGCGGTGTACGAATCAGAGATATCATAAAGAGTAGGCGTAACAAAAGAAACACCCACCTGAACAAAATTGATGGGCCGGTAAATTAAACCCAGCGTCAGGTTCAGTCCCGTTCCGTCAAGTACAATGTCTTCATTGAGTTCTAAATCATTCAAAGGATCATAGCCCGGTGATTCGCTGAAATCATAATCTGATTCTATGTAGGAGGAAGAATAGTTATACCGAATAGTGGTGATGCCGAGAGAGGCCCCAAAAAAAAGTTTGTCAGAGAAATTTCCGCCATAGGCCAGCGACCATTGGTACTGGGCACCTTTAATATTTACTTTTTGCGAACGTGTTTGGGTGCGAAATTCCTCAACCCCATTGTTCCAAAGCGTATCTAAATCAGAATAGTAGGTTACGTAATCATCGGGCAACACGGGGCTCATATTATTAGGATCTTCATTGTAAGGTGTAATCAGGTAGGTGAGGTAGGCGAGACCTTCGGGCAGGTCATAGCTTAATAAGAGTGTATCCTGATGGGGGCTCGGCAACGGATTGATGGTGTGGCGGTATGCCCGTTCTTTAAAATAATCTACGATCGATGAACCATCATCCCTTCCTTCATATTGAAATGTGGTATTAAAATCGTTTATGCGTGTCATGCTGATACCAAATGATCCTCCTAAAAAACCATTCTTCTCCTTTGGAAGATGGTGCACATAGCTAAGCCCGGGAATATTAAAAACTGTTTTTGAATCATTTAATTTCGTTCCCAGGTAATCGGTATCGGTTTCATAAGAAGTAACAGCGGGACTAAACGTAAACTCAGAACGATTGTACATACCCAACCCCGCGGGGTTCGACAAGGCGGAACTGAAATCACCGCCCAGGGCCACCTGCGCTCCACCCATTGCTTGCACGCGGGCGCTGCCGCCTGGTTTTGTCCTGCTGAACAGCAATGCATTTTCGACAAACCCTTGTGCGCTAACCTCCACAGAAGCAGACACAAGAATAGTGTAAAGGCACAGCCTGAATATCAATTTCATACGAAAAAGCTGTAATTAGTTGTTCCCTCTTGATCGTGAACCTGACGAATTGCCTGACGACCGCGATGGTGTACTGTGTGATGGTGAACTGCTCCGCGATGGAGTAGAATATGATCGTGATTCACGAGCCGGGCTACTGTACTCGCGCGTACGCGTGCCACTTGAATTCGGATTTGAATAACGATCTCTCGATATGCTTTCGGTCGGTTGAGTAGCCGTTGTTGTTCTTCTCGATGGTTTTACATAGTACTCATCGGCACTGGAGCGTGATCGGCTGTTGGTGTTGGTACGGCCATTCGGATTCGATGAAACCTGTGTGGATCGTGTACGCGTGGTAGGAACTACGATGGCTGAATGACGGGAAGGCCGCTTTCCATAATTCACCCGTGACGATTCTGTACTGCCATAGTAGTAATGTCCCCGATACCCTCCATAACCGTAGGAATAGGGCGAATAATAATATGGACTATATCCATACGAGCCGTAATTTCCCCAAGTATATCCCAACGAAAATGTCCATCCGGAATAACCAGAATAATATGGACTCATAGCCGGGTTGCAATACCCACCATAGTAGGGGCTATACCATGAACTATAAGGGTAGTATGATGAAGTGTAAGGGTAACCCCAGGCATTACCGTAGTTCCAGTTGCTATTGGAAGTTCCATAATAACTGTTATAGTTGCCCGGATAACCAGTGCTGGTTGAATTACCAGCACTATAGCTGTCATACGTATTGGGTGCGTATCCTTCCACATAATAGTTTTGCTCGTCTTCGCTTGCTTGTTCAGAATTTGAACGGGCGATGTATTCAGGGTTAATCGTTCTTGCCGAGTAACTGTCAGTCGGGTTTACAAAGGAGGTATCTTCAGCGAGTTCTTCAAAATGCTTTTTCTTAAATGCTTGGTAATCCTCATCGATTTTGTTGTTCGCAGATGCCCGTACATTTTCAGCCTTCTGTTTTTTGCGATCCTTTGAGTTGAAGTACAGATCATCATTTTCCTGCGCCAATACCTGAAAAGCCAATGTGCTTGCCACCAAAATTCCTGTCATCGTTCTCGTTTTCATATATTGGTATTTTAGCTGTTACTGTTAAAACGAATACTAAGCCAAAAAGTGTTCCTTAAAACTACGAAAATGAGGGAGTAAAGTCTATTAAATTACCGGAACCCCTTTATTCCGATTCAACCTGCTTTATATTTGCCGGATAATTTTAAAAACACAATAATTATACCAACATGGGCAAGGAAATTCCATCCCGGAGCGAGGATTATTCAGCATGGTACATTGAGCTGGTAAAAAAGGCCGATCTGGCCGAGAATTCGGACGTTCGGGGGTGCATGGTGATTAAGCCGTACGGCTATAGCATTTGGGAAAAGATGCAGCAGGCATTGGACAAAATGTTTAAAGATACAGGGCACGTGAATGCCTACTTTCCATTGTTTATACCCAAGTCGTACCTGGCGAAAGAAGCGAGCCACGTTGACGGTTTTGCCAAGGAGTGCGCGATCATTACCCACTATCGTTTAAAAAACGATCCGAACGGGAAGGGTGTCATCGTTGATCCGGAGGCAAAACTGGAAGAAGAACTGATTGTTCGTCCAACTTCTGAAACAATCATCTGGAACAGTTATAAAAAATGGATTCAGTCGTACCGCGATTTACCCATCCTGATTAACCAGTGGGCAAACGTAGTTCGTTGGGAAATGCGCACGCGCCTTTTTTTGCGCACGGCCGAATTTTTATGGCAGGAAGGCCACACCGCACACGCTACTGCCGAAGAGGCTGTAAGTGAAACGCTGCAAATGCTGAATGTGTATGCCGACTTTGCAGAACAACACATGGCATTGCCGGTGGTAAAAGGAAGAAAAACAGAAGGGGAGAAATTTCCGGGCGCTATTGATACGTATTGCATTGAAGGATTGATGCAGGACGGCAAAGCCTTGCAGGCTGGTACGTCTCATTTTCTTGGACAAAATTTCGCGAAAGCATTTGATGTTCAGTTTGCCGGGAAGGATGGTAAACTGGATTACGTGTGGGGAACATCGTGGGGCGTAAGTACACGGTTGATGGGTGCACTTATCATGGCGCATTCCGATGATGATGGATTGGTTTTGCCTCCAAAGTTGGCGCCTATTCAAGTGGTGATCGTTCCTATTTTTAAAAGTGATGAGGAGTTCAATGCCATTTCCGAAAAGGTGAAGGAAATTATGACGGAACTTCGCCAACACAATGTCACCGTGAAATATGATGATCGGGATACCGCTAAGCCGGGGTTCAAGTTTGCCGAGTGGGAGTTAAAAGGTGTGCCGGTGCGATTGGCTATTGGGCCGCGCGATATTACCAACGGAACCGTGGAGGTGGCACGCAGAGATACGAAAGAAAAGCAAGTGATGCAGATGGATACCGTGGCGGTTAATGTGTTGGTGCTGCTGGATGATATTCAGAAAAATATTTATCAGAAAGCGCTGACGTTGCGTGGCGAAATGACAACCCGGGTTGATTCGTATGACGAGTTCAAAAAGGTATTAGACGGAAAGGGAGGCTTTGTAATGGCGCACTGGGACGGAACCAAAGAAACAGAGGCGGCTATTAAAGAAGAGACCAAGGCAACCATTCGGTGCATTCCTTTGGATGCGCAGGAGGAGCCCGGCAAGTGTGTCTATTCAGGAAAACCCTCGTCCAGGCGGGTGCTTTTTGCCAGGGCATATTAAACCTGGTTAAAATTTGTAATTTCACATTCTTTTAAATTTTGTTGGTATGTGGTTAGTTATTGCAGCGTTAATTCTTGCCGGATTGCTGCTCATTATTGTCGAGATTGTTTTTATTCCGGGAACAACCGTGGTTGGTTTTCTTGGATTGATATTAGCCGTGGTGGGCATTGTGTTCAGCTACAGTTATTATGGAAGCGAAACCGGGTTTTACGTACTCTTAGGAACCGGCCTGGCTTCGGCTGCAGCGTTGTACCTCAGCTTTAGAAAGGGTGCGTGGAATAAATTTTCTCACAAAACGGCCATCGACAGTAAAGTAAATGAAGGACTGACGGATCACCTGAACCCGGGTGAGGAAGGCATTTCAGTATCGGCCCTTCGGCCCATGGGGTCGGCAGAGTTTAGCGGTAAAATTTTTGAAGTAAAAACAAACGGAGAGTACGTTTCTAACGGAACGAAAATAAAAATCATTAAAGTTCAAGCGAACAATATTTTAGTAGAACCCATTCAATAACCCAACAACCTAGTCTATGGAAATTCCAGCAGTAGCACTTTTATTCTTGGTCTTTGCGGCCATTATTCTGTTTTTCATTTTTCTCTATTTCGTACCCATTAACCTGTGGATAACAGCGTTGTTCTCTGGCGTAAGGGTTGGTCTGGCCGAACTGGTATTCATGCGTATTCGAAAAGTGCCGCCTCGTGTGGTGGTTGACTCGTTGATCACGGCAACAAAGGCCGGATTGAAGTTAACTTCAAATGAACTTGAAACACACTACCTGGCCGGTGGCAATGTTCCGAATGTGATTCGCGCTTTGATTTCGGCAGAAAAGGCAAACATTAAATTAGATTTCAAACAGGCTACTGCCATTGACCTGGCGGGTCGTGATGTATTTCAAGCGGTACAGATATCGGTAAACCCTAAAGTGATCAACACACCAAAAGTAGCGGCTGTTGCCGCAGATGGTATTCAGTTAATTGCTGTTGCCCGCGTAACGGTTCGTGCCAGCATCGCACAGTTAGTGGGTGGTGCCGGTGAAGATACAATATTGGCACGGGTTGGTGAAGGGATTGTTTCCTCTATTGGTCAGGCAAAATCGCACAAAGAAGTATTGGAAAGTCCGGATAAGATTTCCAAGCTGGTGTTATCACGCGGGTTGGATGCCGGAACAGCGTTTGAAATTCTCTCCATTGATATTGCCGATGTGGACGTAGGCGCCAACATTGGTGCGAAACTTCAAATCGATCAGGCTACGGCCGACTTAAAAGTGGCAGAAGCAAAAGCAGAAGAAAGAAGAGCGATGGCCGTTGCGTTAGAGCAAGAGATGATTGCGAAAGCACAGGAAGCACGCGCCAATGTAATTCAGGCAGAGGCTGAAATTCCAAAAGCCATGGCCGATGCTTTTGTAAAAGGCAACCTGGGTGTAATGGATTATTACAAGATGCAAAACGTGCAGGCCGATACCGAAATGAGAAACTCTATTTCCGGTAAAGGAAGTAGTGGTAAGAAGGAGTAATTTATAATAGCCTCACGATTGATTGAGACCCCGGCACATGGCCGGGGATAAATCACATCATCGTTTAGAAAGTTTCCTATAAATCTCCAGGCACACCCACGCATCGGTTGCGGCATAGGTAATTTGCTTTTCGTTTAGTTGTTCGGCTTCCCAATTGGATGTTTGCGCACCTTTCGAAATTCTGAAGCCCAATAAAATGGCGGTTAATTTCTTAACACTTTCTACTTCTAATCCCGCCTCACGCGCCAGCGTTGAAAGTTCTGTAAACCCGGCTGCTTGAAATTTACCCAAACGATGCAGGGTTTTAATGTCATCCCGGATGCCCACTCCGGCTTTACTGATGTTGTCATTTTCGAGAAAGTGGGTAATCTCATTGGTTAACCCTGTAAAGTTTAACCGTATTAAAAATACTTTGTGGGGGATGGCCAGTTGCAGTAATGAAACTTTGTGAACCTGCCCCTTTATGAAGGCAGGTTTGGTTTCGGTATCAAAGCCAACCACCTCATGTTCGTTAATTTCATGGATGGCTCTCGTAACTTTTTCCGGTTGGGTAATAAGCTCAATTTTTCCTTTGAAAGCTTTTAACGGAAGAAGGTTGATTTCCTCATGTGAAATTGTTTTTTGACCGTTGTGACCTTTCATCGGCCATAAAGATAAGTCCTGTATTGGAGGTGAAAAATTTATGTTCTATAAAACCTGATCCTTTTTCCCTATTTTTCCAGTCATTAAAAATCGTAACCCCATGTCCAGTCCTCTGTTCAGAAAGAAGCCACTCGCCAGCGTAGTTCCGGATGCTTCACACGCAAACCCCGACAGCCAACTGAAAAAGGTTTTAGGAGTTAGAGACCTTACCTCGATGGGCATTGCGGCTGTTATTGGGGCCGGCATCTTTTCTACTATTGGACAGGCGGCTTATGATGGCGGCCCGGGAGTTATTTTTCTGTTTATAATTACCGCTATTACCTGTGGTTTCACAGCCTTGTGTTATGCGGAGTTTGCTTCGCGCGTTCCTGTTGCCGGTAGTGCCTACACGTATTCTTATGTAACCTTTGGTGAGCTTGCTGCCTGGATTATCGGCTGGGCGCTTATTATGGAGTACAGCATTGGAAACGTGGTGGTATCAATTTCGTGGAGCAGTTATTTCAACAACTTGTTAGAGGGTGTGGGTATTCACATTCCTGCCTGGTTAGTAACCGATGCCGAAACCGCCAAGCTGGCTTTTATGCGGGCGCAGGAAGCGGGTGCGGATACATCTGCCATGGCATGGGTAACTGCACCTGAAATTGCCGGGTATAAATTTTTAGCAAACCTCCCCGCGGGGATTATCATAGTTCTCATCACTATTCTGGCGTATATCGGAATTAAAGAAAGTAAGAAGAGTGCCAATTTTATGGTGGCCCTTAAACTGGTGGTGCTGCTCATTGTTGTCCTGATAGGACTCTTTTATATCGATGTGGATAACTGGAGCCCGTTTATGCCGAATAGTTTTTCGGGAGTGTTAAAAGGAGTGTCGGCTGTGTTTTTTGCCTACATCGGTTTTGATGCCATTTCTACGACAGCTGAAGAGTGTAAAGATCCGCAACGTGACCTTCCCAGGGGGATGATTTATTCTTTGATTATCTGTACCGTGATTTATGTGGTGGTTACGCTGGTGATCACCGGCATGGTTAATTATTCCGAGTTTAATAATGTATCGGATCCATTAGCGTATGTTTTTGAAAAAATCAATTTGAGCAAAGTAGGATTTTTTGTTTCAGTAAGTGCAGTGGTGGCCGCTACCAGTGTGTTGCTGGTTTTTCAACTAGGCCAGCCCCGTATCTGGATGAGCATGAGCCGTGATGGATTATTGCCCCGGAAATTTTCAAACATTAGTCCGAAATTTCAAACACCGGGATTTTCAACCATTGTTACGGGGGTAATCGTATGCATTCCTTCTTTATTTATTGAAAGTGCCCTTATGACCGATCTCACCAGTATTGGAACGTTATTCGCTTTTGCACTGGTGTGTGCGGGCGTTCTGATGTTGCCGGCCGATACGTCAACCCATACGGGTAAACGATTCAAGCTTCCCTACATCAACGGACGTTACATTGTTCCGGTTTTGTTGATTTTATTTCTATACGGATTCCGTGAACGTGCTGAGGCTGCCTTTTTAAACCTGGCGAACGAACCAAGGCAGGAAATTCTGTTTTTTGTTTTTGTGATTCTCGCGGTCATTATTGCGGTGTTAACCTTTTTAAGAAAATTTTCGCTGATTCCGGTGTTAGGCCTTTTGTGTTGCCTTTACCTGATGATTGAAATACCCGCGCGAAGCTGGGTTGTTTTCTTCGGGTGGATGGCCTTCGGACTGGTCATCTATTTCAGTTACGGGTATTGGAAAAGCAAGTTGGCGAAAACGAATGAAGGAGTGATCGTAAAATGATCATTGCGATCTTCCTGATAGGCAGGTTTAATAATTTTTTCCCGGTATATCGTTCAGGAATTTCTCCATTCCCTTTCGATCTTGTAAGGTTACAAAAATTGTTTTCCCGTCTTTTCCACCAAAAACAAGATTGGAACATTTTTTCCCTTTGAGCGATACTTCGCGTATAAATTTTCCCTGTGGAGAAAGAATTAAAATTGTTCCTTTTCCGTAGCGCGTAACGTACAGGTTGCCTTGTTTGTCGCACTTCATGCCATCGAAACCAAAATCGGTAAACTCAGCAAACAGTCGCTTGTTTGAAAGGCTTCCGGTGTTATCCACATCAAACGCCCATATTTTTCGCTGAACACTTTCATTCACATAAAGCGTTTTCTCATCCGGGCTCAGTTCAATTCCATTGGTGGTACCCATATCGGCAGCAAGCAATGTTGTTTTGCCATCCGGATCGATCCGCCAGAGTTTTCCGGTCTGTTCTTTCCAGTTTGGGTCGGACGCAAACAACTGGCCTTTACGGTTAATGCAAAGATCATTCGGCTGGTTAAATTGATCGTTATACGCATGAACCGAAACCTCGTTGGTTTTCATGTTTACTTTCAGCACGTTATGACCAGTAAAATCGGCCAGAAACATCGTGCCCTTTTTATTAAACTGAATGCTGTTGGCCGTGCTCTTTTCGGGAAGGGTAACAAACACACTAACCTCTCCGGTTGGTTTTACTAATCCAATGGTTCCGTCTTTTTGAAAGTTTACGACATACAGATTTCCCTTCTTATCAAAGGCGGGCCCTTCAATGTTGTTGGTAAAAATATTTTCTTGTGTAAAATCATTAGCCTGAAAAAGCTGGTCATCTTGCCGGGCAAATACCGGTGCTGAAATGGATAGGATGAGAAATAATACTTGAGCTTTAATCATGGGAAAAGGTATAAAATACGTTTCGTTCCTTTAAATAATCAATAATGAAGTTGAAATTAGGTTCTTCTTCACCTAAATACTCTGGCGGACAAATTCCCTTACGGGTGAACTTCCCATCACTCACCAGGTGTACGGCAGCAGTGCAGGTATAACCGGTTGTTCGAGCCATCGACAAGGTTCCGTTAGTGGTTCTATCCAGCAGGTTGTATTGATAGGTTTTTTGTTTTCCGTTCTCCTCTCCAGTCATGCGAATACGCATGACCGTAAATTCTTCTTCATCGGGCTTTAATTTCCATTTTGGAAAGAGAAGTTTGGCAGTAACATCAATAGGCCTGATTGTTTGCCCTTTTACTTCGACTTCATCGTAAGAGAAAAAACCAGCTTCACGCAATACGCGGAGGTATTCGATACAACCGGGGTAGCGCAGGGTTTTTTCAATCATGTTAGGAATGTTGGGCATGGTTTTGATCAACGAACGAAGGCCATCTGAGTTCCATGACTCCAATGTACCTACGCCATCAAAATGAATGAGCTCCGGATCGGATAATGCTTCCTTAATAACAACCGTATTGTTTTGTACATAGCGTGCAGGGCGAACATATTCTTCGATAACGTCAATAGGCGAGAATACAGCTTTGTATTCGAATGGCCATTCGCGCACCATTGGTAAACCGCCCACTAAGCACTCATACGAATCAATTTTCATTCGCTTATTATGGTAACCAAGAATGATATTCCCCATACCGGGCGCCACACCGCAGTCGGTTACAATGGTTACATTATTTTTTTTGGAGAGATCATCAAGCAGAAACGGATCTTCCGGAAAGAAGGAAATATCCACCATATTTTTTCCGGCTTCAATAACGGTTTTAGCGGTTTGGAAGCCCATGAATCCAGGCACTGCGCCTACCACCAGATCGAATGGCTGAAGGGCTGATGTTAGTGATGTAAGATTGGAGAAATCAATTTTTTGAGTTTTAATACCGTGTTGTTCAACAGCCTTCAGCGCCTCCTCGTTCAGGTCAGCCGATGTAACATCAAAATGTTTGGCAAGGTCAATGGCCATGGCCTTTCCCACTAAGCCGGCACCCAGAATAATAACTTTTTTCATTTTACAAGTATAGGCAGCACCCTTCGGGTTTTCAATTTTTGATTTAACTTTCCATAAACAAGGCATCATGTTAAACCCCGAAGAAGTTCTAAAAAAAGCACAAACGTCTGCTTTCTACAGGTGGATTTTAAACTGGTCGTTAAACAGAATGGTTCCGTTTAACCGCCCGCATGGTTTTGAAATTGTGGAGGTTGGTGAATTTAAACTTAAAACACGTCTTCCTTACAGGAAGAGTAACTTCAATCATATTCGGGGATTACATGCGTGCAGTTTGGCAACCATTTCAGAGTTTACCACTGGCTTTTTGCTGATCAGCAACCTCGACATGAAAAAATATCGCATGATTATGCAGCGGATTGAAATGGATTATCATTACCAGGGAAAGATGGATGCGCTTGCCGAATTTGTTATTTCTAAAGAGTGGCTGGAAGAAAAATTCATAAAACCGTTACAAACACAGGAGGCGGTTGTGGTTCCATGCGAGGTAAAAATTCACGATGTCAAAGGCAACCACCTGACTACCGGAAAAGTATTTTGGCAGATTAAAGAATGGAGCCAGGTTAAGACCAAAGTAGCGTAAATAGAAGTCCTAAATAATCATTAATTTCAAACACTGAACTACCGACATGAGACGAATTGATGCCCTGCTTGCTGAATATGGTGATAGCCACCAGAACGAAACCAATAAAGCGATTCACTGGATTTGCGTACCGCTGATTTTTTTTAGTGTGGTAGGAATGGTTGCCTCTATTCCATCGGGCATGGTTCAATCGTTTATGGGAGAAGGAAACCCCTACGCAAACTGGGCAACCATAGCGTTGATACTGGTGATTATATATTATGTGTCCTTGTCCATTTGGCTGGCCGTTGGAATGGCAGTTTTTTCATTGTTGTGCCTTATGACGATTAACTTTATCGTTCAACTGAGCGAAACGCCACTTTGGGTAATCTGCATTATTGTTTTTACACTGGCATGGATCGGTCAGTTTTATGGGCATAAAGTGGAGGGTAAAAAACCTTCTTTCTTTAAAGACCTGCAATTTCTACTCATCGGTCCTGCGTGGCTGATGCATTTTGTTTACAAAAAAATGGGAATCCCGTATTGATTGATTACACATTTCAGGAAGGAGTACCCGAAGGATTTACCTTCGATTTTGAAGTTGGTATTTTCCATGACCCCAGGCACCTGTTATTGCAATCTCCTTCAGGTTGGTATACCTTTTCTTTAACTGATTATCCTAGACGGTTGGTGGTCGGAATGATTCATGTTCACATTCAAGACGATAAGGCCATAAGTCCTTACCGAAGTCCGTATGGATCCTTTCTTTTTTCTGAAACAATTTCAGAGAAACAGGTGATAGATTTTGTTAAGAAAGTGGAGGCGAAACTTCTGGATAAACAGGTTTGTAGTTTCGAACTTAAAAACAGGCCTGGAGCCTATTCAAAGAAGACAGACTTACTGGAAGAAGTGTTGCATAAGTTGAACTATCAGCACCTGGAAGAAATCAGTTCCGTTATTTCGGTCGATCAACGAAACTATGTTGAATTATTACACCGGTCGAAGAGAGCACGGTTGAAGAAATGTCATGATTTAGGTTTGCATTTTTTACAACTGCCATCGCAGGATTTTGAAAGTGTGTATTCTTTTTTGAAAAGGTGCCGTGAAGAAAAGGGTTATTCATTAAGCATGTCACTTTCCGATTTAAAGCACGTTTTGGATATTTTTCCTGAAGCGCTTAATCTGCATGTTGTGAAGCATGAAGAGAGGTTTGTTTCGGCCTGTATTTCCATTCGGGTAGAGCGCGGAATGTTGTATACATTCTATTACGACCATACGCAGGCATTTGATGAGGTTAGCCCGGTGGTTATGCTTATGGAAGGAATGTTTCAGTTTTGCCAGAAGCAGAAAATAGGCCTGCTGGATTTAGGGACTTCTCATGTGGACGGAAAACTTTCTCAATCCTTGCTGGATTTTAAACGCTCGTTGGGCGCGCTGCCATCGGCAAAGCGTACTTTTGTTAAAAACTTGTCGTGATGCAGTCGCCTCTTGTCACCGTGATTTGTTTGTGTTACAACCACGGCCGGTTTGTGGGAGCGGCTATTGAATCGGCTCTCAATCAAACCTATCCGCATGTTCAGTTGATTGTGGTGGATGATGCCAGTTCGGATAACAGCGTTGAAGTAATTGAAGCGATCGTTAAGAAAAACCCTGCAATCGAGTTTCTGTCATTAAAAAATAATATTGGGAATTGCAGGGCTTTTAATGCAGGGCTCGCAAAATCGAAGGGCGAATATGTGATTGATCTGGCGGCCGATGATGTATTGCTGCCGCATCGGATTGAAATGGGGGTAAAGGTGTTGCGCGAGGCCGGTAAAAATTTTGGTGTTCATTTTTCAGATGCTGAACTGATTTCAGCTACGGGTGAAACGATTGGGCTGCATTCCGATCAGTTCCCTCATCACAGCATTCCGCAAGGTGATATTTACAAGGAGTTAATAGGCCGGTATTTTATTTGCCCGCCCAGCATGATGTTCACCCGCGAGGGGATGGATGCGTTGGGTGGTTATGATGAAACGCTTTTGTATGAAGATTTTGATTTTTGGATTCGGTCATCCCGAAAATTCAAATATGTATATACCGCGCAGGCGTTAATAAAGAAACGGATAACCGGC
This sequence comes from Cyclobacteriaceae bacterium, assembly GCA_049306095.1. GTDB lineage: Bacteria > Bacteroidota > Bacteroidia > Cytophagales > Cyclobacteriaceae > UBA2336. The sequence goes on from JBAQPU010000022.1 coordinate 152,771, forward strand.
AAAGCGCTGAGTGATCAACAATTCAAAGTTTTTAGCAGGCACTCTGAAACAACATTCAGGGTATGTGAAAAAATTATGAAGCTGAATGCGACTGAAGCGGAGCGACAGGCGTTGTCGGGCAGAATTCGTTACGAAATAAAGCTTAATTTAAGACTGCTGAATTTCAAAATGGTATCGAGGTACTTGAAGTTGTTATTGAAGAATAGCCGCTTACGGTATTCCTGATTATTTTCGATTATCTTCACCCATGGCCATGCTCACATAACTTTCATACCGGCTCAGGGCAATCGTACCTGCTTTTACTGCGTCCAACACAGCACATTTCGGTTCGTTGATATGAACGCAACTGGAACCGAATTTGCAATGGAGACGTACGTCACGCATTTCAGGAAAGTAATCCGATAGTTCTTCCCTGCTCATATCCATCAGTCCAAACTCTTTAATCCCCGGTGTGTCAATAATAAACGTGTCAATATCCAATTGGAACATTTCTGCAAACGTGGTAGTGTGTGTTCCTTTTTCAGAATAATCTGAAATGGCGCTTGTCTTCTGACCGATTTCGGGAGCAATCGTATTGAGCAGGGTTGACTTCCCAACACCCGAATGGCCGGCCAAAAGGGTTATTTTTCCACTCAACAAATTTCTGATTTCCGAAACATCATCCGTTAGGGCGGAGGTTTCGATGCAGCGAACTCCAATGGATTGATAGACTTGCATTAATTTCCGTTGTTCTTCCAGGGTATTGTTGTCGAGCAAATCTTTTTTATTGAAAATAATTACTTGTGGAATACGAAACGATTCAGCAGCTACCAAAAACCGATCGATAAAACCAAGCGATGTTCGGGGCAGGATAAGTGTTGCAACCACTATAGCCTGATTAATATTGGCGGCAATCACGTGGGCATGGCCCGTCTTTTTTACCGATTGTCGTACAATGTAATTTTCACGAGGCAGGATTTCATGAATAACCCCTTCGCTATTTTCCAGGTCAAACGAAACGTGGTCTCCAACAGCAATGGGATTTGTTTCTTTTATTCCTTCCAGTCTGATTTTACCACGCACACGGCAGGGAATGACTTTGCCTTCCGATAAAACTTCGTACCACGAGCCGGTGGAGCGCATCACTAATCCTTCCATACGTTAATATTACGGATTGCCGGGCAATAATTTGCGGCAGATACTATTGCCCTGATTTATTTGCTTACTTGAAAAGAGATTGAGTTAGAACAAATGAAGGACAAGGTAATGCCAGGTTTATAAAGAGGTTAAAAAAGAATATTTAGTACTGCAAATTAACAAGGTTTTCTTTGCCCCTGAATAGACTTTTTCATGGAACGGGATCTCCTTTTGGGAGAGTGTCTTACGTATATGCTTGGCAGTTTCCCTTTCACCCGTTCTCTCATAATCGTCAAGTATCAAGATAAAATCATCAGCTATAAAGTTGTGTTCAATTATATCAATAATTTGATGTCGTGAATAATGTTTGCTTCCCCAAGGCCCATCAATAATAATTAAATTAAACAAGGCTTTCGGTAAGGTAGCGATTAAGTCTTTATACACATTAACCTTATGCCCCTCTATAGCAATTTGTTCAATTGGAAGTAAAATTGCTTCAGCCGAAATGTCATAGACTTGATTAGAAAAAAAATTGAGCCAGTTTTTATCTTGCTCTATAATGGTCAACAAAATTCCTTCATTAGCCTTTTTATATTGATACGCCATTTTTGTACTCTCTCCAAGCCCCAGTTCTAAAATATTCTTAGGCTTTACTTCATTATAAATCCGGTATAGTATATAAAGCATAGGGTAACCAGCGGCCCATCTTCCCGGGTTAAAGGATTTATTTTTGAGCCACGCAGAATCGGTAATGGCACTATTGAAAATAGAAGCCCAATTAAGTTCTTTAAGGATTCTTCTATTTTTTTTATATGGAATTTTATAAAATAAACGGTCAAAAAAACTCATAGGTTAAACATTTAAAGTATACAAAGGAGGGGGTATAGAGCAAAAGGTGATTGCGAACAGTATATGTTGTCAAAAGGTTAGTTTCAAATACAGGCAACAAATATAAAGAATTACATTTGTCCATGTTTTAAAATTTATATGTGTTGCGAATAGGAAATTAAGATAACAAATAAATTCGTTTTATATGAATGATAAGACAGCAGAAGTCGATTTGGTATATCTCTGGGTGGACGGGAATGATCCCAAGTGGCAGGAAAAGAAGCGAGCATTCACTGGCATGGTGAGTGATACTTCTGAACAAAATAACATTGGGCGCTATGTGAGTTATGATGAATTAAAGTATTCGTTGCGTTCGGCTGAACGATATGCTCCCTGGATCCGGAAGATTTTTATTGTTACGGATGATCAAAAACCACATTGGCTCGACACAACAAATTCAAAAGTTCAGCTTGTAGATCATCGTGAAATTATGCCGGCTAAAATTTTGCCGTGTTTCAATTCAAGTGTGATCGAGTATTTCTTGCATAAGATTCCGGGCTTGTCAGAGCATTTTCTGTTCTCTAACGATGACATGTTTTTTAATGCCGACTTAACACCAGACTTTTTCTTTGCTCAAGACGGATTTCCAATTGTCCGGTTAAAAAGAAAGCCTTTGGGGAAATGGCATTACCGGCTAAAGCAATTGGTGGGAAAAAAGTTAGGTCAATACAACAGAATGGTAGTGGATTCATCGCTGAGGGTCGAAAAAATGTTCGGCAAATATTATCCGGGCGTTCCTCATCACACAACAGATGCGTATTTAAAATCCGATTATCGTATTGCTGTAGAGGAAATCTTCGTGGAGGAAGTTAAGAAATCGCAACCGCATCGGATTCGGACATACGGTGATTTGCACAGGTCAGCGTTTGCCTACTATATCCTGGCAATCGGGCACGGGCATTTAAAATATGTGGGAAGAAATGAGTCGATACGGTTGCTCACACATAAGCGTAATTTGCTCACCTATATTAACCGATACCAACCTAAACTGTTCTGTCTGAACGACAGTCAGCGTGTAACCGATGAGCACAGACAAAAGGTTAAACCCTTTTTGGAATCACTTTTCCCGGTAAAATCGGCCTTCGAGAAGCGTTAGTAGTTCAAAAAATCTAATAAATATTCGATAAGTTTAGGATGATGAATAACCAAAACATGGACATTGACCTTGTCTATATGTGGGTAGATGGCAACGACCCGAAATGGCAGGAGAAGAAAAGGATTTTTACTGGTAAGGTCAGCGATAATTCTGAAGAAAATAATATTGGCAGGTACCTTAGTCACGATGAACTGAAATATTCACTCCGCTCTGCAGAAAAGTATGCACCCTGGATTCGGAAGATTTTTATTGTAACGGATGATCAAAAGCCTGAGTGGTTAGATATCAGCCACCCGAAGATTCAATTGGTAGATCATAATGAAATTATACCGAATGAAGTGTTACCATGCTTCAACGCAAGTGTAATTGAATATTTTCTTTATAAGATACCGGGGTTGTCAGAACGTTTTTTGCTGGCTAACGATGATACGTTTTTCAATACGGATGTTACCCCCGATTTCTTTTATAAAAAGGATGGTTTTCCTGTGGTGAGGTTAAAACGAAAGCCATTAGGAAAATGGCATTTTCGCCTGCGGGCATGGAGAGGAAAAGAAAAAGGCCAGTACAGTGCAATGGTTCATCAAGGGTCGCTAACCGTAGAAAAGCAATTTGGAAAGTTTTACGCAGGGGTTCCGCATCATAATATTGATGCTTATTTGAAAGCCGATTACCAAAAGGCAGTTGAAGAAATTTTCTGTGATCAGGTAAAAAAATCGCAATCCAATAGAATAAGGTCTGTCGGGGATATGCACCGATCTGCATTTTCATACTATGCGCTTGCCATAGGTCATGCTCACTTGAAATATGTGAGTAGAAGCGAATCAATCAGAATTCTTATTTATCGGCATGATTTTCTGGAGTATATCAATCGGTATAAGCCTGCATTATTTTGCCTGAACGATAATCAGGAATTGACCCAACAGCATCGAGAAACCATTGACCCGTTACTGAGCCGCCTGTTTCCTGTTAAATCATCTTTTGAAAAGTAGGAATTGGTTTCATTTGAAGAATGCGCAACCCCAGGAGATACCATCGCACCCGGCCCGTATTATAAACTCGTTTTGTTAGTACAGGCAGTTTGCCAAAAAGTGTATAGTGATAAATTGCATATTGTGGCGCACCAATCGTTTTAATCTGGTGTTCTTTTGCAAACTTTCTACAAAACTCGTTCGCCATGGCAATGCTTCGTTCTCGTATTTGCTTTCTCTCCCTCGACACCGAAGTAACCAGTGAATTACTTCGCTCCTTGTAAAAGTAAATTGCTCCGGGAACCGAAATAATCTTGTTAGAAAAATACACTGCCTGTATCGTAAATGCTTTGTCTTGCGCATTCCTTAAATGCACATCAAACAACAATTTATTTTCCCGTAAAAAAGAAAGCCTGTATAAATACTTCCAAACGTTTCCCTGGTGGAAGACATTGCCGAATACCATCTTATCCTCTGTATTCACATACAGAAATTTTTCAGTAACAATGGTTGTGAATGAAGGTAATCGCTCGTGAATATATCCGGAGCAGGCCATATCGGCATCGACTGATAGAATGGTTCTTAACATCCTTTCATAAAAATCGAGATTGATTAAATCATCGGCATCCATAAAATGGAGGTAATCGCCCGTGGCTGCGATCATTCCCGCATTTCGCGCTGCCGCTGCTCCCTGATTCGCTTGTTGTATAAGTTTTACAGGGTAACGCTGCGCTACTTGTACCGTGTTATCGGTAGAGCCATCATCAACAACAATAATCTCCAGGTTCTTGTAAGTCTGAGACAAAATAATCTCTAAGCATTGACTTAAAAATAATGATACGTTATACGTAGGGATAACTACAGATATAGTATGTTTCATTTCCATGCGTGGATGAATTTATTTTTCAAAGCTTGATTTCTCCGGTAAGATGCTTTCAAAAGCTGCGCTCAGGCCATTCATCGTCATTTCAAAATTTCGGATGTATTCGCTATCGTTAATGCAAACCAACAGGTACGACTGGTTACGAATTGCTTCAATAGCTTGTGTTGACTTAAACACCAACGGAAACATTTTTGTATCCTGGTAAGTATTGTAAGCTGCAAAATTACCGCGGCAGATTTGCCACGTTTTGAATAACTCCAGCGTATAATCTTTCGGACTGCGAAACCGGTGCAGCGACATTTCGGTAAGCTCTTTGCCTGCGTAGTCCCAAACTTCTTCGAATGTAGTTTTTAAGTAAGGCTGTGCGTTGTGCGGTGTGCGCAATGTTATAAACTTGTTATACGGTTTGAGCAGGCGTGTCAGTCTTCCCCTTTTACCATACGCTTCGGTAAACCATTTATCATGGTCACGCTCCATCACTTCTTTTTTATTGAAACGCCTATTAATAATTCTGATATTATTTCTCAAACATTTATTCCATAATGAAAATCCGAAATTCAATCGAAACGCGGCAATATCATTGGGCAGTCCATCGGTGAAGAACCTGCTTTGCGAAACATGATTGGTAATAAAAAAATCATCATTGAAGTACACGAATTGCTCAGACAGATCCTTGATCCGGTGCATGTAGATTTCAATCAAATTTGAATTATAGCATGGCAAGTACTGCTTAGGAATATAGTCCTCATGGCTCACGAGCTTAATCTTTGGGTGATTAACATTCAACCAATCAGGCTGCTGGCCACAGGTTACAAAATGAATGGAACGTACCCAGGGTGCAAACTTTTCAACCCCTCTGAACCAATACTTCAGAAACCCATAATCCCGGAAACGGGCAACGGCAACTTCGTTCCGGGTGTTATCAATTTTACCCGAATACTTCGCGAAATCAGCTTGCCAGGCCGGATCGTTCATATCAACCCAGGTAATCACAAAATCTATATCCATAAAAAAAGACCTTTTTAACCTGTACTGTTCAGCTATTTAACAAACCCAAGGAAGGAATATTAATGCCAAAAATATCAAGATTGCCACCCATTCTCCTGCCGGTATAAAATTATTTTAAAAGTTTTGAGGGTGTATAGTTTACCAAAATGAGTAAATTGGAATTTAAGGGCACTATTTAAAAGATCCATTTATGAATAAAATCTACAAAGTTGTTTCATTAGTTTTTATAGCAGCCGTTTGTGCTTTGCCGAAGCATGTTTACGGGCAAAATGAACAAGATATATCAATTTTCTTAAGTGCGGGTGAGGAAGATGCTGCCAAATTAATTCAGGCGTATGTTGAGCCAGCCGTAAAAAGTATTTCGTACGGAATGGCCGGGGGATGGTACAATACCGCTAAACCCCATAAGTCGTTGGGGTTTGATATTGGCGTTACCATGAACCTGGCATTTATTCCAACGTCAGAGGATTATTTTGATCCTAACAAGTTAGATTTATCGGTAACCAACTACAATGGTAACATTGATAAACCCGGGAAAGGGGCTCCAACTTTTTTTGGCCCCAAGGATGAAACACAATATGTTTCAGATCCTGATGGTGTTGCCGGCCCTATCGCACCAATAACATTTAGCGGACCGGAGGGATTGGCTGTTAAACAAAAAATTGGTTTCGCGGCAATGCCTGTACCGATGATTCAATTGGGTGTTGGAGTAATTAAAAACACCGATATTAAAATCAGGTATGTTAATTCAGGTATGGTGGGCGCCATCATTCCCAATGTGGATATTGAAAGTAGCAAATTCAACGTTTTTGGTGTGGGTGTTTTGCACGACTTTAAGCAGCATATTAAAGGTATTAAGCTTTTACCTTTTGATCTCTCAGCGCTTATTGCATATAATTCGGTGAGTGGAACTTCTGATCTTTCCAATTCTGATCCCCTTAAAGGTCCAACCACCGATGACGGTGAGTTAGATTATCAGTTTAATTCATGGGTTTTTCAGGCGATTATTTCAAAAAAGATTTCTGTAGTTACACCGTATGCAGCCGTTGGCTATAGCATGATCAACACCAATGTTGATATGAACGGAAACTATACGGTTGAGGCCGGTGCCACTGACTTGGAATTAACAGATCCGGTTGCAATCGATTTTAAAAATAACAGTATGATATTAACCCTGGGTATGCGCTTGAAGTTTGGACCGTTTTATTTGAACGGTGACTATACGATTCAAAAATTTAATACCCTTTCTGTAGGACTGGGTTTTTCAGTGCGGTAAGCCAAAGCATTTAAACTAGTTGAGCCCCTGGCATAGTCAGGGGCTTTTTTTATTTCAGCTTCGCAAACAAACTTTTCATCCCTTCCTCAATCAAGGGAGGAACATTTTTTTCTTTTTCCGGAACCACACTCTCGGCAGTTGCCTGCCACACGAGTTTACCGGCTGCACGATCTACTAAGTGTACCGAAACCGATCCTTGTTTGTATGTTCCTACCACAACCTCTTGCGCGTGCCACGAGTAGTTACGTTGCCCCATGTAGGCCATGCGGTCACCGGGGTTTGTAAAACTGGTTTCACGGGTTTGAACTTCCTTCGATATAACAATGCCAATGTTCACCATGAGATCAGGATTTTCAACTGCCGAGGTAAGCCCTTTTGCTTCCAGTTCATTAGTAATAGCCTTTTTTAACAGATCAAGGTTGCCAGTATAATTTGGGCCGATAGCGTCACCGCTGGCATCTACCTGGAAGAAGCCAAATGTTTTGTAATTGGAAAGTGAAAATCCTTCTTCTTTATTAACATCTTTGATTCGAACACTGCTGCAGCCAACGGAAATAATAAGGAATAGGGTAATAATACGTTTCATAGTCAGGTGATTTGTCTATCTAAAAGTAACCAAAAGCAGATATTATTCTTATTAAAAGGCATGACGTGTACATGGAGTGTGGTAAATTTGAGGTTTAATTCAATGTTCATGAAAAAGTTTCTTGTTCTAATGGCCATCTTCGTTATGGCGGCCTCCGCACACGGTCAAATTGATCCGGCCAATGCTACACCACAATACGTTGACCCCACCGATTTAAAATCGGTTCTCCGAAAAAAGAAATCCGGAAGCGAACAATCAGCGGCTGTGCCCGAAAAAGGAAAACTCATGATGTTCATTGTTCCGGCTATTGGATCCAATCCCTCGTTAGGCGCTTTCTATGGGGTGGGCGGAACAGCCGCAGTTTTTTTAGGCGAACCGGCCACTACCAGTATTTCAAATCTTACGGGTTCAATTTTGTTCACCACCAAAAATCAGTTTGTTGCAACCATGAAAGGAACCATCATGACGCCCAACAATGGTTGGGAAATGCTGGCCGATTTAAAGTATAGTTTCTTTTCTGAAAACACCTACGGCTTGGGCAGTGATTACAACCAACCCATAAACGAGGGTTGGAACTGGGGAGGCGTACATACCAGCGGTTTGGGTGGCGCCCAGCCCCTTACCTTTAACCAACTTAAAATTTATTATACCGCACTTAAGTCGGTAGCCAAATATGTGTATGTGGGAGTCGGGTATCATTTAGACTATCATTATAAAATCAAAGATGAGGTTCTAGACCTGGAAGCTCCCGATACCGTGATAACAAGTCATTATGCGTATAGTAAAACATATGGTTTCGACAGTGCCGGGTATGCCACCTCCGGAACAAGTTTAAATTTAGTTTACGACAGTCGTGATCATACCGTAAATCCTTACAAGGGAGCTTTTTTGCAGGCCTCGTTCAGAACGAATTCCAAATTTTTGGGAAGTCAGAAAAACTCCAGGCAACTTTATCTTGAAGCGCGGGTATACAAAAGCTTGTCGAAAGAGAAGCCTCGTCACCTGATTGGTTTTTGGGCGATCGGGCAGTTTATTACTTCAGGCGAAGTGCCGTACCTGCATTTACCGGCTAATTCGTACGACATGCGCAACCGCATTGGAAGAGGGTATGTGGCGGGCCGTTTTCGCGGACCAAGTTGGGTAACCGCTGAAACCGAGTATCGTGTACCCTTAACCCGAAATGGGTTATTAGGGGCGGTGGTTTTTGCGAGTGTCACCACCACCACGCGCGATGCCATTACCATTGGCGAAGAGACCCTGCCAAAATTAAAATTGTTTGAAGCCACGCGGCCTGCCGGTGGTTTTGGTGCGCGCATTATGCTGAACCGTACGGGCAGGTTAAATCTGGCAATGGATATGGCCTTTGGCCAACATGGCGCTAAGGGTTTTTATTTTGCGGTGGGTGAGACATTTTAATTTGTGTGGTTTATCTGAAAGTGTATTAGTATCTTCGAAAATAAAATTTAAAAGACATCTATATGAAAAGAATTGTTCTGGTATTTCTTGTGGCCGTGATGGCGGGTTGCAGCTCGGTGAATATTTCGTCTGATTTTGACAAGCAAGCAGACTTCTCAAAATACAAAACCTACACATTTAGTGAGGAGGCATTGAAATTGCCTGTAGGCGATTTGAACCGTGATCGAATTTTAAAAGCTGTTGAAACAGAACTGGCCGCAAAAGGATTCAGCAAATCGGATAGCCCCGATGTGATTGTTGATTTAAATGTAAAGGCCGAACAGAAAATGGACGCAACAGCCACTTCAACCGGCCCCGGTTACTATGGAGGCCCATGGCGCTACGGTTATGGCGGAGGTTTTTCAACCACACAAATCAATTACAACGAGTACATTGAAGGAACTTTGTTTGTGAACATGGTAGATAAATCAACCGAGAAAATTGTATGGCAGGGAAGAGGCACCAAAACATTGGATGAAGATGCGGATGCTGATAAGCGCGAGAAAAACATAAACTATGCAGTGAAAATGATTTTCGCAAAATACCCACCAAAGAAGTAGCGTTTAAACTATTGATTGAAAGTAGCGCTTGACAGAAAATATTCAACCTAAACGGACATTGAATGTCCGTTTTTTTTTTTTTGAAGTGTATCTGGTATTTTTAAGTACAGCTTTGAACATGAGCTGTTAAAGGAGATCAATAGAAAATTTATATTCCAAACCCGCGTTTCATGAAAAGACTCACTCACCTAACGGTTATTTTACTGGGCATTGTGCCTGCTGTTTTCTCACAAGATGTACTGCCCTTTCCTCCAACTCCATCGGCCAGCGAAGCTGGCCGCACCATTCAGGAATCAACCAACAAGAGAAGGGTCGATGCAAAGCATTTACCTGCCGATGCACCCAATATTCTCATCATCCTCATCGATGATGCCGGTCCGGGCTTGCCCGATACCTATGGCGGTGAAGTACACACTCCAACCTTATCAAAAATTTCGAACACTGGTATTAGCTATAACCGGTTTCACTCAACCGCCATGTGTTCACCCACCCGCGCCTCTATTCTTACTGGTCGTAATCACACCCGTGTGGGTAATGGCCAGATTGCCGAACTCGCCAACGATTGGGATGGATTCAGTGGCGTGATTCCTAAAACATCGGCTACGGTAGCAGAGGTTTTAAAAAATTACGGATACAATACATCTGCCTTTGGAAAGTGGCACAATTCGCCAACCATGCAAACCACAGCGGCAGGCCCATTTGAGTATTGGCCAACCGGTTATGGCTTTGAATATTTTTATGGGTTTTTGGCAGGCGAAGCTTCGCAGTATGAACCCGCCATGGTGCGAAATACCACCTATGTTCCATTGCCTAAAACACCTGAACAAGGATATCACCTCACCGAAGATATTGCCGATGATGCCATTCATTGGATTCACCAACACCAGGCCTTTTCGCCCGATAAGCCTTTCTTCATGTATTGGGCGCCCGGTGCCACGCATGGCCCGCACCATGTACCCAAGCAATGGGCAGATAAATACAAAGGAAAATTTGATGATGGCTGGGATAAGTATCGTGAACGCGTTTTCAAACGCCAGAAAGAACTAGGAGTTATTCCGCAGAACGCACAACTCACTCCCCGGCCGGAAACGCTGGCATCGTGGGAAAGTATTCCTGAAGCTGAAAAACCTTTTCAACGCAGGTTGATGGAAGTATATGCCGGATTTGCTGAACATGCCGATTTCCATGCCGGTCGTATTGTAAGTGAATTGGAAAAAATGGGCATGCGTGAAAACACGCTCATCTTTTATATCTGGGGCGATAATGGCTCAAGCTCAGAGGGAATGTTTGGTTCCATCAGCGAGTTGCTTGCGCAAAATCAAATACCTACGGAAATTGGCCAGCACATAAATGCCTTGAATAAATTAGGTGGACTGGGTGTTTTAGGAAGTCCAAAAACAGACAACATGTATCATGCAGGTTGGGCATGGGCTGGCTCAACGCCATACAAGGGAACAAAACTTCTTGGTTCATATTTTGGAGGAACGCGTCAGCCCCTGGCCGTATCGTGGCCCAAGCAAATCAGTGCAGATAAAACACCGCGCGCGCAGTTTCATCACGTTAATGATATTACGCCTACCATCTATGATATTCTGAACATCAAGGAACCACAGTCTGTAAATGGATTTCCGCAGGAAGTAATTGATGGTACGAGTATGACGTATACTTTCAAAGATGCCACTGTAAAAGGACGAAAGACCACGCAATTTTTTGATATTATGGGAAGCCGCGCTATTTACCACGATGGCTGGATGGCCTCAGCGTTCGGTCCACGCATTCCGTGGATGCCGGTAACACCGGGCATTGCCACCTGGACTCCCGATAAAGACAAATGGGAACTCTATAACCTGGAGGAAGATTTTACACAAGCCATTGATCTCGCGGAAAAAAATCCTGAAAAATTGGCTGCTATGAAAGAACTTTTCATGATTGAATCGGCCAAGAATCTGAACCTGCCTATTGGTGGAGGCTTGTGGGTGATGTACCACCCCGAAGATGCACCCAGAAATAAGGCTAATGAATTTCACTTTACCGGTGATATTAACCGTATGCCTGAATTTACAGCACCCAAAATCGGAACTTTCCCGCATGAGGCAACGATGGAGCTCGATATCCCGGCAAAAGCAAACGGAGTGCTGTTCGCGCTCGGTGGTTTTTCAGGTGGGGTAACCTGTTATCTGAAAGACAATGTACTGTATTACGAGTACAACCTCTTTGAAATTGAACGGACAAAAGTTGCTTCAAAAACTAAGTTGAGCGGGACGACCAAGCTTGAGTTTGAACTTCAACACAAACCGCATCAGGGTAACGGACCAAAATATTTGCACGCTGGCGAAATGATTATTAAAGCCAATGGAAAGGAAATTATGCGGGCACAAATACCAACATTGGCCACACTCGCATTTACCGCGAACGATTGCTTCGATATTGGTACCGATTTAGGTTCACCAGTATCATTGGATTATTATGACAAGGCTCCCTTCAAGTTTAATGGAACCATTAAGAAAATGGATATAGCTTATAAACGACCATGAGAACTCTTGTTGGCCCTTCATCAACGGTGTTGGGCACTCTGGTTCTTAGAATATTAATATGAATGCTTCATTTCTAATCCGATTATAAACTAAACCCAAAAATAAGATGAATTGTAAGCTACTCTCATTTGGATTTGGCATGTTGGCTATTTCCGTCACTTCCTGCACCAATAAACCAAAAGAAGCAACCGAACCTGTAGCGGCTGATTCAGTTGCACCGGCTCCAACCTCGGCACGCCCTGCTCACTGGGGCTATGCTGGCGAAGATGGCCCGGGTACCTGGGCTACGTTAAGTCCTGCGTATGCGTTGTGTGGTGATGGAAAGGCACAAAGCCCCATCAACATCGTAAAGACCGATGCGAAAGGCGGTGCCAACTGGAGGCTTGATTACAAAACAACATCGCTGCGCATCGCCCATAATGAACACATGGATGACATCATTGACAATGGTCACACCATTCAGGTAACCGTGGATGAAGGAAGTGAATTTTCTTTTGGCGATAAGTCATACAGCCTCAAACAGTTTCACTTTCATACACCGAGCGAGCATACATTGGATGGCGAGCATACTCCAATGGAGATGCACCTGGTTCATCAGGGTGCTGACGGTAGTCTGGCGGTAGTGGCGGCCTTTATCAAAGAAGGAAAAAACCCTAACGAAAATTTCAATAAACTTATCGCCAACCTTCCCAATGCCAAAGGTGAGAGTAAACACATTACCGATGTTAACCTGGAGCTGAAGGCCCACTTGCCAAAAGATAACTATGCGTATCATTACGTAGGTTCATTAACTACACCGCCTTGCAGTGAAGGTGTACAGTGGTTGGTGTTACGCGATCCCATTTTATTAACAGCAGAACAAATCGGGGCGTTCTCTTCTCGCATTGGACCGAACAACCGGCCAACACAAGCCTTGAACGATCGTGTGGTAAATGTTGATGATTTGGGGGGGCAAGTGCAAAAGTAGAATTATGAAAAAAATTATTTTTGTAGTATTTGCATTCAGCCTGCTCATGAATTTCAGCGCGAATGCCCAGGAAAAAAGTGAAGCTGCTACCGAGTTGCCACCCGGCTGGTGGATGATACCGAAAACAACAACTCAAATTAAAGTTGGTGGTTATGTAAAGTTCGATCTGATACATGATTTCAATCCGATTGCCTCACCTGATTTTTTTGATGTTTCAAAAATTCCGACCGATGGCTCCGAAGGTCAAAGCACGAATCTGAATGCGAAGGAAACCCGTCTGTACCTTGATGTAAAAACTCCATCGAAGGTAGGTGATATTCGTACGTATGTTGAAGGTGATTTTTATGGTAGCAGCGGTGGGTTTCGTTTGCGTCATGCGTTTATTGAGATTAACAACAAATGGCTGGCAGGGCAAACATGGTCTAACTTTATGGATGAAAACATTGTGCCCAATACACTTGACTTTGAAAAACCCTCTGCCTATGCCTTTGCCAGGCATCCAATGTTTCGGTACAAACAGAATTTGTCAAGCGATGCGTACGTTGCATTTGCGGTTGAACAACCCAATACCAGTGCACAAGCTCCCGCGGCTGCCGGAAGTTTTGAAAGCCCGATGCCGGATATTACAGGTCGCTACCGGTTAACGAAACCTTGGGGTCATGTACAACTCTCCGCCTTTGCTGCCAAACTGGTATACCGTTTTGCTGCCGGTGGTACCGATGAGGTTTCGTTGTTTGGTGGTAACCTCTCTGGACAGTTTAACCTCTTTGATAATAAAGATAAGTTTACGTACCAGGTAGTATATGGGCCTGGTTCTGCCCGATTTCGCGGAGGATTGGCTGCTGGCCTTGATGAAAATGGTGACCTGGAAGCGCTTACCGATATGGGAATCACTATTGCGTACGAGCATAAGTGGAATTCAAGTTTCTCGTCACTACTTTTGTACAATCAAGGAGAGGTTGATAATTCGGCAGGGCAGGCACCAACTTCCATTAAAGGTGTTGACTATGTAGCAACCAACTTAATCTGGAATTTTGCAGAACGTGCTATGGCCGGTGTTGAATACCTGTGGGGATTGCGAGAAGATTTAAATGGAGAGGATGGGACGGCCAACCGTGTTCAGTTTAGTGTGAAGTACACGTTCAATTAAGTTCTAAACTTTTCTGAAATAACAGATGCCGGACAGAAATCCGGCATCTTTTTTTTATCCCCTTGTCATCCTGACCGAAGTGAAGGATATTTTCATGATAGAGGGGAACATTGAACACCGGTGGCTTGGTGGTTTGTGAGGACACAAACCACGGTTAGGAATTAATCCTTCACACACCTGAATCCCGTATGGTTCATGCCCGTATCGTATGCTGCTCCTTGCCTGCCACTGGGTTTGTAGTTGCTGCAATATTGATCGCTGCACAAAAATGACCCACCCTTTGAAACGTGCTTGATGGAGAGCGGATCGCGAGGGTCGATTGTCTTTGCGGGACCCTTCGGGTTTTGCAGGAGGTTCGGGTACGAAGCGTTTTGAAAATCGTCTACCGCATAAAAGTCGGAGCACAATTCCCAAACGTTTCCGACCATGTCATACAAACCGTATTGATTTGGAGGAAAAGATTTGACAGGAGAAGTTCCTTTGAATCCGTCATCGCCTGAATTCAAATACGGAAACGCTCCCTGGAAATAGTTAGCCATGAATTTTCCATTAGGTGTGAGGTCATCGCCCCATGCGTATTCTTTTTGATCAAGTCCACCCCGAGCAGCCAGCTCATATTCCGCTTCAGTGGGTAACCGTTTTCCTGCCCATTTTGCGTAGGCCGTTGCATCTTCATACGCAATGTGAACAACGGGATGATTTCCTAACCCTTCAAGTGAGCTACCGGGGCCGTGTGGATGTTTCCAATCAGCGCCTGTTGTCCATTTCCACCATTGTGAGTAATCATTCAGTAACACAGGTTGATTAGGAGGAGTAAATACAAGCGATCCTGGTTGTAACATTTCATCTGCTGGTTTCGGTGTACCGGCCGGAAGCATTTTTTTCATTTCTTCCCAGTCAACAGGCCGTTCGGCAAGCGTTACATATCCTGTTGCCGCTACGAAAGCGGCAAACTGATCATTGGTCACTTCAGTTTCGTCCATCCAAAAACCTTTCACTTCTACGCGGTGAAAGGGCTGTGCATCGTTGGTGTTGCATTGTTCAGCCGATCCCATGCTGAATGTTTTTCCGGGCACCCACGCCATACCCAAAGGCTGATTGGTGGGCGGAACGGAAACAGCTTGTTCCTTTTGTTCTTTACACGAAATAAAACCTATGCAGGATATCAGCGCAAGGCCAGGCGCCCACGTGAGAATTACTTTTTTCATGTTTTCAAGTTACTTCTTTTTACCAAAACGGTAACCAACCTGAAGCTGGTAGCGATAGCCATACGACCAACTGCTTACTTTTCCATTAGATGAGGTAGACTTCTCATTAATCAGGTCTTCAAATGCGGGGAACTTGTCAATTAAGACTTTGATATAATCATTCTGAACATCCTCTGTATCAAAATTAAAATTACCGGTCAGGTCCATGTTTAACCTGTAGTTGGAAACAGAAGGACCCATAAAAACCATATCAATTGTCCAGCGATCTTTAATAACAAACTGGTACCCCATTTGGAAACCGATATTGATGATATTCAGCCTTGAATTTAAGTCCGCGACTTCGGGTATTCCATTGTTGGTTACCTCCAAAGCGCGCTTGTTTTGAAAATTCAAATAGGAGATGTAAGGGCCAATGTAAACACCGCGGGGCGCACTGTATTTATTTTCTTTCTGAAGGTAAAAGCGATAATCGAAACCCAGTTTTATTCCGGAAGCACTTTTTTCATCGGTTACAACAATACTATCGCCAAAACTTGAAAAAGGTTGAAATTGCTGAACACCCGCATGAATTACCATGGTTTGATAGGGTTTCATTACACGTTCATAGGAAAGAACAAAAGCTTTGGTGTAATAGAAGTTAGAAGTCAGGTCTGCTTTGATGATGTTTCTTCGCTGAGGTAATTCGATTTCCTGAGCAAAACTTTGCATCATGCCACCAGTGACAGTCAGCACCAGGCATAAGATTATGTATTTCATGGTAGTAAGTTGATAATTTTATAGCTACAAGTAAACCTTAACCGATTCAGACAAAGCAGATAATGGCATTACTTAAACCGTTAATAAACCGTTAACGAAGTTCTTAAAAATCATATTCATGAGTAAAGTAGACATTTTTGACCCTTACTTTCTTAAACTCGCCAATTAAAAGCGATTTAAGATTAATTTTAAGATTCTAAATTCAGAACATGAAAAGAATTATCATAACGGGGCTTGTTGTCACAGGCCTTTTTGCCTGCAATCAACAACAAGAGAAAATGCGGCCTGCATCACCCAATATTCTGCTCATTGTTGCTGACGATATGGGCTATAGCGACATCGCACCCTTTGGCAGCAACATTCATACCCCTGTGCTTGATCAGCTTGCAAAACAAAGTACTCTTTTTTCAAATTATCATGTTCTGCCAACGTGTTCACCTACACGTTCAGCTCTATTAACCGGAAATGATAATCACGTTGCAGGATTGGG
This sequence comes from Cyclobacteriaceae bacterium, assembly GCA_049306095.1. Lineage (GTDB taxonomy): Bacteria > Bacteroidota > Bacteroidia > Cytophagales > Cyclobacteriaceae > UBA2336. The sequence goes on from JBAQPU010000022.1 coordinate 169,712, forward strand.
AATTATGGGAGAAGCAGATTACCCAGCGCTACAAGAAAAAAATCTTCCTGGCTACTCCGGCCACTTGAGCGACCAGGTGGTTACTATTCCTGAAATTTTGCGTGATAATGGCTATCACACGTATATGACAGGCAAGTGGCATCTTGGCGAAGGCCCGGGCTTGGATCCTTTTGATCGCGGATTTGAACAGACCTTTATACTCGGCACAGGAGGAGGAAGTCATCACAGCGATAGAAAAGCGCTGGCCCCTCCGCAACACATGGATTACACACGTAACGGAAAACCGGTTGAGTTGCCTCAGGATTTTTATTCGTCACGAAACTACACCGACTCGTTGATTCAATTCATTGACAAGAATAAAGCAGACAGCAAACCATTTTTTGGTTTCCTTTCCTATACGGCAGCTCATGATCCGTTACATGCCCCAAAGGAGTACATTGACAAATACAAAGGGAAGTTTGATATGGGCTGGGATTCTCTCTATACGTTGCGCCTTCACAATTTGCAGGCTCTTGGAATTGTTCCTCATGATTTAACTCAGTTTGCGAAAAATCCGATGCTGCCAAAATGGGATAACCTAGACAAGGAACACCAAGAAGAGTTTGCCCGCGACATGGAAGTGTACGCAGCGATGATCGACTACATGGATATGAGCATCGGGCGTGTGTTTGATTACCTGAAGAAAGCGGGGATGTACGAGAATACGATGATCATCTTCATGTCAGACAATGGAGCCAATGGTCAGATGGCAACGTTCTACCCTGGAAATGAAGATGGTAACTATCTGGGTTCGTTCAATAACAAAATGGAAAACCGCGGTTTACAAAACTCGTATGTTGAAATGGGACCCGGATGGGCGCAGGCGTCTATGGCACCCTTCAGATTGTTTAAAAGCTTTACAACAGAAGGAGGCATTAAAGCTCCGTTAATAGTAAAAATGCCGGGCGTGAATAAAAATGCCGGACAGTGGAATAGAAGTTTTGTTCATGTGAGCGATTTGATGCCAACTATTTTGCAGCTAACCAATTCATCCTATCCGCAACAGCGTAACGGAAAAAATATTCATGCCATGATTGGTAAGTCGTTATTACCTGTACTGAATGGCGACTCAGTTACGGTTCATTCAAATGACGGAATGGGTTATGAATTGTTCGAGATGAAAGCCTATATAAAGGGTAATTGGAAAATTCTGCGTTTACCACAACCGTTCGGTACGGGTAACTGGCAGTTGTATGATCTGGAAAAAGACCCGGGAGAAACTACGGATCTGTCAGAACAATTTCCCGATGTGAAAGCACAGTTGATTCAGGCATGGGGTGACTATGCCATACATAATGAAGTATTTGACCATAAGGGTCACTATGATTCAATTTACCAGCGAACCTCTGGGGCAAAATAGAATTCGATATGGGCAATGGCTTATTATGGCGTAAGAAAAAACTCTTACTGAGTTGTATTTCATTGCTTATGCTTTCTTTTCCGTTGCGAGCGCAAAAGAACAATGCTCAATTGTGGTATGAGTACATGCTCAATGTTCCGTTTGCCAATTCGTTTAATCTTGAAAACTCGTTTACCTATAGCACCCTGCTGAATAACAGCCGTTGGTACGCATTCGACTACGCGCCAAATCTAGAATGGTCGGTCAATCAACATATAGATGTAATCGGACAGGTTGTTCTATCTTACACACAACAAACGGAATCGTACAATACTTTTGAAGTGCGCCCGGTAATAGGAAGCCGGATTTATATTACACCCAACAAACGTGTACAAACACGGGTGTTGCTTCGGTTGGAGCAACGTAACTTCAAAAACCTGGAAACTAAAGAGTGGAATCAGGTGTATAGACCCAGAATCAGGTTTGAGTCCATTATTCCAATTAGCAACCCTTCTTATTTTACCGACAAGCTTTGGTATGGCTTGCTCGATGCCGAATGGCTTTTTACAACAGAAGATGTAGATGAGCGATTTGCGAACAGATTTCGCCTGCGTATAGGAGGAGGGTATCGTTTAAGCTACAATTTTCGGTTTGAAATTTTATATATGAACCAGCAGTCGCGCGATGAATTGGAAGATGGGTTTGCCACCAGCGATAATATTGTGCGATTCAGAGTCAAGCACTATGTGAATAAATCGAAACCATCCAAAGCAACCGGTACTGGGAATTGATCAGTATTATGAAGAATAGTATTCTAGTCTTTCTCCTCACGATATCCACAACAGTATATTGCCAGGAAGAAGAAGGAGAGAAGCGTAAAACGCATTATCGGATGACGGTCATGATGGCCAATGCGCACATTCCTTCTGCAACTGAAGTAGACGGAGATATACCCGTTCGGATTGTTCCCACCTGGGGATTAAGTTATGACTACTGGCTTAGCAATAAATGGGCAATTGGATTGCATAATGAATTATTTCTTCAGCAATTTAAAATTGAGAAATCAGGAACAGACCAAACGGTTGAACGATCCTACCCTGTAAGCGTAAGTGTTGTAGGTATATTTAAACCAACCAAGCGATTGGCTTTTTTGGCAGGTGTAGGGAAGGAATTTGAGAAGCATAAGAATTTTAGCCTCATCTGCCTGGAAACAGAATATGGATTTGAGTTGCCCGACAATTGGGAGTTGAATCTTAATTTGATCTTCGAGAGTAAAATCCATGCTTATGACGCATGGACATTTGGTGTAGGATTCAGTAAGTTTTTTTAAGAGCGTAACCCCAAAAAATTAAGTAGTTCGGTTTCGAGTTCAAGGAACAGATGCTTGCATTCAATTTCTGTCAATTTATCTGAAAGGGTCTGATGTTTGAATTTTTTTAATTGTTCTCCGCAATCAAAGTAATCTTCACACAACGACCTGAAATCTTCATTAACGAGGTAGAGATCCTGTATTTTTACTCGATATTCCGGAAACCGATCGATCGTGTGAATGAGTTCCTTACGCATACAGGGTGATTTACTTTTTCGATAATCTAATTTTCATTTACTTCGTAAGATAGATGTATCATACTTTTACAAAAGTATTATACTGTGACTTAACAGTAATATGCCAGCGCAATCATTTACAGCCCAACAGGTAACAGAACAATTGAATCGCATTCTGGCAACACCTGCCTTTGAGAATTCAAGCGTGTTAACAAGGTTTCTAAAGTATGTGGTAACAGAAACAGTAGAAGGCAAGGGAAGGGAATTAAAAGAATATAGTATTGGAACGGAGGCACTTTCCAAGCGAGTCGACTTTGATCCTCAACTGGATTCGATCGTTCGGATTCATGCAGGTCGGCTCAGAAGGGCATTGCACGTGTATTACCAACAAGCGGGAGTAAGTGATGCCATCCTGATAGAAATCCCAAAGGGCACCTATGTTCCTGTTTTTTCTGTGAATGAAAAGAAGGGTCATCAGCATGCTCCGGCTGATCAGGATACTGTTATTCGTATTCGTCCTGTTATTGCCGTGTTGCCGTTTCGCAACATCAATGAAGATAGGTCGCGCGATTTTTTTGCGGATGGTCTGGGAGAACAATTAACAACCGAGATGTCGAGGTTTCAGGATCTTGCTGTGATCGCTTATTATTCATCAACTCAGGTCGCAGCGAAAACAAATGACATTAAAGAAGCCTGTAGTTTATTGGGTGCCCGGTATGCTATAACAGGCAGTATTCAAAGCACAGATGCAGCGTTGCGTGTTTCCGTTCAACTCTCGTTGTGCGATACGGGAGAGCAATTATGGTCGAAAGTTTTCAAACATGAATTTACCGCGGCAGCAGTTTTTAAAATTCAGGATGAAATCATCGAGGGTGTGATTAATAAGATAGCCGGTTACTATGGAGCGATCACACGCAACATGGCAAAAGTTTCACCGGGCAAACGCGTTACTGATATGAAGGTGTGTGATGCCATGTTTTGGTTTTATCATCACCAGAACTCTTTTGGAGACAAAGAACTTTATCAGAAAGCATTTGAATCTCTGCGATATGCTGTGAATGCCGATCCTGAATATGCACTGGCATGGGCTGTGTTAGGAGAACTTTACCTCGATGCCCATGTAATAGGTATGAAATTCATCGATAACCAGGCCGAGGAAGGAGTCGCATGCGGACTAAAAGCTGCCGCCCTTGATCCCCTTTGTCAGCATGCATATTTCACCATAGGTTTTGGTTATAATTTGTTACAAAACCGAACAGAAAGTATGAAAGCGATTGAACGAGGTCTGGCGCTCAATCCCCGGGCAACTGCGATTACCGGTACATTAGGAGTAGGATATATTTTTCATGGAGAAGTTGAGAAAGGAATAAAAATTCTGGAGGATTCTATTGAACTCAATCCATATTTTCCCTGGTATTTCAATATGGGCATGAGTGTGTATTACTTCTATAAGAATGAATACGATGAAGCGCTATACTGGGCAGAACGTATGCAAATGCCAACGGCACTATGGGACCCACTGATTCGTACTGCATGCTATTCTAAACTTGGCAGATTGGAAGATGCCCGGAAAAGTGCAGAAGCTTTGAAACTTGTTTTACCAGTTCAGTCAAACGGAACGATCGTTAGCGCGAGGAACTTAATCCACATGTTGTTTTCTTCTGATGAATTGAGAGAGCAGCTAGAAGAAAGTTTGATGAAAGCCGGAGTAAACTAAACCAAAAAGTGCTTGGATAACAAAGTTGCTTAGAACTGTTTGTTCAAATTATGATATTCAATTTTAGCCATGTAAGGAAAGTATGGTAAGCCCGCTATAAGTTCCTTCGTTTTTGTTTCATCCACGCCTTTGAAAATTAGTACAGCATCTTTTTTTGAAACGGAGATGAAAAAGCTTTCCAGTATCTCTTCTTCCTTCCAACGGTGAACAAATTCTGATTCTTTCTTCGGTAATTCCGGATTTGCCTTTATTGTTTCAATTCCGTTGCCTGAAAGAGTAATTAGGACTAGTATTCTGTTCATTTTTTTTCTTGTTAGCAACAAATTAATTAACGCGCTGCGTCCAATCCTGATTTTTTGATTTGATGATCATGTTCTGCGCTGGCAGGTTCAGGTTGATATCGTCAACGTGATTCGTACCATTGGAAAAATTAGAGTATGTTATTTCGCCTTCTACCAAATCTTTACCAAGCAGTGTATTGAATTTTTTGTTTTTATACAGGTAAGTCTTTGAATCAAACAGAATGGTTAGCTTATCTCCCTGAACTTTGAAATTGCTGGCTGTGGCTTCAATAATATCGCCTTTGTTAGTTATCGTTGCCTTGTCAAAAAAATCAATCAATTCACCTTTGCTCATATAAGCATAACCTGTGGAAAGCTGCACGGCTTTTTCAACATATTCCATTTTATCTTCAATAGCATTGGCTTGTGCCTTTCCGCGAAGGCCTGGTTTCTTTTTTACAGATGATGTAGCATCGACCACCGTGCTTTCCGGTTCGCCTTTATCATTAAACTTTTGTTCGGTCATGATAACGGCTTTGGATTGGCCACCTATGAAAGTCTCCGTTCTTTTTTTCCAGATATATGCTTTCAATCCCTGATTATTCTTCTGATTGGCCTCTGTTACTTTCAGTGACAACTCAGTCTTGTTGATTTCCTGGGCAAAGACGGTTATGCTCAAAAACACGAGCATGGATAGGATTGTTGATTTCATGGCTTTAGCGTTAGTTGTTTACAATGTTAAGACTCAATCCTTGCGGGGGCAAAGGTTACACAGTTAGTTAACTGTAAAACGGAGGCATGTATGTAGTAAATGAGTGTTAGTTTGAATTCCAAACCAAAGCAAATTTTTATGTATAAAATTTACAAAGGTGCGATTATCATAATCATTTGTGTGATGTTCATCAATTTCCTGTTCACCGTAGGCATGGGAGTTTATAAGACAGCTCATGCATTTATGGTGCTGGTTGATCATGGCGCGAATGCAAAACCTGGATTAGAGATTGTTGAATCTCTTGATTTATTTCTGGTAGGACTGGTTTTATTAATTGTCAGTCTTGGGTTCATGAAACTTTTCCACCCTGATTTTTCATGGTTTAAAGATTTCAATTTCCCATGGTTGAAAGTCGATGACTTTTTTCAGCTCAAGCAACTAATCTGGAATGCATTCTTGCTAACTTTACTCGTAACCTTTGGAATTCAGTTGTTGCGAACCATTGGCAACTGGGATTGGCCATTGTTGGTTGTCCCCGGATCGGTATTTTTGTTTGCGCTTGCATCAAAGTTTATGAGACACTAATGAACGTTGTGTTGGCTTTATTCGTAAAGTGTAAATAGTGTTTGAAGTTATTTCTTCCTTAGTACGGTGCAGTTTTTTTCGGATTTAATCCAGATTTTTGAAAGATGCTGATTGATCACCGCATGAACTATTGGCTTTGTGAAGCTTTCACCTTTCCGTTATACACAGGTTTACAATCTACTCCTACAACCGCGTTAACAAAGTTGATCACAGAGCCCAGCAATGTTTTGGTAATATTGAGTTTGCCGGTTTTAACAGCGCCTACCTTGCCGTATAATTTCTGGTCCATCAGGCTGCAGCCGTTCTTGTCCACAACGGCAATCGTAATTCCAGGAATGGTGTCACGCTGGAAATTAATACTGCCATCGAAAGCAATGCGGTTTTTAGTGGTGGCAAAGGCTACATCTTCTGTTTTCAGCGAGCTGTTTTTGTAGGTCCAGCGTGTATAAAGCGTTTCAATATTTGTGAATTTTGATGAATCAAGTTTAATGCCGGCCAATGCGGCAAAGTCGGTTCCTTTCGTTGCAACCAGGCCAACAGGGCCTGCAACCAGCACCGCACCCAAATCAGTCAGGTTAAAGTGCTGGCTGCGTTCATATTTTTTCAACGCATTATCGATATCTACGCCATAGAAGCGAAGTGATTCCCCTGAGATTTCAAAGTCACATTGTATATTTTGCTGTACATCCGCCCAGTTCCATCCACTTGTCTGAAGGTCAATTGTATAATCTACATTTCCTTTCATCAGTTTACGATGGTAATATTTTTTAATGAAATGCTCCATGTTGGCATCTTCGACTAAATAGGTGAGTTTGTAGGCCGGTTCTTCCTTAGAAAAATCAATGTTCAGTGTTCCGCGCTCGCTCGTTGCCTTTTGGATTTCACTCAAAAAGGAAATGTTCAGAAGATCATTGCTTCCGTTGATGTTCATGGATATATCAAATTTGTTCATCCCCGGAAGCTTGAGTTGTTTGATGGCTACTTTTCCATTCGTTGAGTTTAACCCTGTAATGTATCCTGAGTTTTCAGGATGTTTGAATAGGAGCTTGTCCAGTGAGACCTCCAGTTTTTCAATTGAGATTAGTTTAGAGCCGGGGAGGAGATATTCGATGTGGGCATTTTTTATTTCGGTTTTTGTAATGTCAAATGGATAGGTGATGAGCGATGATGAAATATCCAATTCGGCAGTTACAAGCTCCATGTCCTTCACGTGAAGATTTTTGGCTGTTGGCTCCTGAGTCTCTTTAATTTCAGCAGTTAATTCGCGGATGTACGTCCATGGAAATTGATGAAGCTTTACATGGGCATTGAAATTCCAAAATCGTTTGGACGGAACGAGTAAATCGCCATTAACATTCGCTACCCCTTGCGGAAAAATTGCCTGAAATGATTCAAGCTTCAGGCTTAATCCTTTATCTGTTTGCATCAGCTTTCCCTGTGTGTTTATTGATTTAAGATCGGGTAGCTGATCAAGTTTTGCCGAAAGGTTTTTAAACTGGAAGAAAATCTCTGGTTTTGTAAGCGTATCACTTTGTTTGGATACAATTGACTTGATCACAAAGTCAGTCGAAAAATTACTAATCCGATCCTGAACCTGGGCAGTCATGAGGGTATCAGGAATGAAATCTTTAGTATGCAGTTGGTTCGATTGTAATTTTCCTGAGGCTGTAACCTCCTTTTCGAGATTGAAAAGCAGGTAAGCAAGGTTATCAACCGTAGCGTTTACCTGCAGATCGTTATGGCCATATTGCAGGCTGAGGTTTTCAATTATTGACTGATTATTTCTGGTGGTCATTTTACCATTCAACTTTTTTACATCCTGATTGGTTTTTGAAACGGTGAACGAAACATTTTCCATCGCAACAGAACTCGACCTGCTGCTATCCATTTCATGGGTGGCAATGGATTTAAGAGGACCTTCAAAGTTGGCGCGTACCGAAACTGATCCCGTTAAGTCTTTCACCTGATCAATTCTGAAAACTTTATCGAAGCCATCCAGTTTAAGTTGTGCATTCAGATGATAGGTCAAATGAGGTTCTTTAAAATTATTTACGCGGACACTTCCGTGGATTGTACCGCCCGGAAGCTGACCATGAATGTTGCCAATCTCGAGTAAACCTTCGGAGTAATCCGTTGCGTTTCCGGATTTAAATCTTCCTTCAAACCCAACATTTTCGAATTCACCTAAGTCATTCGGCAAGGTCAGGTTCAAGTCACGAACGCCAAAGGAGAAATCAAATAAGAGCGGTTGATGGTGTAATGCACCAAAAATCCTCCCCTTTGCATAAATATCACCTTGTAAATCGGTATCGTTCTTCACAAAGCCGGGCCTTAAAATTGACGCTACCATTTTTAGATCATTGGTGGAGGCATCTATTTCCAAATCAAGTTTTCGATTATTCAGATGCTCATAACTTCCCTGCATAGAGAGGGTGTAATCGTTGTAACTGATTTCACCACTATGAATGGCAAGTCGTTTATTTTTTCTTTCAAGACTCAGGGTCGTATGAATAACCAGATTGCCGCCAGGTATGGAAGTTCCGTTAACGTACAATCGTTGGATTGTTGTGGAGGACGAAAGGTTGATGGATACAGAATCGTCTGTGTTGGTTAATTCAGTATCCATTTCCTGAATGGTAAGGCTGGATGCCTTCCTGTATTGGAATGAATGCCAGTTTAGCGTTACACCATCAAGGTCAATTGTTTCCAAATCAATTTGAACGTTTTGTTTAGGTTGCTGAGTAATTACAGGTTTGGTTTTTGTGGGAGAAGTTTTTTGAGTCTGCTTTGGTGGCGTGGGCATTACTTTCTTTACCGCAGCAGATTTCTGTTTAACAGGCTTTGCTAAGGCCCGATCTAAATTCAGATCACCCCCCTGGTATTCCATAATAGTTACGTCTACATCGGATAATCGAATTCTGGAAATATTCAGTTCATCGCGAAGAAGCGATAGTAAATCAACTGCAACAAATAGTCTTTTTGCCTGAAGGATGGGTTTTTCTTCCGGCTTTCTTAGGGTATCCGGATGTTCGTAGTACGTGATTCCGTTGAGCTGAATGGTAACATCAGGAAAATAGCGGAATAATTTCAGATGAATGGATTCGATCTTCAATTGCCCGGACTGTGACCGATTTACATGTGACTGAAGCTCATTCAAAAGCCACACATTTCGCTTTTCAAATACAATCCATACGGTAAGAAGTGTGAAAAGGAAAACACACAGGCCTCCAAAGAACAGATACTTCATTATTCGCCACCACGATTTCCGGATGCGTTGCATATTCATAAAGATACTGCATAGCGACAGCTCCTAAAAAATAAACCCCTGCTTATTGCAAGGGTTTACCTGATTTTTATTTGATTCTTTCGGATCCTATTTCTTGCCAAAAACATAGCGCAAGTTGACACCAAATCCATCTGCGCGAAAATCTGTTTCTTCAATAATGTAGAAGACCGGTCGCCAATCGGCACTGAGTGAAAGCGGTATGCCATTAAAGTTGTACGATAAACCAACTTCCCCGCTAAATCCTAAAAAGAAGGGATCTTCGATCAGCATGGAAGCACCGGCACCCACATACCAATTGAATGCTTCGCCACCTAGAGGACGATATAAAAAGTCCCACAGGGCTTCAACCCCTACACCGTCACCAAAGGAAACGTCAGCGTGAATTCGACTGAATTTTCCGGTACTGAACAACGCGTCTACGGCAACATCATTACCGACAACATCGCCAAAGCGAATACCAAGTTCTTGTGCCTGTACAGCATATCCGGCCAATATCAGCGCACAAATCGTAAATAGTTTTTTCATAGTTGAAATTTTCATAAAAAATGAAATGTAATTCAAATATAGACATTCCCTCAAGAACCTGGACTTCATCTAGTTTGTGAGGCAGAAAATTTCCCCACCAACAAGGCAATGATAATGGCGAGATACAATTGCCCGCTGATGGCAATTAAGATCGCCAGCGATTTGGAATATGGCTTGAGTGGAAGCAAGTCGCCATAACCGGTGGTCGAGAAGGTGATGAACCCATAATAAACGTAGTCACTCGATTTGACGGTTTCAGATGAAAAATTATACGCTAAGGGGTCAACCTGAATAATCAGTGCAATCAAAAATGTAAATACAACACCTAACAACAGGTACCCGTTAACGGCTTCCAGAATTTCAAGTTTGGTAACGGTTTTTGCACGCGCTATTTGCCCAATCAGAAAAAGAACTATGACTGTAAAAAATATAAAATCCAATATTTTTGAAAGCCCCTCAACCACAGGTATGTCGCGTACACCGGAAATGACAGTCAGTAAAAACAACAAAAGGGCTACCCACAACATTGTTTTTCTGCTTCGTTCTAAGCAAAGAACGGTGGTGAAATAAAGAAAGGTATACAGTATTTTATACAACACATTGTGCCAGGCTTCGGGAAAGAGCCCGACCATAAAAACCATGAAGAGGATTTCAATCAGAAGTAAAATCCCCCACAGGTTTTTAGGTTTTATCATGCGTTCAGGTTTACCAGCCCCCGCCCAATGCTTTGTATAGGCGTACTGTTGATATTAATTGATTTTGAAGAGCAAGCGACTTCTCGAATTGCGAACCGTATAACTCACGTTCGGCATCCAAAACCTGAAGAAAGGATGTGTATCCATTATCGTACAATGCTTTCGATAGTTCCAGCGATTTGGTGGTAGCCGTTACCTGCGTTTGGCGGGCCGTAAATTCATTCCGGTATGTTCTGATTTCAGCCAGTGAATTTTCAACTTCAGCGAAAGCATTTAACACAGTTTTCTCGTATTGAAAACCCACCTGCTTTAAGCGCGCTCTTTCCGCTTCAACTCTTCGTTTGTTTTGCTGGAATCGGAAAATCGGACCGGCCAATTGTCCGGTGATGGACCCTACCAACGCATCGGAAGTGAACAGGTTTGAAATATCAGGGCTTGCTACTCCTAACAAACCTGTTAAACTTAAGGAAGGAAATTGCAGCGTAATGGCAATACCAACCCGTTCGGTTTGCGCAACCAGCTTTTGTTCTGCTGATTTAATATCAGGTCTTCTCTCTAAAAGTTCTGAAGGTAATCCTGCCGGAATATCCAACGGTAATTGTTGCTGATCGTTTTGTAAACCACGGGCAATCGGACTGTAAGTCTGGCCGAGCAATACATTAATCGCATTTTCAGTGGCAATAACCTGGCGTTCGATGTTGTAAAGATCTGCTTCTGCGTCAGCCGCGATTTGTTCTGCTTGTAATTTATCAAGTTCAGAAACCTCACCCTGCTGGAAACGAAGGGTGATGATTCTCAAATACTCTCTGCGGGTTTCGCTTGTTCTGCGGGTAATATCAAATCGCTCATCCAAGCCGCGAAGCTGGAAATATAATTCAGCTATTTGCGCAACCAAGCTAATGTAAACCGATTTACGGTCTTCATCGGTTGAGATCAATTCCGCGTAAGCGGCACGGTTGGCATGACGGAGTTTGCCCCATAAATCAATTTCCCACGACACGTTTCCAAGAACAGAGAACGAGTTGGTAGGAAATCCTACACCCGCCTGCGCTCCCGTATCACGAAAATCGGTAGCACGAGCCCTGCCGGAATAATCAAAGAACGGAAACATGTTGGCTTGATTAAACCCAAGAATAGCCTTGGCTTCTTCCACGCGGGAAACAGCCGTCATCAAATCCAAATTTGATTCGATTGATTTATTGATCAACGCCTGCAACACCGTGTCCTGATACACATCCCACCATTTCATGTTGGTGATGGAATCTGTTTTAGCGGCAGCCTGTGCGTACCCTTCAGGTTTTTTGGTGTCAGGTCTGGAATACTTAGGTCCGATGGCACAACCAGCAAGTACCAAGAATGTTCCGAGGAAAATGATTTTTTTTATATTGATTGAATAAGCCGTCTGACCGCTCTTGGCGGAAGTTTTTAGCGGTCTGACGGCTAGCAACTTGACGTCTGAATATTTAAAATTTCTCATATCAGTGAGCCGGTTCAGTAGGTGGAACAGATGTTGATGAGTTGTTTTTCTTTTTGCCTCCAATGCTTTCAATCAGCACGAACAAACCGGGAACAACAATAACCCCGATAATGGTGGCAATCAGTGTTCCGCTGAACACGGCTATTCCCATAACCTTGCGCGCTTCCGCTCCAGCGCCTGAAGCCGTTAGCAGGGGAACAACACCCAGCATAAAGGCGAACGAAGTCATCAGAATTGGGCGAAGACGAAGTTTAGCGGATTCCAACGCTGCGTCAAAAAGTGATTTGCCCTGCTCTTCATGAAGCATTTTAGCAAACTCAACAATCAGGATGGCGTTTTTGGCTGTAAGTCCAATCAACATCACAAGCCCGATCTGCGCGAAAACATTGTTAACATAACTTGTACTCCATAAACCACCGAGCCATAATCCCAGAAAGGCTCCTAAAATGGCTGCCGGTACACCCAGCAAAACTGAGAATGGAAGTTTCCAGCTTTCATATTGTGCGGCCAGAATCAGGAACACGAATACTAACGCCATGAGGAACATGGTACCTCCCGTACCTTCCGCGGCTTTTTCCTGGTACGACATGTTACTCCATGCAATACCCAGTTCTTTAGGTAACGTGGCCGCAACTTCTTCCAGGGCATTTAAGGCATCCTGAGAACTGTAGCCTTCAGCAGGCGCTCCTGAAATTTCTGCAGCACGAAACATATTAAAACGATTGGTATAGGAAGGTCCCGAGATGTCTTTTACTTCCGCTAATGTATTGAGCGGGATAATTTCACCCGATCGGCTTCGTACATAATAGCGGGCAATATCATCTGGTTCGAGGCGATCCTCTGCTTCTGCCTGCACAAATACTTTGTATTGCCGGCCAAAGCGATTGAAGTCGTTTACATAACTGCTACCCAGGTAGGTTGAGATAGTGCTGGTAATTTCGTTTTGATCGATGTTTAGTTTTTCTGCTTTGTCGTAATCGATCACAATTTGTTTCTGTGGCACGTTCGAACGGAACAAGGTAAACGCTCTTCCAATTTCTGGCCTCTTGTTTACTTCGGCTAAGAAATTGCGCGCCTGCTGATCCAGGAACTGGGGTGAATTACCCGAGCGATCCAAAAGCTGAAGCGTGAAACCCGCAGAAGTTCCAAGGCCTTCAATAGGCGGTGGCCCAAAAGCGATCACGGTAGCATCCGTAATATTATTTCGAATGGCGAGGTTCGTTCGTTGAATTAATTGTTTAGCAGTGTACTCCGGCCTTTCATCCCACGGCTTCAGCGAAACGAACACAAACGCGTTATTGGTTGAATAGGATTGTGTAAGCATACTATAACCGATAACTACCGTTGAGTAAGCAACGCCAGGGGTTTCGCTGATGATCTTTTCGAGTTTCTCGGCAGTTTCATTGGTACGTTCCAATGAGGCTGCGTCCGGGAGCTGAACATTGATCAGATAATATCCTTCATCTTCTTCAGGCAAGAATCCGCCCGGGATAAACTTTCCTAAAAATCCGGTTGCCACCAGCACGATGCCCATGATGATAATGGATCTGATCGATTTACGGGCAACAATACCTGCAACCCCGGTGTAGCTCAATGTAAACTTGTCGAATACACGGTTGAAAGAATCAAAGAAGCGTTGTAACCAGCCGGTTGATTTTTTCTTAGGCTTTAGCAAAATCGCGCTCAGCGCAGGACTTAGGGTAAGGGCATTGAATGCTGAAAATAATACCGAAATGGCAATCGTAATGGCAAACTGTTGATACAACCGTCCTGTAATCCCTCCGGCAAACGCAACGGGTACAAACACAGCCGCGAGAATCAACGCGATGGCAATAACGGGTCCGCCTACTTCTTTCATCGCTTTTTGTGTGGCTTCTTTCGGATTCATGCCGTGCTCAATGTTGTGCATAACGGCTTCCACCACAACAATGGCATCATCCACTACAAGGCCAATGGCGAGTACGAGTCCGAGCAGCGACAATACGTTTACTGAAAATCCCAGCAATGGGAAAATGATGAATGTTCCAATCAACGAAACCGGAACCGTTAATAATGGAATGAGGGTGGCTCTCCAATCTTGCAAGAAGAGGAACACCACCAAAATCACCAGCACCACCGCTTCAAAGAGGGTATGAATAATTTCTTCGATACCTACAGAAACCGCGCGTGTCGTATTAAGTGAAATATCATACCTAAGATCATCCGGGAAACGGGTATTGAGTTCCGCCATGGTGCTCTGCACCCGCTCGGCAACATCCAATGCGTTAGAACCCGGCATTTGGTACACCACAATGGAACTGGCAGGCTTACCATTTAAGCGACTGTACGAATTATAATTTTCCATTCCCAGTTCAAGCCGTGCGATATCTTTCAATCGAATGATAGAACCCTTCTCATCTGATTTTACAATGATGTTGCCAAACTCTTCTTCGGTTACTAAGCGTTCCTGCAATAAAACACTGTACGTGTATTCAACACCTGCCGGTGTTGGGGGTGCTCCAAATTTTCCACCGGGCGAAATAGCGTTTTGTTTTTTCACCGCGTTCATCACATCGGTTACAGTGAGGTTAAGCTTGGTTAGTTGATCAGGCTTTAACCAAACACGCATGGAATAATCGGCACCACCAAAAAGAAGCACATCTCCTACACCCTGAATTCGTTTTAACTGGTCAACAATGTTAATGTTAGCATAGTTGTTCAGAAAGAGTCCATCGTATGTTGCGTTAGGTGATGAAAGTGAAACCAGCATCATGGGGAACACCATTGATTTTTTGGTGGTCACTCCGTAAGCCTTCACCTCATTGGGCATTTTAGCGCTTGATTGCGAAACCCTGTTTTGGGTAAGCATGTTCGCGTTATCCAGGTCGGTGCCTACTTCAAAGGATACTTGTAGCGTAAGCGATCCATCCGCAGCGTTGATGGACTTCATGTACAGCATTTGTTCCACCCCATTCACTTGTTGCTCGATTGGTGTGGCTACCGCTTGCTCAACGTTTACGGCATTGGCGCCATTGAACACGGTTGTTACCTGAACCATCGGTGGTGTGATTTCAGGATATTTCGAAATGGGAATACCCTTCAAGGTAATTAACCCCATGATAACCATCAGGATGGAAATCACCATCGCGACAATTGGCCGTCTGATAAAAAATTCACTCATACAATATTTCCAGGGTTAATGATCTTAGTTTGCTTTTTGAGTGTCATCAGGCCACTTTGTTTCTACTACTTCTATTTTAGAATTAGGTGTTAAGCTCGCAGTTCCAACAACCGCTATCTTATCACCGGCTTTTAATCCTTTCGTAATCACCCACGCATCGCCTACCTTTTGCCCTGCTTCAACGGTGGTAACTTTTAACGTGCTGGAGTCACTTACTGTAAATACCTGTGAAAGACTTTGTAACTGGAATACCGCTCGCTGAGGTACGATCACTGCATTTGGCAAGGTGTTTAATAAAACCCGTGTTTTTACGAACAATCCGGGCCGCAGCAAACCATTCGGATTAGGGAAGGCGGCTTCGATCGTTAGTGTTCCGGTCTTCGGGTCAATTTCCCGATCTGCAAAATTCACTTCTCCCTTATGGGGATAAATCGAATCGTCAGCCAATATAAGCTGTACATTCTTTTTTGCGGATGCTAATTCTTCTTTTGTAAGTTTTGCGATACGTAAGTATTCACGCTCACTGATTTGGAATCTTACGCGAACGCCACCAATACTTGAAATGGTGGTAAGAATAGAATTACTTCCAATGCGGCTCACGTAATCGCCTACGCGTACATTCGAAATTCCCACTACGCCATCAAAGGGAGCATACACACGTGTATAACCAAGTTCTATTTTTGAATTTTGTAGTGAAGCTTCTGAAGCTTTCACTTGTGCCTGCGCTGCTTCGTAGGCGGCTGTCGCGTTGTCAAGATCTTTTTTGCTCAGCGCGTTCATTTCTGTGAGGGGCTTCACACGGTTGAGCTCATTTTGTGCCCGTACCATCTCTGTTTTAGCGCTGGCTAATTCACTGGCTTCACGGTCAACACGGGTTTGATATTGGATGTCATCTATAATATAGAGTAGCTGGCCTTTTTTAACCGAAGATCCTTCCTTGAAATTAACAGAAGTAACCCACCCCTCGACACGAGAGCGTATATCAACATCAGACATGCCAAAGGTTTGGGAGACAAATTCCTCATAGAGGGGAACATCGGTTTGTACCGCCTTGATTACATTGACTTTAGCCGGTGGCAGGCTTACCGTTTCTGATTTTTTGCCGCAAGCTCCGGTTAGTGCCAGCAATAATATTACCGTCCATCTCTGAAGGCCAACCGAAGGGATTAGAAGTTTCATAGGGTAAAATTTTGGAGACTTAAGATAGAAAATGTCGCTATATAAATAAGGCAACAAAGTTAAAAAACAAACTGGTTTTGATTTAGGATATTGTTTGAAATACCCTTTTTAGGTTTTTGCGGGGGTTAGGGCGTATGGTTTTGAACAGACTTAAAAAAAAACCTATATTCGCTCAAATTAATATCTATTTTATGAAGACTATCTTATCCATCATTGCCTGTCTGTTTTCCCTGACTGTTTTGGCCCAAACTGCCACTAAAGCAGCCCCTTCAACAACGCCCAAAGCGAAAGTAGCTACGTGCTATGATCAATGGTATGCTGTATTTAAGGAGCGTGGAGCGAGTCCGATTGCGGATGGCACCCACGAGGTGATCATCAGCTTGCGCAATGAGTATGATTATGCTGAGTGTTTCATGGGTAAAATTGATGTGAAGGATGGAAGGCTTGCCGGTAAACTTCAGATTCAGAAAGTAGATGGCAGCTATGAAGATTTTCAAAAAAAGGTGAGCAGTGTTTATCAAAATGCCGATGGTGTTGTGAAAGAAGAATTGCGTGATATAACTAATGGAATGAGTGAGGCCCTTGAACTGGGCAGCGGAGAAAGAATCAGATTATTCTTTTACAAATCCGTTGGCGTTAAGGAAAAGGCAAACAAGAAAGCGCCTGCACCTGCCGCCCTTATCAAGAATTAATTTCATCCATTGCGGCCATATTTTCTCTAGGATCATTTCGCGGCCTTTGTGCCGTGATCTCAATTCATTTCGTTGTTTACACAAAGCTTAAGTTGCAAAGAAAATTTTTTGGGTGATTTGCCTAAGAGATTGAGACCCCGGCACAAGGACGGGGATTTTTTCCTTCGCGGTCCCGTGCTGCGATCTCAATACATCTTGTTGTTTA
Organism: Cyclobacteriaceae bacterium; assembly: GCA_049306095.1. GTDB lineage: Bacteria > Bacteroidota > Bacteroidia > Cytophagales > Cyclobacteriaceae > UBA2336. The sequence goes on from JBAQPU010000022.1 coordinate 187,149, forward strand.
ATTCAGCAAATACATTTGCCGGTTAAATTCATCCTCGCTATCCAGAAAGCGATTGACATCTACTTTATCTAATTTAATGTACGTCATAAAGGCCGAATAGGCCATCACCGCGGCCAGCCTTCTCAGATCGGTAGCCCACGTTGGTATGTACACGGGAGGGATCAACCAGCCGTTTGTAAAATGTGGCGATAGTCGAATCGTATCGGCAAGGGTAAGTCTGCCGGCAAACAAATTATTTACTAACTCGGGCCGGTTGTCGCGAATAGCCACACGCAGGAACGTGTGTACCTCTAAAATGCCTTGCAGGTAAACAGCATCCTTCGTAAACACAATGCCATCCTTCACGGCTCCACCTCTGAAAATCCGTTGTGCCGATCGCACCGCTTCAACTTCAGGTTGCCCCGCCTCCAGGAAATACCTGAACACGTCTATGAAATCGGCACCATCCATTGCCATCTTGATCGCGATCACACGAAGCGCAATTCTCCTTAATCGTGTAATGTCCATCGCCCCGGTGAGGAGTTCAGCCAGTACAGCAATGCCTTCCTGTGTTCGGGTCGTACGCGGTGCACCCAACCCTAACGATTTTAAATTGGTTTGTTTTTTTCCATTCAGTTGCGTTGCTGTATGAATAAATGCTTCATGATAAAGAAGCTGATCTTTATCAAGCTTGGAAAACATGGCGCTTCCGCGGATACGAATGCGGGTTGAACCGGCAAGCGCTTTGGAAGAAATATCGGGATCAAGAACAACTTCCACTGTATCGTGCTCAAAAAACTCATCTACCTCACTTTTTAACCATCCGGCAAATTCATTGGCTGAGATGGTTGCTTCTGCCGATTGGATGTGTTGGTTGCCCAACAGGTTATCGGTTACCTCCAGAAAATACTTCGCGGCATTTACCGATGAAATACCCTGAAACTTATACACCATATCGGGCCGACCGTAAATTTTGGTTGAGTATCGTGTAAAGTCGGGTGTGCCAACCGATCGGATCATGCGGCCTGCATCCGCATAACTGCGTGCGGTTTCTGCCAGAAATTTTTCAACGGGATGCTGTTCATCGCACTTGGTTGCAAGGGCATCCAACGAATCGATGTTTGCCAGCACATTCGGAACTTCCAATTTAATAAATGGAAGCTCGGGCTTTCCTTTTTTCCAACCGGTTAAAAATTTCTCCTCGGCATCGGCAGGCCAGGCAAGGGCGTTTAGTACTTTTATTTTTTTGGATGCCTGAACAATCGCGTGATCAAGCTCCTGAATTTTTGTTTGGTTCATCGATATGAAGTTACAATCAAACTGCTAAGCGTGCACACGAAACGACCGAAAATCTTTACTTGTTTTTTATAATACAATGAACTGTAGATATACCTAAAACTCAGTATATTTCAAAAACATCAAAACCTTAAAACCTTGAAAGCTATCCTGAAACCCGGCATACATTGGTTGTTTATTTTTATTCCTGTTTCCCTGTATTTGGAATACAGCCATGCATCTGAACCCATGATTTTCTTTTCGGCAGCGCTGTCTATTATTCCTATTGCGCGGCTCATCAGTACCTCAACCGAAAACCTGGCAACCTACACTGGCGATGCTATCGGAGGATTGCTAAATGCCACGTTCGGAAATCTGCCCGAATTGATCATTGCTGTGGTGGCATTGAAGGCAGGACTGCATGAGATTGTTCTCGCTTCATTGGGGGGCGCTATACTTGCAAATCTCTTGCTGGCTACCGGAGTTTCTTTTTTACTGGGTGGAATGAAATTTCATAATCAGGAATATAACCCCGCCAGTACGCGCGTGTATAGTTCCATGATGCTGATTGCCGTGATCAGCCTGATGGTGCCAAGCGGTTTTCATTCGCTTGCTCAAAAAGGCATACCAACTGAAAATGAAAATACACTGAACATTATTCTGGCGGTAACCTTATTAGTTGCCTATATTCTTTATCTCTTTTTCATGATAAAAACCCATGCTGATTTTTTCAGAACAGAAGGGGGTGGGCACGCAGATGAACATCACAACCGATGGTCGTTGCCGCGCGCATTAGTTTCACTCGTTGGAGCTTCCGTGCTGGCGGCATTCATGAGTGAAGTGTTGGTAGGAGCTGCGGAAGGAACGGGAGAAGCATTGGGCATGTCGAGTGTTTTCATTGGGGTAATTTTTCTGGCCGTTGTGGGCGGTGCGGCAGAAAGCATTTCGGCTATTACAATGGCAACCAAAAATAAAATGGATTTAAGCCTGGGCATTGCGTTAGGAAGTTCGATTCAAATCGCATTGTTCATTGCGCCTGCCCTGGTATTGCTCAGTTTGTTTATTGGTCCGGGTCAGCTCAACCTGATTTTTCCGCGTGGGTTGATTCTTACGTTGTTTTTCTCGGTTATACTGGCAGCCATGATTTCCGGAGATGGTCGCTCAAACTGGTATAAGGGAGTTCAACTCATTATTATTTATATGATTGTTGCCATGGTTCTCTATTTTATTCCCGCATAAATGCGCAACCAAAATTTTTGGAAGAAAAGTGTTAAAGAAAGCGGGGTATTAAGTCCGGTTGACCGGATTTCGGAAGTGCTTTTCGGGTTAATCATGGTGCTCACCTTTACGGGTGCCATCAGCGTTGCAACGGATGGTCGCGAAGAAATTCGTGAACTCTTATGGGCCGCGCTGGGATGTAATGTGGCCTGGGGGCTCGTAGATGCCATTATGTATTTGATGAACGTGGCAGTAGAAAGAGGCCATGCCATTACCGTTCTTAGGAAATTGGGCCGGTTGACCGATGCTGCCGGTATTCGTTCTTTATTAAAAGAAGAGATGAGGCCATCGCTGGCTGCCATTGTTACGGATGAAGAGTTGGATGCGTTAGGTGGGAGGCTCAAAAAATTACCGGAACCCTCCGCCAGGTTTTTGATTACCGGAACCGATATTCTTGCAGGTATTCAAATTTTTCTGCTTGTATTTTTATGCACGCTGCCCGTTGCTCTTCCTTTTGCATTCTTTGATGAAATTTCACGTGCGATGCGGGTCTCCAACGGGATTGCTTTAATGATGTTGTTTTTGGGAGGCTACGCTCTTGGAAGATATGCCGGCTTCAAAAAAGTTATTACGGCAGTTGCCTATGTGGCTATCGGAGTGTTATTAGTCGCGCTAACCATGGCATTAGGAGGATGAAAAAATCCATACTTAGTTTCCTGATTTTAATGGCGGGTACTTCATTGGTACGCGCACAATCAGATTCATCAAAATGGAATTTCAGCGCGGATGCTAACTTTTATTTAATGCCTGATGATTTCTTTGTGTTGCCCGTTTTTCGTGCCGATAAAAATAAACTTCATCTGGAAGCCCGGTACAACTATGAAGACTTTGAAACGTTTTCCGGTTGGATCGGCTATAATTTTATAGGAGGAGGAGACCTGGAATACACCATCACACCCATGGCTGGTGGCGTAGCAGGAAATTCGAATGGGATGGGAGCAGGGCTTGAGATCACCCTGAATTACAAAAGATTTGAACTTTATACCGAATCTGAAAATTTTTTTGATTTTGAGTCGAGCGATAATAATTTTTTCTATAACTGGTCTGACCTAACCTATTCGCCAGCCGATTGGCTATGGTTTGGCATCAGCGGACAGCGCACAAGATTGTATCAAACAGACCTCGACATTCAGCGTGGAATTATTCTGGGAGCAGGATACAAAAATTTCGAGCTGACTACCTATACTTTTAATCTGGGGTTTGACGATCCCTTTTTCATCATCACATTATCAGCAGGCTTTTAGATGACAATGGATTGAAAAGTAAAGCAAAGCATGTAGCTTAGCCGGGCAAATGCTTTGTTTATGACCAATGCTATTTACCTGGCTACCACCGAACCTTATTCCGGAAAGTCAACCATTGCCCTGGGGCTTATGAACCTGCTGGCTTCCCGGGCTGAAAAGATCGCGTACTTTAAACCCATCATCAGTGGTGATCAACCAGAAAAGGACAGTCATTTACACACAATCAAAACACATTTTAAACTTTCTACCGGGTATGATAGCATGTATGTGTTCACGCGGAAAGAACTGGTAAAGCATTTAAATGCGGGTAAGGAAACATTGGTTATCGATTCGATCATTAATAGATTCAAACAACTTCAGGAAAGCCACGAATTTGTAGTGGTGGAAGGAACAGATTTCACCAACGTTACCAACGAGGAATTTGATATCAACATTGCTATTGCAGAAAACCTGGGTATTCCGGTTGGCATCATCGTCCGTACAGATAGTAAGGCGTTAAGCGAAATCGTGGATGCCACTATCTCGGCAATGAAAAGTTTTAAGGATAAAGGAGTTCAGGTTATTACCGTTATTGCGAATAAGGCCACCCTTGAAAATAAGGACGAGATTAAAGAAAAACTCACCGGTGAACTATCGAAAGATATTTTAGTAAGTGTGGTTCCAGCGAGCAAGGAGCTTAGCAGTCCAACAATGAAGGAAATTTTATCGGCAGTTGGCGGAGAAGTTTTACTGGGGGAGCATCTTCTTTCCAATACCGTTGAGAACTCCATTGTGGGCGCCATGCAATTACATAACTCGCTGGCACGCCTTCAGAAAAATACGTTGATCGTAACACCGGGCGACCGTGGGGATCTGATTATCGGTGCGCTCCAGGCCAATCTTTCAAAAAATTATCCAAAAGTTGCGGGACTTATCCTAACCGGTGGACTACATCCTGAAGAAACAATCCTTCGATTGATTGAAGGATTGGATACGGTTGTTCCGATCATTACCGTAAAAACGGGCACCTTTGCCACGGTTAGTGCTGTGGCGAATGCGCGGCCAAGCATTCACCCTGCTAACAAAGAAAGAATTGCATTAGCGATCAGTCTGTTTGATCAACATGTGGATGTTCAGGGGTTAAGCGAGAAAATAATTTCTTTCCGAACGAACAACATTACGCCCCGCATGTTTCAGTACCAGATTGTAAAACGGGCGAAGGAGAAGAAAAGGCATATTGTGTTGCCCGAAGGTGATGATGACAGGATTTTACAGGCTGCCGAAGCGTTGATTGCCCAAAATATTGTTGACCTCACGATTCTTGGAAAGAAGGAAAGTATGGAGGCGGCCATCAGGCGATTAAATTTATCGCTTGATCTTGATAAGGTGCAAATAATTGATCCTGCTGCATCCGATCGTTACGCTGATTATGTTAACACGTTGCACGAGCTTCGAAAAAGCAAAGGCGTGACAATGGAAATGGCCCGTGATCTGATGCTGGATGTTTCCTATTTCGGTACGATGATGGTGTACAAGGGCGAAGCCGATGGCATGGTTTCGGGTGCGGCACACACAACGCAGCATACCATTCGCCCGGCATTACAGTTTATAAAGACGAAGTCAGGAGTCAACACCGTTTCATCAGTCTTCTTTATGTGTCTGCCTAACCGGGTTTCTATTTTTGGCGATTGTGCGGTAAACCCCAATCCAACTGCTGAACAGCTTGCCGACATCGCGATCTCTTCGGCTGATACCAGTAAGATGTTTAGCATCGAACCTAAAATTGCCATGCTGTCGTACTCTTCCGGTACTTCCGGTGCCGGTGCCGATGTTGAAAAAGTTAAGCAGGCAACCGATCTGGTACGACAACGAAGGCCCGATTTAAAAGTGGAGGGCCCTATTCAATATGATGCGGCAGTTGATCCAACGGTAGGAAAGAAGAAATTACCAAACTCAGAAGTTGCTGGGCAAGCCAGTGTGTTGATTTTTCCTGATCTGAATACCGGTAACAATACATACAAAGCCGTACAACGCGAAACGGGCGCTTTAGCCATCGGCCCGATGTTGCAGGGCTTGAACAAACCCGTTAATGATTTAAGTCGCGGCTGTACGGTAGACGATATTTTTAATACGGTGGTGATCACCGCCATTCAAGCACAATAGCCATGAATGTATTTGTCATTAATTCCGGCAGCAGTTCCATTAAGTATCAACTCATTCAGATGCCCGAAGCCATCGTTGTTTGTTCGGGGTTGATCGACAGGATAGGGCTGGAAGGCTCGACCATTCAGCATAAAACATTTTTAAAGGGAACGGAGCAGATTACTAAAAGACAACTTGTGATTAAAAATCATGCGGAAGGATTGAAAGAGGCGGCAAACCTCCTGACACACGCTGAAATTGGTGTCATTGATAATCCAGATGAGATTCATGTTGTCGGCCACCGGGTGGTGCATGGGGGTGAAAGTTTTTCTGATACGATGATCGTCACTGATGAGGTGAAAGAAAAAATTAAGGAGTTGTTCCCGCTTGCACCGCTACACAATCCGCCTAATTACCTGGGGATAGAAGTAGCGGAGAAAATTTTTGAAAAGGCAAGTCAGGTTGCGGTTTTTGATACGGCCTTTCACCAGACCATGCCTCCGGTGGCATACCGTATTGCGATACCCAAATCTTTTTATGATGAACACCAAATTCGAAACTATGGATTTCATGGTACCAGTCATAAGTATGTATCGGAACGGGCGGCTGAATATTTAAAAAAGAAAGATGCCAAAATCATCACCATTCATCTGGGCAATGGGTGCAGCATGACAGCCGTTCAAAATGGAAAATGCGTTGACACCAGTATGGGCTTTGGCCCGATGAACGGTTTGATCATGGGTACCCGCACGGGCGACATTGATCAGTCTGTTATATTTCATTTAGTGAATGAACTTGGTTATTCACTGGATGAAGTGAATACCATCCTGAATAAAAAAAGCGGTATGCTTGGCCTCACCGGTTTCAGCGACATGCGTGATGTGAAGCAGGAAATTAAAAAGGGCAATGCAGAAGCCCGGTTAGCATACGATATGTATGCGTATCATATCAAAAAATTTATTGGCTCGTTTGTGACAGTATTGAACGGGGTGGACGCGCTTGTATTTACTGCCGGAGTAGGTGAGAACGATCCGCTTACGCGTGAACTGGCAACAAAAAATATGGATTCGCTGGGTATTCTGTTAGATGAAGAAAAAAATAATGCCGGAGGTAAAGGAATTCAGGAGATTAGTAAAACCGGGGCGCCCGTTAAAATTCTGGTGATCCCTACAAATGAAGAGCTGGAGATTGCGCGCCAATGTTATACGTTGCTCTCCAGCTCTTAAAAATAATTCTTGTTTTTATCGTTGTTTTTTAGCCATGTTCATGAGCTGCCCTTACGTTGGGATTTGCATCATGATCTGCGCCCGGATTTGGGCTGTCAGGTAAAGCTCTGCCTGGTAAAATTGAAACGCGACATTCGCATTGGTAGCGGTCTTAACCTTTTTGTAATAGGTTTCCAGCATTTTTTCCTGCTCGATGCGATTCACAAAATACTGGCCGACAAGCGAATCGGCTTTTGCGGGAGTTAAATTATTCTGGTTATCTCCTCCTGCCACCGCCACCGCCCATTCTGGCCCCTCCACCACCTCCGCGATAACTGCCGCCCATATTACCTCCGCGGTTCATATTGTTGAAATTAGAATTTTGCTGGCTGCTGCGTTGCCGGTTTTGGTAATCGCGGTTCATTTGCTGCGACTGCTGGGTTTGGTTCCATTGGTTTCCGTTTCGCTGATTCCAGTTACCGTTATCGTTGCGTTGGTACACGTTTCCATTTTTGTCGGAATACACGTTGTTGTTTTTACGCGGCCCCGAATTGGACGGCTGCTGCGAAACACCCGGTTGCTGGCTTGCACCTTGCCTATTTTGTCCACGTTGCTGATCGCGCGTAGAGGCTGATGGATTTTGCCCGCGCTTCACGTCACGGGTATTCACGCCATTTCGGTTATTATAAATGTTGTTGGAGCGATCGGTATTAATATTGATATCTCCATTATTAATGAAGGTTGGCCCCCGTCCTCCATACATGCCGCCATGATAGGGAGGATGATAGGGAGGATGGTGATGGTGCGGTCCCCAATAACCACCGCCTCCATACATGCTGAAAGAGAACCATCCCATGCTGTAATGAAAGCCCATGCTCCAACCCGACCATGGATTGTAGTGCATACTGAAACCAAAGGTGGCCGGGTGCGGGTAGTAGTAAGGCCCATACCATGGATTGTAGTAGTAGCCGGTTCCGTACACAACCGTTGGCCCGTAAACGTACGCGCCCATATAACCGGGTGTGTAACCAACGTAAACAACCTCGGGAGTTGATTCGTAGATGTAAACATATTTTACATTGTAGGCCGATGAACTGGCCGGTATTTTATCAACATCCTTGGGTCGCTCATCGCTCACTTTCCAGGGGCCTTTGGCAGCAGTAGCAACAAACCAAACGCCATCTTCCACGCAATAATATTTATTACCTGACTTGAGCACCGTGCTCTTGGTGTTCATAGCCAGATCAAGTGAGGTGCCTTCAATCTTTTCAAATTTAGGTTCGCCATCGTATGTAACGGTACAGGTTGCTTTCTTCCGGTCAACTTTGGCGGTTTGTGGTACCTGCGCATCATGAATGGCATCCTGACTGGCAGGAGTGCCTGCAACACTGGCCAGCACATTATCTTTTTCGGAGCCTTCCGGAATTTTCGCGAAGTCTGCCGGAAGTTTATCTGCGGCAACATACGTCCATGGCCCTTCTAATTTTAACGAAGAATACCACCGGCCTGAGAGCAGCACATAAAAGTTCTGGTTGTCCATACTCTTGAAAATGTCGTTTTCGGAGTTAGAAACGTACAGCAAATTGGTTCCGTTAATGTTGGCATAGTTGGCTTCACCTTTCGATTGAATTAATTCTGCCGGAACGGTACTCACCAGAATAGCCGGAGGGCCGCCTTCTGTTTTTTGTGTTTTTTCTGTTTGTTGTTTCTTGAGCTGTTGATCTAAAGCAGCGATTGATTTTGGCAAGGTGGTCGTTGGCTGATATCCCTCTTTTACGTTTGAAGAAGCATACCAGAACTGACCGCCATAGAGATAGAATTTTTTGTCATCCGGATTTTCAACAATTAAGAAAGCGGAGTTGATCACCCGTTTCATTTTCAATTCTTTATCATCCTGAAGTTTAGGTTCACCATCCATCAATACCAGTGTGCTGGCCTGCGCGGCATAGTGTATAGCGGGCGGATCATTTTTGAGATCCTCGCTTACAATAGCCTGCTCGTTTTCAATTGTGGAAATCAATTCATCCATTGAGCCGGTGAGTTTCCAGGTTGGAATTTCAGTTTCGAGAAGTTTTTTTAGTTTGTTAATCTTCATGGTGTCTTCCACACCGGGAAGTTTCACATCGTTTACGAGAATGCTTTCCAGCGCCACGGTACGATCATCGCGGTTGGTAGCCATGGTGGCAGTAAACCAGAATACACCAAAGAGGGGGTCGGCTGCTCCTTTTTCCTGAGCGGAGAAAGCGGCACGTCCGTCCAACTTGTTTCCCTTGATGGATTCGGGCTGGGGTTGATAAACCGTAACTACCGTTCCGTTCTTGGTTTGAATTTCTTTTGGCCATTGCCCAAAAGCTGCTACAGCTACCAACAGGAGAGAAAGGAGTACGAGTGATTTTTTCACGGAAGTTTGTTTTAGTTAATTATTGCTATCCAAATAAAAAGTGACCTAAATATCGAGTTTAAAATCCTGAACCTGAATGTTGTCCATTCCTTTTCGATCGAAAGGGTATTCTATCATGCTTTGAAAATTAGTGATGGTTACCAAAATCACATTGGTAAACGCCATTAAAAGGTAGTAACCCCATGTTGGAATAAGCAATTCAACATGATTCAGTACAATAGGTGCCTGAATAAGCGGAAAAATTAATGTGAAGAAAATTCCGTAAAACCGCATACCGGCCATCGTGCGATGGTTCACCAGACTGAGTAAATACGCTGAACTTTCCACCACATCACGCATGTAGCGGATCATACGTAATTTATTGCGTGTTGAAATTTCCTCTTTATTCTTTTCGATGAAGATAAAAATGTTGTCCAGAAATTGCTGGAAGGTTCGGTATCCCTTCACCTTGTTTTCTAATTGACTAAAAAGCTGGTCTGTCATTTTCTTTAAAAGCCCTCGCGCCTCTTGCTTTCCTTCAGTCGAAAGATCTTCCGAAACCTGAAATGAATAGTGAAGCGCCATGGCCCCTCCCTTAAACAAGCCAAAATATTCAAGGGCTTTATCTCTTCGCTTAAAAGCAGCCTGGATAGAAAAATGTAATGGAAAGACCACCGCTATCCCAAAAAGAAGGATGTTGAAACTGAACTTTACATGATAGGTAATCGCTAAAAAAGCCGCCACCTGTGAGATCGCCAGTGCTAAAAAAGTTCGTACATTGAAATAATTAAAAACCTTCATGATGAAAAAGAGTTTCGGACTTTCCTTGCTGTTCGCTTTTCTGGTTACGCATTCCTTTTCGCAGGATGTACCCCTTTTTAAAACACAAGAACCACTCGCGATTCGGGCAACGGGTTCTGTCAAAGCTATTAAAAAGAACTCAAACGACTCCACGCTGGTGGCCGGAAAATTTGAATACAAACAAGGTGATCAGTGGATTACTGTTCCGGTAAAAACACGGGTAAGAGGAAATTTCAGGTTGAAGAATTGTTATTTCCCTCCTTTAAAAGTGAAGTTCAAAAAAAACGATGTGATCAATACCGAATTTGCCGGAAATAAATCTCTGAAGCTGGTCGTGCCCTGTAAAACTTCTTCCGATAAAAATGATCTCATCCTGAAAGAATATTTATGCTATCGGTTTTATGAGACTTTATCTCCCTATTATTTCAGAACACGGCTTGCAAATCTGGATCTGACGGAAACCTCGCGTAAGAAAATCAGAACGTACGAGTTGCTAACTTTTTTTGTGGAGGATAACTCGATGGTAGCCAAACGAAGTGGAGCAACGGTTATTGATACAAAAGGAATTCATCCTACCCTGTTCGATGAAAGGCAATCGGTTCGAAACGATTTCTTTCAATACATGATTGGCAATGCCGACTGGTCGGCTGTGTATCAGCATAATAGTAACACGCTTCAGGTAAATGGTAAATATGTTCCGTTGTCGTACGACTTTGATATGGCGGGTTTTGTGAATGCCGGGTATGCCCAGGCCAACCCTACTAACCTAGGTACGGGTGATATTCGTGAACGTGTGTATCGTGGCTTTTGCAAGTCAACGGGTGTGATGGAAGAAGTGAGGAAAGAATTTTTGGAAAAGGAGGCCTCTCTGATTGCTATTATTGATGACCACGCAACGCATTTTCAAAATTATGAAGTAAAAGACATGAAGAATTATCTCGATAGCTTTTTCTACATCCTGAAAAGCGATAACGAATTTAAGCAGTCTATAGTAGAGCAGTGCAGGACAAAATAAGCTGTTATGTTTAAGTAGTTGCTGAAATTACATTTTCCAGTTCTCCACCCTAAGACCTTGAATAAATTGGTAATGCTTTTCGTTATTTGTAATAAAAGTTAAGTCGTTTTCAAGGGCAATTCCGGCAATCAAAATATCGGAGGTGCCAATAGTAATTCCCTTTTGCCTAAGGTCTGCGTAAATGGCACCTGAAATTTTTGCTGATTCTTCTGAAATATGAATGATGGTGTTATTGTTTAGAAACTCTTCGAATTCTATAAGTTGCTTCTCAGCCCTTTTGAATTTAAGTCCACCAAGAATTTCATAGTAGGTGATGATTGATATATTGATAGCATCAAATTCTTTTAGATAGTTGTTGAAATTATTAATAACATTTTGATCTCCCTTAAAGTAGAAGGATAGAATGTCTGTATCAACCAGAGATTCAGTCACGTTTAATTAATTTGCCTATCGTTAGACCTGTTGTTGTGAAGGTTTTCTGTCATTTCATGGAAGAAGGTATCATCCAGATCTTTCCAGGCTCCGGCAAGCTTAAGAGTCTTGTCTTTTGATTTTAATTGACCTTCGATTTTACTCAACAGAATATTGATTTCAGACAATTTGTCGGCAGACAATTGTTGAAGTTTTCTAACCAAACTGTTCCTGAGTTTACTTCTTACATTCATAAGTCAAATGTACAAAATTATTATATCTATATCAGGCATGACCACCTACTGTGTAACCGTAATTTCATCAATCACTTTTCCGGTCAAGTCAACTTGTTTAAGCGTAAGAACTTTTTTTCTGGTTTCAATCAGTGTGAATGAATGCCTGTCAGCGATCAGTTTCTTTGTGAACGGCACCCAGTTTCCGGGCATATCATGAACCCAGGTTTCCGGTTTTTGGTTGAGGGTGTGGTCGTACAATCCACCGCCACCCGCTCCGGTAACAATGTAAATGATTCCGTTGGGTTTGGTTCGGTTTACGCCATCAAATAAAGTATCTAAGGTAAAAGTTCCGTCTACGCGGCCTTCGGGCGAAACTACATATTGATTGGTTGCCTTGTTTACAGCCGGATTAAAAAACAAGGGCACACTTCGCTGGTAATTGTGCACGTGCCCGGTCAGCACCAGGTTCACGTTCAATTTTTCAAATAGGGGCGACAACAAACGCATCAATTGAAAATCGTAATGCGCTTTACTTGAATTAAATCCGGGCTGATGAAAAACCACAATTTTCCAATCAGCTTTGGTGTTGCTCAGGTCCCGGGTGATCCAATCCGTTAGTGCCGGCTCCAGCGGATGGATGTGTTCATTGGCATCGATGCAGGTGAAATGAACGTTGCCGACATCGAACGAAAAATTGGCCATACGCGGAAAACGGGGCCTGGTATTTTTCTTAAAAGCTTTAACTAAGTTGGGGGTGCCTTTGATTACCGGAGTGTATTGAACAATTGGCCCGTTCAACGGCAAGTCGTTGTAGTAAAAGTAGGCGAAGGCTCCCGGCTCTTTATTCAGACTATCGAAGCGCACATCGTGGTTGCCCAGCACGAAGTAAAACGGAATGGTGTTCATCAGCGGTGCGCCCTTTGCTGGAACATTTCCGGAGGGCAGGTAGTATGGGAAAATATTTTTCCGGTAATCTTCTTCCAATCCGTATTCATAAGCATTATCCCCGGTGGTGATCACAAACTGAGGTTTTTGTTCAGCCATGCGGTACGCGATGGCGGCCTGCTGCGAAGTTCCGGCTCCGAAATCTCCCAGCACAGCAAATTTTGTAAATGGTTTTTTTGTGCGCGTATAAAAGGAGTCGCGGGTTATCGTGTTGCCGTTGAGTTTTACTTCATAGTAATAGAGCGAGTCAAATTCTAGCTTGGCAAGAATGGCCCGATACAGGAGAGTGGTTTTTCCTTTCAGGCTGAGCTGTACTTTAGAAATTTTGGCGTTGGTTGTTTTTTCAGAAGTCCCTTTCAGTTGGTACATGACTTCGAAATTACCCGGCAGGCTGTCGGTTTGCCAGAGGACTACTTTCTGTTCTTTTTTAAGACTGGGTGTATTTCCTGGTTGTATGTAAGGAGGTACAAGAAGTTGTTGGGTATACGCACCTGAAGAAAGTCCAATAAGTAAAATAATAAAGGAGCATAGGCATTTCATTTCAAATTGATTTTGTTATGTTTCTTTTGACTCAGCTACCACGGTTTCGGCATACAGCCACCCAAACTTTCGAAGCTGCAGGTAATTCATTTTTCCTGTCAGGTTCAGGCGTTTCACTAAATCGTTGAGGGCCGTTGAAAAACCTTCATAGGTTTTAAGCTTTTCGGCTTTCAATGGGAGTTTATACTCTATAATATATGTATTGTAAAAATCAAGGTACTGTTCGCTGTAGATAGGAAATATCTCAGGCTTGTGAAAATTGCAGTAAACCGAGGCAAAATGAAGCAAATGATGATTTTTACCCTGTACCGTTATATTGGCAATATCCTCCACAACGGCAGGATCACCTTTTTTGAGGCGGTCATCAATGTTCAGCTTTACTATGTGGTTAATCATATCTTCCTCGATAGAAAGCGTACGAATATCCGTATCGTTCAACGCGCTTACTTTTGTTCGAACATCGTCTGCGGTAGAGTTACCCGGTGTATTTTTAAACAGTTCGAGGTTCTTAGTGTCGTTTACAAAGTACATTTCCTGTCCGAAAAAAATGTCGAGGTATTTTTTTAGGGTGGTTTCAAATTTATTCATCGGTTTTGTGAATTAATCTTTTTATTGAAATTAGCTATCGGATTATGAATTTCAAAAAAAAGACTGTTTTTATCTGAAAGGCAGTGAGTTTGAAATTGACCTGACGAAAATCATCTTCCCAATGCAAATAAAATTTTCGAACAATATGGTAAGTGAGCGATTTGTTCATATTTTCAATACTATATGATTCTGCAACTAACAGTTTTACTCACCTGTATCTTCATCGGTGCGCGCATGTCGGGCATTGGGTTGGGGGTGATGGGAATGATCGGCCTTCTCATCTTTTTGTTTGGATTTGGTATGCAACCGGCCGATCCTCCCATTGAGGTCATGCTGATTATTATGAGTGTGGTAACAGCCGCGGCCGCCTTGCAGGCTGCCGGAGGTATGGAGTACTTAGTACAAATTGCAGGGAAAATTTTGCGCAGCAATCCAAAGCAAATCACCCTGCTGGGCCCTTTGGTTACGTATGCCTTCGTGTTGTTTGCCGGCACCGCTCATATTTCGTATTCCATTATGCCTATCATCGCAGAGGTAACAATTAAAAATAAAATCAGGCCCGAGCGTGCCATGAGCATGAGCGTGATTGCGGCCTACATGGCCATCACGGCAAGTCCGGTTTCGGCAGCATCGGCTGCGGTGCTTACGGTGTTGGCGGCTTCAGGAATAAAACTCACTGATATTTTAATGATTTGTATTCCTGCCACTCTCATTGGTGTGATCGCTGGAGTTTTATTTGTGTGGAAGCGAGGCAAAGAACTTAGTGAAGATCCGGAATTTTTGGAGAGGATGAAAGATCCGACTTTCGCCAAAAACCTCGAAAGCGCTGAACAAAAAAATGAAGCAGTATTGCCCCCGGGCGCGGTGAAGTCGGTTGTTATTTTTGGATTGGCGGTGATGAGTGTTGTTGTGCTGAGTTCATTTCCTCAATTGCTTCCTGCATTTGGAAGCAAACCCGGATTCTCTCCCGGCTTCGCGGTGAATGAAGCAGGTAACGTGATGATGCCCTCCATGATCATGATCATTATGCTGGCGGCTACCGGTTTGATCGTGCTTCTGGCGAATACCACAGCCGGGAAGGTGACAAAAGTCAGCTTATTTGCTAGCGCAGGTCAGGCAACTATTGCGGTGTTTGGTGTAGTTTGGATGAGCAACACATTTATGAGTAACAACTTCGAGTTGATTCAAAAAACGCTGGGCGATTTGGTTTCGTCTTACCCCTGGTCATTTGCCGTTGGCTTATTTGCGTTGAGCATGTTATTGTACAGCCAGGCTTCTGCCGCAAAGGCCTTAATGCCGTTAGGACTTTCGCTCGGATTATCTCCTGCTTACCTGATTGGAATTTTCCCAGCTTGTAACGGACATTTCTTTATACCGGGGTACCCAACGTTGTTAACGGCTATTGAATTTGACAGAACCGGTACAACACGCATTGGAAAGTATGTATTGAATCACAGCTTCATGTTACCGGGTATTGTAACTACGGTTACTTCGGTGATAGCCGGTCTATTGTTGCAATCTGTTTTCTTGTAATCACCTAACTTAATTTTATAACAACTCTCGCTAAAACTAAATCAACATGATTGGAGAGAAAAAAAACCTGGAGCCGTCAGACCGCTTCATACTTCCGATAACAGCGGTCAGACGGCTACTTTAAACTCCATTGAAACTACTTAGATAAGTAATAAACACTAAAATTAAATCAACATGAATATGAAAAAGCTACTCTCAATTTTTTTGCTCTTGATCCTGGTTGTACACGTCCAGGCCCAGAAAAAATCAAAGAACCAGAAACAAGCCCCGGCACCGGTACAGGCCCAGCCACAAGCTCCTGTTCAAAATAATTTGCCACGGGTTATTATTTTGGCAACCGGTGGCACCATTGCCGGAGCAGGCGCATCAGCAGACAGAGCGGGTTATACAGCAGGTAAAATTCCCATTGACGATTTGATTGGTACAATCCCATCGGTAAAGAAAATTGCTAACATCAGCGGTGAGCAAATAGCTTCCGTGGGAAGCCAGGACATGACGGTTGAAATCTGGAAGAAACTGGCGATCCGTGCGAACGAAATTTTTGCCAAGAATGAAGCGGATGCGATTGTTGTTACACACGGTACCGATACGCAGGAAGAAACCGCGTACTTCCTCGATCTGGTGGTTCCATCTGATAAACCCATTGTGTTAACAGGCTCCATGCGCCCCGCAACAGCGATCAGTGCCGATGGTCCAAAAAATTTGTACGATGCCATTACCGTAGCCATTAATCCGAAAACAAAAGGAAGAGGTGTGCTGGTCAGTTTCAATGAAGGCATTTTCGATGCAAGAGAAGTTATGAAGTTAAGCACCACAAAAACTAATGCCTTCGGATCGCCCAATACAGGTGCTGTTGGCCAGGCTTACGATGGAAGAGTTGAATACTATTTATCATCCGATCGCGAAAGAAATCCGAAACAACCGATTGTCTTAACCCCTGAAACACAGCTACCAAGAGTAGACATTGTTTACATGTATGCCGATGCTCCTGCCGATCAAATCGATTTCCTCATCAGCAAAAAAGTAGATGGAATCGTGATTGCCGGTGTTGGTAATGGTAATTTCAACAAAGCTTACATGGATGCCGTGAAACGCGCGGTAGCTGCCGGAATAATTGTTTGCCGCGCAAGCCGTACGCCCTCAGGCAGAGTGGTGCTTCACGATGAAATTAACGATGAAGAACTTGGAACCATTGTTTCAGATGACCTTACCCCACAAAAAGCCAGAGTGTTATTGATGCTGGCGCTTACCAGAACTAAGGATAAGAAACAACTTCAGGAAATTTTCTTTACCTATTAATTATTGATCTCATAACGAATCCGTACGCCCGGAATTAGCCGGGCGTAATTTTAAAATCTAAAGCTCATGAAAAAAGTTGTACAAATCTATTCGCTGGTGTTGCTAACGCTGTTGAGTATTTCATGCGTGCAGGCACAGAAGAAAAAATCACAGGCACAGCAACCAGCACCGGCACAGCAAACTACGCGTACAGAAAAAGATTTGCTGGGTGAAAAGCAAATTCCTGCGGATGCTTACTATGGTGTTCAAACACTCCGGGCGCTGGAGAATTTCCAGATCAGTGGTGTAAAAACAAATTTCTACCCTGATTATGTAAAAGCTTATGCGATCGTGAAACTCGCAGCCGCCCGTGCCAACACCGAAGTGGGCAGAATGAAACAGGATAGGATGGACGCTATCGAAAAGGCTTGTCAGGATGTAATCGATGGGAAGTACCACGATCAGTTTCTGACCGACCTGTACCAGGGCGGTGCCGGAACATCAGCCAACATGAATGCGAACGAAACCCTGGCGAACATCGCGCTGGAGAAAATGGGCAAGAAAAAAGGAGAGTATCAGTTTATCGAACCACATGATGATCTGAACATGGGCCAGTCCACCAACGATGTGTATCCAACGGCTATTCACATTGCGTTGGTGCTGCATAACGAAAAAGTGGTAAAGGAAGCAGAGTTGTTGGCGCAAGCATTTCACAAGAAGGGTGAAGAATTCAAAAACCTGGTGAAGATGGGTCGTACCGAAGGTCAGGATGCCGTGCCCATGACGGTGGGTCAGGAGTTTCATGCCTTCGGCTCGCAGATTGATGCTGCCATAGAAGCGCTGAAGAACAGTGAACACTATTTATATGAAGTAAATATGGGTGCCACCGCTATTGGCACGGGCTTAACCGCAAGCCCCGGCTATGCCGAAAAATGTGTGGCGCAAATAGCGAAGATTACCGGCAAACCTTTCGTTGGCCCCAAAGATTTGATTGCGGCTACCAGCAGCATGCAGGCATTTGTGATGTTTTCTGCCGCGTATAAAAACCTGGCGGTTACGCTTTCAAAAATCAGCAGCGATTTAATTTTCCTCGCCTCGGGTCCACGTAACGGAATTTTTGAAATCAATTTACCTGCGCTTCAACCGGGGTCATCGATTATGCCCGGAAAAGTAAATCCGGTAATGCCCGAGTTGATGAATCAAATATGTTATAAGGTGATGGGGAATGATGTTACCGTTGGTATTGCTTCGCGTGATGGACTTCTGCAACTCAACGCGTACGAGCCTGTAGTGGCTGTGTCGATCATGGAATCGCAAGCGCTTTTTTATAAAACCATGCCATTGTTTAGAAGAAACTGTATTGATGGCATTACCGCCAACGAAAAGGTATTGAAGCATTACCTGGAAACTACCATTGGAATTGTTACCGCGCTGAATCCCGTTCTCGGATATGAGAAAACTACCGAATTGGCAAAAGAAGCGCTCGATAGCGGCAAAGGAATTCTGGAACTTATTCGCGAAAAGAAATTGCTCACGGAAGACCAGATCAAAAAACTATTAGACCCGGCTGCGCTTACCGGACAGAAATAATAATCTTAAAACATGAATGGTATGAAATTAGTAAAAAATAAAAGATGGATGCTGTTGTTGCTGGCAATACCATCTGTGGTGTTTGCGCAAAAGCAAGAACGCCAAATGGATACTACCTATTATAAAGCGCTGATCCCTGAAGCCAAACAAGGGCTGCTCAAAAATGTGAGCGTGATTGCCAACATGAACTTTGCCTTTCGGAATGAATTCGAGGATGGCGAGTACACCCAGTCACGCTTCAGGAACGAACAATTCCGCCTGGAGATCAGAGGGCAGGTTCATAAAAATGTTTATTTCCGTTTTCGCGATCGCTACACACGTGCCCAAACTTCCGAGTCGATTGATAACCTGAGCCGCTCGGTTGACTTAGCGTATCTTCGCTTCGACCTCAATCCGAAATTCAGCATTTCCGTAGGGAAAATGTGTGCCGATTGGGGCGCGTGGGAATTTGACTGGAACCCGATTGATATTTATGAGTACTCGGATATCGTAGAGTATGCCGATAACTTCCTGACGGGTGTCGGATTCTCCTACACGCCTAATAATAGAAACCAATTTACATTTCAGGTGTTGGATTCCAGAACAAAATCATTTGATGAACTGTACGGCACGCAGCCTAATTTCACTGAGTCCAAAGCTCCCTTGGCTTTTGTAGGAAACTGGCGGGGAAGTTTGTTGAATGGAAAAATTAAAACCATTTGGTCGTACTCATTATTCAACGAAGCCCAGGATGCCAACGGAGATGCAGCCAACATGAACTATATCGCGTTGGGTAATGAGTTTATCGTTTCTGATAAGTTCAGTTTCATCTATGACTTCAAGTGGAGCCTGGAAGATTTAGATCGTACCACCGTTGTGAGTGAAACCGTGCCCGATGCTATTTATGCCTATTCATTAGCTAATACCGAATACATTGGACATTGGCTGCACTTGCGTTACAAAATTACACCGAAGGTTCATTTTACTTTCGTAGGAATGTTAGATGTAGCAAACTGGAAAAACGCGACAAGCACAGATGCGGCAAACAACCCGGATGGTGAGACAAAAATTCGCGATGCATGGGGGTACATTCCTGCAGTCGAATATTTTCCATGGTCTGATCTGAACTTGAAATTTTTTGCGAACTGGGTTGGTCGTGATTACAAGTACACCGACTATGCGAAAACACGTATGAGTGCAGCAGACTACTCAACCGGAAGGTTTACCATCGGATTTATAACACCGCTTGGTGTTTTATAATCTACGGATTTTTTCATTCGGTCGTCAGACCACTTTAAGTGGTCTGACGACTTTGTTTTTTTTACAGGACTCTTCAAGCGGTCTGACGACTTTTATATTTATTTTTCTCCACATCCATGATAACGAAATGCGAAGTAATGTGTGGTAAGTCAATCAGGCTGTTGCTATTGATCCTTTTATTCTCTTCGATAAAAGTGCTCAGTCAACAACCGGGAACCGATAAAATTCCTGACGGTACACAGGGTGAGCAACTTGAATTAGTTGAAACAGATTCACTTCCACAAAAATGGAAAGACAAGCGCTGGAAATTGTTTCCGGGGAAAATTACCACCTTCAAATTTGGAGGAGGTTTCCTTTATGACTTTGCAACGTACAAACAAGATGAGAACGGAAAAAGACAAGGTGACTCCTCCGGTTATGAACTGGATCCAGCCTTCAAGGTTCGTGATTTTCGAATAACAGCCAGCGGTCAGTTTAGAACCAGGAGAATAATTTCGTGGAAATTTGGAATGATGTACGATGGTCTGTCACGTGAATGGTTTGTGCGTGAAACAGGAATCATGATCAGGGTTCCGGAACTTTGGGGTAATTTTTTTATCGGGCGAACCAAAGAAGGGTTTTCAATGAATAAAGTAATGGTTGGCTATGCAGGTTGGACCATGGAACGCCAAATGGCATTGGATGCAATTCCGATTCTGGCGGATGGTATTAAGTGGTTGGGCTTTCTTCCCAAGCCAAGATTTTTATGGAACCTGGGCATTTATAACGATGTGCTTTCACAGGGCGAAGGGTTCTCAACTTTTGAATGGCAATTTGCTTCCCGTGTTGGATGGTTGCCCGTACTTTCTTCTGATAAGAAGAAGGTGATGCATGTTGCTGTAAATTATCGATACGGTGAACCACTGAACAATCAAATCCGATTGAAGTCAAGACCCGAAGCTGACCCGGCTCCTTATTTTATTGACACAGGAACATTTCCGGCTTCCTACTCGAATCACATCGGAGGTGAAATTTATTTTAGATCAGGCCCGTGGATGTTGGGATCAGAATTTTATATGCACAGGTTTAATTCAGTCGAAACAAACAACCCGGTTTTTCGAGGAGGTGATGTTGTTGTGAGTTATGTGATAACAGGTGAAACCCGACCCTACAATACGGAAACAGGAATTCTTGGGTTTATGCCTGTTGAGGAATCTGTTTTCAAAGGCGGTCCGGGAGCATGGGAAGTGTTATGCCGATTTTCAACACTCGACCTGAATAGTGGAACACTGGAGGGTGGAAAATTCTTGCGGATTACCCCTATGGTTAACTGGTATCTGAGTCGAGACATCCGGCTTGAGTTGGCATACGGGTATGGAGTGCTTGATCGTTTTTCCTTGAAAGGAACCACACAATTTTTTCAGACACGCGTACAATTTACATTACTGTGATAGTTGTGTGTCTTGTTTAAGGAATGAATATCTTGCGTATTACCAAAGAAGATGTTTAAATCAGTAGCAGTCTGTTTTTTTTGTTTTCTTAGCATGGGTGTACTGGCTCAGCAGGATGAACAACTATGTCTCGAATGGCAATTATCATATCCATTTGCCAATAAATATTTGCTGGAGAACACCACAAGCTATCAAACGTTACTGAAGAAAGATGGTAAGTGGAGAAGCTTCGCGATAAGTCCAACCTTTGAATATACTGTATTGAGACGGCTGGATTTAACCAGTGAAATTACACTCGGCTATACCAATCAAACTGCTGGTGTTAGTTCATTTGAAGTTGCTCCTATGGTAGGGGGCCGCTTCCATATTACACAAAACAAAAAATTTGATGTACGCTTCCTGCTACGCTATCAGACGCGAGCCTTCCGGCAGATTGAAGCGGAAGATTGGGAAATCAGCAACAGAACCAGGTTGCGAGGGGAAATATACTGGAGCATCAACGGACCAAATTTATTTACCGATAAACTTTGGTATCTTTTTACTGATTACGAAGAGTTTATTGTATTTGACCAACAGGTAGAGGAACGGTATGCCAATCGGAGGAGAGCCAGAATTGGTTTGGGGTATCGCCTGAGTTACAAACACCGGTTCGACCTGAGCTACACGTTGCAGTCATCGCGCAACGAGATAGGCGAGGAGTTTATCGGTACCGATAATGTAATTCAGTTCAAGTATAAGATGTTTTTGAACCCTGCAACTCCTCAGGTATCCTCCGCAAACTGATGCCTCTATCCCTCACAGTGTCATCGCTGACGGAATGTGGATTTAGCTTGTAAGCGATCCGCCTTTCTGTCTCAAGGGTCATCGCGGGATGTGCGATAGCAAGAGCGCGATCCGCGATCTCTTTTTAGATTGTTGTATTGAAAGAGCCGGAGATCGCGGGTCACCCACAATCCATCGCTCGAGCAGCGCGCGATTACCTTAGAGAAGAATGGCTTTTCAGACAGGAACATCGAGGAGTTTATCGCGGTACTGATAATGTAATTCAACAAGTACAAGATATTTTTCAACCCGGCTTCCCCAACGCCATTCAATTAGCAAAAAAGATGTAAATTATTTATAAAATCACCCAATCCTGAATCATGAACGAGGCTCCTTCCAAAAAGAGACCTGTAAAAAAAATCATTGCAATAACGGTAGCCGGAATCTTGTTGGTAACCGCTTTCTTTTTATATCTGAATTTTAACCGGATGATCTCAGAGGCACTGATCAAAAGTTTCAATTCCGGAATTGCTTCTGAAGTATATGTGTTAAAATTTGAAGACTTGTCGGTTAACCCTTTTACGGGCACCATAAGGGTTTACAATGTTACGTTGGTTCCACGCGAAAAGCCTTTACATAAATATCCGTATATCAACAGCTCACTCCATCTTAAAACAGAAAGAATTATTCTGAGAAATGTCGAAATCTTAACCTTGCTCAGGTTCAAACAACTGAAACTAAAAATCATTTCACTAACAAAACCCGATGTTGAGTTGACGTTAAGGGGAACGAGGCATATTTTGTTTCCGTTCAAAGACTCAACGCTGGTTGCAAACACCAACAGTGCAGCTAAAACAAAAGTGTTCGATTCCTTTCACTTAAATGCGCTTCATTTGATTGAGGCTGCGGTTCACATTACGAGTTATGACAAACAGCGAGAGTTTAGGATCAATAACTTCACCATTCAGTTGAACAATCTCTTGGTTAGTTCAAAACCAGGGGAGTATTCAAGTTCTTTTGACAGAGTACTTCTCACCATTGGACACCTTACCGGCAAGTTGAAAAAGGATGCCATTCAATCTGTTGACTTTAAGGCCTTTAATGTGGGCATCGATTCACTACAACTAAGACTGACACTTGATACAGTCATTCATAGCTTCAACGATTTTACGTTGGGCTTGCATAAGTTAGATGTTCAAACAGCCGATAGCCTCTATCATTTAACTACGGATGCTTTTGATGTTTCGTATCACGATCAGTCAATTCGGCTGAAGGGAATAAGCTTTATTCCGAATGTCAGCCACGCTGTTTTGCAGCGTAACGAGGAATTTGAGCATGTAAATTTTTCGGGCACTGTACAGAACCTTACGTTCAATCGTGTGAATTTTGATTCGATGATTTACACAAAAAGTATTTTCATTGATGAGATTATTCTGGACACTGCAGTAGTATCCATTTTCAAGGACAAGCGAAAGTCACTGAATAAGAACCGATTCCCGGCTTATTTGGGTCAGACGATTAAAAAAATTCCGTTACCAATACGCATTCATCATGTAAAAGCAAGGCAGGTCCGGTTGGAGAACACTGAACGTAAACCCGATAACGCGCTGGCGAAAGTTCATATTTCCCGTGCAGCTGTGAATATTAAAAATATTACCAATCTTTCAGCGAATTCAACCCTAACCATGGATGCAGACGCCTGGCTGATGAATAAAGTCCGTTTTAAAACAAAACTTACTTTTTACTATTCAAAGCAACAATTTGACTTTGAGGGTTCTCTGGGGAAATTTGATTTGGTTGACTTAACGCCTTTAGTACAGGCGTATACCCCGGCTAAAATTAATAAAGGGATCGCGGATGAAATTTCATTCTCAGGCACGGCCTTGGAAACGGATGCAAGTGGTACTATGAAGTTTTTATACCACGACCTGGATGTGGATCTTGAACTGAAGAACCGTGCGAAATGGATAAGTTCTGTGATCGCCTTTGCCGCCAATACGGTGCTGGATTCCAGCAATCCGGGCTCGGCCGATTTGCCACCGCGCGTGGTTAAATTTCAAACCAAGCGCGATATGAACAGAGGCTTCGTTAATGTTGTCATCAAGTCCCTGCTCAGCGGCCTGAAAGAAACCATGATTATGTCGAAGGAAAACAGAAAAGCGTATAAGAAGACCAAAAAAGAGCAGGCCAGGAAAAAGTAAGCAGATGTTTATTTTTTGTGTTTGACCGGCAAACGCATGAAAATGTGTTTGGTAGCTGTGCGAATATCACTTTCAATATCGCTTTCGTATGTGATCTTTTTCATGGCGCGTCCTTTCCACAATAATTTCTGCGTTTTGGTATCAAACATTTCGATAAACATCATTCCTTCCTGATACTGATGTTGAACTAGATCACCACCTGCCACAGGTGCGGCAAAGCCACCATAATACCCGGGACCGCCAAAGCCAAACCCAACACTTACCTGGGGAGTGGTGGAGTATGATACCCTGTCTTCTACACGCGTATCAAAAATGAAAACAGCATCAGGGTTTTCGGTATCCAATACAAATCCTTTTTTGGCGAGTTCCTGATTGCAGAGGTCTAAAATCAGTTTACCGTACAGTTTATCATCCTTGCGTGCTTCACCATCTGCATCCACCGGTTTCACCCATGCGTATGTCTTATACTTTTTCAAGTCAACTCCTTTTGTTTTAGCGGAAGAACTAGAAATGCCATTATCGGAACAGGATACTGTTACTACTAAAAAGGCAAGGAAAAAAATTATGGTACCGGTTTTCATAGTTGAATTTATGAGTAAATATACAATAGCCTTTGAATAATTACTTTCGTAGAAAAACCCGCGAAGGCGCTAAGTCGCAAAGGGAGATATTTGAACGTAACAACGGACTGACCGCTATTTGCCGGAAGCGTAACCCAGTCTTAAGCCTTTAAACTTAGCGTCATTGCGTCTTAGCGGTTAACTACTTTCTCGGATTTGTAAGCGGTAGAAAAAAAACAGCGAAGGCGCTAAGGAGCAAAGAGAGGGGGATAAAAAAATAACTGCGAGCCATACGCCCGCAGTTATTGTAGTAAACAAAAAGAACTGTATTAGTTCGTCAGGAAAGAAAACCCAACATTCAGCGTGAAGAACGACTGTGCTGTGTCAATTTCATTTCCTGCTTTAAAACCATAGTTAAACTTACCGGAAACGTTAACAGCGGCACCATCATTAATCATATACTGTAAACCCACTTCCGGTTGTAACAGAAAATTCCATGCTTCCTGTTCCAGCGTGTACAGGTTCATGTCGGTATTTCTGCGGGAGTACATGGTACCAATCCCCAGACTCACATACGGATTGATGGATTCACCAGGCTTTAAATAATAAGTCGGGTTAATCATCATGGGTACGTGGTTGCTGTAGCGGTATTGTTTGCCTGTCAGCGATTGGTTGTCGAGGACATACGTATCCTTGGCAAACTCTTCATAGAAAACATTCCAACCCACGCTGAAACCAACGCCAATGTTGGGCTGTACCATTTTGCGGTAATCGAGGGTGGCACCACGAAAACTTACCTGGCCGATAAAATCGTTAATGTCGCCAACCGGAAACCCGATGGAATAGTTGAAGGTAGTGTTGCTCTGCGAGTATACTGCACTCAGTGAAATCAGGCAGAAGGAAAGAATAAGTGTGATCTTTTTCATGGGGCAGTATTAATTAAGTTTCAAATAAGATGATTGTTCAAACGCCTGATCAATACCATTCTTCACACGGTTAATGTCATACGCTCCTGTAAATAATCCATTGGCCACAGCAACCCAGGCTGCCTGCGATGAATTGATTGGGCTTGTAACATGCGGGTCGGCAATGACCATAATCATAGAGCCCGTTGTATAGCTGCTAACAGTAACGTACGGAGGATAGTACCATCCCCAATAGCCGCCCCAGTATCCGCCATACCACCAATCATACCAATACGAATAAAAATAGGTAGTTGATTTAATAGCAGCCGGTGTAAGAACAACATCAGCATCTTCGTTAGGATACCCATCAATATCATTGTCAAGTCTGTCCCAGCCAAGTGCAGTCATATTGGTTTCAATTTGGTCGAGAATTTCATCAGCAATTGCCTGCGGCATGTACTCTGGAATCCAGTTACCGTCATCATCTTTTTTAGCATCCACAACAATTTTGTCGGGCATGGCATAGGTGTTGGCTGTCTGGAAATCATACTCCTTATCAAAGGTTGTGTACACTACATCCAGGTCTTCTACATACTCGGGACCCGCGGGGTAACACCCGGCCAGCAAGACAGCCATCATTGCCATCATCATCAATTTTTTCATACGTACTCTAGGGTTAAATTTTATTAGTAAAAATATGTTTTTTTGAACAAAAACTGCTGTTCATCAGGTTGTAAAACTATAAGAAGTTGCAAAAGTTGTGACTGAAATTCAATATTTTACGGTTAATAAACCCAGGTTCCTATGAGTGACCTCAAAGCCAATCAATCGGGAGTTAATCCGGTTGTCCACTATGCTGTTCAACTGCTTGCACTGGCACTTTTGCTGGTCTGGTGCTTCAAAATTCTGGAGCCCTTTATCACCCCATTGGTGTGGGGTTCGGTGCTGGCCATCACCCTGTATCCGCTTCATAATATCCTTGCAGGTAAATTAAAGGGTCGTAATGGGTGGTCAGCTGTGATCGTTACCTTGTTGATGCTCCTGCTAATTATTGGTCCGGCCGTTTGGCTGCTGGTGGCCACGTTTGATGAACTGAAAGAACTTGGTGTTGCCTACCGTTCGGGTGAGCTTTCCATTCCGCCTCCTCCTGAAAAGGTGAAGGACTGGCCACTCATTGGAACAACGGTTCACACGATTTGGTCTGAAAGTTCAAAAAATATTTCGTATGTGGTGGTCACTCATAAGGAACAAGTAAAAGAATTCCTCTTAACCTTTCTGGGTCTCCTTAAAACTTCCGCTACCGGTATTGTCATGTTTACGCTCTCCATTATTGTTAGTGGGGTGCTTCTGGGGTATGCCCGGTCAGCCAGTAGTTCGGTTAAAACGTTGTTGGTTAAAATTGTAGGTAAGGAGGGGGAGAATATGGCCGAGGCTGCCGAACTCACTGTTCGGAATGTGGCAAAAGGCGTGTTAGGGGTGGCGGTTATTCAATCTATTTTAGCAGGCTTTGGTTTTGTGCTCGCAGGTGTTCCGTTTGCCGGAGTATGGATTGTGGTTTGCCTGATTTTGGCAATTGTTCAGATTGGAATTCTTCCTGTTTCGCTGGGCGTCATTATTTATATTTGGGGAGTAGCCGACACCATGACGGCCACGATCCTTACCATCTGGATGTTGTTTGTAGGTGTGATTGACAACATATTGAAGCCCATCATGCTGGGTAAAGGTGCGCCAGCGCCTATGCTGATTGTTTTTTTGGGGGCCATCGGTGGGTTTATTTTCTCCGGGTTCATTGGGTTATTTACCGGTGCTATTGTGTTAACGCTGGGATATAAACTTGTGAATGGCTGGCTGAACCCCGAATCGCTTCAGGATGTAAAGAAATCGTCATAACACTTTTATTGCTGGGTGTTGTACTGTAATCCTGAGCGCACCATGGTCATCCTGAGCGGAGCGAAGGATCTTCTTACAATTTAGCGCTTCACGTTATTAGATGTTTCACTTCGTTCAGCATGTCAATATTGTCATCCTGTGCACAACGAAGGATCTTCTTACAGTTTATGGCTTTTGCGTTATAAGATGCTTCACTTCGTTCAGCATGTCAATCGGAACAAAATTAAAAAAGCCGGATTGAGACCCGGCTTTAATTAATACAGTAAAGTGCGTAAGCTTATTCCGGACTTACAATCTTATTTCTAATAGCGTTAATCTTGGCGCTCAGTTCAGTTACCACCGAATCTTTCATCAAGTCAAGGCCTTGGTTGTTGGCAATTTTTTCATCCACATCCAGTTTCTTATACACATCAATCAATTCATTAAAGGCAGTTGCATAATAGGCATAGTTAGGGTTTTTTTCCGGATTGGTCGGGTCGCTAATGGACTGTAAGAAACCGTATGTCGTTTCTATGTTTTGTTGTTGTTCCAGTACAATCCTGAATACGGGTATTAAAATTTGCATGCGCGCATCCTCCGGTAACATGTCCTTTGGGTAAGATTCAAGAATGCCAACAGCAAGATGAAGATTTTCAATCAGGTAAGCGGCCATGGCTACGCCAACCAGTTTTTCCCGATCCGTTCCTTTCAGGTCAGCCGTAGATTTTTTAAAGAGTTCATCCACAACCACTTTGGCCGAATCGTTTTGCGCCAGGTTATCGCTGTAGCGTTTGCTCAGAAAACCCAAAACCGTTTGTTCAATTCCTATTGCCTTGCTCAATTCCTGAGCGGCCGTGAAAAGTTCTTTTGTGTTGGCGCTTTGTTTATAAGCAATGCTGTAATTCAAATCGGCCAGATAAACACCCAGATTGGATGCTGCTTTTACATCACTGGTAGCATAGCCTGCCGAAGATTTTGGATCGTTCATCAGGTTGGCATTAAACTCGGCAGCGGTGGCTTGAAGTCCGGCAGCAAGGTTGCCGGGGGTCATCAGGTTGGCGAAAAAGGCATCGCGTTGCTGATCGAATGATTCAGTGACCTGTGTTTCTTCTGTATTTTCTTTATTCTTTTGACACGACAGCATCAACACCGTCAGAAATAAAATACTCAGTAGTTTTTTCATGAATGCTAAAATTTAAGCGGTTGAAATTTGGTGATTCAGAGGGCTAAAGTAAATAAACTTTTTATTAGCAGGAAACGAACTATGAGGCTGGCGGTTTAAATTTTACCTCTTTCTGGCCTTAGAAAGCGTATCTTTAACCCAAACCATAAATTATTGTGTGTATGCGGATCATGTTAGTTCTGATCTTTTATGCCATGAGTACTTCTCTGGCAAGCAGTCAGGTTCTTATCTCACTTTTGTTGGGCGATAAGCTCAATAGCGGAAAAATTGAGTTTGGCCTGGATGGTGGCATTAATTTTCCAACCCTTAGGGGGTTGCATGCCGGAAACGCAAAAGGTGCCTTTAACCTGGGATTTTATTTTGATATCAAGATGAAAAATCCGCAGTGGATGGTGCATACCGGTGTGCTGGTAAAGTCAACACTGGGAACTGATGGACTGCCGGTTTATTCGCTCGATGATCCAAATTTAGATAACGCCTTTGCAGGTGGTGAAGTGAGGAGGAAAATTAATTACTTCAATGTACCGATCGCGATGAAGTATGAATTTAAAAATCACATTTATGTAGAAGGCGGAATTATGCCCGCGCTGCGTTCCAAAGCAGTTGATGTTTTTACGAATGATGTAGAGGACAAAGATGACTTGGAGTATAAAAAGAAAATAAGTGATCAATTCCATCGTGTCGATTTCGGATTGGTAGGTGGCTTAGGTTATCGTTTAATGGGAGGCAATGGCATGAACCTGACCGTTCGATACTATTACGGATTAGTGGATATTACCCTTGACGACACAACAACAGATCAATTTAACGCCTCGCTCTACCTGGCAGTGGGTATACCCATTGGTGCTGGCAAGGCGAAGGAGAAGCAGGAAGGTAAACAATGATCGGTAATTGGTGGTAATGGTGCCAAAAATGGTTGGTGACATTTAATTGGAAATTTCATTTATTCCGTACCTAAATCTGAAGAGGAAGCAAGCTCTGCTGGAGAGCAACTTGCCAGCAATAAGATTTACCGACTGGAATGGTCAGAAGGCTCTCGCAAGGGAG
The DNA here is from genome assembly GCA_049306095.1 of Cyclobacteriaceae bacterium. Classification (GTDB taxonomy): domain Bacteria; phylum Bacteroidota; class Bacteroidia; order Cytophagales; family Cyclobacteriaceae; genus UBA2336. Next base: position 216,764 of record JBAQPU010000022.1, read on the forward strand.
CCTTCTTCATTGTATTCATTCCAAGAGTTTTATGGTCTTAAGAAAACTCAGAACGCGTAGCGTTCTTGAAGTATAGATACCATTGTATGAACCCTTTCCTGTTTTTTGCTGACAGACCGCGATGGATGGCCAAATGGCCTTTGAGATGGCCAAAGAAAGACTCCAATCCATTAGTTGACTTAGGCACCCGTTCGTTGTCCAGATAATGAAACATATCCGGCAAGGCTTTCCGAATCACCATAAAGGAACGCCTGACCAGCTTATGCTTGTACCAATATCTCCCCGTTGCTAACTGGTAGCTCTTTTCATTGATGAAACTCTGGTGGCGTTCATGCCATTGCACCAAACTCACAATCCAATAATCTCTATCCTGTGTGGTTTTGATCGTATGAAGTTTGGACACGATAGCGCGGAGCTCCAGGCCCGGTACAGTTTTAGGCCTCATGGTAAGCCAAATCCGGCACATTCGCTGTATGTGGACCACACAGCGTTGCAGGATAACGTTGGGGCAAACATCCCGGATGGCCTTCAGCAGAGATTTATGACCGTCACAAGTAATACTCTCAATTTGTACTTGAAGGGATAGCAAATTTTCCAAGTCCTCCTTCAGTTCTTCATACCATTCCCCCGTGGTCAGCCTGTAGAGTTGGGTGAACTTGATGGTGTTGTCGCGATAAAGCACAAGGCACAGATCCTTACTGAAATAGGTTCCATCTACCAGTAGATTGACCCGCTCACTGGGATAAACACTTAGTACGGGAGGCTTACTCAGATAGTGATGAAAGTGCCGCTTCAGTGTCCGCATCGAGTAACCACTCAACATACTTAACTGATGCAACGTGTGTCGGCCTGATACCCACTTTTTAAACCACGTGAACCGGTTACTGACTGCAACCGAAGGGTTCGTCCAAGTGAATAGAAGACTACAGGATTTGCATTTGAAACGCTGCTTACCGTCACGATTTCCCCAACGGATAACATCAAAACTGCCGCAACCCCAACATGACTTTTTTGACCTTTGCCATAAAATGAAAAGAGGAAATTGAAAACGTTTTCAATTTCCTCCAATTTTCCCTGCCCTTATCCCCACGCAATCTGTGAGTTACAACTTAACTCACCAACCATTTTTGTCCATTAAATC